>JAEZYU010000038.1 GCA_023418915.1 Bacillota bacterium
CTATTGCTTCTTCTCTCCCACATCTCACGATGCGAAACTTGCAAGTCGCTTTGGGGTTCGTCGGCAACTACGCCCCTTGTGGACTTTCACCACAGATTGACGGCATGCCCGTCATACTAAAAAAAGCCCGCTTAGCGTTATTCACCGCTTGCAGGCTGATTTATACAAAGGATCAATATTCCATACCTAGCTTGAGCGCTTTCATTTCATCAGGAATCAGATGGTGTTTCTTCTCCGGCAGAACCTTTTTGAGGCCTTTCTCAAAATACTCTGTCGAAACGGCGTTGGTCTCATTTATCAGCTTACCCAGCATGATAATGTTTGCAAATGCCAGATTTCCCATATCAGATGCAATCTGTGTCGCTGGGATCGAAAACACCTTTATATCCTTTCTGACCGGTTTCCTGTTAATCAGTGAGCTGTCCAACAGCAGAATGCCTCCGGGCTCCAGATAGCTCTCAAACTTGTCGAGAGAAGGTCTGTTCATAGCCATGACCACTGTTGCACTGTTTAATATCGGAGAGCCTATGGGATCATCTGATACTATAACATGACAGTTTGAAGTTCCGCCTCTCATTTCAGGGCCATATGACGGTAGGAATGAAACATACTTGTTTTCCAGCATCCCTGCATAGGCTATCAATTTGCCGGCAGCTTGTATCCCCTGGCCGCCGAAGCCTGAAAAAATGATATCTATCTGAGTCATGCCTACACCTCCAAATCCTTTCCCCTGAAGTTGCCGAGCGGATATTGCGGTATCATCTTTTCCTCGATCCAGCCCAGCGCCTTTACAGGATCAAGCCCCCAGTTCGTAGGGCATGATGAAAGCACTTCCACTATAGAGAAGCCAAGACCTGCAAGCTGAACCTGGAAAGCTTTCTTTATTGCTTTTTTAGCAATACTAATATTTTTGATGTTATGAGCTGATACACGTTCCACATATGCGGCGCCCTTAAGTGTTGCGAGCATTTCACACACGTTGACCGGATAACCTTCGATTTCTGGTTTTCTGCCAAAAGGCGATGTCGTAGTGACCTGACCTACCAGTGTCGTCGGTGCCATCTGACCGGAAGTCATGCCATAGATCGCATTGTTTATAAATATAGTAGTGATTTTTTCGCCTCTGTTGGCTGCATGGACGATTTCAGCGGTACCAATGGCTGCCAGATCACCGTCACCCTGGTAGGTGAATACTGCGTTATCGGGGTGTACGCGCTTGATGCCGGTCGCAACAGCTGGCGCTCTTCCGTGAGCAGCTTGTACCATATCGCAGTTAAAATATAAATAATTGTTATATGCACAGCCAACAGGAGAAACACCTATGGTTTTCCCCTCTATACCAAGCTCATCTATAGCTTCTGCCACCAGACGGTGAACGATACCGTGTGTACAGCCTGGACAGTAATGCATCTGTGTTTCCTTCAAGGCATGCGGCCTCTGAAATACTATTGCCATCGTCATTCCCCTTTACTTCAAAATTTCCTTGATTTTGTCGAGTATCTCCTTCTGAGTCGGTATCATTCCACCCATCCTGCCATGATAATGCACCGGCTTTTTTCCATTAACTGCAAGTCTTACATCCTCGACCATCTGCTCTGCGCTCATTTCAACAGAAAGGAAAGCCTTCGGAACATCTGCAAATTTTTCAAAGACAGCTGACGGGAAAGGCCAAAGAGTGATCGGTCTGATAAGTCCGACCTTTATGCCTTCCTTCTCGGCAGACTTTATGACATTCTTAATGATCCTTGCAACAGTGCCATAAGCGGCAATAATTATATCTGCACCTTCGCAGTTGTATGTTTCTGCTCTTGTTTCGTTCTCAGCTATCTGCCTGTATTTTGCCTGCAGCTTCAAATTATGATTCTCCAGAACTTCTGGGTCAATATATATCGAGGTGATCATATTATGCTCCCTGTTCATTCCTGTACCTGTCACAGCCCAGCCCTTATCAGCTTTGTATATATCTTCGCTGTCCTTGAATTCTACACCCTCCATCATCTGACCCAGCATGCCGTCACCCATGATCATGCAGAGCGTACGATACTTGTCCGCTATGTTGAAGGCTTCCACTACCAGCTCATACAGCTCCTGGACACTGCTCGGCGCAAGAACGACCATCCTGTAATCGCCATGGCCTCCGCCCTTTGTCGCTTGAAAATAGTCGCACTGTGATGCAAGTATGCCGCCGAGTCCCGGGCCTGCTCTAACTACATTAACAATAACAGCAGGCAATTCTGCACATGCAGAATAGGATATCGCTTCCTGCTTCAGACTGATCCCAGGGCTCGAGGATGATGTCATGACTCTTGCTCCGGCGCTTGCTGCACCGTAGACCATGTTCATTGCCGCAATCTCACTCTCAGCCTGTATAAAAGTGCCGCCATACTGGGGCATCTTCTTAGCAAAATAATGCGCCACCTCTGTCTGAGGAGTTATGGGGTAGCCGAAATAGTGCCTGCAGCCAGCTCTTAACGCCGCCTCGGCAATGACCTCGTTCCCCTTCATAAGTATTTTTTCTCCCATTTATCTTATCCCCCTATCACTTCTCTACTACTATGACACAATCAGGGCAAATCGTTGCACAAAAAGCACAGCCGATGCACTTTTCCATCTCTTTGACGGTTGCCGGGTGAAAACCTTTGAGGTTTAACCTTTCTTCATCCATAACAACTATTTTTTTAGGGCATACAGACACACAAAGCTTGCAGCCCTTACAACGATCTTCATTGAAAGTAACCTTTGCCATATCGCACCTCACATTCTAAAAGCGATTTAATCTATTATAAATCTCATCGCATTCAATTGCAAGTGTGAAAGGTAAGAGAAGCTCCGATGAGTGTGAAAGGTAAGGCATTTCAATCAAGTGCATAATGCTCAAGTACATAATGCTCAAAAAATGCAAGTAATGGGGTTCCAATAGTGAATATTTTCAACATTAGCCCATGATAACACTGCACAACTCCAGATTATGTAAAATAATCATAGAAAAAAATCATTTTTCAGCTCATTTTTTTGCCCATTACCTGCATTTTTTGAGCAGTTCACTTCTTCTCTCATTATGTATACCTCTCGTAAAGATGAAAACCCCTCATTAATGATGTGAACCCCAAGTTAGTGATGTGAACCTCTCGTTAAGATGTGATCCCCTCATTAATGATGCAAACCCCTCGCTAGTGATGCATATCCCTCGTTAGCGAAGCGAACCTCTCGTTAGCGAAGCGAACCCCTCGTTAGAATGTAAATCTCACATAAAATTCAACCCCCATTGCTATGTATTGAAATGGACTCTATGGTTGGTGTTTGGCAAATACAACAAAAATAAATACCGCTGGCGGTCTCGCCATATTGCAAGCAACTACTGCTCCCAGGGAAGTCTAATGTTCTTTTTGAGATAAAGCCTGTCAATTCCTGCATCTCCCCTGTATTCTGACAAAACTTCCTCCATTCCGCTTATAAACCCTACCGGGATCGACATCTCGGCAGAAACAGATTCGAGGATACCCGAAGCCTCTTCCAGCAGTTCGGGAGTACTGGCGCCGAGCAGGTTGGCATTGTTTACGAGCATGTCCACATTTATGCCCGCACTGGTTTGTATCTCCCATATCATCGCTTTAATTTCTTCTGATGTCCTGGTCATTGGACGCTTGATGTTTATTACAAAATAATGTATATAGTCCTCGTGGGCTATCTGATCCCTGTATCTGGATACGGCTCTTGCTCCAAGATCGTCGCCTCCAACATCGAGAATCACATTATAGCTCCTGTCCTCAAACACACCGCTAATTTCGCCCGGCAGTGAAGGTACATCCACATTAGTATTGGCGTATACCGGCGTTATTACTTTAATACCCTGATCCTCCAGCCTCGATTTGACATCAGCTGTTCTGAAAAAGGGGTTTACGATGTCCAGATCAACTATTACTGTTTTTTTACCCTTCTCAGCGGTCTTTAGAGCATAATTGACGGCCACCTCGGTTTTTCCGCTGCCAAAGTGACCTGTGAAAATGGCGATTCTTTTATCAAACATTTTGATTCCTCAATTCTTCTGTATATTGTCTTTACTCAAGATCCTTTCATTTACTGAGAATAATACCTGCCAGATCACGCACAACCTCTCCGGCTATTATCAATCCTGCCACAGGAGGCACAAACGCAGTACTTCCGGGTATGCTCCTTCTGTCTGTGCATTTCCTCTCAGTGCCCTTGGGACATACACAGCAATCCCGGCAGGAGTTCTGTTCATCATCTATTGTTTTTGAGGGTGTTTCAGATGAAAATAGAACCTTCAGTGACGTTATGCCCCTGTCCCTCAGTTCCTTTCTCATCACTCTGGCAAGAGGATCGGTATTCGTTTTGCTTATATCTGTTATCATAAGCCTGGAGGGATCGAATTTATTTCCGGTGCCCATACTGCTTATGATCGGGATACCCTTTTGTTTTGCTTTCATTACGATATCAATTTTTGCAGTAACTGTATCGATGGCATCAACTATATAGTCGACCCTGCCATCCAGAAGCTGCCCTGCGGTTTCAGGCAAATAGAAAAGCTGGTGCGTTTCCACCTCAGCCTTTGGGTTTATATCCAGTATCCTTTCCATCATGACATCCACTTTAGGTTTTCCGATGGTTTTTCTTGTGGCATGTATCTGTCTGTTCAGATTCGTAAGGCACACAAGATCGTCATCGACCAGAATAAATCTCCCTACACCGCTCCTGGCGAGTCCTTCAACGACAAAGCTTCCCACGCCTCCTACTCCAAAAACCGCCACTCTAGATTGTTCAAGTTTTTCCAGCGCAGTGTGTCCGACCAGCATTTCAAATCTGGAAAATGCATGCAGCATTATTAGGTACCATCCTCTATTAAGGTTATAATCCAGCCGTCATTGCGTTTTATCAGCGTTGCGGTTATCAGCTGCCTGAACTGTGAGTCGACAGACAATCCCAGTGTCTGGTAGTATCTTATTACTGCAGTATTATCATCTACTACTCTTTCGCTGACCAGTTTATCAAATCTTGCTGTTTTAAATAAATCCGCATATATTGTTACATTGCTGTCACTATATTGTGCATCTATATCTCTCTTATGTATCTCGTCTATTCCAAACTGCTTCAGCATACCCAGTCTCAGGACGAATCCATCATCAAGCATCTGCATGGCATTGGGATATTGGCTCGTTGATCCGAGACATGAGTAGAATCCCTTCAGAAGCCTTACGGGCTCGCTGTCATCTGCTTTAGAAGTATCAGCTCCATCTTCTGGACTTTGTCCGGGATCGGTGTCTGCAGGATCATCGCCGTTTTCCTTTGTCGCACCGCCTAAATCGGCATTACCATCAGTACCGCTGTCTCCGTCTCTGCTTCCAGTACCGTTCTCGTCTGCACTGCTGTCCTGTCCGCTGCCAATGATATTGTCCATACTGATTGTGTTTCCGTCTGCGTCCAGCAGTAAGTCTGATTTGATATCGTAATAGACATTTATGCAAATAGGCTCGGTATCGGCATTATCCTTTGTCCGTACTGTCTGGTCCAGCTTGACCATATCGAGCGTATGCCAGCCTATGAATATGTAATC
Organism: Bacillota bacterium; assembly: GCA_023418915.1. Lineage (GTDB taxonomy): Bacteria > Bacillota > Clostridia > Acetivibrionales > DTU013 > DTU013. Next base: position 5,573 of record JAEZYU010000038.1, read on the forward strand.
GTATATAAAATCCGGATCACTGTTCGTGCCTATCAGGGACTGATCTGCCTTCCTGCTTCCTTTCACCAGGAACTCACCGTTCATGCAGTCGAAAACCTCCAAAAGCTCGTCTTCCTGATATGAACTCATATGTGCCGGATCAGTAAAGCTGTATGCAAGCATGCTGAAATCTCTGTTGAATGACATCCTGCCATATTTTGCAGGGTATGAAAAAAGCTTTTTCACCGATAGGTCATTCAGGTCGACCAAATAAAATGATGACTGCATAAATCCGTTCACCGAGGCTCCGTTGATCAGAAGATACAGCTGTCCGTGAGCGGGATTCAGCAACGCCTGCCCGATTGCATAAGGCTTATTCTGGGTATCCTGATCAGCATTGGTTACACTTCCATCCTGCTGACCTTCACTCTGCTGCGCTTCGCCTGCCTGTGGAAGCTCTCCTCTGCCTTCGAATATACCTGTCAGTTCGGCGATCTGCTCTTCATCGAGTTCGTTTACAGTACTTACTCCGTTCATATAATATTGCAGCCTTATGAATGTCTTTTGCTCCGGACTCTCACAAAGCATAACTGAAATATCGTATTCTGGCGTGTTATAGCTGACTGATACATTCTCATATGCGATAAACATATCATTAGTGTCGCTGTCATCATTATCAGACAAATCATCAGGCAAATCAACAGCGCCATTATCTTTGGCAGCCGCAGCATCCCCCTGCTCTTCATCGATCTGATCCTTCTGAGTCTTATTAATATCAGTCTCTGATATGGCATCTTTCTGCGATGTCAGTTTGATATGATCCAGCAGCCTGGTGTCGAAATAAATAAATGCAGCTGCCAGCAACAGTACGGTAACAATCAATACAATAGCAGATTTCCTTAACTTCATAACATCACCGGGCCTTTCAGGCAAAATGGCCGTTTTTATCCTAAAGGACAATATTATGTTTATATTATACAAGAAGATTTATTCATAATCAATTTGTATCCATCCTATGATTTTCTTGGCTTGATTGGATTGGTTTGATATAATATGTTGAGTAATTACGCACGGAGATACCCGTATATTAACAGAATGGAGTATGACAGCTTATGAAATATGTTGTAGTCCTGGGCGACGGAATGGCGGATTACCGGTTGCCCCAGCTGGGAAACAGGACACCTCTTCAATGCGCAGATAAACCAAATATAGATTTTCTGGCAGCTAACGGAGAGGTCGGAATGGTCAAAACCATACCGCAGGGAATACCACCGGGAAGCGATGCAGCAAATCTATCCGTGATGGGCTATGACCCTAAAAAATATTACACGGGAAGATCCCCTCTGGAAGCAGTCAGCATGGGGGTCGAACTCTCTGAAACTGATCTCGCCCTCAGGTGTAACCTGGTCACACTTGGTATAGATGAAGACTATGAAGACGCAGTGATGACAGACTACAGCTCTGATGAAATATCAACCGCCGAAGCAAGAGAGCTGATACATGAAATAAACCGTCAGCTTGGGACTGATGAGATGAGCTTTCATCCCGGCATCAGTTACAGGCACTGCATGGTATGGCACAATGGCACGGGCACAAGAAAGCTAACTCCGCCGCACGATATATTGGAAAAAGAGATTAGTCCTTATCTGCCCTCCGGCGATACCGCTGATGTATTACTGATGATGCAGAAAAAAAGCTATGATATCCTGAAGGACCACCCTGTTAACAAGTCCAGAATATCCCGCGGTCTGCGGCCGGCCAACTCCATATGGCTTTGGGGCGAAGGCAGAAAGCCTGCCATACCGAAATTTACAAACAAATACGGAGTAAAAGGCTCCGTCGTCTCAGCAGTAGATCTCATAAAGGGCATAGGTATCTGTGCGGGGCTGGACTCTGTAGATGTAGAAGGCGTGACCGGAAATATTCATACCAACTTCAAAGGTAAAGCACAAGCCGCTCTCAATGAGCTTAAAAAGGACAGAGATTTTGTGTATGTACACATAGAAGCCCCTGATGAATGCGGTCACAGGTTTGAGATCGAGAGTAAGGTAAGATCCATAGAATTGATCGATAAGCTTGTTGTGGGCACATTGCTTGAAGGACTTGCTTTATATGATGATTATGGTATCCTTGTGCTGCCGGATCACCCGACTCCGCTTTCACTAAGGACCCATACACCTGAGCCGGTTCCGTATATCATATACAGAAAAAGCAGTCAAAAGCCGTCAGGCCTTCTGGGCTATGATGAGTTCCAAGCTTTAAGGACAGGTTTGTTCATCGATGAGGGTCATAAGCTTATGGATAGGTTCCTTCGCAAATGATATAAGGCAATGGCATGAGCCGGTGGCGACACCGGCTTATTTTTCAGCAATCACTCTTCATCTGCCACCGGTTGTATTTGCAGTCCGCTTTTATCTTTTTTCAGCTGGTCGTACCGAAAAAACAGATATGTGACTATTAAAGGTACTACGATCATCTGATATGGATAGATAAGAGGATAATAAGGATTTTTGATAATTCCAAGCATATCACGGCTGGATATGTAAAGCAGCAATAATGGCAGCAACAGCACAACCGTTAACGGCAGCAGGCGGTCATTATGAAGGAAATATCCTGAAAATCAAAACTTCGGGCAAATGACTTATAGTCCGAGATACCTGCATATATGTCTGTCATTCTGTTTATATCCGGCAGAAGAAGCAGCGTTGATGTCCAAAGTAATGCAATTGCTGCTGTTGGAAGTATAACCAGCAAGGGATTTCTGATCAAGGCCTGGAATATTTTTTTTACCATAAGCACCTCACGTTGGTCTATGCTTTATTCCAATTTGTTGGGTCAGTAATTACCAACTATCCTGGCTATTATTATACATCACTCAATGAGTTTTTTTAAGTGAAATCTTCAATATTTGTACATCACTATGACAATGACACACTGGCTGCACAGTCATACATCAGATGTCCTCCATGTCCTGCGCTTCCAGCTCATGTGTCCTGTCTCTGCTCATCAGTGACGATACGGCGCTTACAGGATCTTTGCCTTTGAAAAGTATCCCATAGGCCTCAGATGTTATAGGCATGACAACGCCAAGCTTCTTCGAGAGTTTGTAAACCGGTTCTGTGGTGTAATACCCTTCCACGACCATTTTAACCTCGTCCAGGGCTTGATCCACCGATCTTCCCTGGCCTATCAATATGCCTGCCCTTCTGTTGCGGCTGTGCATACTCGTGCATGTTACAATCAGGTCGCCGATACCGGCAAGACCGGAAAAGGTTTGTCTCTTGGCTCCCATTGCGCATCCGAGCCTGGATATCTCGGCTATGCCTCTGGTCATCAATGCCGCTTTTGTATTGTCGCCGAAACCGAGGCCGTCGGATATTCCGGCACATAATGCTATTACGTTTTTTACTGCGCCTCCCAGTTCAACACCGATGATATCCGGATTGGTATATACCCTGAACCGAGGCGACATGAACCAGTCCTGTATCATTTCAGCCGCCTTCCTGTTTTCAGAGGCTGCGACATATGCAGTTGGTATTCCCTTTGAAAGCTCCTCGGCGTGGCATGGCCCGGACATTGCCACGACTGTAGCTTCGGGCAGCTCTTCATTGATGACTTCGGACAGCCTCAGGCCTGTGTCCTTTTCAAGTCCCTTTGAAAAACAGCTTATCAGTCTGGGCTTCTTTTTCATGGAGGCTATCATTCTTGCGTTTTCTCTTATTTTCTGAGATGGCATTACAAAAATGCAGACATCGGAAAACATAATCGCTTCTTCAAGGTCGTCCGTACACTCGACACTGTCAGGTATGATCACACCCGGAAGCTTGTCTTTCTGCTCTCTCAGGTTATTGATCATATCCACTTCGTCTTTGAACAGCGACCACATTTTTATGTAATGTCCGTTGCCTGCGAGAAGGACAGATACAGCCGTACCCATGCTCCCGGCTCCAAGGACAGAAATTTTCATACTCATCATATCCCCCGATCTATTTTTTCTTTTTTAAGGAAAACTTTGATTCCGTACCATTCAGCAGTCTTTTAATATTCTTATGATGCTTTATTATGATCAGTATGGCAATTATGCCTGAAAACACCAGTGTCTGGATGTCCCTGCCCAGGACAGCCGCAGCTGCCGGGAAAAGGAAGGCTGCAATAACCGATCCCAGTGATACATATCTCGTAAGCAACAGTATTATTATGAATATGAGCAGAAGTCCAAGGGCTATCGACCAATCAAACATCAACAGCACAGCAAACGCTGTCAGTACTCCCTTTCCCCCCATAAATCCAAAGAACACAGGCCAGATATGACCGAGGATGCATGCAGTACCTCCCAGCAGTCCTCCAATCTGTCCTCCATATATGTAATAGCCTGCAAGATAAGCCAAGAGCCCCTTAGCCACATCTCCAAGTATCACAAACAATGCAGCTTTTTTTCCAAGCGTCCTCAGTGTATTTGTCATGCCTGCATTGCCGCTGCCGTGCTTTCTGACATCAACACTGTAGAATTTTCCCACGATCAGTGATGTGTTCAGGCTTCCAAACAGATATCCCGCTATTGCGGCCAGAGCCAATTGTATATACAACATTAACGCATTCCCCCAAAAAGTCAGTTTTCGCCTCTTTCTCTTTTTATCATCCTGATTGGTGTGCCTTCAAAGCCGTAGCTTTTTCTGAGCTGGTTTTCGATATATCGTTCATATGAATAGTGGAACAGATCCGTATTATTCACGAAAATGACAAATGTAGGCGGTCTGACCGCAGACTGTGTTCCATAATACAGCTTGAGTCTTTTTCCCTTATCGGATGGTGGCTGCACCATTGCAGTTGCTTCATTGAGCAGATCGTTGAGCATACCTGTGGATATCCTGAGGGAAGCTTGCTCAAATACAAATTTAACAAGCTCCAGCAGCTTGTTTACCCTCTGCCCCGTTTTGACAGATACGAATAACACGGGTGCATACTGCATGAAACCCAGCTTTTCATTCACCTTCCTGCGATATTCCTCCAGTGTGCCGGTCTCCTTTTCCACGAGATCCCATTTGTTTATTACAATAACAGACGCTTTGCCCTGTTCATGAGCATAGCCGGCTATCTTCGTGTCCTGCTCCGTCACTCCGTCCCGAGCATCTATCATTATGACGCACACATCGGATCTTTCTATGGCTGTCCAAGATCTGAGCGCACTGTATTTCTCTATATTTTCTGTTATTTTGTTCTGCCTGCGGATACCAGCGGTGTCAATCAGCACATATTTATCATCGCCATGTTCGAGGTATGTATCTATTGCATCTCTCGTAGTCCCGGGTATATCGCTTACTATAACTCTTTCCTCTCCCATCATCCTGTTGATAAGTGAGGACTTACCTGAGTTCGGTTTACCTATTACAGCAACTTTTATGACATCCTCATCGTATTCCTCTTCGTTTTCATCAGGGAAATGGCTGAATATTATATCAAGCAAATCGCCCATACCAAGGCCATGGACAGATGATACCGTAACAACATCGCCCATAGCCAGATTGTAAAACTCATATACCTCCGGCGGTGGTTCACCTATACTGTCTACCTTGTTTGCCACGAGAATCACCGGTTTGTTTGATTTTCTCATCATTGTTGCAATTTCCTTGTCGGAAGCTGTCATTCCCTCCTTGGCATCTACCATGAATAAAATGACATGAGCCATTTCTACAGCAACTTCAGCCTGCCGCCTCATCTGCTGCAGTATTTTGTCCTCTGCGTACGGTTCGATACCGCCGGTATCGATCAGAGTGAATTTTCTGTTCCTCCATTCGGCCTCTGCATAGACTCTGTCTCTCGTCACTCCCGGCGTGTCCTCCACGATGGAGATCCTCTTACCGCAAATATAATTGAAAAAGGTGGATTTGCCGACGTTAGGCCTGCCCACTATCGCTACTACTGGTTTTGCCAAACAAGTCACCCCTATCCTCTTGTTTCCTGTTTTAACACTTCAAATCGTTACCCGCTATTGCCTCGTTATTGTTTTAATAAAATCAGCGCCATCATTTTCAACGACAGTGACTTGTACGCCCAGGCTCCTACTCAGCTCCGCAACAGTAAAATCATCCAGGAACAGCTCTTCGCCGGATTTCAGCATGCTTCTTGATATAAGCAGCTCACTGCCGAGCTCCCGGCCCTTCAGCTGCCGTGATATATCTGTGCCGGTCAGAAGTCCCGTCACCGTGACATTTTCCCCAAAAAATTCATTTTCTATAGCGTAGACGTTAATCTTTAAATTATTATACCGTTTTTCCAGTATCCTTGTCATTTCGTTTATATGATCAGCTGCACATCTTCCTGTGGCTATGCTTATAGTCCTGGAAGGCTGCCCTTCAAACTGTCTGTCCAGTTTTTTCCCTTGCTCCCGCAGAAATTCATGGAATTCATATGTGAAAAGTGCCATTAAGCCCACGCCATTCTCTATCTGGGGAAAATCTTCATATTCTTCATATGATGGCAGATTGGCCCCGGCCTTGATATAAAATTCATCTGCAAGGTACACAAGTCTTGTATCATGCTTTTCCAAAAGCCTTTTCTGCCATTGCCCGACTTGCTCCAGCACATTGCCCGCATCATAAGAAGTGAATGGTTCAAGCGGATAAAGACCCTCCCGCCACTTTGTCAGACCGACCGGCACCACTGATATGCTGGTCACACCGGGATATAAAGAATATAGATCACTTATTGTCCTGTCCAGTTCTGCGGCGTCGTTAATTCCTTTGCAAAGGACTATCTGAGTATTTATCTTTATACCGCCATCTGTTAGTATCTTTATCTTTTGGATTATATCGCCGGCAAATCGGTTGCCAAGCATTTTTATTCTTAATTCCGGATCAGTGGTGTGAACTGAAACATTCACAGGCGTCATTCTGTAACGGACTATCCTGTCCAGTTCATTTCTTTTCATATTTGTCAATGTGACATAATTGCCTGTAAGGAAAGAAAGCCTTGAGTCATCATCCTTGAAGTACACAGTATCTCTCATCCCTTTTGGAAGCTGGTCAATGAAGCAGAACAAACACTTATTTGTGCAATGCTTTGCTTCACAGATTAATGGATCAATGAACTCAAGTCCAAGGTCTTCATATTGATCTTTTTCGATTTCTATTTCCCATATATCACCGTTCTTCTTCTTTACTTCCACGACAAGATCGCTCTCTGCGGTCAAAAAACGGTAATCAAAAATGTCGGTTATTTGCTGTTCGTTCACAGTCAGCAACAAATCACCCGGTTCAATGCCTGCATCCATAGCAGCGCTGTTCGGTATTACTTTGTCGATCACGATGCTTTTTTTCATTTGCTCCTGCTTTCTGGTGGCAATACTTAAAAAGGCTGTCTTTTCAAGACAGCCTTTTTCGTCGTTACAGCACCGATTCCCATCATGAAGCTAAATTACTTTGCTTCAGCTTCCTTGAGAACTTCCCTTCCATCATAATATCCGCATTCTTTGCAAACGATGTGGGGAACTTTCAACGTATGACACTGCGGACAGCTTACCAGATTGGGCTGGGACAGCTTCCACTGTGATCTCCTTTTACCTGTTCTTGCTTTAGACCATTTACGTTTTGGGTTTGCCATATTCTAACACCTCCCTGAAAAGCGTATATCACAATTTTTCATAAAATTTGTTCAGACCTTCCATGCGCGGATCAATCGTATCATCGACACAACCGCACTGAACCTCGTTCAGATTTCCACCGCATTTGCCGCATAATCCCCTGCATTGGTCGGAACACAAATGCTTCATCGGAAGGTTCAAAATAATATTATCATTGAGCGCCTTGCTGATGTCAAGTATTTTTCCTTCAAAAGAATACATATCGGTTGATCCGGCATCCACACTGTTTATAAAGTCTTCCTTTATTTTCAGCTTCAGTATTTTCCTGACTTCACCAAGACATCGGTAGCACTTGCTCATGTAAGCAGCTTCAAGGCTTCCGTCGAGATGCAGGATACCCTTATTGTTGGTCAGAGTTCCGGAAAAGCTGATGTCACCGACTATGACACATGTCTCTGCCGGCTCCCTCTCGAGCGGTTCTCCGGTCAAATCGACCTTCTTGGAAGCGCCGTTAATCCTTAAAACATCTGATATATCAACCTTCATAAGCGATACCTCTCAAATTCGCGACAAAAGATATTATACTAACTAATGCCAGTATTGTCAAGGCAATTATTCTGCAGCCAGCTTCTTTGTCTCCCTTGCTATAGCAAGCTCCTCATTGGTTGGAATGACCAGCGTCCTTACCTTGGCATCCTCTGTACTAATGTCCATTTCCTGTCCTCTGACCTTATTCTTCTCCAGATCGACAACAATGCCGAGATAATCCATATTTTCAATTGACATTCCTCTCACCAGCGGGTTGTTTTCACCTATGCCAGCTGTGAAAACAACAGCATCAACACCATTCATTACAGCCGCATATTTACCGATGTATTTCTTAACCCTGTAGCAGAATATTTCAAGCGCCAGCTTTGCTCTTTCATTCCCTTCCTCAACTGCTGTCTCCAGATCCCTGAAATCACTGCTGACTCCCGATATGCCAAGCACTCCTGATTTCTTGTTGAGATACTCATCGATCTCCTTCAGGCTCATCTTCTTGGTCTCCATCAGGAATTTAACCACAGCCGGATCGACCGTGCCGCTTCTGGTCCCCATCGCAAGACCGTCAAGTGGAGTAAAGCCCATACTGGTCTCTACAGATTTACCGAATTCAACTGCACAGATACTTGCACCATTGCCTAAATGACATGTTATCAGCTTCAATTTTTCCAGCGGCTTATCGAGCATATCCGCCGCCCTTTGTGCAACATATTTATGCGATGTTCCATGAAAACCGTATTTTCTTACACCATATTTTTCGTACATTTCATATGGAAGCGCATATATATAAGCATATTGAGGCAGCGTCTGATGAAATGCTGTATCGAAAACTGCTACCATTTTAGTGTCTGGCATTATATGGCGGCACGCCTCTATACCGGTGATGTTCGGCGGATTATGGAGCGGCGCTAGATCAATGCAGTCCCTTATGGCATTCATAACATCATCATCTATTATTACTGAGTCATGAAATTTCTCTCCTCCATGAACTATGCGGTGTCCGACTGCTGATATTTCATCCATATTGCTTATTACACCGTTCCTGCTGTCGGTCAATACTTCCATAACTTGCTTGATTGCCGCTTTGTGATTCCTTAGCTCAATGTCAATAACAATCGTGTCATTGCCTGTTTTGGTATGCTTTATATATGAATTGTCTATGCCGATCCTGTCACAGAGTCCTTTGGCCAGAACAGCTTCATTTTCCATATCTATCAATTGGTATTTCAAGGATGAACTTCCTGTATTTATTACTAATATTTTCATTTATATATGCTCCTTTACTTTAATTGCGCCTGGACTGCTGTGATTGCAACCACTCCAACTATATCCTCCGCTGAACAGCCTCTTGACAGATCGTTCACCGGCTTGGCGATGCCTTGTGTAATAGGACCATAAGCCTCGGCCTTTGCAAGTCTTTGAGTCAGCTTGTATGCTATGTTGCCGCAGTTTAGATCCGGGAATACAAGTACATTTGCCTTACCGGCTACAGGGCTTCCCTTTGCCTTGAACTCGCCAACAGATGGCACAAGCGCTGCATCGGCCTGCAGTTCGCCGTCCAGCAGCAGCTCTGGGGCTTTTTCCTTTGCCAGCTTCGCTGCCTCAACTACCTTCTGTGTAAGTTCGCTTTTTGCGCTTCCGTAGGTTGAGTATGATAGCATTGCAACAACAGGTTCATCCTCAATAAGGTTTCTGAAGGTTTTTGCAGATGAAATAGCAATCTCGGAGAGCTCATCTGCATTGGGATTTTCCACAAGCCCGCTGTCAGCATAAATAAATGCACCGTTGCTTCCATATTCGCAATCAGGTACAACCATTACAAAGAAGGCTGAAACCAGTTTAGTGCCTGGAGCGGTTTTAAGTATTTGCAGAGCAGGCCTCAGTGTATCAGCTGTAGAATGTATAGCCCCTGAAACCATACCATCCGCATCACCCATCTTCACCATCATAACGCCCCAATAAAGCTCATCCTTTATTACTTCACGTGCCTTCTCCGGCGTCATTCCCTTTGCTTTCCTCAGCTCATAGAATGCATCCGCATATCTATCGAAATCAGGTGATGTTTCAGGATCTACTATGATTGCTTTAGATATATCCAAGCCGCCGGCCAGCTTCTTTACTTCTGTTTCCTTCCCGACCAGCACTATCCTGGCTATCCCCTTCTCCTGCACCATCGCAGCTGCTTTGATCGTCCTTATATCCGAACTTTCAGGTAATACGATCGTTTTAATGTCTTTTTTTGCGCGTTCACTGATTTGTTCCAGAAATTTCAATTATAAGACCCCTTTCATATAAGTATATGATTGATTTTATTTTGCCCCGATTTGATATGTTTAGTCTGATATACTTATTACCAGGTTCTAATATCAGCTTATATCAGGCATTTCAGCCACGTCTATTATATACAAAACGTTTATTGTATACAAGATTCGTTTAAAAAAATAAATAAAATAAAAACAATCATCTGTTGAATTTAATTACGAAAGCGGTCCTATATTTTTCTATACTGATATCACATTCGGCAGAAGAATCGGCAGTTTCAATCTGTGTGTTCGGAACAAAAGCTTCAAAGCCATCCTCAAGCTTCAAGGTACCGCCATGCTTCTCGACGATCTTTTTTGCAATAGCCAGACCAAGCCCTGTTCCGCCGCTGCTGTTCCTCGACGCATCTCCCCTGACGAACGGATCGAATATGCTTTTACGAACATCTGTACAGATACCGGTTCCATTGTCGGCTATTACAATGATTATCCTCTCAGATGCATCATACAGCCCTACATATATCGATGTTCCGGGAGGATTGTAACAAATCGCATTTCCAAGGATATTGGATATTGCTCTGGTCATCTCCTTTCTGTCAAAGCTATACATTACCCTTTCCTCCGGAATATGCAGATCAAGCAGCAAGCCTTTGTCTTCGATCTGCTCATAGTGTTCTGCCGTCATATCCCTCAGAAACTCCGCCATATCTGATACTTCCGTATCCGGCCCATCCTTCTTGAAATCCAGCTTAGCCAGTTCGAATACATCCTCTATCATATTTGAAACATGCATTGATTTATTATAAATAGTCTCAATATATCTCTTCTTTTTACCCTCTTCCCTCACCAGGTTTTCCGCCAGTGCCTTGCTATACCCTCCGATCACTGTTATGGGTGTTTTGAGGTCATGTGATATATCAATGAACATTCGGTTTCTGGCTTCCTCCAGCCTGATATTCTCCTTCTGAGCAGATTCCAGCCTCTCTGCCATTTCGTTGAATGCGTCGCGTATCTGAAGAAATTCGTTTTCAGCCTTGAAGTCCATACGGGTATCCAGCCTGCCTGCCCTGAGCTCACGGATCGAAGCTGTTATTCGGGACAGCGGCCTGCTTATCTTTGCAGCTGTCCATTTACTGTACAAGAATATATTAAGTGAAAAAAGAACCAAAAATAAAATCAATGAAATGAAAAATACTGTAAAAAACTTCTTTGTTACAGGCAGCGGTGCATTTATTAGATTGAGCCGTATTTCGACGGCTTTATGCGGAAGCAATACCAGACATGTATAGTTGTGGCTGTCTGCACCAGTAAAATTGCTGGCTGTGCAAAACCACTCGAGGTCGTTTCCATGATAGCTCAGCATCTCATAAAGACGGCTGCTGCTGTAAGTATAGTCAGCAGTCTTCTTGTCTCCCTTGACAAATATGACCCTATTGTCCTCATCGATTATTTCTACCCAACCGCCTGTCAATGCTATATCAGATATATCAGTCTGCTCATAGTCCGGTCTTGCCACCATATCCGCCGTCAATAAGGGTGCAGCCTCTCCCTCCATGCTGCTGGCCAAAGAGAGGCCAAGAAATACTAGTGACAGCATCGCTGCCGCCAGCATGATGATGACAAAGACAACATAATTCTTTATAAGAGTAACATGCAGATTTCGTTTTCTCACCATCACTTCCCCTTTTCAAATCTATAGCCAAGACCTCTGATAGTTTTCAGGTATTGTGGATTTCTTGGGTCGCTTTCAATCTTGTCCCGAAGCTTGCTTATATGTACCATGATCGTGTTGTCGTCACTTTCGTAAAAACCGCCTGCCCACACATACTCATATATTCGGCTTTTAGTGAACACCTTGCCCTGGTTTTCCATCAGTAGGCTCAGTATCTTATACTCTGTTGCAGTCAGAGGTATATCATGGCCGTTTTTCTTCAAACTGCAGCTTTCATTATCAAGAACCAATTCACCGGCTGAGATCACATCCGCCCTCCCCGCTGCCGGCGGATTCAGCTTGTAGTACCTTCGGAGCTGTGCTTGTACCCTCGCTGTTATTTCCAGTGGATTGAAGGGCTTCGTTATATAGTCGTCAGCACCTAGGTCGAGTCCAAGTATCTTACCGCTGTCATCACTCCTTGCAGACAGAATAACAATAGGTATATTGCTCCTCTCACGAATTTTCTTGACAAGCGTATATCCATCCATTTCAGGCATCATGATATCCACTATGGCAGCATCCACTTTCGCATCAACTCCAAGCAGTACTTCCAGAGCCTCTTTCCCGTCATATGCTCCTATTACCTCAAACCCGGCATTCTCAAGATAAAGGCTCAATACATCAACTATTTCCTTTTCATCATCAACCAACAGGACCGTATACCCTTTCTCCTCCATCAACGGAAACCCCCACAGCATTCTCCAGAATATCTATCAGCGTCGAGCCGCCGGAAAGCAGGTCGTGCTTCCATCCGGGGTTTAACCTGTCCAGCAGCATACAAATGCCCATACCACTTCTGTAATATTTCTCCCTTCCGGGTACTGTATCCTGCAAGGAAGATAAATATTGCTGATAAAGTATGTCATCCGAAAGCACAAGTGCGGTTTTTGCCTCCACATACCTGGCTGTCCCCTCTAAAAATTCATACAAATCAGTGTAGCGGCTTATTCTGTCTTCATCGATGCCTGTTTTTGAGCAAAGTAAAGCCAGTGTATCCTCCCGTATTTTGATGTACTCCGCAACACTCTCAATATCTGGCTTATCGTCGTCTGAAGTGACCAGGCGGTGCAGCAGTTCTGTCTGTTTTTTGTATATCGACAAGACATCCGGATCATTTTCAATCTCTGCCATAGTTTCTTCCATGTCGATATCATTGTCGACAGCCATGGCCGTTATCCTTTCCTTACAGCAGCTTAGCTGGAGCGCATGCATCGTTTCATGGTATAGTATCGCAACATACTGACTGTCAGACATCTTTTTGCTGTTTATAGAGAACTGATTTATAATGGATTCCTCCAAGCCTGTCGAAAAGCCTTCGGCTATTTGTCCGAGTGAATCCATTACAGATTTGCTCGGTACGAAGACATTGATCTCTCCCTCTGCAGGATATGCCGTACATGCAATGACCGGCAGAACTGGCTTTCTTTCCTTAACACTTCCATTGAAAATAACATATTCTGCTGTACCTTTCCGTAAAGCGACCGGGTAATGGCTTATGTACAATCCCGGCCAGATCATGTCTGATCTGCCGTCCTCCAGCGAACATGCCGTCTCGTACAATTCCATATCCTTCCCCGGCAATCCCCGCATAGAAGCCAGCAGTACACCGGATGTCAGGAGAACACCAATGAGCATATACACTAACCTAAATGTTTTCATATCATACCTCCTTCCTGAAAGTGACAAACGTAAGAGACACAACAAGATACAACAGCATCATTGATCCCAGTAAAGGCTCCGGATCTACAGGTGCCCTCATCAGTAAATTTGAAGCTTGCTGCTGGACTGCAGAAAAATTGGGTATAAAGAATAATGCAATTCCGGAAAGCACCGAGCCAACACCTCGTGTTGTACCCGCAAGTGTATCCAGTACTCCGTGCAGTATTCCAGCCACATAAATGATCAAGCCGAAGATCCCCGTTATATATGCAGGCACCTTTATACTCATGACACTTACAGCTGCGCTCAGGAACATGGTGTTAATACACATAGTAATGATGCAAATAAAGGTCGGCAGTATAAGCCCGAGCTTGCCATGAGCGGTGCAAAAAACCAGCAGTGAAGCATAAAGCGAGAGCATACAGAAAAGGCTTGCAAGCATGTTGCCGACAGTAAGTGAAAACATGTATTGCCACGGCTTGATGCCACGTATCATTACAAGATGAGTCGTCTTTCTCTCAAACTCATCGGGAATTGTCCGTAGTGAAACCATTACAGCAAGCAGGCTGGACACAAAGCCTACTATTGAAAGAGCAACAGGCACCATCTGTTCAAATCCCGTTATCTTCCTTCCGTCTATTGTCAGATTGCCGTTTCCGGTCGTTACCATCAGCATAATAGCCATGCCTATCAAGCTAACCACATAAAAGGTCCTTGCGCGGATCCTTTCTCTAAATGTATTACATATCAGCGCAAGCATATTCAACACCTCCCACAGCTTTTACAAACAGATCCTCAAGACTGCAGTCAACAAAGCTCTCTTTGTCTGCAATTCCAGCCAGCCTTCCATTTACGATGAATATAGTTCTGTCAGCGATTTTTTCAACATCACCAAGGATATGAGAATTAAAAATAATGGTTTTTCCCTCATCTTTCAATCGATTGACGAGCCTTAGCATTTCGATTCTCCCGACAGCATCGAGACCTGATGTGGGTTCATCCAGTATGAGCAGCTCAGGGTCCCCGAGCAGTGCTTGAGCAAAGGCAAGCCTCTGCAGCATTCCCTTCGAATAGTTTTTAACCTTTTTGCCGTCTGCATCTGATAGCCCGGTAAGATCAAGGAGCTTACGGATCTGCTGATCAGCACTTTGCTTATCAAGCTTCTGCAGCCTTGAATAGAAGAGCATGACCTCGTATCCGGTCAGAAATGGGTGAAAAAACGGTGTCTCAGGAGAATATCCGATCCTTGTCTCCTTGTCGATCAGAACACTCCCGCCTGACAGCCTTGTAAGCCCGAGTATCATCTTTATAGTTGTGGTTTTACCTGCCCCGTTCGGCCCTAGCAGTCCAAACACCTCACCTTTTTCCACGCTGAAGGAAAGTCCGTCGACTGCCTTTGTCTTGCCATACTTTTTTACTAAATCACGACATTCAATTATTTTCAAAGCTTTCACCTCCATACTTCGATCATAAAGGAAAAAGCTTTAGATATACTTCACGTAAACTTAAGATTACCTTAAAATACTATGTGAAAAGTATTGTGTAAAGATGCCGATTACAAGCAGCAAAGATGATGGCCTAATTTCGAGGTCATAATGCTCAATTTTTACAGGTTTAGGCTACAAGCAGTGAGTTCTGTCAATAAATTTCTACAATAACTCAGCATAAATCCATATTATGTAAAATAATCATTGAAAAAACTCTATATTTCCCTGGTTTTTTTGTCCATCACCTGCATTTTTGAGCAGTTCACTTCTTCTCGCATTATGTGTACCTTATGTCACACACTACCCCCTGCGTTTTATGAATAGAACATGCACCAGCTAAATTTATGTTTCATAAACATGTTGTTTCATAAAAACCTGTTTTGTCAGGTCAATCTAGTTAGCTGGTGGGTTTAGTTAGTGATTTTGACGTGAATCATCTGCATTTTTTATGCAATTCGAGAATGGCTCCGCCAAGTTCATAGTCCTCTGTATCTGCCGAAAGACAGATCTGTGGACCTTTTCTAATGTATACATATGCTCCTTCGGGAGTTCTGACAGTAGAGTTCATCATTATGCCCCTGCCTTCTTTATAATATACTGATACGCTCAGTTTTCCATCTGTGAACTCCTTCCAGCTGTGTGCTCCAAGTTTCTTCATCAGATCTCCGTTTTCAGCCTGTCTGCCTTTTCTGCAAGCGGACATCGCAATCTTTACGGCCTTTCCCAGATCATTCGGCTTATAAGGCATGTCCAGCCATATAATGTCATCCGTAGCCTTACCGGACCTGTATATATCCGGAACATATGGAATCAGAACGACGTTACGGCGTCTGTCAAAAAAAATGCTTACATTTCCTCCGTCGACCTGTATAGTGTCGGGATTACCGCTAAAGCGGTCCTTTTCGCCAATGCTTCCCGACATGCCCTTCCCCCTTGCTTTTCTCACAATACAGAGCACGGCACCAGCCAGAACGGCTCCTGCTGCCACTAACGCCACAAGACTCAGATAATCCATATAAATATCGTTCATACCCGATCCCCCCGATTTATCTTATCACTTCAGACAAGTACTTCACAACCTTCCTGTTTTGGTATAAACTATTAAATGGTTTGTATATATAATTTTACACGGGGGGAAAAACCATTTATGAAGAAAAATATATTTATTTATCTTACCTCATTTCTGTGCGGCATGGCCGTCATGGGAGTCGAGCTGTCAGCCACCAGACTTCTGGCGCCATATTTCGGCACATCTTCAATAGTATATACTGTAGTTATCGGCTTGATCATGATATCGATGAGTATCGGCAATGTATTAGGAGGGAGATCGGCCGACAAGCATAATAATCTGGGAAGGCTGTTTGTGTTGCTGTGGGCAGCTGCCTTGTGGGTAGCTGTGATACCTCTTGTGGGCAAATATGTCATTGCACTGTCTGCGCTTGCAATGGCATGGATACTTCCCTCCAACCTTCTTGTTGCCGGTTCAGTGATGTCCTGTCTGCTGGTTTTCTCGGCTCCGCTGCTGATATTGGGAATGGTATCCCCCTACCTTGTAAAGCTCGGTGTCAGAGATATGGAAAAAAGCGGACGAACCACCGGGGAAATTTACGCCGCCTCTACTATCGGAAGTATCATCGGTACATTCATACCAACCTTCCTTACCATACCATATATTGGCACGATGAAATCCTTCCTTGTGTTTGCGCTTGCTCTTAATCTCATTTGCCTCTACTATTTTATTACGAATAAAAAAGGCTTTGTCAAAGGAGCAATAACAACTGTACTGACTGCAGTCCTTCTTTTCATGCCGTTTAAAAGCTCATATGCCTTCTGGACCGATGTGGTGCTCGAGGACGAATCCCTGTACAATTATCTTCAGGTAGCAGAAAATGGCAACTCCGTAATACTTTCAACAAATGTTGCCTTTGGCGTACAGTCGATCTATACCAGGGATCAGATACTCTCAGGCTATTATTACGACTATGCACTGATGTCACCGCTATTCATGGAGGACGGAAGCCCTGATAGTCCAGTCGACGTACTGGTACTGGGTATGGGCACCGGAACTTTTGCCAAGGAATGCAAATACTTTTTTCCCCACAGCGATATAACGGGTGTGGAAATCGATGAGAAAATAGTCGATCTTTCAAAAGAATACTTTCAGTTAACCGATGAGGAGGCAACAGTTTACGTGAACGACGGACGCACCTTCATGTCATCGCAGCAGGCAGGCATGTACGATATTATATTATGCGACGCTTATCACGATATAACAATACCCTTCCATATGGCTACTACTGAGTTTTTCTCAGAAATAAAGGAGCACCTGAAGCCTGGCGGCGTCCTGATGGTCAACATAAATATGCGCAGTCAAAATACCACAGAAATTACCGACTATCTCACTCAGACACTGAAAAGCAATATGAACAAGGTCTATAAATATGATATTTCGGGCATAACAAATACACTGGTATATTCTTCTGATGATATTGACTGCCTGCAATATCTGAAGGATAATACATCCAGGCTCGATCAGGACAGCCCTCTTGCAAGGCTGGCAGCTAATGTTATAGAAAACTGCACCGAAGTGACTGAAGCAGAATATGTATTGACTGACGATCTGGCTCCTGTTGAAGTCCTTGGTCAAAAGCTGCTCAATGATGTCGTATCTGAAAGCCTTGATTATTTCAAAAAAGAGATTGAAGGATCTGAAAACGGCATCCTTGATGTATTCAACATGCTTTCATGACATTTTGCTGATCAATTACAGTACAGCTTATTTTCGTTGTAAAACAGAAGAAAGATATCCCGTATTATTTCATTATGATTTGCAGGTGTCACATGATACAACTGCCCATCATTAAGCTGTATGCATATGATGATCTGGAACTTGTCGTTATTATCAACAACAGCACTTATTATATCTACTGCTTCGACGGGCCTGTCATATTCACAGAACCACCCTTCCTCATTGTCAACGACCTCAATTTTACTTTCATAATACCGCTCAAGGAATCTTTGCAATTCTCCTTCTTTCCTTGACCACAAGTTTACTGTCAGACTCATATCGATCCCCTTTATAGTGTTCATAATAAAAGTATACATTATTGTTTAGTAAATTGGACAAAACTTTGAGAATACCTTTATGTAATTTTTTCACCGTATGTAATACATAGGTATTATACTTATCAACTGTATGAATATTAGTTTTTTTACCTATAATAAAACTGCCATCATACACTGGTTTCTTGGAGGTAATTTCATTGCGTGGCTATAATTCTTTCATAAACATTTTACTGGCAGGTTTACTATTATCCATGACGGCAGTCACGTCAGGGTGCGCAGGGAGCAGCGATCAGCAGCAGGATATGCAGCTTCAGGCAGCTCAGGAAAAAAAATCTGAGGAAAAAGAATCAGAGAAGCTTAAGAAGGTGGAAGAACAAATAGAGAGCTTATTTAAAGCCTTGGAAGGTCCGAGTGTTGCGACTGAAGATGCTGAGGAAAAACAAGATGATCAGCAGCAGGACGATCAGCACAAGGGCAGCCACCAACAGGATGGACAACAGCAAGGTCAGCAGCAGCAAGACACACAGCAAGGCGGCCAACAGAAGGAGGATCCTCAGAAGCAGGAAAGCAAGCAGCAGGACGGTCAACAACAGAAGGACTCACAAAAGCAGGGTGAAAAGCAACAGCAGGGCGGTCAGCAGCAACAAGATCAGCAACAGCAAGGTCAGCAGACTCAGGATAAATGGTCACAGATAGACGGCATAATAAACAATCTCCACTACCAATGGAACGATCTGATGCCGGAAATCGCAAAAAAGGGAGCTGAAATGAAGCTGATCGACAACTTTGACAATTCATTGAACAGCCTTACCACCACCATCGAAACAAAGGATAGGAACAAGGCTCTGACATCGGCTAATAAGCTCTATTCCTACATTCCCGACCTTTATTCTCTGTACCGTGTAAAGATGTCTCCTGAAGTGAAAAGAATGATATACTATTCAAGGAATATCATTCTTGAATCAGAAAAAGAAAATTGGGAACAGGTAGAAAAGGATAATGAATCACTTGAGAAATCCTGGTCTCTATTTAGGAACACCTTGGAAAAAGAGCAGAAAAAAACAGAAGACAAGCTCGATTTTTCGATTTACGAGCTTAAGAAGGTGTCTGCAGATAAAAACAAGCAACTCTGCGGCATAAAAGGCAAAATCGTACTAAACAATATTAAGGAGCTGCAGAAGTCATTTGAAGATAAATAGGTGTATGAAAAACCAGCAAAACTCAGTGCAGCGTGCACTTTTGTATCTGCTGGTTTTTTACGCACCATGGTATCCTAAACTTAACTGTTATTTTGCATAATATTCACCATTGTATTCAGATGCTCCCGATCTTTTGACAGAATATTGCTTATCAGATCTGCGCTTTCTGCGTCAAGATCGCCTTTGACGATCTCCTCGGCCTTTTTCACTCCCTTGTCTTCACCGTAGTAAGCTCTTCTCAGTACATCGCCGGAATCCTTTCCATTTGTCTCAATTTCCAGCTTGAGCTGAGAAAACATACCTGGTATCCCTGTTCCCTTATCAGGATCGGCTCCAAGACTGCTTATCCTTTCAGAGAGCAATTCCGCATGCTCCTTGTGGTCTGCTCTGAACCGTTCAAAATGCTCTTTGATTCTTTGATCATCAACATTGGAAATAAACATTTCGTACGACTCTGCTGCCATCAGTTCACCCTTTAGCACTGTGTTGAGTTCCTTTATTGCAGTATCTTTATCCATAGGCACCACCTTTTGTGTTGAATGAATCATAATCACTCAATAGTATGCCCTTATTTACTGCACATATTGCTTTAGGAAAGCAGGCATTTCTTCAGTATTTCCATTCATCGTGATGAAAAACTCTGTTTTTGTCTTATCTGTCAGAATCTTCAGCTTATCAAAAAAAGCTTCAAATTCCTCTATACCTTCTTTTGTAATAAAATTCAGCCGGTCGATGAAAATACCCTCGATATCATAATTTTGTGAAAGGATGCCACACAAAAAGCCGAAAAAGCCTTCATTATTAAGCATTGGAAAATCGGAAACATTGACGAATCTGACCTTGTGTCTAAGCTCATACATAAGCTTAGTGCTGTCATCGATGAATACTACGGCACCCTTTGCATGCTGTGACATGCTATTTGCTGAATTCACCAGCAGTTTTGTTTTTCCGGTCCCCTTCGGGCCGTATATAACTTTTATCAAATCTCCATACCTTCCTTTATCTTATTAAAAAGGCCGGATAAGCTCCGGCCTTTTTTATAACGAGGCGAATGATGTCCCCCACCTCTTTACGTCTTTTCAACCTTCAGGCTGAAAAACGCTTGGTGGCGGGTACCGATTGCCATTGAGATATTTTCTTTCGATTAATCGAAAGAAAACGATGCGAGCATATCTCCCGCCTTGGATGCATAGGCGAGCAGCAAGCCTTGCTTGCGACCAGCCTCACTATATCTCAGTACTTTCATCTGCATCGACGTCGTCGCTGTCCTTCTCGCTCTCGCTTCCTGCAATCTCCATCTTTGAAATCGAGACCTCATAAGCCACTTTATTAATTACCTCACCTGTTTCCAGCTTCTTCTGATATGCTCTGCTCTGGATCCTTCCCCATATTTTGATGTTATCACCCACAATAAGCTTCTCTGAGAACCTTGCATTTCTTCCCCACGCTATACAGGGTATATAATCCGACTTATTGTATGGACGGTTGACAGCCAGCAGTATATCAGTTATTTCTCTGCCGAACGGTGTCGTCCTGTATATCGGTTTTTTACAGATAAAACCGTTCAGATATATTTGATTCGGATTCTTGATTTTCTTTTCATCTTCCAGAAAAATTATGTCCCGCGCAAAAACCGTCAACAGCAATTTGTTTCCTTCACTGTTGTAGCTATTGTAGGAGCGGAACTGTCCTTCCACTTCTATGATCGTTCCCACCGTCAATCTATCCTTGCTGGCAAGCCTTTCTGATATGGTAACAGGTATCCTGTCACTGCTGTCACTCAGCCTTGGCACATCAAGCAAAAAATAATAAAAGCCTTCACCGTAAACTTCATGACTGAACTCGACATTGGATACTACTTTCCCGGAAATAGTCGCCATATTGTTCTCTATTATGTTTCCGACCATCCGACCCCCACTCTCCTCTCAAGGTTCATCTGTATATTTTTGCATTTTTCTAATGTATGTTTATTCGAGAATGGCATGTTTTAGAATTAAAAAGTATTACATACATCAGCGTCCCATATATATGTTAAATAAAAGATATAATATCAAAAGTCCAGTCCTCTGTTTTAGCTACTATCTTATATTATATTACATATTTTGCGTCTTGCAAATCCCTCAAATCAAAATTTTGACGATATTGTAGGGACACACCTTTACAGGAAGTATTTTTTACCCTGTGTAATGTTCTATTAGCAAAGATAATAAATTATTTCTGTCAACTCGTTAGCTGTAGAATGCTATGGGGATTGTGTACTCAACAGGTTTAGATCTATACCATTAACAATTGCAAAGGAAGCTGCAGCCAGCACGTTATGACTGTCAAACTCACCGGCGTCCAGATTTATTTTGTATTCCTGAGGCTCTATCAGTGCGCCGCTTCGGGTGGAAACAGACCGCTGCAGACAGCATATGAAGCCATCCTTAAAAACGGTGTCGCCAATGCTTGAAGTAGTAACACTCGCCTTGGTATTAAAGCCATATGTTATGAATTTATGCCTCATACCCCTCAGCAGCCGTATAAGCTCGCTGTCATCCACATTCACAATAGCAACTCCCTTATCAGCAAGAAGCGAAAAAACTCTCTCCAAACTATTCGCGTCATCAAAGCTGATATCCTCGGCAGAATCACTTGACTTGTCAGTATATATCAAAATATCAAATCTGATGTCACCGGGTAAATAATTGTCTATTTCGGTGATATTCATTTTCAATATGAGAATATCTATATTATTTCTTTCTAGCTCGCTTACATAAGCCTTAATCCTTTTGCTGTCTATCCCAGGCATGCCTGCAGGATCGATTACGCTGACTTTTTCGCCTTTTGACGTAAGCATAGAACTGATAATATTTGCGGTCTGCAATTTGCCTTCACTGCCAAGGATACCTGCAATTAGCATTTTTTCAACCCCATCAGCCAAATTCCGGAAATATAAAGCCTCATACTAACACTATGATGTGTCTTTTGCTCTTTTTTATGTACTTTTTTTCTGCCGTCCTTCATGATCAATGTAGTAATCCTCCCTTATTATGAGCTGTGATACCGGAACAAGCTTATACCCACCGTTTTCAAGCTCTGCTATGATCTCCGGCAAAAGCTTGGCGGTATACGGTGTATCGTTATGGAATAATAGGATAGAACCGGGCTTAATTTTTTGACCAATCCTTTGCTTGATTTCCGCCTTGCTGATACCGGGTTTCCAGTCTAGTGAATCCACATTCCACTGTATTGTAAAATAGCCAAGTTTGCGTGCTTCCGATAAAAGAGTATTGTTGTAATCTCCATATGGAGCCCGGAATAGATCGCATTTAGTACTTGTAAGCTTTTCAATAACATCGCCGCACTTTATTATCTCTCTGCTCATCATATCTTTATCCAGACTTCCCATCCTGAAATGTGAATACGAGTGATTAGCAGTATCATGTCCTTCCTTTGCCATCATTTTCACCATTTCCGGGTTTTTTTCAGCCCATTGGCCGACCATGAAAAAAGTCGCCTTAACATCGGCTTCCTTCAGTGCATCCAGTATCTGAGGTATATCGTCAGCACCCCATGCGCAGTCAAACGTCACTGAAGCCAGCTTTTCTTCAGCATCGACAGAATATATGGGAATCTCTCGTTTTGAATTAAATACAGCAGCCACGGACTCCGGAAAGCTCAATACTGATATGGTCATTACAATAATTACAAGTACCGATAAAAAAACAAGAACTCTCCTGACATTAAAAACATACAGTTTCATTGCACATACCCCGCTCAGACAGGTTAATTTATCTGTACTATATTATTAAGTCTGTCCCGGCATTATGCAGAAAAAGCAAGGGAGCGAGTGATGGAGTCCAGCGGAATATCTCCGCCATATCTCCGGTCACCCGCTCCCCTATCAATTAAAATGGAGGGTTTAATCTATATTCTTTTCTTCACCAAGCACTAATTTCAATGTCAGTGTCTCACCGTCCCTGTATACTTCGACCATTACTTCGTCTCCAGGTTTATGTTTGTTTTTCTGCTCTTCCAATTCTATAAATGCAGTCACAGTTTTACCGTCAAACTCGGTGATTATATCGCCTGTGTGTATACCGGCCTTGTAGGCAGCTGACAATGGCTGTACCTCGTAAACCAGCAGGCCGTTAGGCACATTAAGCTTCTTAGCATCCTCTGCCGTAAATGTGTTGTCTATCATCACTCCAAGGTACGGCCTGTCTTTCACGTACTTGTAATTGATCAGGCTCTCTGCAATTTCATTCGCTTCATTTATCGGGATAGCAAACCCAAGTCCCTCCACGTCGGTGGCTGATATCTTGATCGTATTTATGCCGATGACCTGACCCTGTGAATTGACGAGAGCGCCGCCGCTGTTGCCGGGATTGATGGCTGCGTCTGTCTGGAGCAGCTTGAATTCTCTGCCGTTGTTCATTGCTATCATCCTGTTGACACCGCTTATTACACCGGCAGTGACCGAGCCCATGTAATCCATTCCGCCGGGATTACCTATAGCTACAGCCAGTTCACCGGTTTTAACATTATCCGAGTCACCGAAATCAGCTGCCGGCAGGTTACTGGCCTCAATCTTCAGCACAGCAATGTCCGTTTTATCATCCCTGCCTACGATCTGTGCCTTGTACGGTCGGTCCTTGTCATTTGGCAAAATTACTTCTATTGTAGATCCTTCGATCAGCTTATTTGACATCTGGCTTGCTACCGCAGCTTCTATAACATGGTTATTGGTCAGTATATACCCATCCTCCCTGATAATGATACCTGATCCATAACCTACACCATTTTGTTCGATATCAAAGAAGAATCCGAAGTTGCTTCTTGTCGGCACAGTGATCTGTATGCCCACTATCGACGGACTTACCTTCTCTGCGATCGCTTCTACGGGTGATGTGGATTCAGCTATTTCAATCTTCTTGTATATCCCGTTATCACTGCTCGATGCGCCTGCAGTACGAACAGGCAGACCTAGCATTTCACTTGTGCCTGGACTCAATATCGGAGCAATGTATATTACAGCGGCAAACATCATGCCTGCACCCAGCAGAGAGCTCAGTACCGATACAAGTATCAAATGCCATGCACCGATCTTTTTTTGCTTTGTCTTTTTAATACTCTCGGTATAATATGCCTGATTACTGTTACTTTTAGTGTTTGCGCTTTCAGGCTGCCCGGGATGTCTTTCTGGCCCCCAATATGGCTGCCGCATATCCGGCTGTTCTGTATGCGAAGCTTGCTCAGCCTGCCCTGCATCGGCAGATGCTTGCGTTGATCCTACGCCCGTCTGCTCATTCTTTTCATCTACCAGTACGAAATCACTTGCTGACGGCGGCACTGAGCTTCCCGTATCTGAAGAGCCGGTCTGCGAAGCGTCATCTGCGGCGTTATCCATCGGTGTTGCCACATCCGGAGTTTCATTTGTGATTGCAGTGACTCGGCTATCCGATGGATTGCCGGAATCATTGCTATTGTTATTGTTGATATCATTGCTAAACTCGTCCATATATGAAACCTCCCAAATTTTTTGCTGCAAATCGAATACCTGTAGTATCACTATAAGTATATTGTAAATCTTCTATTTGAAGAATCTATGAATAATTTGTGAATATTGACCTGCACAATCATTTTTTGACCTGCTGGTCCCCCAGTTCCCCATTAGCCCTTGCAAGTGTGAATATGAACGCCGTTCCTTCTCCGGGGACACTCTCTGCTCGGATGCTCTGACCATGATCATTGATGATGTTCCTGACTATTGCCAATCCCAAGCCGGTACCGGTTTTGTCTCTGCTTCTGGATTTATCCGACTTATAGAATCTGTCCCATATCATCTTCAGATCGCTTTCTTCTATACCGATGCCGGTATCTCTTATTGTTACCTCTACATGATCCCTGCTTTTTCTTGTGATGATGCTGATCCCTCCGCCGTTTGGCGTAAATTTGATGGCATTGTGCATAAGGTTGTAAACTACTCGCTCGATCGCATCAGAATCACCTCTGACTGAGATCTCTTCCTCATCAAAATCAGCATCTACCGTCAGATCCTTCTCAAGCAGCAGTGTCTCAAGCTTTATAACGCATCTTCTCAGTAACTCATTTATATCAAATGTTGTCACATTCAGCTTTATTTCACCGGCTTCCATCCTTGCAAGATCCAGCAGATCGTTAACAAGCCTGTTAAGACGGTTAGTTTCGTCCCTAACCACTGTAAGGTAATGAGTCTGTCTGTCGGGTGGTATCGTTCCGTCAAGTATGCCTTCTATGAATCCCCTTATAGACGTCATGGGAGTCCTTAATTCATGCGATACATTGGCCACAAATCCCCGGCGCATCTGCTCAATGTTTTGCAGCGCAACAGCCATCTGGTTAAACGCATTTGCCAGTTCGCCCACTTCGTCTCTGGACCTTATACTCACCCTCTTTTCAAATTCACCATTTGAAATACGGACTGCAGCTTGCTTTATTTGTTTGAGAGGACGTGACAGCCTCAGTGAAAAAATGTAGATCAGCAGAACAGCAATTGCGATAGCGACGCCTCCTGAGATGAGAAAGAACGTCAGTACCCTTTCCCGCGCAGCACTGACCTCCGCCACCGGTGTGTGCATATATATTACGATCATTACATCCTTGCCGTTTGCTCCTTCGTATCTGAAGGATCGGGCGACCGTAAGCCATACATTGCCGCTGCTCTCGAAGTAAGGGTCATTGAAGAATCCATTAAAATCTCCGACCTTGCGTACAGTGGTTTCAGACTGGATAAGCTTTGGGAAATCATTATCCTCGGGTATCTTAATATAGCCGGTGTCATCTGTATATTTTCCGGCGATCAATGGAGGCATGTCCCAGTTTGAACGGTATATATATCCTTCCTGGTTGACTATCCATATATAAGAACCGGTGTACTTGCCATAATTCACAAGAGTGTCCCTCAGCAGTATCTCTGAGGCTGCCACACTGGCATAGTCATTGACGTTAAGCAGATTCAGATAGTAGTTGAATACATTGTTTACCCAGGTACTTGCAGTTTCAAGTGTAACTGCCCTCTCTTCCGTCACATAGTCATCCATGAACAGATTCAGCATTACGCCGGTGATGGCAAAAGCCACCGTCAGAATCAGTAAAAATATGGCGATCAATTTGCTGAATATTGTTTTGAACATTACTTTACCTCGAACTTGTAACCTACGCCCCATACGGTCTTTAGCTGCCATACCTGTCCCGGCATGTCGATCTTTTCCCTAAGTCTTTTCACATGAACGTCGACAGTTCTGCTGTCACCGTAAAAATCAAACCCCCATACATTCTCAAGCAGCTGCTCTCTGGTGAAAACCTTGTTTGAGTTTGACGCCAGAAAATACAACAGCTCAAGCTCCTTTGGGGGGAGTTCCAGATCCTTTCCGTTCAGTTTGACGACGTAAGTTGATTTGTTGATGACCAAATTTGGAAAAACTACCTCCATAGCGTCGAAATCCTTGCGCTCATATCTCCTGAGTACTGCTTTGACTCTTGCAACAAGCTCCTTTGGTTCAAACGGCTTTACGATATAGTCGTCTGCACCCAGCTCCAACCCCAGCACCTTATCAAAGGTCTCTCCCTTTGCCGTCAGCATTATTATCGGGATGTTGCTGATCTTCCTGATCTCCCTGCAGACCTGCCATCCGTCCATTCCGGGCAGCATTATATCAAGTATGACTATACTGGGAGCAGATTGGGTGAAGGATTCAAGTCCGCTCTTGCCGTTATACACAGTCAGAACCTCCCACCCCTCCTTCTCAAGATAAAGCCTGATCAGTTCGCATATATTCACATCATCGTCGACAACCAGTACCTTGGTCTTGCTGTTCATCCACATCCCCCTCATCCTTTTTTATCTGAGCTATAAGTATTGCCTATATACACACTGGGCATTTACGATGTTCCATGTTTTAGGTTCTGCAATACAATATATTGAGGGAATATATAAGAATTTGTCACTACATATTGCGTTGCAGAATTATAGCGCATCGTTCAAAAAATTTTCGATTGTAGAAAATTTTTCTTACCTCTGCGCATTTCAAAAGCCTTACATTAATAATATCATTTACGAATTATTGCAACAACATATAAAATGTAAACAAACTGAAAACTATGCGTAAAAAAAGCAGACAGCCAAATATGCTGTCTGCCTCACAAAGCTGCTCCCAGTTCATGCAATGCATACAAACTTGATCGTATCATTGGCGCACACATGATCGATCGCTGGAATTCTGTCTGCATATTCTATGTTCAACAGCGTATAACCATCCACAACGAGGCCTTCCCAGTAATGCCCCACTTCACTCATCTTCTTATTGTTAGCTTTAGCGAATTTTCTGATACCCTTGAGATCGTCAACTTTATCACTCTGGCTTTCAATCATCTTAAGATAAATATTCCTGTTATAAGGAAGAGAAATCTTTCCCTCTTTGAGCTTTTGCAGCGTTTCAGCATAATCTTTCACCGCAATGATACACCTGTTCTCTAAAATGATCTTTTTCCCGAACATAAAAACTACCTCTTTTCATTATTTTAATGTAAAATGTCAATGGATAATTATTTAATAATAGAAGAAATAACAAAAAATGTCAATAAGAATAAATTACACTGAATGAATTTATCATGAATTGTTAAAAAATATCATGTGCTGTATAATATTTTTTAAAAACAGGAGAAAAGAATGAAATTTAAGCTAAATGTGCTGTTTATAATATTGATCATAAGTAAAGCCTTTTTATATTACAAACTAATAAACATAGAACACTTTTTAATAGGCACTGTACTGGCCACTGCGTTTTTTACGACTATGATCTACCTGCTCTGCGGCTCAAAAAGACTGCTCTTTGTACTGTTGAATTTAGCAATTTCTCTGCTGATGTTCACTAATGTACTGTACAACAGATACTTTCATACTCTGTTTTCAATTGATACCATTTTCCAGGCAGGACAACTAAAAGAAGTAGGCGGTATTGTCATTGATCTGATTGGACCGCTGGATATAGCCCTGTTTCTGGATCTTTTACTGATGTGTGCGATATTGCTTTTTTTTCACAAAAAGCTCAAAAACTCAACACCAAATCATAATGGGACAAAACACAGGAAAACTATTAGAGCAGTTCTTTCCATTGCGCTCATATGCTCTCTGGCCTTTTTATCACTCAATCCAACAGGCAGCAAGCTTATCACTGCAGTAAACCATCAGGAGATATTCAGTTGGTATATTAAGAGCTTTGTTGATTCCTTTGAAAAAAAGGATAACAAGATGATCGAAATAGAACCGGCTGCTCCCGATCAATTGAGCGATGAGGGAGATCTGCATGGAATTGCCAGGAGAAGAAACTTGATTGTTATTCAGATGGAATCTGTTCAGAATATGATGATAAACAAAGAATATAACGGACAGGAGATCACCCCTAACCTAAACTCACTTATAGCCGGTGAATCGATATATTTCAGCAGTTATTACCAGCAGCTGGGCAAGGGAAATACTTCTGATGCTGAGTTTACAACAAATAATTCGTTATACCCCGTAATATACGGCTATTCATATGACCTGTTTGAAGGCAACACCTTTCGCGGTCTTCCCTGGATCGTTAAGGAGAACGGCTACAACACTATCGCTCTGCACGGATACAAGAAATCCTTCTGGAACAGAGAAAAAGCCTATCCCGGGCAAGGCTTTGATATTTTCATAGGTGAAGAGGACCTTATCATAGATGAGAAATTCGGATTCGGCCTTTCAGACGAATCCTTCTTCCGGCAATCCATTGACTATTTGACTAATCTTCAGCAACCGTTTTACAGCTTTATCGTAACACTATCTTCACATAAGCCCTATAAGCTGCCTGCTCATCTGCAGGAAATAGAATTATCGCCTCATGATAAAGACACCTTATTCGGTGACTATATCCAGGCTGTACATTATACAGACAAGGAGATCGGTAAATTTTTAGAGGATCTGAAGAAAAATGGGCTTTATGAAAATTCAATGGTGGTATTGTACGGAGATCATTTTGGAATAGACTGCAAAAGCCCTGATGCAAAGCAGGTAGAAAGCTTTCTCGGACATAAATACACGTATGACATGATGATGAATATCCCACTGATAATAAACATACCCGGTGCTAAGGTACACGAAACCATTGATACAGCAGGCGGCCAGGTCGATTTCATGCCTACTGTGCTGAATCTGCTCGGCATAACCAGCAATAAGCTGATAATGTTCGGGCGGGACCTAATCAATGTAAAGTCAGGCTTCGTTGCCTCCCAGACCTATATGATAAAGGGCTCATTCATTGATGATAATACTGTATTTGAAATGGCCAGAACAGGTCTTTACGAAGACAGCAAAGCATGGGACAAAAATACCGGGGAAGCTGCCGATATCAGTCAATGTCGTTCAGGCTACGAAAAAGCAATCAAGGAAATAGATAAATGCACATGGATTCTGGAAAACGATGCAATAAAGAGCATGGATATAGGCAATGATTATGCGGACAAAAATTCGGACATCGGAGTATCTGCGATTCACAACACTATTATCGACATTTGCAGTCGGTTTGACCCGGAAGATGAAGAACTGGCCTTTGATGAAGCTTACAACAGCGGTCACAGATTGTTTCAGGCAGACATTGAGTTTCAGGAGCCTGATAAGCTCACCATTTGCGGAGCCGGGCAGGTGGAAACGCTTGCCGCCTGGCTGGAAGGGCATCCTGACGCTATAGTCACAATTCCTGTATCAGATCAAAACTTTACTGCATTTATAATCATAGAAAAGCAATTTCCGGAAATAAGCAGTCAAATAGTACCTCAAATCAATGATTTAGGGTATTATGTGATGGTTGAATATAGGGGCTACCGGAAAATAATACTGGATATGCGAAACCACAGCGAATACAACACTGCTGAGCTGGCTGTATTTTTTGACAGAAATAAAATCAGCGGAGCAATACTTTCCGACGGGCAGTCTGAAGATATCGCTTTACTGGATGTCCTTGATTCCAGAGGAATAGTTGTATTCAATGAAAGCGCTGATATCTTCTAACAGTAAAACATCTTCTTTTGGTTGTATTGCCATTGCTGATAATATATAATAAACATTGTTTTGAATACCTGATCCAGAAAGGTCGGATTAATATGAAACTTGGAATAGTCGGTCTGCCCAATGTGGGCAAAAGCACTCTCTTCAATGCGATAACAAAAGCCGGTGCTGATAGTGCCAACTATCCTTTTTGCACCATAGAACCAAATGTGGGGATAGTCCCCGTACCGGATGAGAGACTTGATAAGCTTGCCAAAATGTACAACCCTGTCAAGGTTACACCCACGACAGTGGAGTTTGTCGATATAGCGGGTCTGGTAAAAGGTGCCAGCAAAGGGGAAGGCTTGGGCAACAAATTTCTCTCCCACATCAGGGAAGTGGATGCCATAGTACATGTGGTACGCTGCTTTGAAGACAGCAACATCGTGCATGTAGACGGCTCTGTTGGTCCCGTAAGAGATGTGGAGACGATAAATCTGGAATTGATATTTGCTGATCTTGAGATGCTGGACAAGCGCATCGACAAAACTCGCAAAATGATAAAAACCGGTGATAAGAAATTCCAGATCGAGCTGGAGCTTTTTGAAAGGATAAAAACAACGCTGGAGAACGGAGCGCCAGTCAGGTCTATGACCTTCACTGACGAGGAATATCCGGTCGTCGACCAGCTTTTCCTCCTTACATCCAAGCCTGTGCTATACGCTGCAAATGTATCGGAGGAGGATGTGCAATATTCAGCAAATCCATACATCAATGAGCTTAAGAGGATTGCTGACAAAGAAGGCTCGGAAATAATGGTGATCTGTGCCAAAATAGAGGAAGAGATCGCACAGCTCGAAGAGGATGAAAAAAAGCTCTTCCTTGAAGAGCTGGGCTTGTTGGAATCAGGCCTCGACAGGCTGATAAAGGCCGGTTACAAGCTCCTTGGACTCATAAGCTTTCTGACCGCCGGCCAGCCTGAAGTCAGAGCATGGACCATTGTAAGGGGAACAAAAGCGCCTCAGGCTGCCGGAAAGATCCACAGTGACATAGAAAGAGGCTTTATAAGGGCTGAAATAGTATCTTATGACGATCTTATGAAATGTGGTTCATATACTGCTGCGCGCGAAAAGGGGCTTGTTCGCTCCGAGGGTAAGGAATATATAATGCAGGACGGAGATGTGACGCTGTTTAGATTTAATGTATAAATAAAGCTGTGCATGTCGCAAAATCAACGATGCTGCATGCATACTTTGTCATTGGCCTAAAAACCTAACAAAGACGCGGTCAGTCCATAGACCGTTATCAGGCTTTCGGCTCTGCAGCCGGAAGCTTTTTAACCTCCCTGGGGTCGAGTATCTTCTCAAGGTCTATAATAGAAAAGAGCCTGTCGCTTTTTTTGCCGATCTTTTTCATATAGGTTTCAACTCCACCGTTGACTACCTGCGGGGTCAGTTCGACTTCCCCATCGGCGAACCTCATTATCTCAATTACGTCATTAACGATAAATCCGGCGTATTTATCACCGATTT
Source organism: Bacillota bacterium (assembly GCA_023418915.1). Classification (GTDB taxonomy): domain Bacteria; phylum Bacillota; class Clostridia; order Acetivibrionales; family DTU013; genus DTU013. The sequence goes on from JAEZYU010000038.1 coordinate 37,624, forward strand.
GTGTCACAAGTATTTTTGTTTTCTTGTTCACAGTAAATTCACCCAATTCAAATCTCTTAACAAGATTTATAACCGGAAGCACTGAGTCTCTGTAATTTAGGATTCCTTCGATGAACCTCGGCATTTTCGGCATTTTTGCAGGTTCCTGGTATCTGATTATCTGAAATACCTGTGCAGCATCAGCTCCGAATAACTGACCATTCAGGTTGAAAATGACGGCGTTCAGTTCACTCATATGATTACCTCCCTGATTTTATTCATATCCGATGATTTGAATTGGGATCAATGCTTATCAAAATATATTATAACACATAATTCGACAATAAGTTATAAAAAAACATCCTTGACAATAAAGGTGCTCCGTGCTAACATAGAATAAATTTATCGTAGTGAAAGGCAATGACAAGGGAAAGTAAACCGGATGATACTTGTCAAACCGTAGAATGACGGGCCGGATGACCTAATGGTCTGTCTGCCGGTCGAATCAGCGAATCGGGGATGGTGTAAGCCCGGTCGGGTATACTGGTCGAAGTTCCCCTTGGAGCCGCAGGCTGAAGCTAACAGTAGGCTGTGCCGGATTCCGCCGTTACAGGGAAAACGTATGATCGTACGTTATTAAGTGGGTTTTTTCCAATTTGAGTGGTACCGCGTGGAGTTAAGCTCTTCGTCTCATAGCAGATGAAGAGTTTTTTTGTTGGATATTTTGTGACTTGGTAAGAATATTTTTCTACAGACGAAATTTTTCTTTGAACCGAAGTGCTAAAGGAGGGCTGAATCATGATAATAGTAATGAGCAGGAACGCAACAAAGCATGAAATCGACAATGTGGAAAAAAAGCTTTTGGACCTGGGCTTCAAAACACACCCGATAATAGGTGAAGTCAAAACAGTTATAGGCGCCATTGGCGACAAACGTATCCTCAATACTGTCAACATCACAACGATGCCTGGAGTTGAAAGCCTTGTCCCCATTATGAAGCCATTCAAGCTGGCAGGAAGAGAGCTGAGGCATAACCCCACCGTTGCAGATATCGGCGGAGTAAAAATCGGAGGCAGTGAGATCACCGTGATCGCAGGCCCTTGTGCGATAGAAAGCGAAGAATCCTTCATAGAGACAGCGTTGAAAGTTAAGGAAGCAGGTGCATGCATTTTACGCGGCGGCGCTTTCAAGCCCCGCTCTTCCCCCTACTCCTTCCAAGGCCTTGAAGAGGATGGGTTGAAAATAATGGCAAAAGCACGCGATCTCACCGGAATGAAGATAGTGACAGAGGTGGTCGATACCCGCGATGTGGAGATGGTGGCATCCTACGCTGACATGATCCAGATAGGTGCCAGAAACATGCAAAATTTCAGGCTGCTTAATGAGGTCGGTCTCACCTCAAAACCAATACTCCTCAAAAGAGGTCTGGCTGCCACTATCGAGGAGTGGTTGATGGCCGCTGAATACATTATGGCAGCCGGCAACGAAAATATCATTTTGTGTGAAAGAGGTATAAGGACATACGAAACCACGACAAGAAATACTATTGACATAAGTGCAATACCTGTAGTGAAGGAGCTGTCGCATCTGCCTATTATTGTCGATCCCAGCCATGCGGCAGGCAATTGGAAATATGTGGGATCACTTTCAAAGGCAGCTATTGCTGCCGGCGCCGACGGTCTGATAATCGAAGTACACATCGATCCTCCAAATGCATTGAGTGACGGGCCGCAGTCTCTGAGACCGTCCAAATTCATACAGCTTATGGAAGAATTTGAACCAGTGGCCAGGGCGATCGGAAAAAGCATCTTCAAGTCCTCTTAACTGCACTTTTTTACAGTTGAGTATTATGTGACTGAAATTCATATACTATATGCGAACTACTAAGGACAATTTACATGAGAGTACTTGTGATTATTCCGGCATACAATGAAGCAAAAAACATTACAGTCCTTATTGAAGAGTTGAAGAAAACCTGTCCCGAATATGATTTGGTGGCAGTCAATGACAGCTCAGAGGACAACACAGCAGAGTTATGCAGACGAAAGGGTATTGGTGTACTGGATCTGCCAGTCAATCTGGGTATCGGAGGAGCTGTACAGTCCGGCTATATATATGCCCTTCGTAACGGCTATGACGCCGCAGTACAGGTCGATGGTGACGGGCAGCATGATCCTTGCTATATTGCTGCATTGCTTAGTCAGCTTGAGATGGGAACTGACCTTTGCATAGGATCCAGATTCCTAAAAAACGAAGGCTACCGGTCATCTTTCTCAAGACGGCTCGGCATCCGGTATTTCAGCCACCTTATCAGACTTGTGACAGGCCTCACGGTGACAGATCCCACCTCAGGCTTCAGAGCCGCTGGCCGCAGAGCCATAGGGCTTTTTGCTTCAGACTATCCATGGGATTATCCCGAACCCGAATCAATAGTGACAGCAGCCAGAAACGGACTTATCATAAATGAAATTCCTGTCATAATGATCCGAAGAAAGACAGGCAGGTCCACAGTCACAAATATAAGATCCATATATTATATGATCAAAGTGAGTCTTGCCGTTATAATTGCATCCTTATGTAAATACTGCCACCTAAAGGAGACTGACATATGAATGCAAGACTTCAGGCCATACTGATCGCAGGCTCGCTTTTGTTTTTAGTCTATATAATCATCATGATCATAAAAAGAAGGGTGGAACTAAAATATGTGCTTGTCTGGCTCTTTACAGGCGTTTTCCTGCTGATAGCAGCAGTATTCCCAGGCTTTGCCGGCTATCTATCAGGCCTTCTTTGCATTGTCGAACCTGTCAACTCACTGTTTCTGCTGGTTATATTTCTTTCGTTTCTGATACTTTTCACACTGACTATTGCAATATCAAGGAATGCGAACCGTGTCAAAACAATGGTACAAGAGGTCGGCATCATAAAAATACAGCTTGAGAAGCTAATGATGGATTTGGGAAAAAATACAGGTAAAGATTCTTCAAACACTGATACACAACAAATAATGGAAACCAGGCAACACGAAAAATCAGCAGGACCAGATACCCCGAAATAAGCTTTATATCGCCTCGCTATAATGTTACATGCGCATGTTCTATCTCTTCTCTGTCCATGCCTACCTCATCATAGCAGACAACTATGTTTTTCCCGATCTCCTTCGCATGATACAGAGCCTTGTCGGCCATGTCTATAACAACCTTGATATTTTGGGAATGTGTCGGATATTGCGCAATACCGCAGCTTACAGTCACCTTTTGCCTTTCAAACTGCTGTCCCAGACGGATGCATTGCTTCTCTAACTGCCTTCTGATTCTGTCTCCGACACTTTTTGCTATTATAATATCCATGTCCCGGATCATAATAAGAAATTCCTCGCCGCCATATCTTACTGGGATATCGGACTTCCTTACACACTGCATAACTATATCGGAAAAAAGCTTTAACAGCTTATCGCCTGAAACGTGACCATATGAGTCATTATATCCCTTGAAATTATCAAGATCGAACATGAGGACGTTCAGGACGGATTTGCAGCTGTTGGCATAGGCCACTTCCTCCCTGAGCTTCTGGTCAAAATAATGACGGTTGGCAAGCCCTGTAAGCCTGTCGGTGCGGGCAAGCCGAAATTCCTTTTTACGCATTTCATCATACTTTTTAACTTCGTAATTAATTCTGGATATTGCAAGCGCAGCCATAAACAGTAATAGATTTCTTATTATCAGTTTATAAAAAATTACTCCGTCGGTATTCAATAAATCAGAAAAAAAACATGCAACAGAGTATAATATTGCTATAAACGCTGCAGTTCTCAGGGTTCTTGTCAGATCGTTGTCGATACTGTACATTCCCAACAGGAAAAAGAAGAATATGTATAAATCGGAATTGATACCACCAGAGAAAAAAATGAGCAACATCAATGAAATAATATCTATATATATAAGTGATGTTGCAAATCGTTTACCATTATTGAGACAATACACAGTGACTGCCCCATTATACACTGCTACTACAGCAAGTGACTCCAGTATTGCGTAACCATGAGTAGCAAAGCTGCTGCCTGAGATACATAAAACGGCAGAAAAAAGAAAAATAAGCCATCGGTACACCAGCATAATAACAATACTCTGATTTCCGGGGCTGTAGTTTCTGAAGGCTGTTTGCTTATCGAGCCTTTTTAGCCTCTCATCCAATACACATTCACCTGCTATATCATTATAACGCATCGTTCAAAGAAAATTTTTCGACTGCAGAAAATTTTCTTGTCACTGCGCATTTCAACGAGGCTGGTCTCAAGCAGGGCTTGCTGCCTGCCTATCATCCCAAGCGGGAGATACACCCGCACCGTTTTCTTTCGATCATTCGAAAACAAATATCTGCTTTTTTACAGACCTCCTGCTCAAAACTCTACAGCTTTGCTTCCAATCTTATCTCCTGCCAGGCATACCCTTATATAAGCGCTTTTTCCAGGTTCCAAGGCCTGCTTTTCTGATTTGATATATATGTCAACATTTTTTTTGATATCAACAAGTATCCTGTCAAAAATATCAGTTTGCATCAACCTGATTATTGAATCAATATATTTCAGAGGAGAATGACTTGATTTATTTTCAATAATGACTGGTATCTTTGCATCGTTGTCCGGGCTCAGTACCTGAATGTGTATGCATCCCGGTTCGATACTGTTGTCTGTCGGATAGAGCATATCTTTCTCAAAAAGTAATTCTGTATTCATCCCAGGCCTCCAAAATCGTTTTCTCTTACTTAGTATAAAATACCATTAAAATTCATTTTCGTAAAGTATTTTGTACATTTTGTAACTGTTTTTTACCTTTTTTAGATATTTTTTTGTTTCTTGAAAAGGAATACTGTCGAGATTCTTTCCGGACCGGCTTAGCTCTACGTTTTTAAGCCATTTTGAAACATTGCCGCTTCCGGCATTATATGCTGCAATAACAAGATCTGTGTCCCCGAATTCACTGTACAGTCTCGACAGATACCAGCAGCCTATCTGTATGTTGGCTTCGGGGTCAAACAGCATATCCTGTGAAAAACCTCCAAGTCCAATCTGTTCAGCTCCCCATTTGCCGGTCCCCTCAGTTATCTGCATCAGGCCTCGGGCATTCTTCGGTGATACCGCCCTGTGTCTGAAGCTGCTCTCGACCTTGATCACAGCAAACACAAGGTATGGATCAATATCATACCTTTCGGAATATTTACTGACAAGCTCCTGATATTTCATCGGATACAGGGCTCTGCCCGCATAATCAAGAAGTAAGACCCCTGATATGAATAGCAACAATATAAAAATTAACGAAAAAAGTATTTTTTTGTTTTTAGCCTTCAAATAAATACACCCTATTATTTCGCTGTTATTGATGCCATTCCTGCTTTTTTCCGAGGAACAGCTTTACCACTGCCTGCTCGAGCTCTTCGATGCTGCCGTCATTACGCAGAACCTCATCTGCCAGCTTGAGGTACTCATCGTCCCCCATTTGCGAGTCGATCCTCTTCACAGCCTCGTCATATGTATAGCCGCTTCTTTCCATCACACGTCTGATCCTTGCTTCTCTTTCGGCGGCAACTACCCATATTTCATCTGCCAGGTCGATGAAGCCTCTCTCAATTGGTATAGGCGCATCCAGCACGATCATATCCCATTTGCCGGTGTTTTTCAAAAGCTCTACTGTGTCATAAATTTTTTCTGTTATATATTTATGTGTGATGGTATTCAACGCATTGAGCAGATTTTTATCACTAAATGCGGCAACTGCAAGCTTCCGCCTGTCAAGCTCCCCATTTAAGTCTATTATGCCGGCGCCGAAATAACCGACTAGTTCTTCGAAAGCCTTTCCCCCGCTTGCCGTAACACTCCTGGCAAGCACATCAGCATCCACAACGGCAGCTCCCAGATCCCTCAGCGTTCTTGATACCGAGCTTTTACCGCTGCCAATACCTCCTGTTACTCCGATGATTTTCAACATTACTCTTCCTTTCCAGCTAATGCCCTGTTCTATTTAGTCTCATACCAGCTGGATCCTGTCTTGACCTCAGCAATAAGCGGTACTTCCATATTCACTGCATTTTCCATGCAACGCTGCAGGATCTCCTCGACCTCTTTCCTTTCATCTATGCATGTCTCAATTATTAATTCGTCATGCACCTGAAGTATAAGCCTCGATATCATTTTACGTTCACGAAGTTCCTTATATACGCCAACCATCGCAATTTTGATTATATCAGCTGCACTCCCCTGTATCGGCATGTTCATGGCGACCCGCTCACCAAAGGAGCGCATGTTGAAGTTTGACGATTTCAGCTCAGGCAGGTATCTTCTTCTTTTGAACATGGTCTCAACATAGCCGCTGCGTTTGCCGTTCTCAACGGTATCATGCATATAGTTCCTGACACCCGGATACCTTTCCAGATAATCATCGATATATTTGCGTGCTTCCTTTCTGGTAATGCCCAGATCCTTTGAAAGGCTGAAATCGCCTATGCCATATACAATGCCAAAATTCACCGCCTTTGCCCGGGAACGCATCAGCGGCGTCACATTCTCCTTAGGAACGTTGAATACACCCGATGCGGTGGCAGTGTGTATATCCTCATTGTTTAGGAAGGCTGCTCTCATGTTCTCATCACCGGTAATATGAGCCAGTACTCTGAGCTCTATCTGGGAGTAATCGGCATCCGACAGAAGAAATCTGTCAGATTCAGGAATAAACACCTTCCTTATTTCCCTGCCCATTTCAAGCTTTACCGGTATGTTCTGCATATTAGGTTCCGTGCTGCTGATCCTTCCGGTGGCAGTAACAGTCTGATTAAAGCTTGAGTGTATACGGCCGGTCAAAGGGTTTATCACATTCAACAGCCCTTCTGCATATGTGGATCTAAGCTTTATCAGCTGTCTGTATTCCAATATTTTGGAGACTATTTCATGTCTGTCAGCGAGCTGATCCAAAACCTCTGCGTTGGTCGAATAACCGGTTTTTGTCTTTTTCAGAGCAGGAAGACCAAGCCTTTCAAACAATATGGTCCCAAGCTGTTTGGGAGAATTTATGTTGAATTCTTCGCCTGCCGATTGGTAGATATCCTTTTCTGTAGCCTCGATCCTCTCGTTTAGTTTGGCTGAATACTTCTCAAGGCCTTCCCTGTTGACCCTGAATCCTCTGTACTCCATATCCGCCAATACTTCTATCAGCGGCATTTCTATTTCGCAGCAGAGCTTTTCCTGACCGTTTTCACTGATCTTCTCACTGATGATTTCCACAAGCTGCATTACTATTCTGCTGTGAAGCGCCGCAGATGGAGCAAGTTGATCTGTTGTCAGTTTACAATACGGTGTAAAGCTTTTCCCTTTGCCGCACAAATCAGTGATCGACTTAAATGTGTATCCAAGATACTGTTGAGACAACTCAGATACTGTATATGTATTGCGGGACGGATCAAGTATATATGCTCCTATCATCGTATCAAAGCTTAGTCCTTCCATTCCGGCATCCTTCCACTTCAAATACACCAGAAAATTTTTAAGGTCGTGTCCATACTTTTTTACTGAACTGTCAGATAGCACACTCTCGAACTGTTGCAGGAATTGATCCTCTTTTATGCCTCCCCCGATGTTCACGTATGCATTCTGATCTGCCCATGAGAGGCCAATACCCGCAAGAGCTGTTTCAAACTGGCTGGTGTTGTCAAGCAGATGGTAGATTGAAACCTGTCCGGCATTTGAAACTGATGATATGATGCCCGCTAGAGCAATAGGGTCGTCTATGACTGAAAACTCAGGGATTTCCATGTCTGCGGCTCGTATGTCGTTTCGCGGTGCGAGACTAAATTTTTCAATAAAGCTTTTAAATTCGAGCCTTTTGAACAGCTCATACAGTCTGTCCTTATCAAACTCTTTTCTCTTAAGCTCTTCTAATTGGCACAGTGTCTGCATGTCTGTGTCTATCGTTGCCAGGTGCCTGCTCATAAAGGCAAGCTCCCTGTTCGCCTCCAGCTTTTCACGCACACCTTTTTTTCCGACCTTATCAATATTATCATATACAGCTTCAAGAGACCCAAAGGTCTTTATTAGGTCGAGTGCGGTTTTTTCTCCAATGCCCGGGACTCCCGGTATATTGTCCGATTTGTCTCCCATAAGTCCCTTTACATCGATGAACTGTCTGGGAGTAACACCATATCTCTCGAATACGCCTGCCGCATCATAGTACTCTGTTACTGTCCTGCCGGATTTTGTCACAGGGATAAGTATCCTGGTGGTATCGGATGCAAGCTGAAGAGAATCTCTGTCGCCGGTCACGATGGCAACCTCCATATTTTCTTCTTCTGCGCATTTCGAAACGGAGCCGATTATGTCATCTGCTTCGAAGCCCTCCATTTCAAGGCGCTTTATATTCATAGCATCCAATATCTCCTTCATGTAAGGGAGCTGTTCGGCCAGCTCCGGCGGCATTCCCTTTCTCTGTGCCTTGTAGCCGGCATATTCGATGTGCCTGAAGGTTGGTGCCTTAAGGTCGAAAGCTACACACAGATACTGAGGTTCCTCCTCTGAAATAAACTTATTCAATATATTCAGAAATCCGAAAATGGCATTCGTGTGGAGCCCGTCAACGGCAGATAACATCTGTTGCCCCTGCAGGCCGTAAAAAGCTCTGTTTAGTATGCTGTTGCCGTCGATTATCATTAATTTTCCCATACAGCAAGCCTTCTTTCTGCGTATCTCACACTATTTTTTACACCCTATGAAGTAATTTTTCATCCAATATATTCTACACAAAAAAACGGCTGCCGTAAATGGCTGCCGTTATCGATAGTTATAATACTTCGCTATTATTGACTATTATTATCGATTATTTCTCACTTCTCATTAATGTTGACTGTGACTGTAACAAAATCCGAGCTCAGCCTTATCATTTCTATCTGTTCGCCTATCTGCTCCTTCTCACTCTTTAGCTTGTTTATTTCTTCACTGTTTTGATCAGTATTTTTGCTTTGAAGCTCTTTTATATTTTGGTCATATATCGAAGTCTGCTCAATCAAGATGTTCAGCAGATCAGTTCGGTCCTCAGTGACAAAAGCGCCGATCTGTACATTCGCTGCACCAAAGCAGTCGTTAAGTGCTGCAGAAAACATATTATAGTCATCTTCTGCAAATACCAACTGCAACTGAATACTCATATCAGCCCTGCTAAATGAGTCCAAACCCTGTACAGGGCTCCTCGCAAATCCCGAACCGACAGTCATTTCGTCCGTTCCCGGAACCGTTCCGTTATTGAGCGAAGCCAGTGTAGTGACTGTTTCAACAGCAGCTGCAGTATCCTCAACAGTTATGATGACCTCAGATGATTTGCTGGTCGCCATTTCAGCTTCTGTCAGTGCGATGTTTATACTGTCATCCCGTCCCTTTTCAGAGGCAGAGCGATTGATGTCATAACTTCTTGGAGCTGTAAGTGCCTGATTAGATTCCATTATTCCATAATCCATAATTCCCGCACTGCCATCAGCCATATCTGCGCCTGTTGCTGACTGTATGCCAGCCTCGCCATCCATAATATCTGCGGTAACTTTTGAGGAAGTATCCTCCGCAGGTGTTTCTGCAGGTGCTGCTGCCGACATGTTATAACTGTCGGAATCATTCTTTGTCTTCATATTTTCAGAAAGCAATCCGAACCTTACAATGCTTCCTCCAAGGAAGATTAGGAGTATGCCGGCTGCAATGGATGCAAAGGTCTTGGCATGCAGAGTTTTCTTTGGCCTGTCGATGCTTCTGACATTATTGTTTCTGGCAGCGACAGCAGTCAGTTTTTCGTGCAGTTCCACCCGGAATCCCTCCGGAAGCGGCTCAAGCGGCATGCTGCTGCAAAGCCTGATGATCTGTAACATTTCATCCAGTTCTCTTTTGCATTCCGGACAGTTTTTTACATGCTCTTCGAAGGACATCCTTTCATTGATATCCAGTTCGTTGTCCGCATATGCACTTATATTGTTCCTTACATCTGCACAGCTTGTCATCTCCGACCCTCCTTTCACGTTATTTGACGTAATCCTCAAATAAAAGTTCCCGTTTTGCAGACAAAACGTTTTTTAGCGCCTGCCTTGCTCTATTTAATCTTGACTTCACAGTACCTCCCGGACAATCCAGGATCTGTGCAATCTCCTCATAGCTCATTCCATGTATGTCTCTTAACGTTATCGCCGCCTTCTGATCTTCAGGCAGGCTGTTTATCGCATCGTTTACGATCTTCCGCACTTCCTCCCGTTCCGCTGCTTCATCCGGACGCAGGTCATCACTTTCCACCTGTCGCTTCATGTCACCGTCGTCCATATGAATTTCTTCATCGAGAGAAATGACCTTTTTATTTTTTCTCTTTCTGATTTCGTCAAGGCAAACATTTGTAGTTATCCTATAGACCCATGTTGAAAAAGACGATTGCTCCTTAAATCCGGAGATCGCTTTGAATATTCTTATAAATGCCTCCTGCGCTAGATCAGCAGCATCATCATAATTGCCGATCATCCTCATGGCAAGGTTGAACACTTTTTTTTGGTAAGCTTCTATCAATTCTTCAAAAGCAGTGACATCACCTGCTTTTGCTTTTTCAAGCAGAAGCTGCTCATTATGGTCCATAAGATCTTGTTACCCCCTGCACTTCGATATGCAAAAAAAATAACATATACAAAATAGATTATACATTATTTTTTCATTCTTGTAACGGATAAAAAAAAATGCCAGGCAGTGGGTTTTGGACGCAGATGGGCTGGGCCTGTTATGCGGATGAGCTGTGGCTGGTGTGCGGATGGGCTGTGGCTGGTATTATTTATTCTTTCTTGTATCGGATTAAAAATACCAGGCAGTAGGTTTTGGACGCAGATGGGCTGGGGTGGTTATGCGGATGAGCTGTGGCTGGTGATAAGTAGTAGCTGGTTTAGTGTAGCAGGATTAGGCGGCGGTTGTTGGCTGCAGCAGCTTTGAGTAAGCAGCAATTGACTGTGCTAAGGTTAGGCTGGGGCTGTTGATATTTATTCATTCTTGTAACGGATTAATAAAAATACCAGGCAGTGGGTTTTGGACGCAGATGGGCTGGGGTGGTTATGCGGATGAGCTGTGGCTGGTGATAAGTAGTAGCTGGTTTAGGCGGCAGAATTAGGCGGCGGTTGTTGGCTGCGGCTTTGAGTAAGCAGCAATTGACTGCGCTAAGGTTAGGCTGGGGCTGTTGAAAGTACAACTGTATCCGAGTTAGTGACGCTAGCCGCTCCTAATAAGCGGTGGTGAGCTGCTGTCTTCCGAATAAGTGGTGGAGGCGGCAAGGCAGTGTGGTTGGCGGCAGCCTGAAAGCACAGCACCATACGGTGGTCGGCGGCAGCCTGAAAGCATAGCACCATACGGTGGTTGGCGGCAGCTCACAAACAGCGGTGTGGTTCGGAGGAAAGGTACTTAGAACTGTATATGCGTACACTGTTCTAAAATTCAGTCTTTTGCAGTGAACCCTTCAAAATTTCTGTTTTTTTTTGATAACACAATAGAATCCAAGATTATGTAACACAATTATAGTTAAATGTCTATAAATGTTAGTTTTTTCTTATGCTAGTTGAGTTTTCGGATACTTCGCTTTTACGTTCATTTTTGTCTATTTGCAATTATTTTGTTTGTTTCGGTCATTTTTGTCTATTATGGTTGTTAACCTTAAACAAAAAAGACCGTTCTACTATCACGAAAGTTTTACTGCTCAAAAATGCAAGTTTTGTGCATCCGATACAGAATTTCGGATTCTAGTGTTAAATTATGCAAATAATGGGAAGAAAATAGTGAATTTTTTCAATGAAAATTCACTATAACTCAGCATATCTCTAGATTATGTAAAGTAATCGAAGAAAAATAGCTCCAATTTCGACTTATTTATTCCCACTAATTGAATTTTTTAACAGTTCACTTCTTCCGAAGTTATGTAAACCCAACATCTGGAGATTCAAATAAACAATTAGCAGCGTTAGGTAAACGAAGTGATGGTTGGTGCTTTGGAAACATAACCGGAATAAATGGCGTTGGTGGTCCTGCCCTGTCACGACCCGCAACCTGCTCATAAGCCGGGACTTGCAAGCCTTTTGAGCCCGCTCACTTACATACCCGCAACCGCTAATAAGCAGGGAGCGCCAGTGTCGTTTGTGGAGGTTATGGTTCCAGCCTTCGGAGCTGTGCTGCAACATATACAGTCGAAAAGGCGGATCTGCAATACCAGTAAGATACGACTTCCTTACCTAAAACCTGCTTTCTCTGCTAATGGGACACTATGGTTGGCGCTTTGGAAACATAACCGGAATAAATGGCGTTGGTGGTCCTGCCCTATCACGACCCGCAGCCCGCTCACAAGCCGGGACTTGCAAGCCTTTTGAGCCCGCTCACATACACACCCGCAGCCCGCTCACTTACATACCCGCAACCCGCTCGCATACATACCCGCAACCGCTAATAAGCAGGGAGCGCCAGTGTCGTTTGTGGAGGTTATGGTTCCAGCCTTCGGAGCTATGCTGCAACATATACAGTCGAAAAGGCGGATCTGCAATACCAGTAAGATACGACTTCCTTACCTAAACCTGCTTTCTCTGCTAATGGAGCATATCAGTTGGTGCTTTGAAAACATAACCGGAATAAATGGCGCTGGTGGTCCTGCCCTATCACGACCCGCAGCCCGCTCACATACATACCCGCAGCCCGCTCACATCCGTGCCTGAAAAGTAACGCATCCACCCGGATAGCTAATAGTCACTCTTCCGCATCTGGCCAGCATCGGTCCCATAAAAATAATCGAAGAACGCATTTCTGCGGCTAGTTCCACCGGTATCTGGGTTTCTCTGATATCTGAAGAGTTTACGATTATTACATCACCTTCCGTTTTGACATTGCATCCGATCCTTCTGAGAATTCCGATCATGACCTCAACATCCCTTAGTCTGGGGCAGTTCTTTATGATACTTTCCCCACCGTTCAGCAGTGAAGCAGCCAAAATCGGCAAAACGGCATTTTTGGAGCCTTCGACCTCGATCTCACCTTGGAGTCTGGCGCCCCCCGTAATCATTAACTTGCTCATAAAAACACCTCGCACACATTTCATCTTATGCTGAAAAAATGTAATGTGTTCAGATTCTTTCGTACCTGGAATAGCGCGAAACGTTGAGCAGTATACCCACTTCTGTCATAAACAGGACAAGAGCGGTACCTCCGGAACTGAAAAAAGGCAATGAAACACCTGTCGGCGGAACTGTATTTGTCACGACTGCGACATTGAATAGACTCTGGACGGCAATAAGCGCCGTGATACCTGATGCTATAAGGCATCCATAGGTATCAGGGGCATGGACTGCTATCTTTATCCCTCTCCATATAAAAATCATAAATAGAAGTAAAACTGCAAGCACACCTACAAAACCAAGCTCTTCAGCCAGTATAGGAAAAATGTAATCGTTATGAGGTTCAGGTATATAGAGAAACTTCTGCATACTCTGACCAAGGCCGCGACCGAAAACGCCGCCAGACCCTATAGCGTACAGCGACTGTATCGTCTGCCATCCCTCGCCCCTTGGATTGCTCCATGGGTTCAGCCAGGAATTGATTCTTGGCGTCATATAGTCGGTAAACGTGATAACAGCTCCAACCAGTACCGCAACAGGCACTACCAGTACCGCAAAATGCCTTATCTTTGCTCCTGCAGCAAAGAGTACAATCATTGCTACTGCTATCATAATTATTGTTGCACTCAGATGAATTTCAAGCAGCAGTAATGCAGCGATCACGCCTAAAACAAACAGATATGGCAAAAGGTCTCCGAAAAATGAATCAAGAGATTTTCTCCTCCTGGAGAGATTGAATGAAAAGAACAGTATCAAACCCATTTTGGCAAGCTCTGAGGGCTGAAACCTGAAACCTGCTATTACGATCCATCTCCATGAGCCATTCGACTCACTGCCGACACCTGGTATCAGCACAAGGATCAGAAGGACCACACTTACACCAAGCAGCGCCCATACGGTCTTCCTGCCTATCTTGTGGTAATCGTAATTGGCTGCAAGCAGCATGGCCGCCATTCCGATAGCGGCAAATATAAGCTGCCTGTTTATATAGAAATATATATTGCCGTACTCTTTTTCTGCCGTAGGCGCACTTGCGCTAAAAACCATGATAAGTCCCATGGAGAGCAGTATCAGCACTGTGATGAACAACAGAAAATCAAACGGCTTCTTATCTTTCATATGTAACCTCCGAGACCTTGTATATCTAAGGCATAGTATTGATTACTGATAGGTTAATTTTGCTGCCTCACAAAAAATTGAATCTCAGTGTCGCAAATCCTATTAAACAGAGTATTATGGTAATGAGCCAGAAAACACCGACCACTTTTGTTTCCTTCCATCCCAGCAATTCAAAATGGTGATGTATGGGAGCCATTTTAAAAACTCTTTTGCCCCGCAGCTTGAAGGATATCACCTGTATAAAAACGGACAGGCTCTCAACCGCATATATCGCGCCGGCGACCAATAGGATCCAGGGCATCTTCATAACTACTGCGGCAGCCCCTACTATGCCTCCCAACGCCAGCGACCCTGTATCTCCCATTATGACCTTAGCCGGATGGATATTAAAGACAAGGAAGCCAAGGCATCCACCTGCAGTAATTGCACAAATCAGTTTCACATTGTCCCATTCCGGCTTCACCATTGCAACGATCGTAAAAAATACTGCAACAATCAGCGTAACTCCCGCCGCCAGTCCGTCAACACCATCTGTCATATTGACAGAATTGGTAATAAGGTACATTACTATGATCACAAGCGGTATGAAAAGCCACACAGGCATCTCTACCACAGCTTCAATTCCAAGGAACGGAAGGATCATACCTGTACCAAGCCCGGGATGATATGCAGTATATACTGCAAAGGCAGCCGATACTAAAAACAGTCCGAATGACTTCTGTTTGGGATTCAAGCCGTCTTTATTCTTCCTTACTACCTTTATCATATCATCTGCAAATCCAATTACTGAGTAACCCAGTGAAACAAGCAGTATAGGTATGATATCCGGGTGCTTTGGCGCCAAAATCAGCGATGTTATTATCATCGGTATGATGAAAATAAGACCGCCGATCGTAGGTATGCCCATCTTCTTCAAATGTGTGGCAGGACCATCGTCTCTTACTGTCTGACCGAATTTGAGCCGTCTCAGTGCAGGTATTATGATAGGTCCTGCTATCAGTGCCAGCAGAAATGTTCCTGCAAATGCTGCCACTTCAGTCGATCTTAATATGAACTCCAAATCCATTCCCCCGTATTTCCTGATGTATATTTTATCGATCTGTATTAGCTTATTTGCCTCACTAAGAAAGTGAATCCGGGACTGAACTCAACCTGCGCATTAGTATAGCATGACCCGGCTTCATCATTGCAAGCCTGTCGAGTCGGTTGCTTTCCGGCGAGCCAGAAAACAACAGTCTTCACGTTTCAGTTCGAGAGCAGTGCATTTACGATCTCTTCCATCATCATACCCCTGGAACCCTTGACCAGTATTGCGTCATCCTCACATATGATATCCTTCAGGTAACTTATCGCTTCGGCATTGTCCTTCAGTGCAACAGCTCCATTTGAGGGAAAACCCGCCCCGACAGCTCCATTTACTATATTTGCAGCAGCTGTGCCGACTGTTACGATCATGTCTGTTTGACTGTGTGATGCGTAAACTCCTGTCTCTGTATGTGCTTGAGCGCTCCACTCGCCAAGCTCCAGCATATCTCCCAAAACAGCAATTCTTCTATTGGCTTTGATCTCATCGAGTACGTCCAGAGCCGCCTTTACGGACTGCGGACTGGAATTGTAAGCATCGTTTAATATCGTCAGCCCGTTTGACTTTATAACGTTTAAGCGCATTTTGCCCGGACTGTAGTCTGCTATGCCTCTTATCAATTCCTCTGTCGGTATGTGAAGTTCGCGTCCAGCTGCAAGCGCTGCAAGAGCATTATAAACATTGTGTACGCCAGGCGCCGGCACATGCACCATATATTCCTTATTATCGAGCGTTATGCCGAAGTCCACGCCGCTCTCGCCTCGTGACCTTATATTATAAGCCTGATAATCTGTGTTCTCCTCGAGCCCATATGATGCGGTCCGTACATCAAGCAAATCCTTGACCCCGCTTAGCATCACATCATCACCATTGAGGATCAGCAGACCATCCGGCTGCAAACCCTCAAGGAGCTCCAGCTTCGCTTTCAGTATATTCTGCCGCGATCCCAGCATCTCTATATGAGATAGACCAATATTGGTTATTATTCCCACTTGAGGCCTTACGATACTTGTCAAAGCCCTTATTTCTCCGAAGCCGCTCATGCCCATCTCCACCACTGCGGCTTCATGCTCCGGCTCCAGTCTGAAAATAGTAAGCGGGACTCCTATCTCATTATTAAGATTTCCTTCATTTTTAAGAATATTATACTTTGTGCCCAACGCAAATGCTATCATTTCCTTCGTGCTGGTCTTGCCCACGCTGCCCGTGATTCCTACGAAGGGTATATCAAATCGTCTCCTGTAATATGATGCCAGATCATGTAATGCCTTTAAAGTATCATTCACTCTGATCATCACTTTTCCCGGGAAACATGGGGTTTCTTTTTGTGTCAATGCAGCGGCAGCACCGTTTTCAAATGCTGCTGATAAATAATCGTGCCCGTCAAAATTTTCACCCTTCAATGGTATGAACAGGCATCCATGCGAAATCCGTCTTGAGTCTGTCGAGATACCAGTCAAAATGGCATCCAACTCTCCTGCCTCAAGCGTGCCGCCTGTAGCAGCGATTATTTCATTTATGCTCAGTCTGATCATATCTGCTCCTTTACTTAGGATTGTCCTCAAGTATCTCTCTCACGACTTCCCTTTCGTCAAAGTGTATTGTTCTGTCACTGAATGTCTGATATGTTTCATGGCCTTTCCCTGCCAGCACTATCACATCTCCTGCGGCTGCACCGGATAACGCATGCTTTATTGCCTCTCTGCGGTCAGTGATGCATATGTATCTGCCATTGGTCGGCATAATTCCTTCCTCTATTTGAGCAATTATTGCCTCAGGCTCTTCAGTCCTGGGATTATCTGAGGTAACAACAGTATAATCTGCAAGGCGTCCGGAAATTGCTCCCATCATTGGCCGTTTTGACCTGTCGCGGTCACCGCCGCATCCAAAAACACAAACGACTCTGCCCGTAGCATAACCTTTTATGGTTTCAAGTATATTCTCAAGACTATCGGGTGTGTGAGCATAATCTATTATAACACTAAAATCACGTCCTGTATCCACGGGCTCCGCTCTTCCCGGTACCTGTACCCTCTCTAGTCCGGCTGCCACTGCCTCCTGCGGTACTCCTGACAAACCGCACACGCCTGCTGCCGCCAGTGCATTATATACACTGAACCTGCCGGGAATGTTGACCTTGATCCTTCGACGATACCATGGTGATATCAAATCAAATGATACATTGCCGGAGTTCATTTCTATATTGACAGCTTTCATATCTGATCCACTGTCTATACCGTATGTAAAAATTTTACACCGCGCCTGCTCAATCACCTTCATGGCATGTTCACTGTCCAGGTTCACCAGGCCGTATCTGCAATTCCTGAACAGGATGCATTTAGCCGACAGATATTCCTCCATTGAAGCATGTTCGGAAGGACTGATATGATCCCGAGACAGGTTTGTGAAAACTCCTGTATCGAAGTCACAGTATTTCACTCTGTCAAGAGCAAGTCCCTGAGATGAGACCTCCATTACCGCATCTGTAACGTTTTCCTCCGCCATTTGCGAAAACAGCTGTTGCAAGTCAAGAGACTCCGGCGTTGTTCTCTCCGAATACAGCACTCTGTCACCGATACGTGTGCCCAGTGTGCCGATAAGCCCGGTTTTTCTTCCTGCAGCCTCTAAAATGGACTTTACCATCCAGCTTGTTGTAGTTTTTCCCTTAGTTCCTGTTATGCCGATCAGGTTGAAATTGCCTGAGGGATGATTGTAAAATCTGTCTGATACATATGCCAGAGCTGTCCTTGACTCCCTTACTGCTATAACAGGTAATCTTGAATCCACCTTCAGCATTTTTTGAACTATAAGAGCCGCAGCTCCGTTTTCCTGCGCCTGGTCAGCAAATTCATGCCCGTCTGCCATCATCCCGTCTATACAAACAAATACATATCCCTTCCTGACTTTCCTTGAATCATATGCTATCCCATTTATCTCAACATTCACGTTTCCTCTTATGTAAAGGATATCCAGCCCATCGATCAGTTCAGCCAATAACATGGCGGCTCTCCTTTACTATTAGGATTGATTACTCCACATTATCCATATTTCTGAATTCAACCTGCACAACAGTACCTTTTACTATATCTGTGCCAGGTTCATGCTGCTGTGTGTATACTACTCCGTTTCCAGACACCTTTATATTCAGTCCTATGCGGTTCATCGCATAGACAGCCTCCGATATTGTCTTTCCGGAAAGATCAGGCATCGAAACTGTCTCCTGTTCTTCTGGTCTGTAGGTATATAATATTACCACAGAGTTCTCAGGTACTGCTGCATCTGCCTTCGGTGTTTGTTCCATAATACTGCTGTCCGTATTGCCATCTCCCTCAATAATGTATTTCAGTCCAGCCGTCTGCAACGCTTTTACGGCTTCACCCACTGTCTTATTACGAACTTCAGGCACCAGCACCATATCCGACATAGCTTTTAGATCTTCTTCGGTATATTGTTTTTCCACCTGCATGTAATTTAGGATATCTTCGGTTATCTTGCCTACTATCGGCGCCGCTATAACACCACCCATATGTGAATCGCCCTTCGGATCAAACAAGGCTATGAGTACTACTACCCTTGGATCATCTGCCGGAGCAAATCCGCAAAATGATGCTATATAGACATCCTGCTTTGTAGTCTGCGATGTTCCGGTCTTTCCTCCAACTCTGAAGCCTCTTACATAGGCATTGTTTCCCGTACCCTTTGGATCTCCTACCACTCCTTCGAGAATATCTCTCATGGTATCCGACGTCTGCTTTGAAATCACTGCTCTTACAATTTCAGGCTCATATTTTGTGACGACATTTCCTTCAGAGTCGGTCAATTCCTTTACCAGATGCGGTTTCATCAGTTTTCCGCCGTTTACAATAGCTGTATATGCAGTGGCCAATTGCAGAGGTGTGATTGCGAACCTTTGTCCGAATGAGGCAACAGCCATATCAATTTCCTTTGGTTTCTCCTGGAATTGTGATCTGGCTTCTCCCTTGAGCTCGATCCCGGTTTTGTCCATAAAGCCAAAAGCCTTGACATAGCTGTAAAAGCGCTCGATCCCAAGGCTCTGTGCAACTTTGACGAACGCAGGGTTGCAGGAGTTGTATACAGCCTCCCTGAATGTTTCGGTTCCATGGGGCCTTCCTACACGCCAACAGTTGATTGGCTTTGGCCAGCCGGTAACTTTTATCGGGAAGTCATTGGTTATTGTGTCGGGCGTAACGGCACCTTCCTCTATCCCGGCTGATGCAGTGACGCTTTTAAATGTTGAGCCGGGCTCATATGTGTCCGAAACGACTTTGTTCCTCCACACAGTCTTGCTCAGGATATTTACCGAATCGCTGCTTCTTTCTACCCAATCGGAAGGATCAAGACCTTCTACCTGCGTCGGGAAGGCAAATGGGGTATTGAGATCATAATCGGGCTTTGAGACCGAAGCAAGGATATCGCCTGTCTTCGGATCGATCACGATGCCGACGGCACCACCTTTGACCTTATTATCCTCAACAGCTTTGTCCAGTGATTTGGATACAAGATACTGTATCGTTTCGTCTATCGTAAGAACTACATTGAGACCATCCTGCGCATCTATACGCTTTTCCTTTTCAGAAGGGACTGCACTGCCTCTTGCATCCACCTCACTCAATATCTTACCCGGCGTACCCTTCAGGTAATTATCCATCACCTCTTCTATGCCGCCCATAAGCCCCTGATTGTCGTCTCCTGCAAAACCCAGGATGTGTGACATCAGATTGCCACCGGGATAATACCTTTTGGCATCTTCATCGATATTTATACCTCTGACACTGTTTTCACTCATCCATGTCCGTATCTGTATCTCAATGTCCCGCTCTACCTTCCTCTTAATGATCACACTGTTGACCTTTTTAGTAATAAGGCGGTACACTTCATCTTTTTCCATTGATAACAGCTGTGCCAGCCCCTCGGCTATCTGTTCGGCTGTGAGTTTTTTATTTTTCCCTATTTCACTGGGATTGCAGCTTATGGTAGCAGCCTGCACGCTGATAGCGAGCTTTTTTCCGTTTCTGTCATATATAGTCCCTCTGATGGGGCTAATAATTCTGCCTGAGTTCTGCTGGACAAATGCCTTTTTCTGAAGCTCCTCTCCCTGTGCAAACTGTATATACGCAAGCCTTCCAATCAAAGCTATGACAATTGCTAAGAATACGCCAAGCAATACTATGAGCCGTTTTTTCACGGCAAGACCCGGTGCTGCCATTATGACCTCCCCATTACAAAAATCTTTGTAAAATAAACATATAAATATAACTAGGCGATATAAAAAAGACTATAGACCGTGCAAAAAATAATTTTACACTATCCACAGTCTATGTTTGCCATTGTCCGGCGAATACCGTTTTCCCATACAGGCTTCCCCCTGCCCAGCTATTCAAAAAGCTTCAGCAGGCCTGCCGCCTTGTTTATGAATCCCAATACGGCGCCGTGATCGTTATCGGACTCTGTATTTGAAGCCATCATAACAGTATAATCGTTTCTTGGTACCTTTATATATACAATCTGGCTCTTATCCGGCATCTGCATACCAAGTCTGTTTTCTGCAGTTTCCTTCACTTCATTCAAATCAGTCATCGTTTCTATCTGAACCTTTAGTATGGAGTTTTCGTTCCTTATTTCGTCATATATCCTTTCTTTCTGATTTATGTCGTAGCTGGCCTTTGTAATTATTGCATATCTGCACATTACAGCAAGGCCGGCGGACAAAACGGCTAATATTGCCAGGACCATCCTGAGCTTTACCTTTCTATTACTTTTATACTGTTTTTTCGCTTTAAGTACCCGGTTCTCTTCGTATACATCGTATTCCAGCTTCCTTGCCGCAGAACCGTGTACATATCCATAACCCTTTTGTTTCAATTGTATTCACCTCTGAAGTGATTTATGCCATGTCCTTTGTCTTGCTGCAGTTTAAGGCTCAACTATTAACTTCATTTATGATTTGTCTTTTGTGTTTTTCTCAGTACCGGTTATCGGTCTTTCTTTTTTATCTTTCGTATGGGTTATCTTTTGTTTCTTCAGTTATTTTTCTTTTGTGTTTTGTTGCCTTTTCATTTGTCTGCCGGTCGGCTTTCGAAGCCGTCCTATGGTATCTCACTCGTTTAGCTGAGCTTTATTTCATCATTATGTCTTAATGTACGGAGGCCTATCCTTTTGTCTTTTGTGCTTCACTGCAGTCTTTTGGGCATCTGTCCGCATCACTGCATTTTATCCTGCGTATATATGGTTGTTGTCCCATGTATTTTATAATGTTTTGATCTTTAGTATAAACTTATAGCGCCTCGGCAGGCGGGATATCTATTGCCTCGTTATAAAATATTGTGATGTCATAATTTGATTGCGGTCCTTAGCTTTGCGCTGCGTGATCTGGGATTATGTTCCACTTCTCCGCCTGATGGCAGCACCGGTTTTCTGGTCAGTACACTGATCTCCGGTCTTTTGCCGCATACACAAACCGGGAAAGACGGCGGACAAGTACATGGCTTCTCACGCTTGTGGAATTCAGTTTTTACTATCCTGTCTTCCAGTGAGTGAAAGGTTATTATACTCAGTCTGCCTCCCGTCTTCAACAGTGACACTGCACCTTCGATCGCTTCTTTCAGAGCATCCAGTTCATCGTTGACTGCTATCCTCAATGCCTGGAATGTCCTTTTTGCGGGATGCGGACCCTCTCTTCTTGCCTGTGCCGGTATCGCTGCCTTTATTATATCCGTCAGCTGTCCTGTCGTTTCGATCCTTCTCTCAGTCCTGGCCTTTACAATAAATGCTGCGATCCGAGCCGCCCAGTTCTCTTCACCATACTTGCGTACTATATCTTTGATTTCCTTCTCATCGTATGTATTCACTATCGTTGCTGCATCAAGACTGCGGCTCCTGTCCATCCTCATATCAAGAGGTGCGTCCTTTTGATAGCTGAAGCCTCGTTCAGCTTCATCGAGCTGATGCGATGAGACTCCGATGTCCAGAAGTATACCGTCAACTTTCTCTATCCCATGTTGTCTGACCAGATGTGCTATATTGCGGAAATTGCCTCTGATCAGCAGTAAACCTGCATTGCTTTGAAGCTCTTTCAGCCTTTTGCCCGAAGCCTCTATAGCAGCGGCATCCTGGTCGATACCGATCAGCGTTCCCCTGTCAAGCTTTTTTATGATCTCCTTCGAGTGACCTGCTCCGCCGAGCGTTCCATCTACATATGTGCCATTCTTGTCTATGTTCAGGCTGGCAATGCATTCTTCCAGCAAAACGGGTTTGTGTTCAAATTCCATTGGTTTTTCCTCCGGCAGTGGTTTTCTGATTCGCTAAATGCCAAGCATTGCAAATGTCTCGGACAAGCTTTCGGGAGTAAGGCTTTCACCGCTCATATATTTTTCCCACTTGTCTCTGCTCCATACCTCCACCCTGTTTCCTACTCCCACGATGGTGATATCCTTTTCCAGCCCTGCATGGGCTCTCAGATCCGCAGGCACCAATATACGGTAATGTCCATCGATCTGGCACTGTGCTGCGCTTGAGAAGAAAAACCTGCTGAAGTCACGCGCTTTTGTATTTGAAAGTGGCAATGTTTCAAGCTTTTCTACCAGACTGTTCCATCTGGGCATGGAAAAAATAAAAAGACAACCTTCCAAGCCTTTTGCTATCATGAATTTCACATCAAGTTCTTCCCTAAAGGATGCAGGGACTATAATCCTGCCCTTCGGATCTACAGTGTGTTGAAATTCACCATAGAACAATCATTTCACCTCACATTTTGTCAAATCAAGACCACTTCCACCCACTTTGTCCCACTTCTATTTCATTTTAAAGCAAAACTGATGAATAATCAAGATATAAAAGGAATATTTTTATAAGATAGGTATTTAGTCCTATACTTTTCCTGTTAATTTGTGGTTGTCGCACTGTACAAATCAGAATATTGCACATGAAAAAAGGCCCTCGCATGAGGACCATTATGTGAATGAACTATGCTATTGTGAGCTGTTGAATATAGCCCTCTTCCTTCGCATCGACACGCTGAGTATTATACCGATGTTCAGATAGTTGGCAATGAGAGAGCTGTTACCCTGGCTGACAAAAGGCAGCGGTATGCCGGTAACAGGCAGCACACCTATACACATCCCTATATTCTCAATAAAGTGGAAGCCGAGCATCGATGCTATACATATGACCATAAATGACCCGTAAGCATCTCTGGCGCTCAGTGAAATGTAAATACATCTGAACAGAAAGAAAAACATTATCAGTATAAAGACGATAGCTCCTATAAAACCCATTTCTTCACCGATAACAGAGAAAATAAAATCGGTTTCCTTTTCTGGGACATTGAACATACTGATGCTGTTCTGAGTCTGCAGCCCGTTAAAAAGCCCCTTGCCGAAGAGCTGTCCTGATCCGATCGTCATTTTGGAGCGGTATACCTGAAGGCCGTCGCCCAAAAGGTCTGTTTCAGGATATATAAAGGTCAATATTCTTGCTCTGATATGATCGAAACGATCCATCGGCAGTACATAAAACCAAAGGACCGGTGCAGCTGCCGCTACTGCGCCTGCAGCTATCAGGAAAAACTTGTAGGGTATACCATAGATGAAAAGCATTACAATAAATGAAAAAACGAATACCAGGGCTGTTCCTACATCAGGCTGCAGTAAAACCAGTCCGACGGGCAACATGGCGTATATTAAAAGCTTTATTACATTTTTTGCGATGTCCTTGCCTTCCTTGAGTCTTTCGAAGAAAAGAGGCACAACCAGCGCATATGCGACCTTGGCAGGCTCAGATGGCTGGAACTGGCCTATTACAGGGACTACAAGCCAGCTTTGGCTCCCGTATTTTTTTTCACCCATCACCAACACAAGCACAAGAAGTACAATGCTGCCGAGATAAATGACTATCCCCAGCGTCCGAAAATCCTTGTAGTCTATAGCACTGATAGTGACAGCAGCCACTACACCTATACAAAGGCAGATAACCTGCTTGAGCCATACGCTCGAAACGCCCTGCACGCCCAGTGCACTTCGCAGTGCGACAACCCCAAATAGAGACATCAGAATGACAGCCACAAACAGCAGATAATCAAATTGTTTAAAATAATCAGTACCCTTAGTCTTCTCTACGTAATACATTCAATCCACCCTGGCAGTCCATTCTGACCACCTATGATACATGAGCCAACATAACAAAATGCATTTATCTTGATCTGGTCCTATGCAACAAAACTATATATTTATCTAATTCAGTACTAATACTATAAATTTCTTCAAAGCCGGCTTCCGAAGATATGAGCCTGTCCAGCTCACCTTTTAGATCTTCGATCTGCTCCAAAAGTTCCTTTTCTTCCAACTCATTGCTCCTTATCAGCTGTATCCTTTTCTGCAGCGCTGTCGCCGCCAGGTTTATCAATCGTCGATGTTTCTCCTTCCGCATTGTCCACACCAACAGCGTGACCGTCATCGTCTTGTGAGGTCTCTTCGGTGCCATCTTCCTCTTCCAATTCTTCTTCCTTCATCTTCATCAGCAAGGCACCGTATTTACTCTGTCCCAATGTAACCGGCTCTTCATCCTCTTTCTTTTTTATCTTGAGTCTTCTGTATATGAACAGTGCCAATGCAAGGACAAACAATATCACCGAAAGGAGCTGTGAAATCCTGAAGCTGCCCAGCCACAGGCTGTCCGTCCTCAGTCCCTCAATAAATGCTCTTCCGGCACCATATAGTATAAGATACAGAAACAGCACCTCTCCTTCAACCTTCTTTCTTTTCCTGTAGAAAATAAGGAAAAGAAACACTGCAATATCCCATACAGATTCATATAAAAATGTAGGATGAACGCCCCACTGGACTAGATCTGCTCCCGGCAGTGCGCTCGTGACAAATCTGTCGGCAATATTCCCGTTCATTCTCCATGGCAGATCGGTCACTGTGCCGAAGGCCTCCTGGTTTACAAAATTACCCCAGCGTCCGATGCCCTGTCCAAGCACAAGGTATGGGACCCCGAAATCTACAAGATGCAGAAACGACATCTTTTTCCTTCTGGTATAAAGCCAAGCCACCAGCAGCGCTCCGATAACGCCGCCATAGATCGCAAGGCCTCCGTCCCTTATCCTGAAAACGCCTATGAGATCGTTCTTATACTGATCCCAGCTGAAGACCACATAAAACAGTCTTGCAAATATAATTGCCACAGGTGCGGCAAAGAGCACAAGATCCAGTATGTTATCAGGCGTCAGATCATGCTTCCTGCAGCTTCTGACCGCCAGCAGTACTGCTGTCAGAAACGCCAGTGCAATAATTATACCGTACCAGTATATTTCGATGCCAAAAACTATAAAAGCATACCTTTTAAATTCAAAATCCAGTCCAAGACCAGGAAAGTTAACATAATTCACATCCACTGTGAATCCCCCTTTGTACATCAACTATTATATCAAACAGGCCTTATCACGGACATGGCAAGATTCTCCTGTTTGAAGTGGTCATGCAGTACTTCATTAACATATTTAAAAGATATTTTATCATAAACATTCAAATAGTCAAACATGCTTACACCCTTAAAGTATACAGATATGAATGAATGTGATATCCTCTCGACCGAGTTGAACTGCCTCATGTATTTACCCAGCATGTATCTTATCAGCCTGTCGTAGCCGGCCTCATCCAGACCGCTCTTTTTCGCCTTCTCAAGAGCCTGGCAGAATCTTTCTCTTACCTTAAGAGGGTCGGGCGATTCACCGCCAACAGCTGAAAACGCATAACCCCTTTCGATATTGAAATCCGTATCAAAGGATGAATTCAGCAAGCCTTCGCTATAGAGCTGTTCATACAGCTCGGAGCTTCTTCCTATCAATAGATCAAGCAGCAGTTTCACAGCCGTTTCATACATGAGCAGCTCTGTACCTCTGTCACCAAAGGATGTGTCCTTAAACCCCATCTGGAACATCGGTATGGATACGGCAAGCTTCTGCTCGACATAATCCATATTTATCGTATTCGGTTCATCAGGATATATCCTTTTGACCGGAGTTCTGGCATCCTTAATGGCAAGAGCTGCTTCAGCCCTTTCAAAGACGCTTTGCGGTTCAACGTCACCAACAACAAGCAAAATCATATTTGAAGGATGGTAAAAGGTATTATAGCATGTATACAACGTTTCTCTGTCGATCCTTGATATACTGTCTATCGTACCCGCTATGTCGATCTTCACCGGATGGTTTTTATAGAAAGCTCCAAGAAGATTGAAAAACACTCTCCAACCGGGATTGTCCTGATACATCATAATTTCCTGGCCGATTATACCCTTCTCCTTCTCAACGCTCTCCTGAGTTATATACGGATTCTGGACATAATTGAGCAGAAGATCGAAATTTTCATCAAACCTGTCTGTGCATGAAAACAGATATACGGTCTGATTGAAGCTTGTATAAGCATTCGGATTGGAACCCAGCGCAGAAAACTTGTCCATGACGCTGCCGTCCTTCTGCTCGAACAGCTTATGCTCCAAAAAATGTGCTATGCCGTCCGGAACGCGCACAGCATTTTCTTCACCCGGTATGATGAACTCATTGTCTACAGATCCGTAATGGGTAGCAAAGGTGGCATATTTTTTTGAGTAGCCCATCCTTGGTATAACAAAAGCCTTCAGTCCGCTGCTGTGCTCATATTTGTAAAGGACTTCCCCGGCTTTTTCATATTGTATCCTTTCAATATTCATTGAAACATCTCCTCATTCTATACTAAACATACGTCTTACTGAGACTGCACTCCATCTTCAGGAGCAGTAAGAAAATATACCGTATCAAGGCCAACACACTGAGCGATCCTTTTGACATCATCCTTTTTCACTTTTTTGACCCTTTGCACAATGTCTGTGAAATCGTCATGAGTGCCTGAAACTGTCTGGCTCAGGTAGAAATCGACTATATTGATCTGGCTGTCGGTAAGGGATTTCACTCCGGTTTCGATGCTCTTTACTGTGGCTTCAATTTCCTGATCGGAGATGATGCCCTGCTTTATGTCATCGAGCTGCCTGCTTATTATCTCCAGTGCCTTCTCCTTGTTCTTTATCTCTATACCGCTGCTCACCACCATGAGCCCTTTGAATTTCTCAAGCCTGGAATATGCGTAGTAAGCCAGACTCGCTTTCTCGCGCACATTCTGGAACAGCTTTGAATGGATACCCCCGCCAAGTATACCGTTGAATACCATAAGCACCGGATAATCGTTACTGTCCGCCGATGTGTTGGTTCTATAGCCGAGGCATAGCTTTCCCTGTGTCACATTCATCTTTTCCGTCACTTGCCTTGCCGCTGTTTTTACCTTTTTTGTGAAGCCATTTAAAAGAGTGATTATATTATCGCGGGGCAGCCCCTTAAGCAGCTCGATCAGCCTGTCTGTCTGCTCATTCGTAATGCTTCCTGTAAGATAGACCTGCATGGGAAAGGACCTGATAACAGTCCTGTAATGGGCTGTCAATTCATCTGCGCTGATACTGTCAAGATCCTCTGTAAAGCCATAATCGTAGATTCCGTAGGGCTCATCACTGCAGACCTCTTCCAGACACCTGTCCACACTGTACTGCATCTTGTCATTTACTCTGCCCTCTATCAAAATCCTCAGCTTGTCTTTTTCCTGTGCCAGGTAATCTTTATTGAATCTGCCGTTTATAAACGCCGGCTTTGTGACGATGTCATACAGCAGTTCCAGACCGGCTGCAAATGTATCTGTGCCGTCCGGCACATACCGCTTCGACAGGAATTCGGTATAAAAATGAATGATATGCCTCTCTCCCTTTTTAGTGACTCCACAGTCGAAGCTGGCTCCATAAAGGTTTTCAAGTTCCATTGAAATATCCCTCAGAGTTGGGTGAGCCTCGCTGCCCCGCCTCATTACCGCAGGCAGCAGTGCATTTCTCGTAACATTATCTCTGGTAAGATTATCCTGGAAAAAGAAATGGATGCTGCTTGTCTTGAACTTTTCCGTATCGATCCTATAGATGTCTATTCCATTGAATGTGGATACCTTAACCGCTTTCCCGGCATTGAATTCCTTCTCCATCCGTACCTTCCTTTCCTCCTGCAGATAGCTGCATAGTCTGAATCTGCACTGATACTTACTTATAGTATAATAAAATAGAGTGATTGTATTCAATATCTGGAAAGAATATTATGCTGCATCATACCGTGATATTTTATCAAAGAACGGAAATAATACTGTCAGAAATTCCATTTATGACCGGAGGTTATTATGAGATACAGCAATACACGTAAATACCCAATAACTCAAATGAAAAAAAATAATCAGCAAAGCAGGGAAGACCGGATAGTAGACATGAGTCTTGGAACTGCGGCAGGACTGCTGGCCCTAGTTTTCCTCGAGGGGATGTTCTGGGGATATATGATAAAAAAGCTGCGGCGATAAACAGGCAAGGCTTGCTTGCGGTAATCCTTTGAGGTCATTGTTATCAGAGCCTTAGTAAACATACCTGTTATATAAAAACCAGTAATATCCGATATCTATAACACAGGAAATATCAAGGGGGTCGCATATGCCGCATCAGGCTCTGGAAACCATATATCTTCTGACGTCTGTCATATCGGTCTGTTTCGCTTTCTGTATACCGGTCATGGCTATGCTGCTTAAAAATGCAGAGAGAATCTCAAGGCTTTTTGCTTATTCTTTTTTCATTGTCCTTATACTGAATTTAGTTTCAGTTCTTTCACACAGCAATGAAGCTACTGCTGTTTTGGCGGCATGTGCGGATGTGCTGTTTTTACTGGCCTTAATTACAGTGATCCTGTCCCGGGCAAGCATGCTTGCGCTATTATTCATAATAGCGGCACCGGTAGTTATTTTGGCAGTCCTCTATTCCTATGCCGATACGGTGAACCTCCTTTATCAGCATGACATAATTCCCGCTTTAGTCATCTTTTTATCAGTTGCAGTAATGTATCTGCTAAAGACTAAAAAGGGCAGCGAAAGCTTGGTATTCTGGTCTGTCCTGCCTCTGGCAGGCTCTGCTCTGGCGAACCTGTACCCTCACATATGGGCTGCAGTACTGGCAGTGCCGTTGTTGAAGCTGATTTCATACTCTATTTTACTCTACTACTTCTATAAAGTATTCTTTAAGGATCTGATCGCCAAATGCGAGGCAAACGCCAAAAAATTATCTGAAATAGACCGCTCCATTGATCTTGAAGTAAAAAAGAGGATGCTCGAGGTGGAGAGGGTTAACAGAAAGCTGGTAGATATAGCCAAAACCGATAGTCTTTCAAATGTACTAAATAAAGCTGCGATCCTTGAAGCAATTGACAGGCTTATTGCGGAAAAGCCCAAGAAAGCCTTGTCTATCCTAATGCTTGATATAGATAAATTTAAATATATAAATGACACCTTCGGTCACGTTGTTGGAGACAAATGCATCAGGATGCTTGCTTCATCTGCGAGGAATAATTTCAGAAATATCGATCTCATTGGCAGATACGGCGGAGATGAATTCATCGTCGTGCTTCCTGAAACTGACTCCAGACAGGCTGTAACTATAGCTGAGCGTTTCAGAAAAATAATAGAGGAAACATCCTCTCCGAGCATCACGATATCTATCGGTATATCAACCTACCCTGACGACGGCCGTGATGTGAAATCGCTGATCATGGAAGCCGACAAGAGTCTTTATATATCCAAGAAAAAAGGCAGAAATGCAGTGTCCCACCGGGATGCATACTAACGCTGTCAAACCTGATTAAGGCAGCAATAATCAACAGATCTCATATACTCCGTCGAGCGGCAGATTTGAATCCTGCAAGGCCTTAAGCGCATTGCTTTTATCATCCGCAGCAATACGGACACAGACTCCGCAGCTGGAACTTATATGTCGGGGGATAGGTATCAGCCTTGAACTGATTCCGGCCTTTGAAAGTATTTGATCCGCCCGGACTGCATAGCTTGATGAATATACAAGTAAAACAATATAGTGCTTCCCGCTCATTTCAACTCCCTTGATAATGCGGCAACTGCCTCGATTGCCCTTGTGATATCCTCTTGTTTATTTAAATAACCTATTCCAAACCTGACCGTGCCATCGGGAAATGTTCCAATGGTCATATGTGCCGCCGGAGCGCAATGAAGTCCGATACGGCACAGTATCCCATATTCATCATCCAGCCGCAAGCCAGCCTCCGAGGATGGCATCCCTCTAATATTGAATGAAACCACCGCAGTTTGTTCTTTCGCATTCAAAGTGCCATATACAAAGCACTCAGGTATCTGCATCAATCCGTCTATTAACTGCTGTGTTAATTTGATTTCATGGGAACGGATCTTATCCAGACCTTCCTTCGATATCCATTGTATTGCTGCAGCCAAACCGGCCAGTCCAACGCCGTTGACCGTACCAGATTCCATGGCATCCGGCAGAAATACAGGCTGCTCTTCAAATTCTGAATAGCTTCCTGTTCCGCCCTGTATCAATGGCCTCACCTGTTTCTCATCCACACGCTCACCAATGATCAAGCCGCCTGTTCCAGTTGGACCATACAAGGCTTTGTGCCCGGTAAAGGCCAACAGGTCTATCATGTCCTTTTGCATATCGATCGGACAGCTTCCGGCGCTCTGTGCAGTATCCACCAGAGACATAATGCCATGCTTTCTGCACAGGGTACCTATTTCACGGATGGGCAGCAGTGTTCCAACGACATTGGAAGCGTGATTAACTGCCGCCATCTTTGTGTTGGGACGGATGTGAGCTTCCACATCCGACGGTTTCAGCCTCCCGCATTTATCACAGCCGACTACAGATACCTCGATTCCCTTTTTCTGCAGCCGCCTGAGAGGTCTCATCATGGAATTATGCTCCATGCTGCTCGTAATAACATGATCTCCCGGCTTCAGGATCCCCTGCAGGCAAAGGTTGAGCGCCTCTGTTATGTTATGTCCGAATACGACACGAAGAGGATCCGGTGCATTAAATATCCCGGCGACTGCCTCTCTCGCCATGTAAACGGATTGACTGGCCTTAACCGCAAGCCTGTGTCCGGCACGGCCGGGATTAGCTCCTACCCTCTCCAGAAAATCTGCCATTGCCTTTGAGACACAAGGCGGTTTAGGCCATGTTGTTGCCGCATTATCCAAATATATCATCTGCATTCTCCATTACCTATGCGCATTGTAAAACCGATCACCAGGCAATAAACCAATCCAAGCACTATGGCAGCATTGCCTAAAGTACTGAGATCGCCGACTGTGCCGCATGCCGGCTTCCCTAATAAGCCAAAATTATATGTGGCGGCAGCGGAGCAAAGCATTCCAAAAACGAAGAAGGCCGCATCAGTATCCCCTTCCCCCGACAGAAACAGCTGTCTTGCCGCACATCCTCCGCCAAGAGTAAATGCAAGGCCGGCAAGCACCATACCTGCAAGACTCCAGATATATTCTGTGACTCCGGCCGGTTCAATCTTGTTATTGAAAAATACATTAAATTGTCCAAGTGCCAGATTCATGATGAAGGCCGTTATTGCCATTGCAATCAGACCATAAAGATAGTGCCCGTTCCTGATAAGAAAGATATCTCTGAAGCCACCAATGGTGCAAAACCTGGATCGCTGAGCCAGAAAGCCGATCACCAATCCAGCCATAAGCGATATAATAACAGGTGCATTTAGTGAAGATGGTTCATTCCAGCTTCTGAGCGGAGCTGTCATATCATTTACCCTGATATTAAAAATAAATAGTATAAGCAGGAGCAGCATAACTCCGGGAAATACTATACCGGCTGTAGTCTTCGTCCTTGAAGGGCGGCCGGGATAGAAACCACTCTTTATGAGTCCCACTCCGGCAAATACTCCGCAAACCATGGCAGCCAGTGCCGGCACCGCATTCAGATTACCTTCTGCAAGGCGAAGAACCGTCCCGAACGGGCAACCTGTGAACGACAATGCTCCTATCATTGCAAAAAAGCCAAGGAAAAAACGGACCATCGGAGCCGAACCGCCCCGTGCTCTAAATTCCTTGAAAAGTACCGAAGAAAGTGTCGATCCAAGTACCAGTCCAATAATCTCGGGACGCATATACTGTCCCCCGGGAGCCTGATGCAATCCTATCGATCCGGCAAGATCCCTCTCCATACAAGCGATGCATAAGCCTGTATCCGGGTTTCCCAGCTTGTATAATACAGGAGCCAGAAAGCCGATCATGCAGCCGACAAATACCATAAAACCTTTGGTACCGAAATAATCGACTGTACTTTTATTCTTCATTGTTCTCACTCTTATTTAAACGATATACTGTAATCTTGTTGGCAGCATTATAGCTGGTTACATAATGTCCATCCGGAGAAAGGTATATGCTTCCATGTCCCTTGCCTATAAGCTCATCAGTCCATGTCATACCTCCGTCAGCAGTTCGAAAGCCTATGATCAATGGCTCCCCGTCTCCGACTAAAGATATCACCACAAGAGCATTATCCTTATCAAAAAACCGGATAGCAGCAGGAACACTCTCAAATTTGCCGGGCTTATAACTGTCATATTTTTCCTTCAAAGGAAGTGTGGACTTAGTCCAGCTCACCCCATGATCCCTTGTGATACACAGTGTCCCATCCTCTGATAGAACACATCCGGCCATGTCACCGTCCTGTTCATACACTCCAATTCCTCTGATTTTTCCTATCCCCTCCGGCAGGCTTATTTCAGTAAAATTGAGACCACCGTCCACAGTTTCACTCACTTTATTATTCTGACTGATCCAGCCTCTCTTATCATCCAAAAAGCTCAGTGGACATTCACCAGGCACTGTCTCGTAATTTGAACTGTCCCCCAGGGTTTTTCCACCATCCGTACTCGCTCTTAAGCCTCCGGGAGTCCTAAAGCTGACACCCTTCATTCTGCCGCATACCCAAACCACATTTGGATCCACCACTTCTATACCGTAAAGACAGCCGCCGCTTTCCTCATTCTTCGTCCAGGTCGCTCCCCCGTCATTTGTATAATGCGTTTTGCCGGTTGAACTGTAGCCGCCGGTAACGCCGAAGCTCTCATTTAAAAAGGCTGCCATTCTGACAGTCTGCTTTATCTCCGGCTGCAGGATTGCAGACCAGTTTCCATCAGGAACCGCCACTTTCACTTCACCCGTGCTTGATTCACTCTCTTCTTCTGTGTTTGCTTCTGATCCGGTTTCCGTTTCTGATACTGCTTCGGCTTCCGTTTCATTCAATGCCTTATCATCTGGCTGCTCTTCCTCTGGCACCTGATCTGTTGACTGGATTTTCTCTGAAATGACTTCCTTCTCTTTATCATCCTCGCCGGACCCGACCAATGTACTTACCACAATGCCGACTGCTGCCAGACATAGTACAACAATTGCCACAAGTGCGATTTTAGAATTTTTCACTTCACTTACCTCCTGAAAATATTTTGTTTCCCCCTTCATCATGATTTTAAAACAAAAAAAACCATTGTAATCATACTTAAGTATGAGTCAATAGTTAAAAGACCGTGCGTTTCCATCAGGAGATGCTCTCATGCCACCCAATTAATTCCGATCATACCATATCATGTGATAAGCTCAAGTTCGCGGGCTGTGGCTATAGCCTGGGTACGGTTCCTTACACAGAATTTCTCAAATATATGATAAATATGTGTCTTTACTGTATGAATCGTTATCTGTAAGCGTTCCGAGATTTCCCTGTTGGTATGCCCTATGGCAATCAGCCTGAGAATCTCCAGCTCTCTTTTACTTAACGGCTCATGCAGGATTCCCTCCTTCCTGTAGTTAATCAGACTTTCATATTCTACCTGCAATAAATCGCTGAAGCTCTCCATAAGAAGCTGTATGAAGCGGGGCTTTATCCTTTGCTTCATAGCTGTACAAAGTAAGGGAAGTATCTGCTGTCCTTCATTTATAAAGACACCAAGATAGCCGCTCTTCTCTCCCAGTTCCAATGCTCTCTGAAAAAATTGCATAGATCTGTCCGTATCACCTTGAACGTACATAATTTTAGTTTTGAGCAGCAGCACTTCAATTTCCCACGTAATGTATCCTGAAGCCGCCGCACATGGCTGCTGCCGCTCCAGGTAACTCATAAGCGTGCTCCATGGATATGCCGGTTTCACAAGCTTCATCCTGTACATATCAATGAGCACACGGATCGCTGTATAATGGATCACATCGGGCTGTAATGGTTTTCTGTCGTCAGTAAAGTTCAGGTTTTGTTCCTTCAGCCATTGCTCTGCATCTTTTATCAGTACTATATCCGAATCAGCAGCAAGCAGGCAAAGTCTCACCCTATGGGCAGCCACCTCATCATTGCCCTGTATCCAAAAACATATCGCTTCATTAACTGCCTGAAAGGCCAGGCTTGTCCTGCGATATGCCTGATAAATATATGCCAGCAGTATATAGCCCCATTGCTGATGCTGCCCGGCATTCGTATAGTTTAGCAGTTCAATGCCTTTCTTTATACTATCTTCCGCTTCGGCAAGCTTGCCTGATTCAAATAAAATTTTGCCCAGTACAATATAAATCGTTCCGGAGAACGGCACGGTGTATCCATCCGAAAGCCCGGCAATATATGCAATTCCCTCACGGCAGATATCGGTTGCCTTCATAAGGTAACCACTACGGTACATAATATCAGCTAAATGATCAATTGCCGCTGAGACATTCAGCAAATCCCCGCTCTCACTGCCGATCTGACGGACACTTTCAAAAGCTTTTACTGCAGCTTTCGTATCTCCGGTCAGAAAATATGCTCTTCCCAGTGCGTACATCATAGCACATCGAAACATAAGCTCATTCTCAGGGAGCCTTTCAAGAGCGGATACCGCCATTTTAGCCACACCCTCAAGATCGGACTCCAAAAATAACTCATAAAAAATCCTCAGTTTTCTTATATAGTGGGTCAGGAGTCCGCACTCTCTGCTTTTCGATATGTCTGATCCGTATTTATCTTGATTTTTCTCTGCATTTCCCAGCCAGTATTCAATGAGCGCTCTGATTTCGGACTGTTTGATCATTTCCCTGTTTGCAAGAAGCAGACAATTCGCATAAGCAGCTGAAAGAAGCGGACTTGACTCCACATAATTCACAGGCAGCTCCTTAAGCCAGCGAAAAACAAGCTGAGTCTCACTGCGGTAATAAGTACTCCATAAATTCCGTTCAATAAGCTCAGATGCGCAGTCATACTGCTCCGACATCATTGCATACGATACAGCCTCATGGATCATGTCATTCCTTTCATACCACCGTATGACAGCCGAATATAGTTTTGATATCTCTTCTTGTGAAACAGAAAGCATTAGCTGTCGCTTTAAAAAATCTGAAAAGAGATTATGGTAGCGAAACCATTCCCGCCTGTGATCTATAGAAAACAGGAAAAGGTTGGAGTTCTCGAGTTTCTGCAGCAGTGCCTGACTGCCCTTGATCCCCAGGATCTCATCACATAATGAAGCGCAAAAACACTCCACTATAGAGGTCTTCAAGAAAAATTCCCGGAGCTTTCGTGACTGTTTTTGAAGTACTACTTCCGCCATATAGTCAAAAATAAAACTATCTTCCCCTGTAAACCTGCAGATAAAGTCGTGCCTCTTTCCCAGATCAAGTGTCTCCAAGGTAAGCGCAGCCATTTGTATCCCTGCGATCCAGCCTTCCGTCCGCTCTTCAAGCCTTCTCACATCGTCCTTCTCAAGGTAAATGCAAAGATAATTATTCAACAAACAATTAATCTCGCTCTTCGTAAATCGAAGCTCCGAAAAAGAAACATCCGTCACACCAAAGCTTGCTCTCAGTCTTGACAAAGATAATGGAGGTCTTTCTCTGGATATGATCACCAATCGCAGATTTATCGGCAGATGCTCAAGTAAATACTCCAAAGATGCATGGATATCACTATTGCGAATCACATGGTAATCATCGAGCACAAGAATTATCGATCGTCCGCAAGCAGAGACGTCTCTTATCACCGCATTGACGACCGTTTGCTTAAGAAGCTTTTCAATTGATTGCAATGCCGGCATTACTATACGTCCGATATTGGTGTCGATCATCTGAAGTGAGGCAATTATGTATTCCCAAAACCGTGAGAAATCATTATCCCCTGTATCCAGTGAAACCCATGCAGCCAATAATTTAGACTCCTTAACCCACTGACTGACCAGAGTCGTTTTCCCCGAGCCTGCCAGAGACGTAACAAGGAATAAACTGCATCCCTTTTTCAAGCCGCTGTTAAGCTTCTCCATCACCGGTTCTCGTATTATGATTCTCTCGCTTATAAGCGGCGTCAGCGTTTTCGTCGGAATCAGATGATCCATTCTTTTAACCCTTCACTTTATTCATCCTGGTTTCGTATGATATTGATTTCAACAGCATCTATACAATAACATAATTATACGCATGTTTCTACATTTTCTCATTTACATCGTACCATTGCCGCCGGCTTTCCTTTTTCTCCGGTCCATCCTGATCTCAAGCCTGCCGCTATCGAGAAAACGAGCATCAGTATGCTGCAGAAGGCGAACACACCGCAAAAAGAGAACCTGCTGATCATGTATGCGGTCAAGCCCATTCCCGCTAGCTTTCCTACGCTTGTCACGACATCGTTCAATCCGGTTACTCTGGCCATATACATTTTATCAGTGATTATCTGATACCTTGCGGCCAATAAGATTGTTGCAAATGAAATGATTGTGCCCTCAACAAACTGAAGAAGGAGGATAAACGCATAGTTTCTGACGATGATGTAAAACAGCCATAAAAATGAAACCACCGCAAGGCCCCCATAAAACAACCGGCCGCTGCGCATCCCAGACCTGCCGGATCTGCTGTCCATATATCCGGCAAGCAGCATAGCCAGCAGGTTTGACCCGTAATATATAGTTATCATAAGGCTCCAGCCCCTTGACGTTACCTTGATCACATCAAATGCGTATGGATAAAAGGATAGATTAACAGCGATAGTGCAAAAACCAATAATGATACCTGCAGCCAACAGTTCCCAAACCCCAGGTGTGTTTCTGCAGTAATTCCAGCCATCTAAAATCCCTGATAACGTGCTTTCGCCGGTATGTGTCCTGTATGGACAGGGCTTGCCGCTGCCTGCCGATATTACGGATATGACTGTCAGAAGGCTGGACATTAAGCAGCACAGTGAAGAAATTATTATAGATGGTGCAGGTCCATAAGTATCGGTAAGGTACCCGGCCAGAAGGGGTCCTGCCAGATATGCCGCACCGGCTGCTCCCGTAAGCATCGAGTTTGCCTTGAGCGCCCCTTCCCTTCCTGAGACGCCCAATACATATTTCTTTCTTGACGGATTATAGAATACGTCCAAAACTGATATCAATATGAGAAGAAGGTAGATATGCGCTACACTCCCCGCATGCAGAAAAAGAGGGACGGTCAGAAATCTTACTATATCGATCAGGACAAGAAGCCGTCCTTCCCTTGCCTTGTCTCCCAGTACTCCGGCAAAGGGAGATGCAAAAATTCCCGGCAGTGCTGATAAGGCGATTCCTGCCGCTGCTGAGATTCCTGAACCTGTCAGTTTGTAAATCAGAGTCGTAACGGCAATAAATCTCATCGACTCTCCAAAGTTCTCAAGTCCCTGACCTGCAAGGAAAAATCTAAAAGATTTGATTTTGTAGCTATTTCCACTAAACATGCAGCACCATTATTCCGAAGCATTACTATTTGATGTTATTCCGGCAGTAATGATGCTATTCGCACAATAAGCGTATAATACCAAGGAAATTTCAGAATATGTGATGTGCAGACTCACCCATTTGATGGACCCCTCTCAACAAGGTGAGGCATCGGCTGATATCTGCTCAAGCCCATATACCTCATTTCCACATTGTCACCACTGTTTACTCTTATCCATGATTTAACAACTGCGCCATCCATGCCCTCCATCAGCAGCTTTTTGTCATCAGCGCCGAGCTGGGGGTTTATCTTGTACATTACAGGTGCTTTTGTCGTTTCAAGTACTTCATGGGTCCATTCAACACAAGGCGCAGGCCTTGTGCCGTAAAATGCCATGTAGAGCACATTATCTATACCCTTTGCCCAAATCATTATATCTGAACCGGTATTGTTCAAAAACCTGAAGTCCTTATTGCCGTATGAAACCGTCGCATCCTGACCGTATGGTACATATGGCACCGGCATCGTGTGGTTGTGGCGTTCTACTATCTTTACATCCGATAGCACCGCAACATTATAAAGCGTCGATGCGATCTTACAAACCCCGCCTCCTACAGTAGTAGTTACCAATGTGCCTATATATGTGGGGCCTTTCCTGAAGCCCTTGCTTTCGACGTAAGGTCCTATAGTGCTGTTTTGTGAGAATATCTCGTCGGGTCTGACGACAGTACCGGCAAGCATGTCTGCAGCCAAATGCACATTATATTCCTCACCGGGAAGGGGATCCTTCAATACGGTCATGTAGCCGCCCAGCATCACGCTTGTCTTTTTTTCCGAAACAGCCCTTATAAATTCATTGTCATTCGCCCATGGCATATTACGTTCAGGACCTGAGCTCAGATCATTACCAATGCTGTCCCCTATCTCCTCCCTGCCGCCTTTGTCCTCTGTTGGCGCCATACCATCACACGGCATTGCGGCAGCAGGTTCTGCAACTGAAATACACAGCGAAATAAATAATACTAATATGGTCTTGTGCAACTTTGATACCTTCTCCTCATATTCATTTTTTCTAAAAGATGCTGATAATTATGTATCGCATTTTCTATAGTGATGGAAATCGGCTTCACTGGTTTATTTTTCGCAAATGCATGTGGATTAACTCATAGAATAAATTCCAGTAATAATACACCAAGCATTTACATATTGTCATTTGAGAAAGGGAAATGAAATTAATGGCAAGAATTAGCGGAGGGGAAAAAAGCATGGTTGTTTTACTCTCGCTCTTCGGCATGATATGCTGGGGCATCGGGCCTGTATTTGCCAAAGCTGCGCTGAAAAACATCGATCCTGTGGCCGGTCTCATACTGCGTACTATTTTTGCAGCAAGTGTCGTTTCCGGCTGGGTCATCATCAGTGGGAATTTCTCAAAGGTGAGCAGCATACCTGCAGGAACCTGGTGGCTGATCGGCGTAGAAGCGCTCCTTGCCACACTTGTGGGGGACCTTGCATATTATGCCGCACTTAAAAGGGGCGATGTATCGCTGGTGACGATAATAATGTCCAGCTCACCCCTTATCACCATATTATGTTCAGTTCTATTCCTGGGTGAACAAATAACACTGATGCGTCTTATCGGCGCGACACTTGTAGTAGCCGGCATCATACTGATAGTGTAGTGTCACTGCCTAAGAGAGGCACCTGTCTCCTGGACCGAATATTTGCTGCCCAGCACTCTTATATAGTCCATATTGGGATCACAGGTGCCCTGAAGCTCGCAGCGCTCTTCCTTCAGCAGCCTGATGTAATCTATAACATCCTGCGTTATTCTCTCTCCAAGGCAGATCACCGGTATTCCTGGAGGATATGCCATAACCATCTCTCCTGCGATCTCGCCGGCCGAGTCCTCCAGCTTCACTACCTTTTTCCCGTTATAAAAAGCATCTCTGGGCGTAACTATCATCTCCGGACTGTCAGGTATCGTAAAATCGTTTTTTCTCATATCTCCTGGGCTGATCAGTGACAATTGGCGCAAAGCGTTTACAAGCGCCGTTATGTCTTCTCTCCTGTCTCCTATGGAAACAATTGCAAGTATATTATACAGATCTGACATCTCCACCTGTATGTTGAATTTTTCCCTTAGAAGAACCTCGACCTGATAGCCTGTGTATCCTGTATTTTTTACGTTCACACCGAGCTTGGTCTCATCAAAGTCACAGCATCCGGGCAGTCCGGCCAGTTCCTGGCCGAATGCAAAAAAACCGGTCATCCTGTTTATTTCCTCCCTGGCCCAGCGCACAAGCTCCAAAGTATCCTGGAGCAA
This sequence comes from Bacillota bacterium, assembly GCA_023418915.1. Lineage (GTDB taxonomy): Bacteria > Bacillota > Clostridia > Acetivibrionales > DTU013 > DTU013. The sequence goes on from JAEZYU010000038.1 coordinate 77,909, forward strand.
TTCTGAACCTTTGGTTACGAGCTGTCTCCTGGCTATGTCCAGCGAGCACATGAGCAGATATGAAGCACTGGAGGTAAATGTGAGTGAAAGAGACTGCATGATCCTGTCCTGTGGTATAAGACTGCCTCTTGACAGCAGCACGGAGCTTTGTGTGAGCGACCCTGCAGTTTTATGTATGCTCGCTGCACTCATGTCCGCCCCTACCTCCATCGCGGTGAGAGGAAAATCATCATGAAACTTCATATGAGCACCATGCGCTTCATCTGAGATCACTGCCATATCATGCATATGAGCTGTTCTTACTATGGATTTGATATCGGAGGTCATACCGTAGTAGGTTGGATTTATGATGAAAACAGCTTTGGCATGAGGATTTTTTTTAATTGCCCTCCTGATATTTTCTGTTGTAACGCCCATAGTGATACCAAGCTGGTGATTAAACTCCGGCTGTACATAAACAGGCATTGCACCGCTTAGTATTATACCGCCGATCGTTGATTTATGGGCATTCCTCGGCAGGATCACCTTGCTTCCGGGATCGCAGGCGCTCAGGATCATAGCTTGAACACCTGAAGTAGTACCGTTTACAAGAAAAAATGCGTGCTCAGCACCGAATGCATGAGCCATGAGCTTTTGTGCTTCCGATATGACGCCGGTGGGATTACAGGCAAAGTCCAGATCCTCCATGCCGTTCACATCCATCCTTAGCGCCTTCTCACCTATGTACTCGACCAGCTCCCTGATCCCTCTTCCCTGCTTGTGTCCGGGTACATGAAAGGGTATTACATCTTCATCAATATATTTTTTTACCGCATCAAAAAGCGGAGTCCTGTTTTGGTTCATCCGCACACAAATCACCTGATATTTCATAATGTGTCATACGTTTATTATATGGTGCATGAATCAGGCCGGTGCATGACCAGTTCAGCCCGGACACAAGAGTATGTCCGGGCTGAATATGTTTTTTACTGAATCATATGCCAGTTTTATTTGATTGTTCAGGATGGATCTACTCGTATCTCAGCGATTCTATCGGATCAAGGTCTGCCGCACGCTTCGCCGGATATACTCCAAATATGAGGCCGAGCGCCACAGAACCCAGGAATGCCATCGTGATGACCTTCAGATCGACCACCGGCGGTATTTTGATGAGCGACGATATGATACCTCCGGCTATTATACCAAGCAGAATACCAATAAGCCCGCTGATACCGGTCATCAGTATGGATTCGGTAATGAACTGCAGTATGATATCCTTCTTCTGAGCACCCAACGCTTTTCTTATACCTATCTCCCTGATCCTTTCGCTAACAGAGACCAGCAGAATGTTAACGATTCCTATACCGCCGACTATCAATGTAATAATGGCGATGACAAGTAATATCGACGAAACGACACCCAAAACGTCGCTGAACGCTTTCTGGATATCTGCAGAATTCTGTGCCATATATACGTCCTCACTGCCATGTTTCATTTCCAGATATTCAACGATCCTTTTTCCCACATCCCGCAGCTTGTCTTTTTCGACCAGCGTCACATCGATCGATGACAGCCTGTCACTGTTGGGATAGAATTGCTGTACCGTTGTGATAGGCATATATATTATGGCCGGAATCATATCGCTTTCCATAACACCTTCGAACATGTTCTCCCCGCTGCTCATGATCCCGATTATTTTAAGCTGTATCGTCGAACCGGATGAGTTTTTCAGTGAGATCGTCTCACCGGTAACATCCTGTCCTTCCTTGAAGTACTTTTTTACAAAAAGCTCATCGACAATGACAGATTTTGCCCTTTTTGAAACATCAAAATCGTTTATAAAACGGCCATATTTCATTTCGATAAGTGCAAAGTTTTTAAACTGAGATGACACACCAAGAATCACAGCATCCTTTGTTTTGTCTCCGATACGCAGGGACCCGCTTTTTTGGATACTGGTTGCGATATTCTTTATTTCCGGCGCTGCCTCCTTAACATATTCCATATCCTTGAGAGTCAGCCAGTCTCTTTTGTCGACATTGAAATTCTTATATGTGATGCTTATTGTATTTGCCCCGATTTTTTCAAACTGGGCGTTCATATAATTTTCTGTAGCGCTTCCAAGAGCCATGATCGTTATGATGGAGAATACACCCATCACTATCCCGAGCATAGTTAGGATCGAACGCAGTTTATTTGATTTCAGGCTGTCCAGAGCCTGAATGAAGCTTTCGGAAAAATTCATGTGTATACCTCACTTCTTTCCGATCATTTTTTTATCCTGACCCGCATCCCGTCACTGTAGCTTGGCTGGGGATCCAGAACTATAAGCTCTCCTTCACTCAGTCCATCGAGAATCTCAACGTTCATGTCTGAATTTATCCCTACCTTTACCTGTCGCTGATGTATTTTATTAGTGTTTTCATCTATTACAAACACCATCATGTTGTCATCCTTATCCGGAGTGATCGCTTCCATCGGTGCCAGCAGTACTCCTCTCCTGTCTATCGTAGCTATCTCGCATGTAACATTAAGTCCGGGCTTGACACCGTCTGCTCCGTCTATGCTTATCAATACCTCGACCACCGTTTCATTTCCGTTAGACGTCATGTTCGTCACTGCAACAGGAGAAATGCTTTTGACAGCGCCTGATATTTCAGTATCCCTATCGATCGCATCTCCAGTCACCTTTACCTTCTGTCCGACTGCCACACTCTTTATGTCATACTCATTTATCTTGGCTCTGATCTGGAGCTTATCCGGGTCTATGACCTTGTATACAGGCTGCATGCTGCTGGTATATGCTCCCTCCCGCACTCCGACGCCGGCAATTATTCCATCGATGGAGGCTTTACACTGCTCGTTTATATCATTTATCTTCTTTTCCAAATCAGCAATCTGGATATCAATAACCTTTATACTTTCCTCCGCAGTCTTTTGGGAATTTTTTCTGCTCTCGACTGCGGTTTCATAAGCCAGCTTTGCATTTTTCAGTCCGCTCATTCCGGAATCCGCTTCCTTAAACGCTTTTTCAGACATGTCGAGCTCCGCCTTCGAGATGGCATTGGCTTCATACAGAGCTTTATTATCTTCATAGGTCTTTTTCGCGTCATTATAGTTTCTTTCAGCGGCCTTCAGATTGTTTTGGGCTCTTTCGACCTCAGCATCCATCACCTTTGAGTCCAGTGATATCTGCTGTGTATTCCTGTTTATCCTTAAGGTCTCCAACTGAGATTGAAGAGCAGCCATATCGACCTCCATCATCTGCTGGCCGCGGGTCACATGCTGGCCTTCCTCGATCATGACTCTTGTCACCTTGAGCGGTGTATCAAAATAAACCTCTGATTTCTCTACTTCCTCTATTACACCGTCTGCAGAGATATAAGAGGAGAGATCACCCTTTTGTATTACCGAAGCATCTACGCTGACAGCGCTTGCTCCTCCCGAACCTATTGCTCTCAATACTCCGGCTGTGATCAATATGGCAATAACCGTAACTAATGTAACACCTGTAATAACTTTCTTTTTCATTATAATACCTCCACAAAATGTCTGTCCCTCTGTCTTACGCAGTCATGATTTACCTGCCTGCAAAAAAAGCGATAATAGTATGCGGAATATATACACCGTAAACTATTGTAAAAGCTGAAGTGCTGCAGGCATACTGAATATGCCGTAGATCAAGCCTATTATAAATACTGTGGCTGTCACAATATAAACATGCTTTTTCTTCAATTCACTGACCGCAGTAAAGCCGATCGCCATTACAGCAAATCTCCAAATGGCAAATATATCAAGGCCAACCAACAACCCGAAAAGATACGGATTTGTCTCTTCAGGTGCCACGAGCGATCCAAGGCTTGTCAATGAAGCCGACTGATGAAGGCTGCCGGTAATATATGATATCGGAATCAGTATCAGATAATACAGCACCATGATAATATTGGCATGCACTGCTACGGAAAGATAAGCCTTAAAGCTTCCTTTGCCCCCCATTACCTTTAATATCGCAAAAAATATCAGTGCTATTATGGGAAGGCCTGCCCATGCACCAAACGGTGCGCCGACAAGTCCGCCTACTATGCTGGCGGGCATGCTTGCTTCTATCATTTCCGGAGTCATTTCAAAGCCAAACGATTCCATATAATCCGATTGTGACAACATCGTCTTTCGCAAAAAATCTTCATACAGAGGCATTCTGGCTATAAATGGGAGAACTATCGCAACGCCGCCGGCAATCAACCAAAAAAGTACCCTTGGCTTTTGGGCCAGCTCCTCCATCAGTCTGCCCGGTGATGTGAACAGCCATAATACCCTTGTGAAGAAGCCCGGCCTTTTAACTGCAACCTTATCACTCATATTCTGGACCTGAATTTCCGACATATCATCAACCTCTTTCTCTAATAACTGAATAATTTCATAAGAGTACTCCCTCCCGTATTGTCGAGGGAATCGTCAAACAACTGCCTGAGCCTTTATTTTTCTGATAAGATCTCTGGCGTCGATGGGTTTTGGCACCTTTTCATCATTTATCAGAAAACCGTCTCTGAATCTGATGATCCTCTTTGTATGCTCTGCTATATCCGGCTCGTGTGTTACAAGAATTATCGTAACACCTTCTCTGTTCAATTCTTGAAACACAGCCATTATTTCCTCTCCTGAAGCGGTATCAAGATTTCCTGTAGGTTCGTCGGCAAGCAAAATAGCAGGATCGTTAACAAGAGCTCTTGCAATAGCGACCCTCTGCTTCTGTCCGCCGGACAGCTCGTTGGGCCTGTGGTCCATCCTATCTGCAAGGCTTACCCTGTCAAGCGCCTCAAGTGCCTTCTCTCTGCGCTCTTTTTTACTTGCCCCGGCATATATCATAGGAAGCTCGACATTATGCAGAGCGGTCATCTTCGGAAGCAGATTGAATGACTGGAACACAAAACCGATCTTTTTGTTGCGTATTTTCGCAAGCTCAGAATCATCCAATTCAGATATATTAACGCCATCCAGCTCATAATATCCGCCTGTCGATCTGTCAAGACATCCGATGATATTCATAAGAGTGGATTTGCCTGATCCTGAGGGGCCCATGACAGATACGAACTCACCTTCATTTATGCCTACATTGACATTTTTCAAGGCCTCCACCAGTATCTTTCCCGTGTCATAGATTTTCCCGATGTTTTCCATTTTAATGATCATGATAAAGCCATCCTTTATATTTGTTGATTATTATGACATTTTGCTTCTCACAATAGCTGTAATCATTTCATTGATTTATTACGTTCAAATCATTGATTTTGTCTTGTGAAATGTTAATTTTGTATCAAAACCATAATAAGCTGTACGAAATGTCATATTCAGGTTCTGAAATGACTTTTGCAGCGGCAGCATTTCAACGAGGCGTTAGATATTACTACCCTCATTACTTTATATATATATCGAAATACTTCATTGCATCATGTATGTCGCGGCTTATCTGGGCTGATAATTCATCAGCATTCCTGAACCTTATCTCTTCTCTGAGCTTCGAAAGAAAAAATACTTCTATGCTGTTTCTATAGATATCTTCATCAAAATCAAGTATATGTGTTTCAATACTTATTCCGGGCATTTTCCCAAAGGTCGGATTTAGGCCAACATTTGTAAGACTGTTGTATACGCTGCCTTTATATAGTGTCTTTGTTATATATACTCCATTGCTTGGCATTACCAGATAAGCCTCCGGATGCAGGTTGGCAGTCGGAAAACCTATTCTTCTGCCAAGCCGTTTTCCATCCATCACCTCTCCTGTAATCGAATAGTGTCTTCCAAGAAGCTTAAATACATTCTCCATATCACCTTTTAAAACATAATCCCGTATTGCAGTGCTGCTGACCAATTCGGAATTGACCATGACAGGCGGGGTAATCATGACCCTAAAACTATATTTTTCACCAAGCTGCCTCAGCAACTCCGCATCACCCTGTCCCATATATCCGAATTTGTAGTTGAAGCCAGCCACCACAAGCTGCGCACCCAGCTTCTCCAGCAATATCTTCTTTACAAAATGCTCAGGTTCCATTCTTGAATAATTTTCATCAAACTCGTCAAAATATAAAAAATCCAGTTGCGTTTCACCAAGAATCTGTATTCTCTTGCCAACCGTGGTTAACAAGGGAGTAAAAAGCTTTTTTCTTATTATGTTTTCCGGGTGCTTTGTAAATGTATAAACAACTGATTGCAGGCGATCGAGCCTGGCTTCACTGATAAGTGTGCTGACAAGCGCCATATGTCCTACATGCAGACCATCGAAATTGCCAAGTCCAACAGCTGTTGAGCGTTTCTCAAATTTTACGTCATCGACTCCAAAAATAGTTTTCACTTCTACTGACCCCATCCATATTTATAATGCCCTAAAAGAACTTTCTCACTTTTAAATATTTCCCGCTTTTTGTGTTTATAATCGTTCCTATTGCTATAAAATCGCCACTGCTTCCATATACTCGCATAATGCCGCCCTGTGCGTCATTATTGCGCAAGGGTATGTGCATGCCATTTCTGAACTTCCTTTCAGTTTCTTCATCAAGAACATAATTTTCAAGGTTGCTGAAAATCCGGTCAACACCGGCAACAATCTCTTTTATTGTACCTTCTTCCCTTCTTCTTGCCAACTCCTCCAGCGTTACAGAATCCAATATATCAAACGGACCTGCCCGCAGCCTCAGCAAAAAGGACATACATCCGCCGCAGCCAAGTCTTTCACCAATATCGGCGCATAATGTCCTTATGTAAGTTCCCTTTGAGCAATGAACATCAATCAGGACTTTTACGCCATCCGTTCTGTCAATATGGATCACCTTGACAGAGTATATCTCAACTTCTCTTTTTTTCCTTTCAATCTCCACACCCTCTCTGGCAAGTTCATAGAGCCTCTTCCCATCGATTCTTATTGCCGAATGCATGGGTGGGAGCTGGTTATATTTCCCTTCAAAGGAAGAAATCGCTTCTTCAATTTGATTGTCAGTCGCATCCGGTGTACTTGAGGACAGAATCCTGCCCGTGGTGTCCTGTGTATCTGTGGCGATACCTAAGGTCAACTCAGTTCTGTATAGCTTTTCCTTGTCTGCTAAAAACTCGACAGCTTTTGTTGCCCGACCGGCACAAACAGGCAGAACACCGGCTGCCATCGGATCAAGCGTCCCCGCATGTCCGACCTTTCTGATGCCGGTTATTCCGCGCAAGAGCGCCACCACATCAAAAGAAGTCATACCGGGAGGCTTTAGCACATTTATTATTCCATCCATCTCACAGCATTCCCTTTATATCTTTGATCAGCTCTGAAGCGGCTTTCACCAGTTCGTCGCCTTTTTTTGTAAATCCGGCTGCTCTTTTGTGTCCGCCTCCGTTATGTCTTCTTGCAATCACAGATACATCTACATAATCGTTGGAACGAAGGCTGACTTTGATGTCACCGTTATCCATTTCCCTTAGCACGGCTGCTGCCTCTACTCCTCTGATATTCCTCGCCGTATTGATAATGCCGTCGTTGTCATCTTCTGAAGCTCCTGATCTCTTTAACGCTTCCTGAGATAGAATCATAACAGCTATTTTCCCACTTTCATACAGCTTAAGTGAGTTAATTGCTTCGCCTGTCAATTTGACCCTTCCCAGTGTTGTAGTCTCAAATATGCTTTTTGATATCTCTGCCGAATCTACACCCGTCTTCAGGAGCTCGGAACAGATAATTAGCGTCTCAGGAGTCGTATTGCTGTATCTGAAGCCTCCTGTATCTGAGGTTATCGCTGTGTAAAGACATATCGCAGCGTCCTTATCTGGCTTGATGTCCATTTGCTCCAGCAGCCTGAATATTATTTCACCGGTTGCAGACGCAGATGTATTTACATGGTCATGCAATGCAAAGCCGTTATTTGTAGGATGGTGATCGATATTGGCAGTAATAGGCGCTTTATCAAAAATAGCTCTTCTGGAACCAAGTCTTCCAATATCACCACAATCCAATGCAATTGCCATGTCATATTGCATATCTTGTCCGGAATAAATGCATGACAGCTCCTTTCCGGGTAAAAAGCAGTATGTCTGTGGTATACTCTCCTCCACCAGCACCGATACCTTCTTGCCAGTACCTGACAAGACAATCGCCAGTGCAAGTGAAGAGCCAATAGCGTCGCCATCAGCCGATATATGCGGCAGTAATGCTATGTTGTCCGCTTTACTGATCGCTTCTGCTATCTTTTTCAACATCCTGAGATCCTCTGCTTTCCGCTAAAGTTTCATTTATCAGTTTGTTTAAATATACACCGCGCTCTATAGAGTCATCCATCTCAAAAATTATCTCAGGTGTATAGCGCAGCTGTATCCGGTGTCCTATCTCACGCCTGATAAACCCGGCTGCACTTTTTAGCCCTCGAAGGGCATCTCTTTTTTGGTCTTCGTTTCCCAGAACACTTACATAAATTTTCGCATAGCGCAGATCCCTTGTGACATCTGCCGCTGTGACACTTATCATTTTGGGAAGTCTGGGATCCTTAAGCTCATTCTGTATGATAGTACTGACCTCTTTTTTTACTTCCTCTGAAATCCTGTCTGTCCTGTCCATAAAAATCACTCCTTCCGGAACAAGGCATGTTTCATGTAATTATGGTGCATCCTTGCAAAAAGGCCGGGCAGACAGTATGACCCGCCCGTCCAGCCTTGTCAGAAGCACCTGCAACATCATTGAGGCTTTACTTCCTCCATGGTGTACGACTCAATGATGTCGCTCTCTTTGATATCGTTGAACCTCTCGATTGAAAGTCCGCATTCGTAGCCCTGAACAACTTCCTTCACATCGTCCTTGAAACGCTTAAGCGAAGCCAGACTTCCTTCGTGCACAACTATGCCGTTCCTTATAAGTCTTATATCATTGTTTCTGTTTATCTTGCCATCGAGCACATAGCAGCCTGCTATAGTACCAACACCGGAAACCTTGAATATCTGCCTTACCTCAGTATGCCCCAGTACAACTTCTTTAAACGTCGGTTCCAGCATACCCTTCATGGCAGCTTCTATATCCTCAATTGCATTGTAGATAACTCTGTACATTCTCATATCCACGCCTGCAGTCTGGGCGTACTCGGCCACATTGGTACCGGGCCTTACATTGAAGCCTATGATTATTGCATTGGATATGTCGGCAAGTGTAACATCTGACTCTGTTACCGATCCGACACCGCCATGGATTACTTTGATCCTAACCTCTTCATTGGACAGCTTCTCCAGCGACTGCTTTACAGCCTCCACAGAGCCCTGGACATCAGCCTTGATAATGATATTGAGATCCTTGACCTTGCCCTCCTGTATCTGCTTGAATAAATCATCCAGCGAAACCTTTGACGAAATATTCTGATGCTCTTCTTTCAGCTTGTTCTTACGCTTTTCCACAAGCTGTCTGGCAATTTTCTCATCCTTAATTGCGTAGAACAGCTCACCAGCCTCCGGCACCTCGGAAAGCCCGAGTATTTCCACAGGAGTAGATGGTCCTGCACTTTTGACCGAACTTCCCTTGTCGTCCACCATAGCTCTTATCCTGCCCACAGTGGTGCCGGAAACGATTGAATCTCCAACCTGCAGAGTACCTCTTTGTACAAGAACTGTAGCGAGAGGTCCTCTGTTTTTATCGAGCCTGGCTTCTATTACAGTGCCCTTGGCCTGTCTTTCAGGATCAGCCTTGAGCTCCAGTACATCCGCTGTCAATAGTACCATTTCAAGCAACTGGTCTATGTTTTGGTGATTCTTTGCCGATATGTCGACACATATGACATCGCCGCCCCATTCTTCCGGCACCAGACCATGCTGAGTCAATTCCTGCTTGACTCTGTCCGGATTCGCTCCAGGCTTGTCGATCTTGTTTACAGCAACTATTATCGACACATTTGCAGCTTTTGCATGGTTTATTGCCTCTACAGTCTGAGGCATGACACCGTCGTCTGCAGCAACAACAAGTATGGCAACATCAGTCACCTGTGCACCTCTTGCTCTCATAGCAGTAAATGCTTCATGTCCAGGCGTATCAAGGAAGGTAATATTCCTGTCGTTGATCTTTACCATATACGCACCTATGTGCTGCGTGATGCCCCCGGCTTCACTCTCTATAACATGGGTCGATCTGATGGCATCAAGTAATGAAGTCTTACCATGATCGACATGACCCATGACAACAACTACCGGTGGTCTCTGTACCAGTTTTTCAGGATCCTTTTGCTCCGCATCATCAAACAGAATGTCTTCTTCATTTATGACGACTTCCTTTTCGGTCTTTACTCCAAACTCTTCAGCTACGATGGTGGCGGTATCAAAATCAACCTCCTGGTTCAGAGTGGCCATGATCCCATAGACCATTAGCTTTTTAATGACTTCCGTTGATGTCTTTTTCAGAGCTTCGGCCAAATCCTTGACAGTGATGCTTTCGGGTATCGTTATAGATGTCAGCACTGCTCTCCTCGGTATGTGCTTGCGTTGCTCCCTGTCTTTCCTCTGCCTGTTCAGTTTCTTTTTCTTTGTATCTGTATCACTATAAAACTCGTTTAGTATAAAGTCTTCAGAAAGTATCTCCGAAACGCCTTTCTTTTCATGCAGACCGATATTTGTCGTCTTTATTTTTTTATTAGTCCTGGATGAAAAGGCTTTAGGAGCTTCTTTTCTCTGTTCTCTTTTAACGTCCTTTACGACATCCTTGCCTATAAATTCACGTCTGTTTTCATTTCTCTGTGAACCCTGCTCATCCTTCTGAGCCGTCGTTAAGTCAGGTTTAGGTATATCAAGCTGCTTCCCGCCCGGTCTAAAGCCTGCGCCCTGAGGCCTTCCGCTTTGAGACTGAGGTCTTCCTCCCTGTGGCCTGCTCCCCTGATACTTCGGTCTGTCGCCTTGAGGTCTGCCGCCCTGATACTGCGGTCTGTCACCCTGGGGTCTGCTTCCCTGATACTGCGGTCTGTCACCTTGAGGTCTGCCGCCTTGATATTGCGGTCTGTCACCTTGAGGTCTGCCGCCTTGATATTGCGGCCTGTCGCCCTGGGGTCTGCCGCCCTGCGGCCTGCCTCCCTGATACTGCGGTCTATCACTCTGCGGCCTGACGCTTCTCGGTCTATCGTTCTGCGCTTGCGGTCTGCCAGTTTGAGACCTGCTGCTTCTTGACCTGTCGGTCTGCGGCGACTTCTTGTCATATGCAGCTTGACCTTTTTCATCTGTACTTTTATCTTCAGTCCTGGCAATATCCTTCTGCTGTGTACTTGCAGCAGACTTTCTGGCAGCTTCCTTGTCGGCAGCAACCGATTTCATATCGCCTTGAGTGTTTTGCTTCTCAGCCGTTCTGCCTGCAGTCTGATTTTCCTTGTCAAGCATACTGGTTTCTTCCTTCTGAGGCTTGATTTCCTGGGTTTTTGACCTTTCTACTTCAGCGGTCTTTACATCATCTGCTGACTTCTTTGTATCCTTAATATTTTCCAGCTTTTTACTTTCTGCCTGTTCAGTCGCCATATCCTTCTTAGTCACCTTTGTATCGGCTGCAGCATTTGTCTGGAGCTTTCTTTCATCTCCCTGCCCGGCCGTTTCCTTTGCAACCGTATCCTGAGTCGGCTCGACCGCTTCCTGCTTCTTGTTTTTGACTACACTGTTTGCATAGTCTGTTCTGCTCTTTCTTACAAAGCCGGATAACAACCCGGTATTTGCGTCAGCCGACCTAACATATTCACTTCTGCCGCCCTGATTTCTGCCGCCCTTGCCGAAGCTGTTGCGTGCAGCTTCTCTGTTGTCGTTTTTACTATTTATTATAATCTCAGTTGTCCTTATAATACGGGGGGCGTTTTTCTTCTCTCTCCTGACTTCAGGCTTGGGTTGAACAGGCACCGTCGGCGTCGGTTTTTTCTCATCCGCCTCATCCTTTTTTTCATCATGCCTTATTACACCGATATGCTTGTAAAGAGCTTCGAGCTCATTCTCTTCCAAAAGGCTCATATGGTTCTTTACTTTGATATCAATCTCCGCAAGCTTTTCCATCAATCTCTTGCTTGTCGTGTTCAGTTCCTTTGCCAATTCGTATACTCTAACTTTTTCCAAATCTATACACCCCCATGTTCTGTACCACGCTCGTCGATCATTACCTTCAGATGCCCTGCAAAGCTTCTGTCTGTTACTGCAGCAACAGAACGCACATCTTTCCCGATGGACCTTCCCAGACGCTCCATTTCACCAAAGCATCTGATTGCCGTATCCCTGTAACTGCACATATCCTTAAATTTTTTCTTGGTATTGCCCGAGGCATCTTCAGATACAATAACCAGGTATACCTTTCCTGCCTTTAATGCCCTTTCGCAGGTCTCATCTCCGGATGACACCTTTCCTGCCCTGGCTGCCAATCCCAGAAAGGAGTAGATTCTATCAGACATCATTCTCCTCCAGTTGTTGCTTCAATGCCCTGTACACAGCCTCATCAATGTCGGTCTCATAAGCTTTCTGAAGCTTTTTCCCCTTCTCGGCTTTCTTGAGGCATTCGATGCTCCTGCATATATAAGCGCCCCTGCCGGCTTTTTTGCCGGTGAAGTCGACGCTGATGTCACCTTCCTTATCCCTGACTATTCTTATCAGTTCCTTTTTGGGCTTCATCTCATGGCATCCAAGGCACATACGTAAAGGTATTTTTTTTTGCTTCAAACACTTCACTCCTGTTCCGGATCACTATTGGTGCCCGGTTCTTCTGCTTCCATGTCGTCATAGCTGCCGTCCTCATAATCGCCCTCATCATCCGAGTCAACGTCAGCTTCAGCATCTTCGCTGTTGACATCATATGCATCCGGGTATTCATCATCGTCTTCATACTCATCCTCATACTCTTCATCGCTGCTGTTCATATTGAACATCTGCTGTTCAATTGCGGCTCTGAGTTGAGATTCACTCTTGATATCTATCTTCCAGCCGGTGAGCCTGGCTGCAAGCCTGGCATTCTGCCCTTCCTTGCCGATGGCAAGTGAAAGTTGGAAATCCGGTACGATGACTCTCGCTGTCCTGGCTTCATCATCCGCATCCACCCTGACGACTTTAGCAGGGCTCAGGCTGCTTGATATATACTCCTCGGGATCGTTGCTCCATTTTATTATGTCGATCTTCTCTCCTCTGAGTTCATCAACGATTGCCTGTACCCTTATGCCCTTCTGTCCAACGCATGCTCCAATGGGATCAACGTTGGGGTCCTTCGAATAAACGGCTATCTTTGTCCTTGATCCAGCTTCCCTGGAAATGCTTTTTATCTCGACTGTTCCGTCATGTATCTCCGGAACTTCAAGCTCAAAAAGTCTTTTTACTAATCCCGGGTGTGTCCTTGATACGAGGATCTGCGGTCCCTTTGTTGTCTTTTTGACCTCTACTATATAGGTCTTTATCCTGTCATTGAACCGGTATTCCTCACCTGAGGTCTGTTCAGGCGGTGTCATGACTGCTTCCGTCTTTCCAAGGTCTATTACAACGTTTCTTCTTTCATTACGCTGAATGATGCCGGTAACTATATCGCCTTCTTTATTATAAAATTCATCAAAAATTATGCTGCGTTCTGCTTCTCTTATCCTTTGCATGACGACCTGCTTTGCAGTCTGTGCGGCTATCCTTCCGAATTTTCTTGGCGTTACTTCTATTTCAGCGATATCTTCCTCTTCATATTTGCTGTTCAGCTTCAGCGCCTCTTCTAATGATATATCGCCATTTTCTTCCTCAGGCTTCGACGTTACTCTCTTGAGTGCAAACACCCTCACATCACCGGTTTCACGGTCGATATATATCTTCACGTTCTGCGTGGAGCCGAAATTTTTTTTGTAAGCTGAAACAAGAGCCGCTTCGATCGCCTCGATCAAAACATCCTTATCTATACCTCTTTCTTTCTCCAGTTGATCCAACGCCTGAATCAATTCCGCACTCATTTTCCTACCTCCTGTAATACCCCTGTATTCGGGAATTCACGCATCGACCAGGCTTACGCCCGCCCGTCCTGTTGTTTTCAAAACCGTATTATCCGTCTGACAAGAGCAGTATCCTTCCTGTCGAACCCAATTGTGACACCATCGTCGGTCTTAATCTCTATGATTTCGCCTGTCAAGCCAAGCAATTCACCTTCATAAATCTTTTTGCCGTTCAATGGCTGATAAAGCTTCACTTCAACGATCTCGCCCTTGAATCGTATAAAATCCCTGTCCTTTTTCAGAGGCCTTTCTCCCGGTGATGATACCTCAAGGATATAACTCTGCTTTATTGGATCCTTTTGGTCAAGAATATCACCCATTTGTTCGCTTATTGCCTGACAGTCATCGATAGTAACGCCTCCCGGTTTGTCTATGTATATCCTAAGATACCAATTGGCGCCCTCCTTAAGGTATTCCACATCCACCAGCTCAAATGCCAATGCATCAACTACCGGCTGTGCAAGTTCCTCAACGATATCTTCGACCTTTTTCTTAGCCATCATGCATCTCCGTTCCTTCCAGCCGGACTTCCGGCCTGTTTCTAAAGACAAAGAGTGGGTTCAGCCCACTCTTTGCAAAAAATCGATATGCTTAATCCACACAGTATTATAACACTATTATCTTCATTTATCAATCATTTATTTACGCATTTTCCAAGTCTGTGGTTTTCAAGGTATACAATGCGTTTTAAGGTATTCAGTGCGCTTTCAGGGTATTCAATGTATTTTTATGGTATTCGATGCGTTTTCAAGTGAAATACCTGGCAAGCTTTGCCTCCAAAACAGCAGACAGTAAAATTTTACCGCAAATCAACAAACTCGAAGTCCTGCTGCTCAATTATGCAAGTAATGGCACCAAACAGTGATAGTTAACACTATACAAAGCACGTTTTAAATGATATGCACAGTGAAAAGACATGCACAGCGCCAACACATGCTGCAACAGCATCAAAAATGGTGCCAGATTCCATAATGAAGGAGCGCATTTACATCAAAACATACTCATCTGGCTGCTTTCGGGAATGCCGTCAAGGCATCTGTTCTGCTGTAGTATCTCAATTACACTCTTGGAGACCTTTGACCTGTGCTTCAGATCTTCGACAGAAATAAACTCTCCCTGGTTCCGGGCACTGACAATAGCCTTTGCGGCATTCGCACCAAGTCCCTGGAGTGAGTTGAGTGGAGGCCTGATCCCGCCGTCATGAATTTTAAATTTGGTGGCATCGGATTTATACAGATCCACCGGAAGGAAATCGATGCCTCTTGAATACATTTCATTTGTCACCTCAAGTATTGTAAGTACGTTTTTATCCTTGGCTGTAATAGTATTACCCAGTTTTTCCAGTTCAGCTATCCTTCTGCGGACATTGTCTCTTCCGCATGCCATGGTGGCAGCATCAAATTCATCCGCCCTGACAGTAAAATAGGTGGTGTAAAAAGCCAGAGGATAATATACCTTGAACCAACCGATCCTCATGGCCGTCAGTACGTAGGCTGCAGCATGAGCCTTGGGAAACATATACTTGATCCTTTTACACGACTCAATATACCATTGCGGCACATCATGCGCTTTCATTTCGTCTTCGTACTCAGGCTTCAAGCCCCTCCCCTTCCTGACATCCTCCATTATCTTGAATGCGGATTTGGGCTGAAGCCCTTTATACATAAGGTATACCATTATGTTATCCCTGGTCCCTATGACCTCGGATATTGTGCAAACACCTTCCCGGACCAAATCCTGAGCATTATTCAGCCATACATCCGTACCATGGGAAAGTCCGCTTATCTGAAGCAGGTCGGAAAATGTCTTCGGTTTTGTATCCAACAGCATCTGTCTGACGAATTTTGTACCGAATTCAGGCAAAGCAAATGTACCGACCTCGCTTTTTATATCCTCCGGCTTTATCCCAAGCGGTTCAGTCGTCAAAAACAGCTGCATCACATTTTCATCATTTACCGGAACATCGTATATATTTACACCAGTCAGATCGCAAAGCATCTTTATCATGGTAGGGTCATCATGTCCGAGTATGTCCAGCTTCAGTATCGTATCATGCAGTGAATGGAAGTCAAAATGCGTAGTTATTATATCTGAGGATATATCATCAGCAGGCCTTTGTATGGGCGTGAAATCATGGACATCATTATCCCTTGGAATGACAATAATGCCGCCGGGGTGCTGGCCTGTTGTTCTCTTTATTCCGGTACATCCCCTTACAAGCCTGTTGATTTCTGCATTTGTAGTTACAATGCCCTTCTCATCCAGATATTTTTTAACGAAACCATAAGCTGTCTTATCGGCAACAGATGCGATGGTTCCTGCCCTGAAAACATTTCCCTTGCCAAAAATAACCTCTGTGTATTTATGGGCATGAGACTGGTATTCGCCTGAAAAGTTCAGGTCGATATCCGGCGCTTTGTCCCCGTCAAAGCCGAGGAATGTCTCAAATGGGATATCATGCCCGTCGCCTTTCATAGACTCGCCGCATTCGGGACAGTTTTTGTCCGGAAGGTCAAAACCGGATCCGACCGAACCGTCTGTTATAAATTCCGAGTACCTGCATTTTCTGCACACATAGTGAGGAGGAAGTGGATTCACTTCTGTTATGCCGGTCATCGTAGCTGCAAACGATGAGCCGACAGAGCCTCTTGAGCCTACTATGTAGCCATCTTCATTGGATTTTGCCACCAGCTTCTGCGCAATTATATACATCACCGCAAAACCGTTCTTGATTATTGAGGTCAGCTCTCTCTCAAGACGTTTCGATACTATCTCAGGTAGCGGATCGCCATATATCTGATGCGCCCTTTCATAAGCCAATTTTTCTATCTCCTGTTCTGCCCCATCGATTTTAGGCGGATATGTACCAAGTGGTATTGGTATCAACTCTTCAACCATATCCGATATCAAATTCGTATTGGCAACCACGACCTCGTAGGCTTTTTTGTCACCAAGATAGGTAAATTCATCGAGCATTTCATTTGTCGTCCTGAAATACAGAGGTGCCTGCCTGTCGGCATCCGAATAGCCCTGCCCGTTCATGAGTATTCTTCTGAACGCCTCGTCCTGTGGATCCATAAAATGCACATCACATGTAGCAACAACCGGCTTTTTCAGTTTTTCACCCAGTTCCACCACTCTTTTATTGAGCTCCTTCAATTGCTCGTAACCCGCTACCTTTCCGCTTACTGTCAGAAAATCATTGTTCCCCAGCGGCTGTATCTCAAGATAGTCATAAAAGCTTGCGATCTTTTTGATCTCCTCAGTGCTCCTTTCATCAACTATCGCTCTGAACAGTTCTCCGGCCTCACAAGCGCTCCCAAGTATCAGCCCTTCTCTGTACTTGAGCAGAAGGCTTTTTGGAACCCTCGGCTTTTTGTAAAAGTAGTTCAGGTGTGATTCAGATACTATCTGGTACAAATTTTTCAGTCCGGTTTTATTCTTTACAAGCAGTATTGCATGGTATGACTCAGCCTTCTTGAAATCAAATTTTCCGGACAACACTCTGTCGATGTCGTCAACTGTATGAGCGTCTTTCTCTGCAACCAGTTCAATGCACTTTATAAATATTTCAGCCGTTGCCTTTGCATCATCAACCGCTCTGTGGTGATTTTCCAGTTTAATGCCCAGATGCTTAGCCACCACATCGAGTTTATGCTTTTTAAGCTCTGGGAACAGGTTCCTGCTGAACTGAAGTGTGTCTATTATCACATTATTGAATTCTCTACCACATTGCCGGGCAAAATGCCTGATAAAGCCGGTATCAAACGAAGCATTATGTGCTACCACAGGCAGATCCCCGGTAAACCGCAGAAAATCATCCAGAGCTTGTCCGATCTCAGGCGCATCGGCCACCATTGCATCATTTATTCCTGTAAGCTTTGTAATAAACTCCGGTATCGGTATGCCCGGATTGACAAATGTATTGAACCTGTCTGTAATCTTACCGCCTTCTACTTTCACGGCGCCTATTTCAGTAATCCTGTCCTTTGCGGTATACAGTCCGGTGGTCTCGATATCAAATACTATAAATCCTCCGCTCAGTTTATGCTCAGCCAGTCTGCCGGAGCCTCCGAATACCACGGGAGCTTCGTTATCAATCAGATAGCATTCCACTCCATAAATTATCTTAATGTTATTCTTTTTACCCACACTGTATGCCTCCGGATATGACTGCACAACGCCATGATCTGTAATGGCTACCGCTTTATGTCCCCACAGTGCAGCCCGCTCCACTAGTTTAGCCGCAGGTGTGACTGCGTCCATTGCACTCATCTGTGTGTGCATATGAAGCTCTACTCTTTTGACCTCGGCATCATCCATCCTCATATCCTTTTTAAGTTCAATAATATCTGAGGCCATAATGGTCAATTCCTTGGAATACTTGTCGAACTGAGCTTCCCCTCTCACTCTGAAATACAGGCCGTTCCTTATCTGCTCAGATCTGAGATCATAATCCTCCTTTTGAACGAATAGCTTTATGGTAATAGAGCTTGAATAATCAGTTATGTCAAAAGTGCATAAATAGCGGTTGCCACGGATCTCTCTGAATTCGACATTGGATATATCTCCGCAGACCGCTACTCTGCCGGAGTCCTGAGTGACCTCGCACATCTTCATTAAGCTGTCGCTGAAATTCTTACCCATTATAATATCAAGTATCTCATCGTCATCAGCACCTGCTGCCCTCTTTCTTCTTTTTTTTGCCTGACCGTTCGGCCGTGATGCTTCCTCCGCAGATATGATATTGTTAATGCGAACTTCTTCATTCTTCTTAAATTCCTTGTATTTTTGCTTGAATTCTTCATCGATCTGACAGTCGCTGAAATGTACCCTTATTTTTTTGCCGAATGAGTTTTTTATCATCTCCTCTATCAGCCTGTCACAACCCTGTGATCTCAGTATGTCACTGCCTCTGGTGGCAAGCATTATCTCTAAACGGTCTTCATCAAGCTTCCAGTTACTGCCGTTCAAGATGCCCCTGCTTAGTGCAACTTTTGAATTTACAGTGTACAGGATGTTTTCATAGTAGGCTTCAAGCTGATTTTCGAAAGAGCATTCCATCTCATAGCTCAGCCTTATTTCCACTGTCGTCGAAAAAGCTTCCGACAGAGCTGCCTCCACCTGTTCTATTATCTGAGCAGGTATGAGCCTTCCCACAGAAGCTTTTACAACCAGTCTTCCTGTTTTTTTGTATACTTCAAGATTCTTTATTCTGACCTCACCGAAAAATTCCAGTACCTTATCGTCCAATTCCACATCATGAAATATCTCAACAAAGCTTTTGTTTATTGCCGTCTCCGACATGTTTTGATCCCCTTTGTGTAATGTATGGTGACACTCCTGTGCAAGAAGTATTCACATTTTCTCTATTTCTGCAAGTAGTTCATCGACTATGCGATCCTGCGGTATCTTTCTTACGATCTCACCTTTTTTGAAAAGCAGAGCTTCTCCAACGCCTCCCGCAATTCCAATATCCGCTTCACGTGCTTCGCCAGGGCCGTTCACAGCGCACCCCATCACTGCCACCTTGATACGCTTGTCACAGCCCTCAAGCCGTTTCTCCACTTCATTGGCTATCTTGATCAAATCTATCCTTGTGCGCCCGCATGTGGGACAAGATACAAACTCAACGCCTGCTTTACGTAGTCCCATAGCCTTCAGCAGCTCGATACCTACCCTGATCTCTTCCACCGGATCACCCGTCAGTGATACTCGCAGTGTATCACCTATTCCTTCAGCAAGAAGACATCCAAGACCCGCTGCCGACTTCACCGTTCCTGCAAACAGCGTACCTGCTTCAGTAACGCCTATATGCAGAGGATAGTCAGCCTTTTGAGCCATCAGCCTGTATGCTTTTATTGTCATAGGCACACTGGATGCCTTCAGCGATATAGCAATGTCATGGAAGTCAAGTTCCTCAAGTATACTCGCATGATCAAGCGCACTTTCCACCATGCCTTCGGGTGTGACGCCTCCGTATCTGGCCAGGATCGCCTTTTCCAGCGAACCCGAATTTACTCCTATTCTTATAGGGATGCCTCTTGGTTTTGCCATTTCGACTACTTTTTTGACCCTGTCTGCGCCTCCGATATTTCCGGGGTTCAGCCGTATCTTGTCAGCACCATTCTCGATGCTCGCCAGTGCAAGCTTATAGTCAAAGTGGATATCCGCTGTCAGCGGTATCCTGATTGACTTCTTTATTTCTTTCAGAGCCTCAGCTGCTTCATTGTCGGGAACTGCGACCCTCACGATATCGCAGCCGGCATCCTCCAGTCTCCTGATTTGTTCGACTGTGCCGGCAGCATCCCTTGTGTCGGTATTAGTCATCGACTGCACCGTCACAGGAGAATCGCCGCCTATAAATACATTGCCGGCTCTTATTTTTCTGGTTTTATTCCTTTGAACATACTGATACAAGTCAATTCCACTCCTTACGAGCATTTTCATCTCACTACCAGCTTCAGTATATCATTATACGCTATATAAATGCCCAGTAAAATGATAAGAATAAAACCGGCTATAGAAATATACGATTCCTTCTCAGGGCTGATAGGTTTACCTCTGACAGCTTCTATGCCAATGAGCAGAAGCCTTCCTCCATCCAGCATCGGGAATGGTATGAGATTTGTAGCACCAATGGCAACACTCAGCAATCCCGTTACATACATCAGATACAGCAGCATCTGTACGGCATTTGGCGCTTGCCTCACTGTCGTGGTTATCGTACTGACCATGCCGATAGGCCCCATCATGTCAGATACATTTGCCTTACCTGTTATGAGCCATTCGGGGCTGTAAAATACGCTTCGTACGATCGAATATGTGAAGGCTGCTGACTGGCCGAGGGATTCTATGATATTGCCCTTCTGAGCTGAAAACTCCAACCCCGTCTCAAACCATTCCTCACTCTTGACCTCAACCGGCATGAGAGTTGCATTGACCTGTGCGCCGTTCCTCAAAGCCTTTACTTCAAGCTCCTTCATACCATTTGCGGTGATAAGCTCCACCAGTTTTTCAGCGGAATCCACCTTTGCTCCATTTATTGCATCGATCCTGTCTCCCGCCTGCAAGCCGGCTTTTTCAGCCGGCATACCCGGTGAAACCTCTTTTATGATGTTTGAACCATCCGGATTTCCCACATCAGTTACAACTCCGATTTTCGGAACTGATGCTTCCGGATGTCTTATTGGCTTCAGTTCTCCCTTGTATACTGTACCATCTCTTTCAAATTCGACTTCGGCCGGTTCGCCCCCAGATACGTACAAAAATTGTATCACATCCGTGGGAATGTAAGTTTTCTTCCCGCCGTATGATACGATTCTGTCACCCTGCAGCATTCCTGCCTGGGCGGCAGGTGAATTCTCAGCGACACGTCTTATCTCAACCGTTGAATAGCCCTGCACTGCAAAGTACACTGTCAGCAGCACTGCTGCAAGTAGAAGATTAGCCATTGGTCCGCCTATAGTTGTCAGAGCACGTGCATATTTGGGCTTATTGTTAAAGGCTTCATCACTATCTGATGCCTCTTCCTCCCCTTCCATCTTGACGTATGCCATCAGGGGCAAAAGCCTCAGAGAGTACGTTGTGCCGCCACGCGTTATACTAAAGAGCTTAGGCCCTATGAACAAAGAGAACTCAAGTACCTTAATTCCCATTTTTTTCGCAGTCAGGAAGTGTCCCAGTTCATGTACAATAACGATTATGTTGAAAGCCAGTATGGCGAGGATCAAATACATATACTACCACCAACCATTCTTCTTGCCCATTTATCTACTTCTATTATATCATCAAGGTCAGGCGATGTATTCACATCATGTGCGAGCATTGTATTTTCAATTATTGCAGCTATATCACAAAACCCTATCCTTCCATTGAGAAAAAGCCCAACTGCAGCTTCATTGGCACCATTCATAACCACAGGCATCGTACCTCCTGTTTTCAGCGCATCAAAGGCGAGCCTGAGACATCGGAAAGTATCGATATCCGGCTCTTCAAATGTAAGTCCGCCGCACTTGAGCAGGTCGAGCTTGGAAAAATTGTTGGGCGATCTTTCCGGCCAGGTAAGAGCGAGCTGAATCGGGATCCTCATGTCAGGCGAGCCAAGCTGTCCAATAATGGAACCGTCCTTGTACTCTACCATCGAATGAATAATACTTTGCGGGTGCACTATCACCTTGATCTTTTCTGGTGAAAATCCAAACAGCCATCGCGCTTCTATGACCTCAAGGCCCTTGTTCATCAGTGTGGCAGAATCGATCGTTATCTTGCTCCCCATGCTCCAGTTAGGATGCCTTAAAGCCTGATCAACAGTCACATTCTTCAGTTCGCTTGTTTTCTTACCTCTGAATGGCCCTCCGGAAGCTGTCAGTATCAGCCTTTCCACATCTTTTTTCCTGTTGCCTGCCAGACACTGATATATAGCCGAGTGTTCGCTGTCCACCGGAAAAATAGCCACACCGTATCGTTCAGCTTCAGCCATGACGATCCGGCCTGCGGTTACAAGAGTCTCCTTGTTTGCCAGTGCTATATCTCTGCCTTTTCTTATAGCTTCCATCGTAGGTATGAGGCCTGCTATGCCAACGATGGACACCACTACAGTATCGACACCGTTAACAGAGACTGCTGCTTTATTACCCTCAAGTCCGCTGTAGACTTCAACTCCTGTACCTTCGAGCCTTTTTTTAAGCCCTGACGCCAGCGAACTATCTCCGATGGACACCATCAAAGGCTTGAATTCCCTGACTTGCTGAACCAAGAGCTCTATATTTGAATATGCTGTCAAAGCACTGACCTTGATACCCAGATTCCTGGCCGCATCGAGCGTCTGCACTCCTATCGAACCTGTAGATCCTAGTATGGCTATGTTGGATGCCATTTTTACTCCTTCCAGACTTAGATGTATTAAACCCAGTTGCTACTATAGCTAATTGAAAAATATGTTTATGTATAAAAATACTGCCGGCGCAGTAAAAAGTATACTGTCCAGTCTGTCGAGCACCCCTCCGTGCCCCGGCATGATATTTCCGTAATCCTTTATTCCCACAGCTCTTTTAATTACCGATGCCGACCAGTCTCCAAGCTGTGATATGATGCCGCAGAGCAAGCCCAAAACAGCGAAATGAACAACCGGCACACCAATCACATCACTGAAAAAGAAACCAAACAGCACCATTGCAACAATACATCCAACAACACCGCCAATACACCCTTCAAGTGTCTTTTTGGGACTGATCTTCGGTACGATTTTCGTTTTCCCAATAGTTATTCCGGTGAAATACGCAAAGGTATCTGTCGCACTTGCACCTATGAATATAAGCCAGATATACAGATATCCCAGCTCCATCTGTCCAGTAAATGTAACGAATGAAAATAAGAATAAGATATACGCGATACCGAAACCAGTAACCGCTATATCCTTTATACCATATTTGCCGCCGGAGAACAGTAAGAAACAGAAAAGCGCCAGAAGCAATATAAACATAAACAGTGCTGAGGCAAGCATTGCGTTGCCATCTATGATAAGCAGCTCTGCAGGCAGTATGCCCGACAGTCCAATGTACAGCAGCGGCACGCACGAAATAACACTAATGATGTTTACAGGTCTGTAACCGCCCTTTCTCAATGCACTGTTAAACTCTCGTACGGCAAAAAAAGCCAGTACTGAAACTGTTACTCCAATTGCCGTTGCTCCCAGATATACTATGACCACCAACATTATAATTGCTGCAGCTGCGCTTATTATCCTCGTTTTCATAATTACAATCCCCCGTATCGCCTGTTTCTTCTCTGATATTCACAGATTGCTTCAATAAGGTATCTTTTTGAAAAATCAGGCCATAATATATCTGAATACCAAAATTCAGAGTACGATGACTGCCACAGCAGAAAATTACTCAGCCTGTTCTCGCCGCTGGGCCTGATTACCAGATCCGGATCCGGTATGTCTTTCGTATACAAATAACAGGAAAACAGCTTCTCATCCACATCCTCAGGCGTTATCCTTCCATCCAGTACATCCTTCGCTATACGTGCTGCCGCAGCGGCTATCTCGCACCGGCTGCCGTAGTTGAGCGCTATCACAAGACTTAACCCGGTGTTGCCGGACGTGTTTAATACCACCCTTTTTATTTCTCTTCTGATCTCCGGCGAAAGCTTGTCGCTGTCACCTATCACAAGTATCCTGATATTTTTCCCTGCCAGTTCCTTTTCAGCATTTCGCAGGAACTCCAGCAGAAGTGACATAAGCGCATCCACCTCTTCCTTTGGTCGGTTCCAGTTTTCGGTGGAAAAGGCATATGCAGTGAGATATTTTACTCCGAGTGAATCACACTCTCTTACTATCCTTTTGAGAGTATTGGCGCCCTCCCTGTGTCCTGCGCTCCTTGGCAGGCCTCTTCTGGCGGCCCAGC
Organism: Bacillota bacterium; assembly: GCA_023418915.1. Classification (GTDB taxonomy): domain Bacteria; phylum Bacillota; class Clostridia; order Acetivibrionales; family DTU013; genus DTU013. The sequence goes on from JAEZYU010000038.1 coordinate 102,270, forward strand.
GGCCATTTCCATCCATTATCACTGCAATATGGGCGGGAAGCTTCTGACTGATATCAAGTTCAGGACCTTTGATTTTACGCTTGAAAAACCACATTTGATACCTCCCGGCATCGTAAATAATAAAAATACGGACATAATAAACAAGGCTGTATTCACAGCCTTGCAAATCAGCTATTTACATTGCACACCAGCAACTCAACTGTATCATCATCAGACATTCGCTGTCTGACGACTCTGGAATCTGCGTCATAGCCTTTGTCTCTCAGTCTCGGAGAAGCTGTCAGTTTTATACTGACTTTCCCAAAGCCCTGATAAGCCAATAACTCGATTGCATCCTCCAGCCTGCGGCCGGAGACATCCACCATTCGAATTATACCTCCATTATTTCCTTTTCCTTAAGCTCCACTACCTTGTCGACCTCTGCTATGTACTTATCTGTCATCTTCTGAATGTCATTTTCAGCATCCTTCAGATCGTCCTCTGTAATCTCACTGTTCTTTTTTTGCGCCTTGAAATGCTCAATGGCCTCTCTTCTGATCGAGCGGACAGCTACCTTAGTCTCCTCGCCATGCTTTTTGACCTGTTTTGTCAGCTCTTTTCTTCTCTCTTCAGTAAGAACAGGGAATATAAGTCTTATAACCTTTCCGTCATTGTTCGGGTTTATACCTATATCGGATTTTTGAATCGCTTTTTCGATATCCTTCAAAATTTTTGCTTCCCAGGGCTGTATAATGATCACCCTGGCTTCAGGTACTGACACACTGCCAAGCTGATTTATCGGTGTCGGTACTCCATAGTAATCAACAGTCAGCTTATCCAAAATGGCCGGATTGGCTCTGCCTGCTCTGAGTGAAGTCAACTCCTCTTTTAAAACGCCTATTGCTTTGGTCATTTTGTCTTCGTATTCCTTGTAAGAAGCATCTGACATATTAAACCCTCCTCAATTTATTTAGTTTCATGTTAAAGTCGTTCCAATCCTTTCACCGCCAATGACCTTGAGTATGTTTTCAGGATTACTCAGATCAAAAACGATCAGCGGTATCTTGTTGTCCATACAAAGCGACATTGCTGTGGAGTCCATAACACCAAGTCTCCTGGTAAGAGCTTCCGCAAATGATATGCTGTCAAAACGGACTGCATCAGCATTCTTCTTCGGATCCGAGTCATAGACACCATCAACCATAGTAGCCTTGAGTATGACATCCGCATCGATCTCAGCCGCTCTCAGCGCTGCTGTCGTATCGGTGGAAAAATATGGGTTGCCTGTGCCGCATGCGAATATCACTATTCTTTTTTTCTCAAGATGCCTTACTGCCTTTCTTCTGATATAAGGCTCTGCAATCTGTCTCATTTCGATGGCAGACTGCACCCTTGTCGGAACTCCTCTCGCTTCAAGTGCATCCTGCAGCGCAAGTGCGTTGATCACTGTTGCCAGCATTCCCATATGATCGGCCGTTGTCCTGTCCATACCAACACCGCTTCTGCCTCTCCAGAAATTACCCCCGCCTACTACAATGGATATCTCGACACCCATATCGTAGACTTCGCGTATTTTTTCTGAAATTGCACCCAGCGTATCGGTATCTATACCGGTCCTTTGATTTCCCGCAAGGGCCTCTCCGCTAAGCTTCAGCAATATCCTTTTGTATTTTGGCGTCATATCGATGCTACCCCCGCTCATTATTATTTGTTCTACATAAATATGAAAAATCCTGCCGATGCATTAAAAAGGGAACATATTTTGTATGCTCCCTCATTATTTTAACCGCCGATTTGTTTCGCAACCTCTTCTGCGAAATTCTCTTCTTTCTTTTCCAGCCCTTCTCCTCTTTCGAATCTTGCAAACCTTCTTACACTGATGTTTTCACCAATCGATGCTATCTTTTCCGATACAAGCTGCTTGATCGTTTTGTCGGGATCCTTTATCCAGGGCTGCTCGAGCAGACATATCTCCTTGTAGTATTTCTCTATCCTTCCTTCAACCATCTTCTCTATGATCTTTTCGGGCTTGCCTTCATTCTTAGCCTGCATCCTGAGTATATTCATTTCCTTCTCAACAACGTCCGCCGGGACATCTTCCTTCTTTACATATTCCGGTTTTGCTGCTGCTATCTGCATCGCAATGTCCCTTACAAGCTGTTTGAAATCTTCGTTTGCAGCGGCGAAGTCAGTTTCTATATTCACCTCCACAAGAACTCCGATCCTTCCGTTCCCGTGTATGTATGAATCAACGATTCCCTCGGCTGCGATCCTGCCTGCCTTCTTTGCTGCAGCTGCCAAACCCTTCTCCCTCAGGATCTCGATAGCCTTGTCGATATTGCCATCCGCTTCAGAAAGAGCCTTTTTGCAGTCCATCATGCCTGAACCGGTTCTCTCGCGGAGTTGTTTTACCATTTCAGCTGTAATCATCTATATTCCTCCAAACAATAATATTCATATTATTGACCGTGAAAACGGCCATTATTCCCAAATCAGCTTCAGGATCAGCCCGGCTCCGTCGAGCGGAGCCGGACAATCATGATCACATAAACATACTGCAGAAACACACCTGGAATTATTCTGCTGCTTCAGCTTCAACAGCTGCCGCAGGAGCTTCCGCTACGATCTCTGTTGCTTCGCCTGATTCATTGACCTTTTCTGCAGCTTCCTCACTTTCAGTATCCATCTGCTCTCCCTGACGTCCTTCTACGACTGCATCAGCCATTTTTGAGGCAATCAGTTTAACAGCCCTGATGGCATCGTCATTGCCTGGGATAACATAATCTACCTCGTCGGGATCACAGTTGGTGTCGACAATTGCCACTACCGGGATACCAAGCTTCCTTGCCTCGAGTATTGCATTTCTTTCTTTTCTGGGGTCAACTATGAACAATGCTCCCGGCAGCTTCCTCATATTTTTTATACCGCCAAGATATTTTTCAAGCTTTTCCATTTCAGCTTTAAGCTTGATGACTTCCTTCTTTGGAAGCACTTCAAACAGACCGTTCTGTTCCATGTTTTCAAGCTGTTTGAGTCTGTCTATCCTCTTTTGGATAGTTTTGAAATTGGTGAGCATGCCGCCGAGCCATCTGGCATTGACAAAGAACTGTCCGCTTCTTTCGGCTTCTTCCCTTATGGAATCCTGAGCCTGCTTCTTTGTACCAACGAAGAGAACATCATCGCCGTTCATTGCGATTTCTCTTACGAAGAAATATGCTTCTTCAACCTTTTTTACAGTTTTCTGCAGGTCAATGATGTAGATGCCGTTCCTCTCTGTAAAGATGTACTCGGCCATCTTTGGGTTCCATCTCCTGGTCTGATGTCCAAAATGGACGCCTGCTTCCAGAAGCTGTTTCATTGAAATAACTGACATAGATATATCCTCCTTAAGTTAATACCACCACGGCCGTCATCCGGGCGAAAAACCAATTGGCACTTATCCGCTCGTCTGGTCGTGTGCGTATTTTTTCGTTAGATAGTATAACACAAGGTTATTTAATTATCAATCATTTTAAAGAGCAGAAGAAAAATTTTCAACAATTTTTCAACAATTTTTTTTGAACTGCATTGAAACCGTTGCATTACATCATCTAACCCAATACCGGGCGACTAATTCAGACTGCAAAAGTTGTTGCAAATTTTTACCGCAACCAACACAATCACAGTTTTTGCTCAAAAATTCAACTTTGGAGAGGGTTAAATTTACATAATTATGGTATATGTGTTATTATGATACTATTTAACTAATTATACCATAATTATTACACAAATATCCTCTCCTTACTTGATTTTTTGAGCAGCCAGATATATTACACTTTTATAATGCGTTATAACGCATCGTTCAAAGAAAATTTTTCGATTAGGCGATAATTTACTTCGTAAATTACACTTAGTAGAAAATTTTTCTTACCACTGTGCATTTCAACGGGGCTGGTCGCAAGCAGGGCTTGCTGCTCGCCTATGCATCCCAGGCGGGAGATATGCTCGCTTAGTTATCTTTCGATTAATCAAAAGATAATATCTGAAAGGCAATCGGTACCCTCCACATACCGTTTTTCAACCTGAAGGGTTTGAAAAGACGTATTGGCGTTTTTCAACCTGAAGGGTTTGAAAAGACGTATAGAGGTGGGGGACATAATTCGCCTCGTTATAATAATGTAAAATAAATGAGCGGCGGTATGCCCTTCTCCTCTATGAAGAGCATGAAATCTCTGTCCGACCGCAGCTCCTCAAAATCCTACCAAACAGCAGCTTCAGATCCTAACGGCTAGCCTCCAGTCTTTCGTCCGGAGTATAATACAGGGCAAAATACGCCATGGTTTGCTCACTCATGAGCCTGCACGTAAGCTGCCGCCTTTCTAAGTATCCAATATATGTCCCTATCATCTGCAGCTTTATCGATCCACTTCTGTCTCTCTCCTATTATCTGTGGGTCTGTTTTGTTCAAAATATCAACATAGCTCTGTATTTCAGCAGAAATACCTTTTGTATCATCTGCTTTCTTCAACTGCAGTATCCTGCCATATGCCTCAACGATCCTGATGAGCTTTTCTTCTGTATTGACAGCCATCTCCCAATGGGATCCATGTTCGACTATAAATGGATGACTAATCCCCAGTAGACGAGAGTGTCTGATAATACCGTAGTAGTCAGTCTGTGGATTGGTGCGTGAAGGTCTGGTCTCAGCTCCCCTGAATTTCAGTCCTATTGCCTGTGCAATCTCGCTGCCGATGTATTCAGCTCTCTCCTTATCCTCCTGCATCTGAACGCTGTAAAAAACTATTACTCCTGCCGCTGCCTGCGGCGCATTTGTGTGTAAGCTGATGAGCGTATCAATACCGGCATCTGCTGCCAGCCTTGCACGTTCCGGTAAAGTAATATCGCTTCCATCCATTCTGGTCAGAAATGCATTATATGTGCTGTGCAGTAAAAGCCCAAGGCGCAGCATTACATCGCCTTCCCTGTATGAGCCCGGTCCTGCGTTTGCACCTGCATGATGGCCGGGATCGAACCCTGCTTTGCTAAAACTAAACATAGCGTCTATACCCGCTGCCGCATTAGCTTCAATGTGAAGCCGGGTATGCTCCATCCTCCAAAAAAGATTTCCTTATTCAGAGTATGTGGCAGCGATACATCCTGCCAATAAAAAAACAATGAAATAGTCATGATACCGAACAGAAACTATTTGCTAAAAGCTGCCCTCATAAACCTTCTGACCTTATCCTCATCCTTATGTCCTGGCTGTTTTTCAACCCCAGTTAAAACATCAACAGCAAACGGAGCAGCCTCACGGATAATACTGCCAACATTATCGGGGTCGAGGCCTCCGGCGAGTATAACAGGCACAAGGCTGCTGTCTCTGACAGACATAAAAGCCTGAAGGCCAACGGTAACGCCGGTGCCTCCCGGCATGGTTTCTGTATAAGAATCTACAAGTATTGCTGAAATTCCCGTCCTTGAGAGAATACCGGCAGCTTCGCACACATTTCCGATTTCGAAATCGCATTGACCATCTTCCCTTATACGCAGCGCCTTGACGACCTTTGTCCCATTTACTCCCAGAAAGTCCACAATACGCGAAATGTCCTCAAGCGTTTCATTGTAATGCAGCTGCAGCATGGAAGGCCTGGTCCTTCCGGCAATTTCGGCGACCCTCTCCGGCTCCCCTCCTGTTACTACGCATGTGCTAACATATGGCGGTACCCGGTCAATAAGCCGTTTAGCCTCATAGCAGGTGAGATTCCACGGGACGGGCACGGGATACTCGACAACAAAACCAAGAGTGTGTACTCCTGCGTCAACACATATTCCTACATCTCTGTCATTCATCAGACCACATATTTTCACACGGGTCATACCGTATACCGCTCCTTTATTACGCATCGTTCAAAAAACTGCATCAGCCAGCAGTCTGTACATAGCAGACGGATCCGGCGCCTTTAGTATGGCTGTACCCGCCAATACTGCCTTAGCTCCTGCCGCAGCTGCCCTTCTGACATCCTCCCGGCATGATATGGAGCTTTCGCTGACAAGCAAAGCATCACCGGGAAGGTATCGTGCGAGCAGCTCAGTGTTTCCGACAGTCCCGTCGTCCGTCTCCAATTCCAGGATGTTCCTGTTATTTATTCCGACAAAAGTAAGCTTTAGTGCTTCGATCATCTTTATATCTTCTATACTGTGAATCTCTACCAGAGGCTCTATGCCAAGCATTAGTGAAGCCTCAAATAACTCAAACAGCGTCCTGTGCTCCAGTTTTGAAGCTATCAGCAATACACCTGAAGCACCTATATCAACACTCTCTTTCAATTGATCCGCATAGGTTATAAAGTCCTTACGGAGTACAGGTACATTAACCTTTACCGCTATCTGTTCCAGCAGCCTGACCGATCCTCCATAATGGTGTTTCTCTGTGACTACAGATATCATCGGGGCTCCGTTACCTGCAAGCTCAACTGCAATGCTGACAGGATCGCTTTCCTTTATCAGAACACCTTCTGCGGGAGATTTGCATTTGATGTCAGGTATAACTGCGATCCCATGGCTTTCAAACTTCCTTCTCAATACATCCGAACACCTGGTACATGATGCAGGTTTCATATCAGTACACCTTGCTGTATTCATGCGAAGCTTCTATCAGCTGGCTCAGTTTCCTCTGTGCCTCACCGCTGTCTATGAGCTCTCCCGCCAACTTTATCCCGTCCCGGAATCCCTCTGCTCTGCCGCCGACCACCAGAACACCTGCAGCATTCAGGATGACAGCTGATCTTCTTGGTCCTTTATCCCTGCCAGTGAACACATCCCGGATCATTGCGGCATTCTCCTCAGGCGTTCCCGTTGAGATCTCCTTCAGAGTGCATCGGGTCAGGCCAAAATCCTCCGGAGCGATCTCATAGCTTTTGATCGATCCATTATTGAGTTCATTTATTCTTGTTTTTCCCAAAAGAGAAATTTCATCAAGCCCATCAAGTCCGTGTACGAACAGTGCCCTTGTATAACCGATTGCGGCAGCGACCTGTGCCACAGTATCGACCAATTCAGGTCTGTATACGCCAAGAACATGTCTGGATGCTTTTGACGGGTTGATCAGCGGACCTATCACTGTATAAAAAATAGTTTTGATGCCAAGGTCCTTTTCAGGAGGAAGAACCTTACACATGACAGGGTGGAACAATGGCGCATAAAGAAATGCTATCCCTATGTCCTCTATGAGTTTTTCCGCACCTCTTGGGCTTTGATTGATCTCAACATCCAATGCCTCCAATACATCCGCACTTCCCGAAAGGCTCGATATTGACCGGCTTCCATGCTTGGCAACAGGTATGCCTGCCGCAGCTGCAATAAAAGCGGCAGCCGTAGAAATATTGAACGTGCTAAGACCGCCTCCTGTACCACAGGTGTCCATCAGCTCCTCATCTACTGCAGGGTCGATTCTGATACAGTTATCCCGCATTGCCTGAGCTATCGAAGTGATCTCCGACAATGTGGGGCCTTTCATTAAAAGTGCAACCTGAAAGCCCGCTATCTGAGTCTCACTGAGCTCGTCATTCTTAATGGCCTCAATTAGGCCATACACCTCTTCCGGTGTCAAATCTTCCTTCGCCGTAAGCTTTCTTAAAACATTCTTAATCATACTCTTCTCTCCTCTTCTCATCTATTCTAGTTATAACAACTCGTTCAAAGAAAAATTTTCGCTTGTAGAAAATCCTTCTTACTAACTGATGGGCTGAAAATACGTTAAGGGGTGTGACTTATACCGCCTCGTTTTATCCATATCCGGCTCTCAACCGGTCAGGAACAAATCGGTTATACGGCAATCGCATCCTTCATCTTGCGTACATAATCAGCTACAAAAGGAATACAATCAAAACCGTATTGGTTTACTATCTCAACGACAGCACTGCCTACTATAACTCCGTCTGCAAAAGCAGCCAGACCTGCCGCCTGCTCCGGTGTTGAAATACCAAAGCCAATAGCGCAGGGTATGTCCTTCACTTCCTTTATTGCTCTAACCATTTCATTGACCCCGCTGTTGATAGTATCTCTCATGCCGGTCACACCAAGTGATGAGACACAGTATACAAATCCCTGCGCTTCAGCCGCAATCATTCGGATACGATCACCGGAGGTAGGGGCGATCATTGATATCATCGCTATGTCATACTTGGTGCAGCAGGGTTCCAATTCATCCTTTTCCTCAAACGGGATATCCGGGACGATCACTGCATCGATCCCCACTTCATTGCAGTATCTCATGAATCTCTCCGTACCATAGGTGAATATCGGGTTCACATATGTCATCAAGGCAGTCGGCACACAGCAATTGCTCCTGACCCTGCGCATCATCGAAAAAATATCATCCACAGTAACTCCCGCATCAAGAGCCCGTTTGTCAGCTGCCTGTATCACTGGTCCTTCCGCAACGGGATCTGAAAATGGCACTCCAATTTCTATTAGATCCGCACCGGATTCCGCCATACTATATATCAGCTTTTCTGTCACTTCAATCGACGGATCGCCGGCTGTAACAAAAGGTATAAAAGCCTTCCCCTTAGAAAAAACACCGTTTATCCTATTCATATATCCGCACCCCCCTGTACCGCGCTATCGCCGCCACATCCTTGTCTCCTCTTCCCGAAAGACAGATGACCATAATTTTGTCCCTTCCCATGGAAGGCGCCAGCTTTCTGGCATGGGCAACCGCATGAGCGCTCTCAATGGCGGGTATTATCCCTTCAATATGCGAGAGGTATTCGAATGCATCGACTGCTTCATCATCAGTCACCGGCACATACTCTGCCCTACTCTTGTCCCTCAGATCCGAATGCTCAGGCCCGATGCCGGGATAATCAAGGCCGGCTGAAATTGAGTAGACCGGAGCGATCTGACCGTATTCATCCTGGCAAAAATATGACTTCATTCCGTGAAATATCCCGACAGTACCAAGTGCCATTGTAGCCGCTGTCTTGCCTGTGTCTACTCCATGTCCGGCAGCTTCGCAGCCAATCAGCCGAACAGATGCATCCTCGATGAAATTATGAAAAACACCCATTGCATTGCTTCCTCCTCCGACGCATGCCAACACTGCATCGGGCAGCCTACCTTCCTTTTCCCTGAGCTGCTGTTTCACTTCTGTACCTATAATGCTCTGGAACTCCCTTACTATCGTCGGGAACGGGTGCGGACCGACAACCGACCCAAGAACATAGTGAGTGTCGTTGATGCGTCGTGTCCATTCACGCATCGCTTCATTGACAGCATCCTTTAACGTCTGTGTGCCTGTTGTCACAGCATGTACCTTAGTACCAAGCAGTTCCATTCTAAAGACATTCAGCGCCTGTCGTTCCGTATCTTCTTTTCCCATAAAAACTTCACATTCCATACCTAACAGTGCAGCAGCAGTAGCAGTTGCCACACCATGCTGTCCGGCGCCGGTCTCTGCTATGATACGAGTCTTACCCATACGCTTTGCCAGCAGGACCTGCCCCAGCACATTGTTTATCTTGTGCGAACCTGTATGATTCAAATCCTCACGCTTGAGGTAAATCTTCGCGCCGCCGAGATCCTTTGACATTTTCTTAGCATAATAGAGTAAAGACGGACGTCCTGCATAGTTTCTGAGCAGGTCATCCAGCTCCACCGTGAAGTCAGGATCGTTTTTATAATGTCTGTAAGCCTCCTCCAACTCGATCAATGCATTCATCAGAATCTCAGGAACGTACTGTCCTCCATGTATACCAAATCTCCCTTTCGACATACCATCCTCTCCTCCAAAAGTCAGTATTTTTAGCCAAACTGCTTCTCTTTTAAGTTATCACTGCTAAACTAAAAACGGCGTTTTATATTGCATGCCATTTTTCCCTATTAACATAAATAAAAAAAGCCTTCATCCCTCCTATAAGGGACAAAAGCCTCGGCTTCTGCGGTACCACCCAAATTGACGATAAATCATCCACTCGTATAGTATACTGTCATATACCTCCCCCTGATAACGGGCAGGATCCCCCGTAAGCGCCTACTCTCAACATGATTTCAGGCTTCCCTTGCAAGTCCATTCAGAACGGCCTTGTAACCGCATTCACACCATTTCCGCAAATCGCCTGATAAGTCATAATATGCTCCGGCATCACGGGGCGGCTCTCTTTATACAAGCCTGCGCTCTTACTTCTCTTGCTCATCGGTTTATTGAATCGATTGTAGCATTAACAAAACCCCGTTGTCAATGGTTATTTTACTATCAATACTATAATATGATTTTACGATAGCGATCCGATAGCAATAAATAGATTCTGAAACTGCCCGTTTGGAAACAAAAAAGAATTAATTTGGTACAGGCAACATTCGACAGTTCACCTCATATACTTATACGGTGACTAATTTTATAGGAGGTGCTTTGTTTGCTGCACTTCTTGCTCACCATGATAAATGAAGTACTTTGCAGCATCATATTCCAGTTGGGATATGTATCTAACTCAAACTCATTCCCCCAACCCCTTACGGCCGAAGAAGAACAGAAATATATAGAGGCATATAAAGAAGGCAGCGAAGATGCCAGAAATACACTGATAGAAAGAAATCTGCGGCTTGTCGCTCATATAGTCAAAAAATACAGCACATTCAGCAGCGATGTCGATGATCTCATTTCCATCGGTACCATAGGGCTCATCAAAGCAATCTCCACATTCGATCAGTCCAAGGGTACCAGGCTAGCCACATATGCCGCACGCTGCATTGAAAACGAAATATTGATGCAGATCAGATCCACAAAAAAAATACAGAGCGAGGTATCTTTGCATGATCCTATCGGGGTAGACCGCGAGGGCAACGAAATAACGCTGATCGATGTGATCGGCAATGAAACCGAATCCGTTATTGATGAAGTGGAATTAAAAATTCAGGTGAGGCGTCTTTATAATAAAATGAAGGCAGTTTTGAAAAAGCGCGAAAAAACTGTACTTGAGCTTCGTTACGGTCTTCTGAACGGAACGAGCAAGACGCAGCGTGAAATAGCCGGAATGCTCGGTATATCAAGATCCTATGTATCACGTATTGAAAAGAAGGCTATCAAGAAGCTGAGTAAAGAACTGGAACCTGAGAGCGGCCGATGATGGTGGGGGCTCAACGCCCCCACTCGGCGCTAAAAGGATTTGTCTATCATGTCCAGAGCCTCATCTATATATTGAAAAAGATTTTCATTTTTCAAACCGGCTACCTGTATATTGCATTTATTCATCGGTATGAGAATTTTTCTTGCATGGCTCCCGGCAATGGCTGCCGCCATGGACGGAGTAAGCTCACCCAACATAGAATTTGCCGCCAGTATACCTATGGCGCCTATAATAGCATCCACCCTGTCGGCATTGAAGACAACAGCATTTTCACCGGTCGCTCCTTCATCCGCACCTGCCTTCAGCATGACAGAAGTAGCCAGTGCATTAGTACCAAGGGCAATAATGGTGACTGAATCACCGCAGCGGCTTCTCAGTCGTTCTACTATTGCTTTGCCGATCCCGCCTCCCTGGCCGTCTATCACTGCGATTCTCATATAGTTTGACCTCCTGAATCGTATCTTTCAGACACACATTCAAACACTTAACTAATGTAAGCCTTACAATGCTCCTGCACATCAAAATGATGGTATCAGTGCCTCTCTTTCCATAAACATATAGTATTGGATTCTGCCGTATTCGTCAATCTTTTGCACTGTTTGTTCGGACGGCTCTTCCGCATACTTGTCATTCTCATATATGAATCTGTCTGATATTACCGGAAGCTCTTGCTGCATTTCAGCAATATAATTGAAATAGTTACCGCCGCTCAAACCAGCATATTTCAGCAGTTCGGCTCCAAGATAGTTGGAACTGATCACAGGAGCCTCACCGTCGGGTATATTTATTCCGTTTTCATTCAGCAGGTCGGCGGCTGCATCATTGCACAAAATGAAATATGGAGTACCATAGTGGTTTAAATACCCATCAAGTGTCCCCTCTTGGCTTATATCAAACCCCAACGCTTTATACCCCAGATAATTCTCGCCAAGGTAAGGCAAATGGTCGGAAAAATACAGGAAAATAACCGGTTTTTCCATTTCACGAACAGAATCGACAAAATATCCGAGTGCTTTATCACATCGCATCAAACCATACAGATAGTTGTTAACAGTATTATAGGCAGCCTCATCCATGCCATCCCGTTTTTTAAGTATCTTGGGGTGTCCGAGATCTGCCTTCGAATACGGTCCATGGTTTTCGATATTAACAATAAACTCAAAGACAGGTCTGTCCGGTGTTTCAGCCAACTGCTCATTGAATCTGTCGATGGCAAACCCAGCAGTATCCTTATCCGATATAAACTTTCCATTGACGAACTCAACCTTATCCAGTTCCATATCCTCTTTGAAAAACAGCTTGTCAAATCCGAAAAACTTATAGACATTCATTCTGTTATAAAACCATGCATCTCCGGGGTGAAAAGCTATTGATGCATATCCCTTCTCCTCAAGCGCCCTGGCGAGTGAAAATGTATTATGCCTTATATAGAAAGAATAAGGGCTTGCCATTTGTGGCATTATCGCCAGAGAGTGTCCTGTAAGGAATGAAAACTCGGTATTTGAAGTGCCGCCTCCAAATACTGTCGTTATAATTCTACCTGAGTATGCCTGCTCCTTGATCCTGTTAAAATTGCTGAGCGGATCAAAGCCCTCATTGAATTCAATACCGGGAATTCGATCTATGTCATAGAATGCCTCTCCCATTACAGCAATAACATGGGGCATCCTGCCTCTGTTCTGTACATAATATGGTTCGTCGTAATCTGATAATATCATGTTGGCTTCAGCTTTACTGTAACCTTCCTGTTTAATCGATTTAAAAGTTGCTGCACGATAAGTGAATGAATAAGCAAACCCCATGTTCTGATACAAGTTTACACGGGAATACCGCGAGCCGGTTATTGGGAAGCTGTCGTACAATGCAGAGCTTTTATATATCGTCAAAAATGATACTGTGAACAATACTGCACATGCTGCAACACCTGCCATCCTTACGCTCCACCTGTATTTTTTTGATCTTATAAATAAAAACAGAAGCAATGTGCCTGCAAGCCATACAATGCCACTTACATAAATTATTGGACTGAAGGGCAGTTCCGATATGCTTATCACACCTGCCGCTTCCGCCCCCAATATAATGTCAGATGGAATAAACGGTTCCTCTCTGAGCTGCATAAGGAAACGATTTATTATATGCATTACTATGTATACCCCTCCCCCGAGCCCAAAAGCCGCCCAGTGTCTCGAGGTAAAGTGAAAAATGGAAAGCAGCAGCAGCGCTGCAGGAAGAAAATTCAATCCCAACAGCAACGGCTGCTGTATATACCTTTTGATATTGTCCATATCTGCTACATCTGAAAGCAATATCCCAATCAACGACAAACCGGCTGAAAGCAGCATCACAACCGCAAGGTTCATGCCATAGCTGTCTACTATGATGCGCAATCCATTTCTTTTCAACTGATGCCTCCGTAATTTCATTTTTTTATACTGTATATTATACCATCAATAACACAGTGGATATCAAGCATGTCATGGATTATATAAGCAGTACCATTATACAGTGATTTCGCCTGCTTTGTGCAAGGCTGCCTTTGTTATCGCAGGCCCTGTCAGTTCATATATGAATGTAGCACCTAGTATGACTGCCCGTATGGTCTGTCCGTATTCAGGAAGCATCTGCGCAGCCATAAGCGAAAGGCCAATGGCTACACCCGCCTGTGGCACCAGAGTGAAGCCTATAAACTTCCTGACAACATTGGGTGCTTTCATAACAGCGGCTCCCAGCGAGGCTCCCGCCACCTTTCCGATTACACGACATACGACATAAATTATGCCTATCAGTCCGATCTGAGGCAATATGTTAACATTGAGCTCCATGCCTGATACTACAAAGAACATCAGAAAAATGGGCGGAGTCACGCTATCTGTCAGTTTCAGTATCGAATCGCCCGCCTTTGTTATATTGACAAGCATGGCGCCCATTGCCATGCACAGCAGAAGCGGAGAAAATCCAAACAGAGTTGCCAGTGAACTTCCGAGGAATACAAACCCTGTAGTAATTATCAGTCTGTTTGAGTCTTTTTTGAAAAAGCGCAGCGGGAACGTAAACAAAGCCCCAAGTATGAAGCCTGTAAGGAGTGACCCCACTATTTCTCCGACCGGCTTGATGATCGACACAAGCAGCGAGGTTTCACCGGGATGCTGCATCATATTTACAATAGCGACGGCAAATCCGAAAGCTATAAGTGCGACAGCATCATCAAGCGCTACAACACTCAGCAGAGTTTCCGTGACCGGTCCCTTTGCCTTATATTGTTTTACGACCATTATGGTCGCAGCAGGAGCAGTAGCTGATGCAATAGCTCCAAGCAGTATTGCAATCTCAGTGTCGATGCCGAATAAAACAAGAACTGATGTAACTACCAAAGCTGCGGCCAGTCCCTCGGCGATGGCTATTATGATGGGCATCAGGCCGACTTTTTTTAAATATTTCAGCTTAAACTCGGAACCAATGGAAAACGCTATGAAAGCCAGCGCCATTTCAGAAACAAGTTCGAGTCCTTCCACCAGCTCCATTGGAACGATTTTAAAGATATATGGGCCGATCAACAGTCCCGCAATAAGGTATCCTGTGACATTGGGCAGCCTGATCAGCTTCACGGCACGGCCTAAAGCAAGCCCTGCCAATAATATCAGCGCCAGATAGAAAAATGTGTTCAGTTGCATGTCAGATCTCAACTCCTTCTGCGTCTAGGACAGGTAAAGTAAATATCACCGCAGAGTCAGGTTTTGACAGATCTCCTACAACTTCACGTATTATTTCTTTTGCCTCTTTTATTTTTTCATCCCTGAGCACCATGAACAGCGTCTTGCTTTCCTTACGGTCAGTATCCACAAGCATGCGCAGGGATCCAAATATGGGAAAATCCTCGTTGCTTTTAGCCAGTTCTCTGACCATACCTGTGCTGTTTAATATTGTAGCTCCACAAATCCCGCGCTCCATGAGCTTTTCAAGAAGAGTGTCGAGTACTTCGATCATGTTCAATACCATCACCATTAACTGCATCCATTTATCACCTCAAAAAAATAATGACTACAACCAATAAAGTATAGCCCTTTGTTTTCGCAAATGCAACTGCAAATGACATTGAACTTGAATAATATTATGGAGACCTTTATATAAGAAGAATTGCTAATGCATTATTTGCTTTCTCTAGTAACCTTTTTCTATCATACCCCTTGCGATCTCTGCAAATACCGGTGCGGCGGATTTTCCTCCAAGGCGTCCGTTTTCTGCAAATACGGCGATAGAGTATCTGGGCTCCGCTGCCGGAAAATATCCTGCGAACCAGGCATGCACGATATCCTTCGACCCTGTCTCGGCACTGCCGGTTTTTCCGCCTGCGCCTCCATAGTAACCCATAACTGCCTCTGTGCCTGTTCCGCTGATCGTCACCGCCTCCATCAGTTCCTTTATTTTATCCGCCGTTGCCTTTGATATTATGCGTTTGCCCTGACTGACCTTTACCCTCTCAACGATCCTGCCGTCATCGTCCACTATTGCGTCCACAATGTTCACTCTGTTCTTGATACCACCATTTGCCACAGTGGCGGTCAGATCAGCCACCTGTAACGGTGTTGCGAGCAATACACCCTGCCCTATAGCAAGGTTTGCGATGTCTGCTTTACTGTAATTAGCATTGATATCGGGGAGGTTCCCGTCTGCCTCGTGCACGCCATGATAGGTTATGCCGGTTGAACTTCCCAGGCCGAACTTCTGTGCCATATCCACCAGCCTTTTATAGCCAATCTTCTGACACAGTTCTATAAAATATGAATTACATGACAGTGCAAAAGCTCTCTCGAGATTCACATCTCCATGCCCGCCCTCATAATAGGAATAGCATTTGAAGGTCAAACCGTTTATATCTACAGCTCCGCTGCAGTAATAATGCTCAAGGTCGTTGAATTCATGCCGCCTACCGTATGTCCCAAAGGGAGATGGTTCTTCTGCAAAGGGCAGAAGACCATATGAGAAACCATCGAAGAATCTGTACTCATCAGAAAAACCGCCCTCTTGATGCTGCTTTCCACTGTCATCGCCATCGCTTTCATCACCAGCTCCGATCACGATGTCATCCTCGTTTTCAAAAAAGGCTGCCAAGTCAATAATTTTAAATATTGAACCAAGGTTGTAGGCCGCAGTCGCCTTGTTGAAAAGCTCTTTACCGCTGCTGTCCAGATAGTTTTCCACTGCATTCTGATCAAAGTGAGGCCTGCTTGCCATGGCGAGGATGTCTCCTGTAACTACATCCTCTACTACGACCGCACCGGATAATCCATTCTTATCCATTACCTCCTCGACGATCTTTTGGACATAATAATCCAAAGTCAGCCTGACATCAAGATTGCTGCCGCTGCCGCTCCAATTCTTAAGCCTGTATCCGAAACCCTTGATTGGGTTCTTTGCCGCATCAGTGATGGTGCCAATCTCAAAAACCTTCTTATCGCGAAGTATTTTTTCATAGACTTTTTCCATACCTGCCTGTCCAACCTGATCACTTCTGTTTATATAACCTATGACATGCCTTGCCAGTGAATCTTCTTCATATCTTTCCACAGAATTGATCATGGAAACCCAGTCAACATTGAGATCCATCAACGCATCTCGTCCTTCTTTGTCGGCTTTTATTAGTAACGGATCACTTTTGGAAGTAAGGTTGTTCATTGCACCTGCATCCAAGCCCAAAACAGCACTGACCTTCTCTCTCTCAGTCTTTGAGATTGGTATGTGAGCAGTCTGGATAAGTACAGTGAATTTTTGTTCTCTGTTCGTAAATGGTATGCTGTTTCTGTCCAGAATATTCCCTCTGATCCTCTCGATGCCGGTGCTGGATACTCTTTGTCTGAAAGCGGCCTCCTCTAAAGACCTGTCCGGAATAAACTGGATCACAGCTATCCTGAATATCAAAAAAAGGAATAATGACAGGATGATCCCGCCAAGTATGCAAACTCTCCTCGCAGTCAAACAAATACCCCTTTCAACGGTAATAATATGATTCTTGCCGTCAAAAAGGGTTTGTATTCAAGCCGTCAGCATCCTCAGCCAGCCGCAGCTATACCGGACATAAATCATTTACCGTATCAGAAGAGCCATTCTATGCCGGTCTTCCTATTCTGTCCTGCGTCTTAGCATCGCATAAGGCTCAACAGGCCGTTCCATAGGCATATAAACAGTCATCTGCGGATGAGGTGCTGTGTCTATGTCTACTCCATCCTCATTCTTCATTGCAGTGACCTTATGTATATGATACTTCTCTTTAGGCCCAACTACCTCAAGCTCATCTCCGACAACAAACCTGTTGCGCTGCTCGATAGTTGCGATTCCTTTAGTCTTATCATAATCTTTTACAAGACCAACAAAGTCATAATCCCTTATATACGAGCTTGACGTATATACCTGATCCCTGTCGGAAGGCTTGCCGTAAAAGAATCCTGTAGTGTACTCCCTGTGGCTGGCTTTGGACATTTCCTCGAACCATACAGGATCAAAGCTGTAGCCATCAGGATCTGCCATATATGTGTCAAGTGCATCTCTGTATGCTTTGACGACTGTAGCCACGTAGTATGAGCTTTTCATCCTTCCTTCAATCTTAAGACTAGTAATACCGCTTTCGATTATTTCAGGTATACTGCCGATCAGGCAAAGGTCCTTTGAATTAAATATGAAGGTGCCTCTATCATTCTCATAAACCGGCAAATACTCACCAGGCCTTTTTTCCTCCACGAGATGATATTTCCATCTGCACGGATGAGCACAAAGCCCTCTGTTCGAATCACGACCTGCCATATAGCTACTCAGCAGACAGCGCCCTGAATAGGATATACACATGGCTCCATGGACAAACATTTCTAGCTCAAGCTCCTTTGGTGCATTCTTTCTGATCTCCTTTATCTCATCAACCGAAAGCTCTCTTGCAAGTATTATTCTGCTTACACCCTGCCTGTGCCAGAAAGCTGCGCTCCTCCAATTGGTATTATTTGCCTGGGTACTTAAATGAAGTTCCATATCCGGCGCTTGTTCTCGCAGGAGATCGAATATCCCCGGATCTGAAAATATGATTGCATCGATGCCCATATCCTGTACTTGCCTGACATACTCAGCCATACCTTCAAAATCCTCGTCGTGAGGTATTATATTCATGGTGAGATATACTCTTTTACCGTTATCATGTGCAAATGCAATGCCTTCTCTTAGCTCTTCACTGGAAAAATTACCGGCAGATGCCCGAAGACCGTACTCCTCGCCTCCAAGATAAACTGCATCGGCACCATATATGACTGCCATTTTTAGTTTTTCAAGATTGCCCGCAGGAGCGAGCAATTCCGGTTTTCTAACCGCATTGTCTCTATATTTTTTACCTGTAGCAGCTCTGTATCCGCTCATCTGTTCATCTCCGTTTCCATACGCTTATATGATAATGCCACTCCGTCCCCGACAGGCAGGATGCTCGTGTCCAGAGAAGGATCGTCACAAAGACTGTCTATGTACGTACGCATTCTGTTCACAATAGTTTTCTTTCTTCTGACGACCAGCTCTTCATTGGCTATCATCCCTTTGTACAGTACATTGTCTGATATCAAAAGACCTCCGTCTCTCAACATTCTCAGACAATCAGGCAAAAACCCGGGGTATTGGCCTTTTGCTGCGTCCATAAAAATCATGTCATATGTCTTGTCCAAACAAACAAGTACATCTGATGCATCCCCTGCTATCACAGCGATAGTATTTGCCAATCCGGCTCTTTTAATATTTTCATGAGCCTTTAGCACCATTCTTTCATCGCGCTCAATCGTATCTATCCTGCCATTCTCTGCCAATATCCTTGACAGCAGTATGGCCGAATATCCTATTGCAGTACCTATCTCAAGTATCCTCGAAGGCTTGACGAGCCTGCCCAGCACAATAAGAAGTCTGGCAGTTTCAGGTTTAATGATGGGCACATGGTGTTGTTTCGCATACAATTCCATTTCCCTCATCAGCCCATCTCCAGGATTGAGCGTACTTCTTATAAACTTGTTGGTCATATCATTTTCAGGCATAGCATGATCCTTTCGAGGCTGCGCACGGGCCGTACGCACGAACAAAGAGGCTGCCGCCAGCAGCCCCTTTAAATCACTTCTGAGAATATTTATTTATGTTGGCCTGATGCTCCTTGAAGGTTTTGGCGAAAGCGTGACCTCCTGTTCCATCACCCTTTGCTACATAATACAGATATGACGTTTCATCCGGATTGACCGCAGCCTTGATAGAGGCTTCACCGGGACAGCATATGGGCCCGGGCGGCAGTCCTTCATACAGATATGTGTTGTAGGGGTCATCTATCTCCAGATCCTCGTATAAGACCCGCTCTTTGTAAGAGCCTGTATTCTTCAGCAAAATATACTGTATAGAAGCATCCACCTGAAGCTTTTTAAGTGAAGCATCTTTGTTGCTGAGCCTGTTATAGAGAACGCCTGCTATTATATGGCGATCATCAGGATCTTTAGCTTCCCTTTCGATGATAGATGCCAATACTATAACCTTATCAATATCCATCTCTACAGGAAGGTTCGGTATCAATTCCCTGTACTGGGTTTTGAATTTCTTATCAAAATTGTCCAGCATTTTAGCTAATATCTCCCTGTCACTCACATTATAATCATATTCATAGGTGTCGGGGAACAAATAGCCTTCAAGCCTGTATTGCCTGTCGGGCAAGCCTTTTAGGAAGTCATAGTCAAACTCCTCTGTGTTGGCTGATTGTATAAATTTTGCCTTGTCCTTTATTATCTTGCTATTATACAGAATATCTACTATCTGGGTAAATGTCTTGCCCTCAGGAATCATAACCTTCCTTGTCAATGGATTCGATGAAAGCACTCTCATCATCTCATCATAGCTTAATTCACTGCTGACGATGTGCGTACCTGACCTGTATGTCCCGTCATATCCATTTATTTTCGACAGAAGCTTGAATATCGTATCATTTTGGATAAGGTTCTGCTCCTTCAGCTTTGATGCTATCTGCGTTGTATTTGCTCCTCTTTCAACGACAAATTCAACACCCTTGCCTTCATCGATTACTATCTCCTGCTGCGCACTTGCAGCAAGATGGTTTTTAATAACGTAATCATAGGCAATCGTACCGCAGACAACTGCTATGGCGCCAAGCATCACTACCACCAATAAAACGATCGTCAGTCTCTTCAGCTTTGTATATTTTTTCTTCTTCTTTTTAGAACCATTTGTTGTGTGTTTTTTAGCTGTTTTACCAGTGCCGCTACTATTTACCGGCTTTCGTACATCCTGCCAATCCATCCGTCCACCTCCGCTTGATCCTGCATGCTGCATCTCATCTGATCAAAGCTTGCTTCTTACTTTTGCTCTCTGTTCAGTATCCAATATTCTTTTACGGAGCCTAATATTCTTTGGTGTCATCTCCACAAGTTCATCATCCGATATGAATTCGAGTGCCTGTTCCAGACTCATTATTCTGGCAGGCGTTAGCCTGAGTGCATCATCAGAGCCTGAAGCCCGCATGTTTGTGACATGCTTCTTTTTACATACATTCACGACTATATCTTCATTTCTGGCATTTTCACCAACAATCATGCCTTCATATACCTTAGTCCCGGGAGATATAAAAAGATTGCCTCTCTCCTGAGCATTGTACAAACCATATGTTACAGCTTCACCATCTTCCCATGCTACTAACGATCCTCTCTGTCTGCTTGAGATATCGCCCTTGAAAGGTTCATGGCCATGGAATATATGATTCATTATACCATTGCCCTTTGTGTCGGTCAAAAACTCTGATCTGTAGCCTATAAGCCCTCTGGCCGGTATCTTGAATTCAAGTCTCATATACCCTTCTGCGGCAGAGTGCATGTTCACCATTTCTGCCTTTCGGGTGCCAAGCTTTTCCATAACAACACCCATGAAATCTTCAGGCACATCTATCATCAGCAGTTCGACCGGTTCATATTGGACTCCGTCTATTTCCTTCATGATAACTTTAGGCTTTGACACCTGGAATTCATATCCCTGCCTTCTCATTGTTTCAATAAGTATGGATAAGTGCAGCTCTCCTCTTCCTGAGACCTTAAAGGAGTCCGCTGTATCACTTTCCTCAACACGAAGACTTACATTGGTCTCCAGTTCTTTAAAAAGACGATCTCTTAAGTGCCTTGATGTTACATATGTGCCTTCTCTGCCTGCAAATGGGCTGTTGTTGACACTGAAGGTCATACTGATAGTAGGTTCATCAATATTTACGAATGGCAGCGCTTCAGGTGTTTCCACGTCGCATATCGTTTCTCCAATGTTTATTTCACTGATCCCGGAAACTGCAACAATGTCACCCAGCTCAGCCTCTTCGCTCTCAACCCTTTTAAGCCCTTCAAATCTGTACAGCCTGCTGACCTTTGCCTGGTATACGCTTCCATCCTTTTTGCATATAGCAGCCTGCTGCCCGATCTTTATTCGTCCCCTGTCTATCCTTCCTATCGCAATCCTTCCGACATATTCGTCATAGTCTATGTTTGACACAAGAAGCTGAAGCGGTTTTCCGATATCACCGGAAGGTGCCGGGACATGATCCTTTATTGTCCTGAAAAGCGGCTCCAGATCCTTTCTTTCATCGTCCAGTCCCAACATTGCATAACCTTCTCTTGAAGAAGCATACGCTACAGGAAACTCAAGCTGGTCATCATCTGCGCCCAACTCTATAAATAGATCAAGCACTTCGTCTATAACTTCTTCAGGTCTTGCTTCAGGTCTGTCTATCTTATTGACGACTACAATCGGCTTTAAGTTCAATTGCAGAGCTTTTCTCAACACAAATCTGGTCTGCGGCATCGGTCCTTCGAATGCATCGACAAGCAGAAGGACCCCATCTACCATTTTGAGCACACGCTCTACTTCTCCCCCGAAATCCGCATGTCCCGGGGTGTCAACGATGTTTATTTTCATCCCCTTATATCTGACCGCTGTATTTTTTGCCAATATGGTGATGCCTCGCTCGCGTTCCAGATCATTGGAATCCATGATGCGTTCCTGCACCTGTTCGTTTTCTCTGAATATGCCGCTCTGACGGAGCATTCCATCCACCAGAGTTGTTTTGCCATGATCTACATGAGCAATAATTGCAATATTCCTAATGTCTTCTCTCTTGTCTGCCACAGTTTTCGTCCCTTCCAGTCTTATATCTGAGCATTTTATTGACTCAGATTCTATTAAATTTGTTGCATTCATACTCAACTTTAGTATAATCTAGCCCGGCTTCCCGGATACAACAAGTTAAATTTTAAATTATACAATAAGCAATGTCAATAAAATCAAAATCCACACCGCTTTACACTTTCGCTGCGGGCACTTAATGACATAAAGCAGCGTCTGCTTTTCTTCGGTTATAAAACACAAACAGGCAGCAAAAATGCTGCCCGTCTAATAATATGCTTATTATGTATTATGTGTGTTCTATTCGAAGCTTGCCGCAGTTTCTAACAGCATATCGCTGTATCCTGTTCCATCGATAAGCTCCAGAAATACCGACACCACCTCTGAATCGAACTGTGTCCCGGCTCCATTGAGCAGCTGCTGCCTTGCCTCCTCCAGATTCAACTTCGACCTGTACAGCCTGTCAGACATCATAGCATCAAATGCATCAGCTACAGAAATTATTCTTGCCAGTAAAGGTATTTCCTCTCCCTTGAGCTTTTCCGGGTAACCAGTGCCATCGATCCTTTCATGGTGACACTTTACAACAGGTACAACATCCTTGAACATAGAGACAGCCGATAATATTCTGGCACCCTTCAGCGGATGCTTCTGGATTTCCTTGAGCTCCTTGTCGTTCAGCTTGTCGTTCTTTAGAAGTATATCGTCAGCTGTTCCAATCTTGCCTATGTCATGGAAAATACCACTTATCCTAAGTGTCTCGAGGTCCTCAGGAGACATGTTCAATGCCTTCCCTATCCTCCTTGAATAATAGGCTACACGGTCTGAATGGCCTCTGGTGTATATATCCTTGGCATCGACTGCCTGCCTCAGAGCCTCGATAGTATCCATATACCTCAGCTTCAACTGATCATACGTCTTGTTCAGTTCATCATTCTTCATATTTACCAAAGAATGCAAAAATGCATTATTAATAGATGAGGCAGCCTGACTTGTGTATATCTCCAGCAGCTTGACACCCTCTTCGGTATTTCTGCCCTCTACATATATCACACCTATCGTCTGATTCATTTCATTATTCAGCGGAAGTATAACACCATCATCAAGATCGACCTTCTGCTTCGATATTCTGGCGTATCCTATATGCTCCATAAGGGTAGGGCTGAGCATCTCCATGAAATGATTTATCTCAGCCTTGAATTTCCCTATACCCTTGAATATGCTTTTATTGCCCTCGGCTATATCGGTGGTGTCATCGACGAGTATAAATGCGTTTTCACTGTCCACAAGAGGCATCAGCTCCAGCAGTATATCTTCGAGGATCATATCGATCGGCTGCAGTGAATAAATTTTAGGAACTGCCTGCAATATTTCATTTAGACCGTCTCTGAATTTTTTTATCGTTCTCATCTGTGAGATCGATTTTATGCCGGATTCAACCAGAAGCAGAAGCTGATCAAAACGGTCGCTCTTTTCGCAGTAGCCTTGTATATCAAAGGCTTTTATGGTTTCCATCGGAGGTGCAAGATCCTTATGCCCGGTAAGGAGCAGTATGTAAATCTCCTTGTTGAATTCTCTGATCCTCTGTACCACCTTATCCCCATGTATTGGATACATCAGGTAGTCGAGTATTATCAGGTCAAAATGTTCCTTTCTGACCCTTTCTATTGCCTCAAGCGGATCAACAATTCCCGTGAAATCATAGCCGCTTCGCTTCAAAACAACCGATAGTGAATCAATGATGCCGATTTCGTCATCTACAACGAGTATTCTATAATTGAGTGAATTCGCCGGTGCCTTTTTTCTCATTTATCCCGCCTCCTCATTTCCGTATGTTATACACGGTATGGATATGAAGAAAGTCGTACCACACCCTTCCTTCGTCGTAAATGACATATTACCGCCGAATCTCCCCTTTATGGTGGAATATGACATGTACAGTCCCAGTCCGGTACCGTTTTTGCCCTTTGTAGTTATCATTTCCTTGAACAATCTGTCTGCAACATTTCTGGGGATACCTTTCCCATAGTCCTTGAAGATGAATTCCACATTATCCCCGCTTCGTAGTATTTCAAGATCGATCGTTCCATTTTCGCCATCATATGCCTGCATAGCATTAATGATTATATTATCGAACACCTGAACCAAATTGTTAACTTCACCTTTTATTTCAGTTTTCATGTCGATTTGCGAATTAACATTCAACACGCAATGGTATCTCTTTAGTTCATGTTTGAGCAATAATTCGACCCTCTTGACTACCTCATCGACGGTAAACTTGACAGTGCTCGATGTTGTCATCTGTACGGCCTGCCCTTTCACAGCCGATATGACATCAGACATATACGCACAGTAAGGCTTCATCTTATCAAGCCATGTAAGCATTTCCTTTGCGATCTCTTCATGATCTTGATTTGTGATGCTCCTGTCTCCAATTGAATCCCTGTACTCATATGCCAGATCCTTTACTGCTTCTATAGCGCCTGAAATCGACATTATTGGCGTTTTCAAGTTGTGGGCGATCCCTCCTATAAGCTGACCCAGTGATGCAAGCCTCTCTTGCTCAACAAGTATGGCCTGCTGCTCTTTTATGGATTCGATATTCTCCTTGGCCAGATCAAGGATTTTGTTAAAAGCAACGATCAAGTCACCAATTTCATCATTAGATGTTACTGGTAATTTCTGATCCAGATTAACATTTTCACCATGAACTACATCGCTTAAATTTATTGCTACTCTTGAAATATCATCAGCTAATGATTTAGAAAGGTAGCGTAATACAAATGCATATAAAATAATAATGAACAAAAAGCTAACACCTAATAATTCAATAGTACTGGGAGAAGTTACATCATATTTTATTCCGACTATCCAATCTCCATCGCTTGCATGAACAACAATAGCAGCTGCTTGAGAATCGACTCCATAATAATCATAAACATGACCATTTGTTTTATCTAGAGCTATGTCCTTTAGGTAATTTAGAAAAAAACTACTGTTTGAAATCATTTCCGGTTCTGTAGCACCTGTAGGACTAATTAAGAAAGGTTGATCTTCATTTCGATGTATTGTACCTAAAATTGCGTTTATTTCTTCTTTCCCCAAATTGCTTCGACCGTCAAATTTTTCAACTAATTGAGAAAAATAGTAATCATATAATATATTACCTTTTTCTGTAACAAGTCTTGAATAACTGACCAATGACGTGAACAAAATTGCAACAAGAAATGCCGGTAAAATTTGCAGATACATTTTGTTTCTAAGCCCGATTTTTCTACCATAAATTCTATGTGTATATTCTATTTTATACAGTATCCTTCCCATGATTCTGCTTGAAAATATATGCGTTGATAATGCAATTATTGTACTAAATGTAGAAACAATGCTGCCGATTTTGTATGCCAATATGAGATTTGTCCCAATTAATATTAGTATTAGCGAGGGTAAAAGTGCTGGTATTAGAATGAGTACTATATAAAGTGAATAAGGGAATGTATGACACCTTATCCTGACCTTCTCAATCTCGACTTTATTATCATTTTTTAGATATTCTTCAATTTTATCAAGTTTTCTTAAACTGAGTAAAATAAAAATATCACTAAAGGATAATATTATAGCTACAATGAAAATGAACTGATAAGTATAATGTATTCCTGCCACTTTTGTTTGAAATTCATTATTAATAGAGTATGGAGGATAGTTCAATACTGCTGGTAAAAGGTAGTAGAAGACAATAGCAATAATTATAGTTACAATATTATGAACTATGATCATCTGAGTACTAGCTCTAAACTTCAATTTAGTAAACTGAAAATTAAACATTCAATTGTATCCTTTTTGATCATTATTATCTTCTGTAATATCACCAAATATTTTATTAATGTAGTTCTCATCACATACAGGCCATCTAAATCCTACCTTATATAAAAGCTCTAACGTTTTATCTGCATTAATTTTTACTGTGTTTCTTATAGACATATTATCATTCATCTCATTAATAAAACTATAAAGCAGATTCACATTTATATTTTTCTCATAAAGTTTCTTTATGTTCTCAGTATATTCATTCAAATCTACTACTTCAATTGGTTTTCCGATATTATTTAGTAATTGTATCAAATGAGAAACCCTTAATGTATTTGTATTGTATAGATGATATATGTCTGCTCTATCACTGTAATTAATCATAATTTTTTGAATTGCACTGCAGCAAAAATCAACAGGAGTCAGGTCAACTTTAATATTCATAATTTCTTTAGGTATTGATCTGTACTTAATAATACTATTGATTCTG
Source organism: Bacillota bacterium (assembly GCA_023418915.1). GTDB lineage: Bacteria > Bacillota > Clostridia > Acetivibrionales > DTU013 > DTU013. The sequence goes on from JAEZYU010000038.1 coordinate 128,814, forward strand.
TTATTAAATAGATTCTCATGACTGTTTTCCTGAAAAACACCGTCCGAATATCTTCCAGTAAGATTTCCTATCCTGAAAATATTAGCATTCAAATTATTTGACAATACTCTATTCACAATTATTTGTTCAGCCAAAAACTTAGTTTTAATGTATATTTTATCCTCAATTCGTTGACCTACATATATGTCGCTTTCAAAGAATTCCTTACCTATATTATCACTATCATCATACTGGCCTGCAATACTGGTAGTAGAAATATGATTAAGTTGAATTCCAAACTGTTCGGCGAAGTCAGCGATTTGTTCAGTACCAAATACATTTGTTTTCTCAAATAACCGAGTATCTCCATAATGCTTTACTAAGGCACCAGAATGTATGATACTCTTTAGCTTTCTTCCAAGATTTTTATAGTCGTTATCAGAAAGTCCAAGATTATTTAATGTAAAGTCACCATTAACTACATGTATCCTTTTGTTAATCAGTTTTCTATAATCGCAAGTAAAATAGTAGTCTAGTTTCGACATCAATTTATGTAGTGCTTTTTCATGTCCATTTTCTCTTACAAGACAATATACATTGACAGATGAATTGGAAATTATCTCGTTAAGCAGATGAGCTCCCAAAAACCCCGTACACCCGGTTAACAAAATGTTTCCTTCACTAGAGTTATTATTACTAAAGAGAACTGGAGAAAACGTTCTAATTTTTGCATAACCTTCATGCTTGGCTCCTGAAAACTCTATTTTATTCGAAACCTTGTGTGACAACAATTGTATGTTGGGATACTCATAGAAATCTTGTGTACTAATCTTCCAATTGTACTTTAGTATTTTGGCTTGTATCCTTATTATATCCAACGAATCTATGCCAAGATCATTGAAGTTATCATAAACTCCTACTTTATTAAGCCCTGATACATCCTGTATTGCATTTGCAATAATTCTTTCTATTTCATTTGATGGCTCTGTATATTCAATATGCTGCAATTTATTCTGAGGTTTAGGTAATCTACGTTTGTCCACTTTCCCATTTTGCGTCAATGGTATTTTATCCAAAATGATAAAGTGAGTTGGTATCATGTATGCAGGTAGCCTTCGTGCTAGATAAATTCTAAGATCATTCTCACTGATATTGCTGCTTAGTATAACATAAGCGCATAGATACTTTTTTCTATCCTTATCATCAAATACCATTACAACTGCCGAACTTACTTCCTCATGACTTAACAATTGTGTTTCAATCTCTCCTAGTTCCACTCTGTATCCCTTAATCTTTACTTGGTCATCTATCCTACCAAGACATTCGATGTCTCCCTGTGGGAACCATCGAGCAAGATCTCCTGATTTATACATTTTTTGATTTTCAATAAAAGGATTTGTAATAAATTTCTTTGATGTTAGGTCGGGATTGTTAAGATACCCTGCACAAACTCCATCCCCACCTATACACAGTTCGCCAGGTGCCCCTATAGGCACAGGATTCAAGTGTTTATCTAAAATGTAGATGCTTACATTATCAGCGGGTTTCCCTATAGGTACAGATACTCTGCTATCACTTTCATAATTAAACTTATATATCATACAACCTACAACTGTTTCTGTTGGTCCATATTCATTATATATTTCCACATTACCACAAAAACTACTATATACCTGTCTTGCTAATTCCGTTTTGAGGTCTTCCCCTCCTACTATTAGTCTTTTTATTCTTGAATTTGAGTTATCAATATCTTTGACTAAGCTCAAGTGTGCAGGAGTTAGTTTAACAATATCAACATTGTTTTCTGTAAAAACTCTGATAATTGGAGGCTCAAGAGCATTATCATCACTGTATATTATTATCGTATTTCCTGATATCAATGGTGTGAATATTGAGGTAATTGTCAAATCAAATGAAAGCGAGGAATGTAGAGGAAATGTAATATTGTCACCCTTAAGGTAAACCTTATTAGCCCAATAGATATAGTTGACAAGTCCTTTGTTTGTTATCATTGCTCCTTTTGGTTTGCCAGTAGAACCTGATGTATAAATAATGTACGCATTACTGTCTTTGTATGGATATATTCTGGGATTATTGTTTTTTAGTGATATACAATTTGATACATTTATCCAGTTGCATTTATATTCAATTTTATTAATGATACTTACATCTTCATATAGTATTACTTTAGGTTGTGAATCATTTAACATATATATTATTCTGTCATGTGGATATGCTGTATCAATCGGTAAAAACACTGCTCCACACTTTAAAATTGCATATATCGAAACCAAAGCATGTAAATTGCGCGGAATCATTACCGCAATGATATCTCCTTTGTTAACGCCTGACTCAATAAGAGTCCACGCAATTTCATTCACCCTTCTGTTAAACTTTTCATAAGTCAGCGAGATATTATTAAATCTAACTGCACAATTATGCGGTGCTTTTTCTACCTGTTCTTCAAATAAACGAATGATATTTTTATCCTTAGGGTAATCGGATGCAGTGTTGTTAAAATCAAACAATATTTTGTTCTTTTCCTTTTCTGAAACCATATCGAGTTTTGCGACCGTCTTGCATGGGTTATCTAATGCATGCCAAAGAATTCGTATTATATGATCGTGAATAAAATCTATTTCTTTGGCATAAAAAACATCAACAAGATAATCATAATCAATAGCAATTGTCCCATCATTTTCTCGATCATTGATATGTATATTGAGTGATTGCTTTTGATGTCCACAGAAATGCCATCTCCCCTCGCTATAGACTTCCTCTTCTTTGGTGATTTTAGCATTCTGATATGATAATGTAATATCATATAAGTCATTAATTCCCGAATATTTCTCACGTACTTCATTAACAATTAAATCATATGAATATTTGTGATGTTTTAGTGCCTTCATCCATTCTTTTGTTGCACTATCTAAAAAATCAGCAAAATTCATATCTGTGTTTACAGAAATTCTGATTGGCAATGTATTAATAAACATTCCTATCATTTTCTTGTGAGTAATATTTGATCTATTAAGTACCGGAACACCAATAATAATATCTTCCTTATCAGATACTCTGTTTATATAAATGGATAAAGCAGTAAAAAACAATAAAAAAATAGATGTTCTATTCTCGCTGCAGAATTCCATTATCTTTTTACTAAGTCTAGCTGGTAACACGAAAGATTTTCTTTTTGATTTTGTATTATGTGAATTTGTCTTGCGAATTTTAAGTGTTGTAATCTCAGGATAGCTGCTATAAATCTCATTCCAAAATAGTCGATCCTTTTTTATTTTTTCTGACTTGATGTATCTATCTTCATCCTCAATAAATCCCGAATATGATGGTGTTGCATCAAATTTCTCATATTTTTCTGAACAAAGATCAAAATATATTTTACATATATCATTTGATAGATGTACAATTGACCAACCATCACAAATAAGATGATGAAGCTTTATATATACACCCGCATCAGTTTCACTTAACTTAAATATGCAGAACTCATATAGATCGCTATCAATAAGCTGAAATGGTAATTGCGTTCTGTTAGTATCCCACTTATACAGTGCTTCCTTGCCAGAAGAAGAAAAATCATAAACTTCTATTTTTGGGGGTACGAGTTTAGAATAGTATTGCTTTGGTTCTCCATTGATTTCAGCAAAATGAAGTCTGAAGGTATCTGTATTTTCCACATATATCTCAATAGCTTTTTTCAGTAGGGAATAATCAATATTACCTTTCAATTTAAGTGTACCTGCAATATTGCCAATACTGGTACCTGGGTACAATTTTTCAGTGTACCATATGCCTAATTGCGGATGTGTCAATGGATAGTACTTGACGTTCTCCTTCAAGGTTAGCACCTCGTTATCATTAGTTTAGTGTGGTAGATAGTGACATAAATATCCTATTATTAGCATTATATTGTTTTTCCCGACTGAATACAAGAGAAAATTTGTGAAATTTTGCTAAAAAGCCGTGAAGATATTGATATCATTTCATTGTGACGATCGTCACTCCAGATTCGCCCTCTCCATATTTCCCAAGCCGGAAGCTTTTAACATGGTGATTTGTCTTGAGATATTGCTGTACACCATTCCTTAGCATACCGGTGCCTTTCCCGTGAACAATAGTGATCTCGGATAGTCCCGCAATAGCTGCATCATCAAGAAATTTCCCAAGTTCCTGAACGGCCTCCTCCACATTCATACCTCTGATGTCAGTTTGTGAAGTAATGTTCATGGTTTTGGACATACCTATCCTTCCTGATCCGATTTTTCGTATTTCCGCAGCCTGATCGTCCACCAGCTTCAGGTTTGTTACATGCACATTTATTTTCATGATACCTGCCTGGATGAGTGCATCACCGTCTTTGTCAGGTGGTGTCACAACTGTGCCCTTTTGGTTCAGATTGATAATAAGTACGCTGTCGCCGGGCTTTAAATTTTCCGGCGGCTTTATAAAGCCCTTTCTGGCAAAAACATTTTCAGATAGAGAGCTTTCAAGATCGCCTATACTGCTTCTCAATCTCGCCCTTACTTCCTCGGCAGTCTTATTTTTCAATGCTTCATCCTGCTCTTTTGCTGCCCTCTTCATATCATCAAGCATGCCTTCCACGTCCAGTTTGGCATCAAGTAATATTTTTCTTGCTTCTTCACGTGCTTCGCGGAGCTGCTTTTCCTTTTGCGAAATGAGCTTTTGCTTTTGTTCCTCCAGTTCCTTTTTCAAGCCCTCTATTTCCAGCCTGTAGCTTTCCGCCTGCAATCGCTCCTTCTCGGACTCGCTGCGGTTTTTTTCTATTTTCATCAATACATCTTCAAACTTAATATCCTCTCCGGATAAAAATTCCCTTGCTCTGTCAAGTATAATATCCTTTAGTCCGAGCCTTTTGGATATGGCAAACGCATTACTCTTTCCTGGAACCCCTATCAATAGCCGGTAGGTAGGTCTCAGCGTCTCAACATCAAATTCACAACAGGCGTTTTCCACGCCTTCCGTTGTGAGTGCATATACCTTGAGCTCACTGTAATGTGTCGTGGCAAAGGTGACTGCACCTCTTTTGTGGAGGTTTTCGAGTATAGACATGGCGAGAGCTGCACCTTCTGTTGGATCAGTACCTGCACCAAGCTCGTCAAAAAGCACCAGTGATCTTCCGTCCGCCTCTGATAAAATATTTACAATATTTTTCATGTGAGAGGAGAAAGTACTCAGACTTTGCTCAATGCTTTGTTCATCTCCAATATCGGCATATACTCTGTCAAATATACTCAATTCGGTACCCTCTGCAGCGGGTACGTGCAAACCTGACTGAGCCATCAGAGTAAACAGCCCGACAGTCTTGAGTGTAACTGTTTTACCACCGGTATTGGGACCGGTAACAACCAGTGTATCGAAACTGTCTCCTGCCCATAAGTCAATTGGTACGACCGTTTTTTTGTCAAGCAGCGGATGTCTTCCCTTCTTGATATGTATTTTTTTGTCACCGTTCAGCTTTGGACATACGCAGTTGTTATCCAGGCTAAGCTTTGCTTTTGCAAAAGTAAAATCAAGCTCCGCAAATATGATCATATTTGCTTTCAGAGGCTCGATTATACCGCTGACATCCATTGTCAGATCCTGCAGTATGCGATCTATCTCAAGCTGTTCCTTTATCTTCAGCTGCTTTATGCTGTTATTTGCTTCCACTACTGCCATCGGCTCAACATATATGGTAGCTCCGCTTGCTGATGAATCGTGCACTAGTCCGGGAATCTCATTTCTGTGCTCCGCCTTAACCGGTACCACATATCTGTCCCCCCTTAAAGTCACGAGCGATTCCTGCATGAACTTCGTATACTTGGAGGAATGGATCATGGAATTGAGTTTCTCCTTTATGGAGTTCTGTTGATCCTTGATCTGCCTTCTTATGCTCGACAGAGCTGAGCTGGCGCTGTCTGATATTTCCTCCTCGCTGACTACAGCCATGTTGATTTTATCCTCAATACGCTTGTTTGAAGTGATAGAAGATATAAGGCTGCTGATATGGTTTTCGGTTTCATCGGTCTTCGGGCTGACTATTGACGAATAATTCTTCATATTCCGTGCAGTACGTAATGTATCTGCAATACGAAGAAGTTCTCCGGGATTGAGTATAGAACCGATTTCCGCTCTCTTGAGGCTGCTTCTGATATCATGGATACCTCCAAGCGGTGGACTGCCCCTTCTGAGAACATAATCCACGGCATCGGTGGTTTTCTTCAGCATCCTTTTCACGGTTTCAGGCTGTTTTTGCGGACTTAATTCCTTTGCGAGCTCCCTGCCTAGTTCGCAGGCACATAAACCGATGAGCCTATATATAATTTTATCTAGTTCCAATATCCGTATAGTCCTGTCGTCCATTTCATATTTCCCTTATCAGTATTTTCTGGTCCATTTTCATCGCAGCTTTAGCTTAGCTCTGATTTTGTTTCTATAGTAATTTATAAACATAGTGTAGACTATATCATATATAAAAAATACAATTTCAGCTGCCGCTATCAATATCCCCCATGGCAGCTTCACAGACGGAACTGCTTCAAGCAGTCTGTCTGCGGCTGTGAACACTATGATGACGCAGATATTGAAATATACAAACTTCGAAATATATTCTATTACAATTCTATTTAACTTTTCAATGTAGAATTTGACTATACCATATATTCCAAAGAAAATTACATATGGTATCAAGGTCAACTTATCCGGGACTATTATCAACGAAAGAAGGCTGGTTGCCATATAAAAGACCCAGCCTGCCCTGATGCCGCCTTCAATTATAGAAATGGAAATAAAGAAGGAGCTGAGCGCATATAACGATATCGTATTTGTCGGCAGTATATTAGCCAGCAGCATGCATACAACAGCAAGTGCTCCCAGTACTCCGTTGAGCGCAATACTTTTAGCTTTCAGGGAACCACTCATCCCCATACCCTCCCATATATCAGCAACAACCGATCAGATCTCCGCCTGCACATTCACAACAACAGTCAGAACACCACAGACATTGGCAGATGGTACACAGATCAGGTTCATTTCTGGAGTAGCCTCTGTTGAATGAATTGGTGCGGTATGTGTTGTTTGAGGTGTTCATTCTGTTCAGTGCGCTTCTATATTCATAGTTGGAGGGATCCATATTCACTGCCCTCTGTATGTGCGTATATGCTTCATCATACCAGCCCTTGCGCATGAATATCAATCCCCTGAGATAATACCAGTCCGCAGGGCGGCTGCCGGATCTGTCCAGCATATCCTCAGCCAGCTTGATATTTCCGCTGTTGATATGAGATTTTACCTGATTGAAAAAATCGCTTCCTTCACCATTGCTCCAGTTTCCGCTGTATGACTGGCCGCTGCCTCCTCCGGACGCATTACCTTTTGCAGAGGCATTCTTCATAAGATAATCATAAGCTTCATTGATATCTCTTAACTTTTCCTCTGCCAGCTTTGACAGGGGATTGTTCTGGTACTGGTCTGGATGATACTTTTTTACCAGCTCTCTGTAAGCTATTTTTATTTCATTTTCACTCGCACCTTCTTTGATCCCAAGGACCTCATACGGATTCTTCAATTTCGCTGCATCTCCTTATACCAAGAGTTTTTTCAGTTTTTCTGAGCATTCCCATATATATTATGTTTTCCAGTATGCCTTTATTTGCTTTTATTTCGAGCAATTCAAATGCCCTTGATATTTCATTGAGTGAGTATATCAGCGTAAATTCGACCTTGCTCTGTATCTTCTGCTTGAACTCACTCACATCCTGTATGTCATATCCGAATTGATAGATAAGCGGGTTGTAGTTTTGGTTCTTTAAGTCATTTTCAATATCATCATAAGCATCTATCAGGTAAATCCACTTACCCAGGTTGTAACCTATCCATCGCAGTATCTTCTCCGTTTTACCGTCAGTACAGACAGGCTCGTATGCAGTAATCTCCTCCATCAGCTTAGCAAAAGGTTCTGCCGCCATATCCATTGAAGCACATTTCTCCCTTTCCAGACGTGTCAGTTCATTTAGCTGCGATTCCATAAATTCACACTTGTCCTCGTACTGCTTTCTCAGTTTCCTGAAGACCCTTTTTAAAAGAACCAATGCCGAGGTTGAAATGACCGATGCTTCGTCGCGCTTCTTATCTTCCAGATTATAATACGCCAGTATGATATTAATGTCTGATGCATAATCAACTATGGAGCTTTCGCTTATCATATGTCTTTTTTCCAGAGGATGGGCAACACAGCGCTTTTTTTGCACCTTGATACGTTCCTGTGCGATTGCTGACAGCAAAACTGCCAGAAATGCAGAATCGTAATTGAGCGTCAGTCGTTTCAACTGGCCGTGACGTTTGCCGATGGACCGGCATACGCCGCAATAATAAGCCCGGAATAGTTCATACTCTTTTATTTTCATTTCCGGCTTTTCCGGAACGATATAACCGAACATAGGACCCTTTCGCTACTTCTGCTGTTTTAGTTTAAGGTACGATCTAAGATACATAAAGAATGCGAACAATGCCGTTGCGACAGCAAGTATGAAAAACAGCTGGTTCAGCGCCACTCCAAACAGATTCCACACGCCGAAGGGCTCTTCAAACATCAGCATTATGATTGCCAGATAAAAAATGACAGTGGTCATTTTGCCATACCAATTGGCAGAAACAACATATTTCTTTTGTTTGTACAGCACCAGTGCACCCAGACCCATCAAAATCTCCTTTGCCAGTATTATCATGACCAGTTCAATGGGAATTATCTTCAATACCAGTGAAAGTATAGCAATGGCCGTTATTTGCATTAGCTTGTCCGCCATAGGATCTGCTATTTTTCCCCAGGATGTGACTAAATTATATTTTCTGGCTATATAGCCATCAAGCACATCAGTCAATCCCCCTGCAAGGAACAACAGCATCGCTGTAAGGTAATGATGTGTGCTGAGAAAGTATGCAAATACAGGTATCAACATAAAGCGCAGTATTGTCAGTATATTAGGTATATTCATAACTCACCGCCTAGGTTGTTTATACTATAGTTTACCATATAAAAACGGCACTGTACAATTATACGAATCGCTCAGCTCATTTGTCTTTTGAAGCCCTTTCTATCAGTTCAAATATTTCAGGCATAAACTTTCTGACATTCACAGGCTTAAGATCCCGGTTGGTCCAGCAGTGCATTGTCTCACCCTCTGTCAATACCCTGTCCTCTCCCGAGCGAACGACCTCATAATGAAACAGCAGTCTTGTACCGGAATAATCCTGGATACCAGTCCTTATTATTATATTGTCCTCATATCTTGCAAAGCCTTTAAATGTACACTTCAGCTCGAGCAGAGGGAGCATCGCACCCTTTTCTTCAATCACTGAGTAAGGCATCCCCATTTTCCTGATAAAATCAGTTCTTCCTGCTTCAAACCAGACGGGATAATTGGAATGGTGCACAACACCCATCTGGTCTGTTTCTGCATATCTGACCGTTATTGGTGTTTCTGTTATAATCATTCTATCTCTCCATTTTAGACCCTTAAAAAATTAAGCCCGTGTCTTGGTTATACACGGGATTGGACTTCTGTACTTTGTTTTAGACTTACGCTTTAATAACCTTTTTCAATAATGACACTATGCGCTTCTTCCACCTCTGCTTCCGGAACAAGCACTTCATAATAATTATCGTTGTTTTCATGGTTCTTGCTTATAGGCCTGAGTTTAACGAGGATTCCCTCTTTAGTGAGCAATTCCTGAAGTGCTGTAGCAATTTCTTTGCTTTGTGCCATGTATACCACTGTCCACATTTATAACACGCCCCTTTTTGGACTATTCACCGGAATTGATTTCACCATGGCGGCATAAGATCCTGGATTTTCCTCTCACCTTTATAGCGGAAGTATTCTCCGTAAACTGAGCTATTAATACTTCACCCTTATCAAGTTTTTCTGTATGATGGAATTTGGTATCCCTGCCCCTGGTAAGACCTATAACATTGACTCCGTTTTCTTCAGCCCTTATAACAACATATTCTTCCAGTACCTTGTCCAATTCCCAATCCAAAAAAACCACCTCGAAATAACTATATATTATTTCATATGAAAAATCAACACAAATTGTCCATGTGATGGGTAAAAGCCTTTAAACTATATACTTTAGCGCAACACCGCTATTTGGGTATTTCTTTAGTAACAATTTTTACATTTTTTTCACCAAACCGTTCAACAAGTTCGCTCAGCAGTGTATCGCAGACTTCAACATGATAATCTCCAATATCACATTTTGTAATATTTCCCACATCGTCCGATTTGCAAAAAATCACAGGAGTCATTCCGTTGAAATACTTCAATAACGCTGTTACTGACTTCATCATGTCGCAGTCTTCCGGCATTTCCGATTTAATATAAAGCTTTTCCTTCCATCCGATTCTCTTTACTGCACCATCTGTGCTATTATTCCCGCCTATCGTATTCGTTACATCCTTTTTCTGGATCATTCGCACATTTTCACATATTATTTTTGGCAGTTCCTCTTCTTTTATACTGATACGTCCGTCAATAAAAACTGCATTTTCACTGACCAGCAATGATCTATACCTTTTGAGCACGGTCGGGAAAACTATGACCTCCATACTGCCGTAAAGGTCCTCCAGAGTAACAAAGGCCATAAGATTATTGCTTTTTGTGGTTTTTGCCTTAATGTCAGTAATTATACCTCCGACAGTGACCAGAATGCCGTCAGTAATACTTTTGCCTCCTGTACCGCCTGAATTTCCTTCATCCTGTGCGGTATCCACAGAATTTATGAGCGTGCTGTCCAACGTCGTCTGTTCCAGTATCTCTTCTTCAAACTCTCTGAGAGGATGACCTGATACATACAGTCCCAGCATCTCCTTCTCCATGGATAACAGCATCTTTTGGGAAAATTCCTTAAGCTCGGGGTAGTTTTCCTCATTTTTTACAGTCTGCATCTCTCCAGGCATCTCAAACAATGAAAGCTGTCCGTCAACCTTGCTCTTTCTATTCTGCTGGGCTCCGTCAAGAAGCCTTTCGTATACTGCCATCATTTTTGATCTATATACGCCGAATGAATCAAAAGCACCGCATTTGATCAGGCTCTCAACACACCTTTTGTTGAAATCCCTTCCTCCTATTCGCTCGCAAAATTCACCAAAGCTTTTAAACAGGCCATTCTCGTTCCGTTCATCAATAAGCTCCCGGACGGCATTCTCCCCAACATTTTTGACCGCAGCCATTCCGAACCGTATTTTTTTGTTGACAACGGTGAATCTGACATTGCTTTCATTCACATCCGGCGGCAGAACTTCAATTCCTGCCTGTTTGCACTCATGTACATAGTACGATATCTTGTCACTGCTTCCAAGAAAGCTGTTTAACGATGCAGCCATGAATTCGACAGGGTAGTAATACTTCAGCCATGCGGTCTGATAAGCAACTACGGCATATGCTGCAGCGTGAGACTTATTGAAGGCATAGCTGGCAAAATCCATCATTTGATCGAATATGCGGTCCGCAGTCTTCTCGTCAACACCGTTTCTGACAGCTCCCTTTACTATGACATTGCCGTCTTCATCAACAATGCCGTGTATAAAATTCTCTCTCTCCTTTTGCATGACATCGTGCTTTTTCTTAGACATCGCCCTTCGCACGAGGTCGGATCGGCCATACGAATACCCTGCAAGATCCCTGACTATCTGCATTACCTGTTCCTGATAAACCATGCAGCCGTATGTTACATCTAGTATCCCTTCGAGCAGCGGATGTTCATATGTGATCATTTCCAGGTTGTTTTTGTTTCTAATATATTTGGGGATCGAATCCATAGGTCCCGGCCGATATAGTGAAATTCCTGCAATGATATCTTCCAGCGAAGCAGGCTGCAGTTCCTTCATGAACTGCGTCATCCCTGTGCTTTCAAGCTGGAATATACCTGATGTTTTGCCTTCTCCTATCAGCTTGAATATAGCAGGGTCACTCATTTCAAGCTTATCTATGTCGATTTTGATACCATGGTTCCTGTAAATAAGGTCTGCCGCATCTCTTATTACTGTTAGGGTGCGCAGCCCAAGAAAGTCCATTTTCAGCAGTCCGAGCTCCTCGAGAAGACCCATTGGAAACTGAGTTGTCACACTTTCATCATTTTTCTGAAGCGGTACATATTCCGTTATGGGATCTTTGGAAATAACAACTCCGGCCGCATGAGTACTGGCATGTCTTGGCAGCCCCTCCAGAAGCTTTGCCGTATCGATCAGCTCCTGTGTTTGTTCATCCTCTTCATATTTCATTTTCAACTCAGGATTTAATTCAAGTGCCTTATTGATGTTCATACCGATCTGAAACGGTATCATTTTTGCGATCAAGTCCACTTCACCATACGGGATATCCAGCGCTCTGCCCACATCCCTGATAGCAGCCCTTGCTGCCATAGTCCCAAAGGTGATTATCTGTGCAACTCTGTCCTCTCCGTATTTACGCACGACATAATCGATAACCTCCTGCCTTCGTTCATAGCAGAAGTCGATATCGATATCAGGCATCGTCACCCTTTCAGGATTGAGGAATCGTTCAAAGAGCAGGTTATATTTTAGTGGATCCACACTGGTGATACCCAGTGAATATGCCACAAGACTCCCTGCGGCAGAACCTCTCCCCGGACCGACTCGAATGCCGTTGTCTCTGGCATATTTAATAAAATCCCATACTATAAGGAAATAATCGACGTATCCCATCTGCCTGATCACCTGCAGCTCGTACTCAAGCCTTTGCCGGTACACCTGATCTGCTGCAGCTTCTCCATAACGCCATATGAGTCCTTGTTCACAAAGACCGCTGAGGTATTCATATGGATCCTTGTTATCGGGGACGTCGAATTTGGGTAAGTGAAGCTTGTTGAACTCCAATTCCACATTACAGCTCTCAGCTATACGTACAGTGTTTTCCAAAGCCTCCGGGATATTTCTGAAAGCCTCTCTCATTTCATCCTCAGACTTTATATAAAACTCGTCTGTGCTGAACCTCATTCGATCCTCATCGGTGATCTTCCTGCCGGTCTGTATGCACAACAGTACTTCATGGGCTCTTGCATCCCCGCGTCTGAGATAATGGGCGTCATTCGTCGCAGCCAGAGGGATGCCGGTCTCATTTGAGAGTTTTATCAGACTCTGGTTGACAAGGTTCTGTTCTTCGATTCCGTTGTTCTGCAGTTCAAGGAAAAAATTGCCCTGGCCGAATATCTCGTTGTATTCAAATGCTTTGTCCCTGGCTTTTTTTAAGTCGCCATTCAATATCGCAGATGGTATGTCGCCCGACAAACAGGCGCTGAGGGCAGTTATGCCTTTTGAATGTTTCCTGAGCACATCCATATCGATCCTGGGCTTGTAATAAAACCCCTCAGTAAAGCCTATAGATACTATCTTCATGAGGTTTCTGTAACCTTCATTGTCTCTGGCAAGCAGTACAAGGTGTCCCTGATCCGCATCTACTCCCGGCTGCTTATCGAAACGAGTACGCTTTGCAGTATACACTTCGCAACCAAGTATCGGCTTTATCCCATTTTTTACAGCTTCCTTGTAGAATTCCACTACACCATACATGACACCATGATCAGTAATCGCCATGCTGTGCATACCAAGCTCTGCAGCACGTGCGATCAAATCGCGTATTCTGTTCGCTCCGTCAAGCAGGCTGTATTCCGTATGGACATGAAGATGGACAAAACCGGACGATTGCGTTTGCATGATAGACCTCTTTTGAGTATCGGAGTATAATCAAATAACACCTGTTTATTTGATTATAACACTTTAGTTCAAAGAAAACTTTTCGTTTGCATAAAATTTTTAATAAGACGTTATGAGGTGGGAGACATATACCGCCTCGCTATACAAATAAGAGAGTCATAATAAGCAAGCCTCAGAGCTCACATCCGTCCACAATGAAAATATCAGAAGTTTTTGCTAAGTCAATCTCCTTTGTCAGCTTCCTGCGCTTCATCTTCTCGTCATATACAATGCGCACCAGCGGTCTTGTCGGCATCAGCCTGTTATCTCTGACAATGATCGCACGCTCCTTTGTATTGAGCATAACTCCTGTCCCCACAGGATATATGGTTACATACTTGACAAAGCTTTTAACTATTTCCGGATCGAAATGAAGTACGCCCAGTGAAGTAATGTATTCATATACCTCATTAGGCTTCAGTTTTTTTCTGTATACGCGGTCTGATGTAAGGGCATCATAGACATCCGCTACTGCCACTATTCTGGCATATATCTGTATGGAATCCTTTTTCAGGTGAAGCGGATATCCGCTGCCGTCATATCTTTCATGGTGTCCAAAAGCGATATATGAGGAGACCAGATTCAGCTTGCCGCTCTTTCTGAGCAAATCATATCCTAAAACAGTATGTTTTTTTATTTCCTCAAATTCCTTAACAGTTAATTGTGAAGGCTTCTTTAATATTTCGCTTGGTATATACAGCTTTCCAATGTCATGCAGTATCGCACCGATACCAAGCTCACGCAGTCTTGCTGCGTCAAAACCGAGACCGATTCCCGTAATTAGTGAGAGTATGCATACATTGACCGAATGTTCAAATGTATAATCATCTACAGTCTTTATTTCAGTCAAATTATATAATATATCATCACTTAAAAGCAGTTCATCGACAATTTTGTTGACCAGCGCTTTAACATTATCAACATCGATGTTATCTGAAAAATTGAAGTTGGACATAACTTTTTTGACAAGCACTACTGCTTCGCTGCGAGTCTCTTCGTTCACAACATCATGGGCCTCAATACCTGCGGATATCTCATCCTCCAAATACACCTCGGATATCCCGCGCTTCTTAAGCAGATCCACATAGTTCTTTTTCAGCTCCACTCCCTGAGACAGCAATACTCCTCCGTCAGAACTGAAAATAGTACGAGCCAGCTTAACGCCCACAGGTATTAAGTCAATTTTTACTCTGCGCATCCCATCCTCCGGTCTTCATCCTTAGTTCAAATACTAATTCGACATAATAGTATAAAATCCTCCTCACAATACAATAAATACAACATTTTTTTCATTTGGGCAATAAATGTTTTTAGTTTCTATATATGGTAAAATGTGTTTATTATGTATAAAGGAGCAGAAATGATCAAATCACATGTCAAAGATTTGAAATTACCTGATATTGTTGTATTCTTGGCAGCTATATCAAAAAAGGCCTTCAGAGCAGTTTTGTCGTTTAGGCCTGGTGATGTGCTTTCGGCTGATACAAAATACAAGCTGCATTTTTACAGGAGCTTTCTGCCTGAGCTATACCGGAACCATATCAGAAGAAACCATAAGAACTGTATTTTTTGCTCGCATCTTTTAAAAGCCGGATGTCATAAATACTGCCTCAAATGCAGCATCGGCACATATATAAAATGTTATCCTCCTCTGCCGGGACTTTTATATAAAGGATCCATCTTTACCGACGATGAAGATGTCCTGCCTGTACCCTGGTACTTCAAAAAGGTGTGTGAAAACTTTTCACGGCTCCCTCAAAGTCAATATTTTCGAAATCTCTATTCCATATTTCCCTCGATAGCCTTCAACAACTATGAAGTGTTAGAAAGTCTTGAAAAAGGTATGTTGTCCGGAATCAGGCCGTGTTACATCTGCGCATCGGTCGATTACGATCTATACAAGAGATGCACCAGGCAAGATTATTTTGACATGTCTGTCCCTTGTCACAGGATCAAAAGAGAGTTGAAAAAAGTATACTCAAAGAAACCATCGACCGTCAGATCAGCTGTGTAGGCAGTGTTTTTCTTTTCTTATTCGAAAGAAAGCATCTGATTTGTAAATCGATAAACGCCTTTAAGTGATTTCAGAATCCACTATCAGTGATCAGCATGCTTTCTAATATAAAAGTCTTTTTATGATTCCCATGACACTTTCTTTTATGAAATCCAGTTTTTGCTGTGCTTTATCCATCGTATCCTCTGATACCCCATAATATATTTTTATTTTGGGCTCAGTTCCGGAAGGCCTTATACAGAACCAGGATCCACCCTTAAGTTCATAGTACAGCACATTCGATGCGGGAAGCTCAAGCTTTTTACTGCTTCCATCGGTCATGTCGGTTCTTTCCCTCAGCTTGTAATCTCTTACCGCCTTAATTTCGCAATCGCCGAATTTGACTGCTTTCCGAGCTCTCAGTGTATCCATAGCACTGCTTATTTTCCGAAGGCCTTCCTTCCCCTCCAGAGTGAACGAAGTTATTCCCTCAATGAAATAGCCATACTTTTTATATATTTCCTGGAGGCCTTCATACAATGACATACCCCTGTTCCTGTAATATGCTGCCATCTCCGCTATGAGCATACTTGCAACTACTGCATCCTTATCCCGCGCAAAGGTTCCCGCAAGATATCCATAACTCTCTTCGAAACCGAACAGATATTTTTTTTGGCCTGTCTCGTCCAGTTCCTTGATTTTTTCGCCTATGAATTTAAAACCTGTAAGTACCTCAATAAGCTCAATATTGTAGTTTTCTGCAATTTTTCTAGATAATTCACTTGTTACTATAGTCTTGACAACGAATCCATTTTCAGGCAGGCTTCCAACAGCTTTTTTCTGCGACAATATGTATTCCAACAGAAGACAGCCCGTTTGATTACCAGTAAGAACAGCATATTCGCCCTCTGAATTCCTGACTACCACCCCTACTCTGTCACTGTCGGGATCTGTGCCTATGATCAGATCCACATCCTCCCTTTTTGCCAGGTCAATTGCCAGCCTAAATGCATCTTTTTCTTCTGGGTTAGGGTATTTCACTGTGCTGAACTGCGGATCCGGCAGCTCCTGTTCCTTGACAACAAGCACATTGTTGAAGCCTGTCTCTTTTAAGATTCTCCTGACAGGTTTATTGCCCGCACCATGCAAAGGTGTATATATTATTTTCATAGAACCTGCTGCCTTCTTGATTTCTTCAGGATCGACAGTGAGAGTCTTCAGGTTTTCTATATAAGCATCGTCGATTTTTTCTCCGATCATCCTGATCAAACCCTTTTCGAATGCCTCAGTCTCATCCATTGGCTTTATTGATGTTATGTCAGTGATGGCGCTGATCTCATTAAGTACCGCTTCCGAACCTTCAAGAGGAAGCTGCCCTCCATCCTCGCCGTACACCTTGTAACCGTTATACTGCTTGGGATTGTGGCTTGCTGTTATGACTATTCCCGCAGCTGCCTTCAAATACCTTACAGCAAATGAAAGCTCCGGGGTTGGGCGAAGTTCGTCAAAAAGATATGCTGTTACACCATTGGCTGCAAAAACCTTTGCAGCCTCCAGAGCAAACTCCGGTGACATAAATCTTGAATCATATGCTATAGCAATGCCGCAGCCGGCCGAATCCTTCATATTTTTCAGCAGGTAATTGGACAGCCCCTGCGAGGCCTTTCTTACGGTATATATATTCATCCTGTTGGTACCGGCGCCTATAATGCCTCTCAGCCCTCCGGTGCCGAATTCCAGATCTCTGTAAAACCTTTCCTCTATTTCGGCTGTATCTTCCTTGATCTGTTCAAGCTCTTTTTTTATTGATGCATCAAAATAGTCGCTATTCATCCAAAACCTAAATAAAGCCTTGCTATCCATAACTCTCCTCCAGATGTGTTGCTATTTTATGTATTTACTTTGACTATTTTACCACAAATTATGATAATAAAAAAATAAAAAAAGGGACACACCTTCGCCATTAAGGAATACCTCTTGCAAAGGAGTGTCCCAATCAAACAATCAAAAGGGGACACTTCTCATCTACCGAAGTCTTGCTCCTTGCAGAGGAGTGTCCCCTTACCTCTTACAGTATTATACAAATCAATCCGCCGCTGCCTTCGTTGATGATCCTCTGAAGCGTCTCCTGCAGTTTCAGCTGAGCATCCTCCGGCATCCTGAGAAGCTTGTTGTGCAAGCCTTCACTGACAAGCTCATGCAAAGACTTGCCGAATATATTGGACTCCCATATCTTTCCGGGATCGTTCTCAAATTCCTTGAGCAGATAATTCACAAGCTCTTCCGATTGCTTCTCCGTACCGACAAGTGGCGCTATTTCCGTCTCTATGTCTGCTCTTATCATATGTATCGATGGAGCACTGGCCTTCAGCTTGACACCAAACCTGTTTCCCTGCTTTATGATCTCCGGCTCATCGAGTGCCATTTCCTCCATCTGCGGTGTCACAACGCCATACCCCTTGACTTTGACCTCATGCAGAGCAAACTCGACTCGTTCATATTCCCGCTTGACCCTTGCAAGATCCTTCATCATGCTGATCAGCATATGCTCTCCGTCTATCCTAAGCCCGGTGGTATCGCTCAGAACATTGTAGAACAGATCATCCGGGGTCGCCATGTTCAACAGCATATTCCCCAGACCTGCATCAATTTCATCGAGATTGACCTTCTTAATAAACTCATACTCAGAAAATCCAGCAATGGCATCCCTTGCTTCACGAATCTTTTGCACACCGCTGAATGTATCCCTGACCGCCTGCAAAATATCTACTCTCAGCCAATGGTCCTTCTCGAGGGCTTCGACCCATTTGGGCATGTTAATCCCAATCTCGCATACGGGGAATTCATAGAGGATGCGTTCCATTATCGCTCCCATGTCATCGCCCTGCATCTGGGCACAGTTCACGCTGATGACAGGTACACAATACTTCTCTTCCAGCTCCAGCCTGAGTCTTTCAGTTTCCTCGTCCCTTGGAATAACAGAATTCAAAACGATCACGAAGGGCTTATTTATCTCCTTCAGTTCGTTAATTACTCGCTTTTCCGCTTCAATGTAATCTTCTCTGTCAATATCTGTTATGCTACCGTCAGTCGTCACCACAAGACCAATAGTTGAATGATCGTTTATCACCTTTTGTGTACCCAGTTCCGCTGCCTGCTCAAATGGAATTTGATAGTCGAACCATGGTGTGGATACCATTCTCGGTGAATTATTCTCCAGATACCCCAGTGCGCCTTTCACCAGGTATCCCACGCAGTCCACCATCCTGACCCTGAGCTTCAGCGCTTCATCCAGAGTGATCTCAACCGCCTCATTAGGTACAAATTTAGGTTCCGTCGTCATGATCGTACGCCCGGTCGCACTCTGCGGAAGCTCATCCTTAGCCCTTTCCCGGCTGTATACGTTCTCTATGTTTGGTATGACAAGCAAGTCCATGAACCTTTTGATCAAGGTTGATTTCCCTGTCCTGACAGGCCCAACGACACCTATATAAATATCTCCTTGTGTCCTTTCAGCGATTTGCTGATATATATTGTATCTTTCCACCCTATAACCCCCCTTAATCTATGGATATGCAAAAAGAACGGGATTCACAATTAATATATATGTCCGATAAATCCTATTATTACAAAAAATGAACGGGGTAGGATTCAGAAAAATACGCTCCGGCTTATTACCACCGGTCTCCTTGGTAAGAAATGGTTCCGGCGAGGCATATGGTTATTCATAGCCTCATTTATTTGGAAGCTGTGAATACTCTTAATTTCTGATACATAAACTCTATATCGATAGGCAGTCCCTTCCATTCCTCACCGTCAACACTGAGATGGAAGCTCTGGTCACCCTCGATCAGACATCTTTTTGTCCTGAGCCATTTTACATTCCTGTCATTTACAAAATCATTGTTCAGCACCTTGAAAAACAAGCTTGCCATCTCTACGTGCAGGCAGTTCTTCACTAGCAGTATGTCCATATAGCCGTCGGAAAGATCCGCTTCGCCGATCAGGTTTGAAAAACCTGCAGCATGCTTTCCATTCAGTATCAGGAACAACAGGAAATCACCCTCTACGACCTCATCGTCAGTTGACAGCTTCAGCTTGACAGTTTTAAGAGTCGTGAGTTCACCAAGTGCCGTCAAATAATAAGCCAATGGCCCAAAATTCTTTTTCAGCTCGCTGTTAGTGCTATAGGAAACATCAACAAAATTGCCTCCGGCGCAGGTATTGAGACAGTACTTCTCTCCGTTGATCAGCCCGATATCGATCCTTGATATATTATTTGAAAAAATGATATCAAGACACTTTTTCATATTGTTGGGTATATTCAGGCTCCGGGCAAAATCATTGCAGGTTCCTGCCGGTATGATCCCCATCGGGATATCGACACCGGCCTTCAAAAGTATGGCTGCAATAGAATTCACAGATCCGTCGCCGCCGGATACCACCACATAATCAAAGCTCTCTTCCAATAAAAGCCTTTCAAGCTTGGGTCCGTTATCCATATTGATTCTGAAAGGCACAGTTATGACATCATGTTCAATAAACTGTCCTACTATATAGTCAAGCTGTTTTGGTACATTCCTGTTTCCCGATAATGGGTTATATGCGATCAATACCTTCTTCATTCTGTTCCTCCGGAAACCTCCATTTTCATATCAATCTTACGCTATTTTATATCTTAAATCAATTGCTATTGTCTCTTCGTATACAGTGACCGATCGTACTGCAATACTGATCATCTCATTGGTCAATTCCAAGTTTTCAAGCCTTGCTGCTGCCATGCCAATGAGCGAACTGACATCGGTATAGCGGGAATTTTTTTCGTTCAGTCTCACAAGCTCATTCTCTAAAGCAGCTAATCGTTTTTCCATTTGTGTGTTCATCCTTTCGAACAATTGCGCTGAAATCCTTCCCTCAAGCCTGTCTCTATAAAGCAGTTCCTGCTGTCGTCGGCCTGCCTCCAGCTGATCACTGATCCTTTCACGATTGATACCCGTTTCGAAAATACCACTGTCATGGAGCTTTTTGTACAGATAGCTTAGATCATTTTCTCTCACAAACAGCTTGAGCAACTCCCTGCAAATATGAGTGAGCACCTCATGCTCATATACAAAGTGACTGGAGCATGCGGCTCTGCCGTTTCTGCAGTAATTACCACATATATATGCTATTCCACATTTACGTTTTCTTGCATACATTGTACTGCCGCAATCACCGCAGAGTATGATGCCATTGAGTATATGCCTTACTTTACCCTGGATCTTCCTGCCGCCGTTCCTGCTTTTTCTAAGTCTCTGTGCTTCATTATATGCTTCCCTTGATATCAGTGCTTCATGTGTGCCCTCCGTAACGACCCATTCATCCTCGGGAAGCCTTCTGGTCTTTTTGCTTTTGAAGCTAACCTTTTCACTGACACCCTGTACCGTATCACCTATATATACGCGTGAGCACAGAATGCGTCTGACAGTTATCCTGTTCCATCCCAAATTCCTGGGAGAACCATATTCCCTCTCATCAAGATAGTTTGAAATGGCAGTATATCCCAGGCCTGAAAGGTACAATTCATAAATCAGCCTTACAATGTGTGCCTCAGATTCATCTATTGCCAGCTTATTCTTTTCAAGGCAGGATTTTTTATAGCCAAAGGGAGCCTTGCCTAAATACTCACCTTTCTGTATCTTGAACCGAAGGCTGGAACGGATCTTTCTGGATATATCCCTGACATACCTCTCATTCACCCATGTTTCTATACCTACCATGTCATTGTCCACAAGACTGTCATATCTTCCGTCTGATGTCAGAACTCTAATTCCATTTTCCTCGAAAAAATCAATCATTTGCAGCGTTTTAGCATTATTCCTTCCGAGGCGGGAAAGATCCTTTATCACAACCATATCGATCCTTCCTGCAAGTATATCTCTCTTCATCCTTTCCAATCCCGGTCTTTCAAATTCAGAACCAGAAATATTGTCGTCCATATAGACACCATAGACTCTCCCCAGTTGTTTTTTTGATACATGCTCCAATAGCATATCTCTTTGGTTTTCGATAGACTCAAAATTTTCTCCGTAATCATCCCTGCTTATCCTTGCATATATCCCTATAGTGTTCGAGTTTCCTAATTGCTTCACTTTCATCGCTCCTCGCATCGTCGCTCATCATAAGCTTCAACAGTTTGAGAATGATATTATCTGCAGATTCTCCGCCGGTTGATGTTATGATGATCCTTCTTTGACTACTCTTCTTTCCCTTCAAAAATGATCAGCTCTATCCCGGACAATACTCCAGTAATATATATATTTCCGCTGATTTGTCCTTTATTGGTAAATAATTTGTTAATTCATAACAGGAAGCTGTATAATATATCTATTCAAAAAGGAGGTTGACAATATGTCCAGAGTGATTCCAAACAAGCTCTTATCATTTTTGAAGACCGCATTGGAGGATGTTGATGACGGATATGAATATGCTTCTGAGTTGAACAGGATTCTGAATTCGGATGATTGTCAGAGTGTACTTTCTCTGAAGGAGATAGACGCATTGCGCGAGTACGCAGAAGAGGTTAAAAAGGTAGGTGAGATAAACTATTATTCCAAGGAGAGGATCTTGGAAATCGAGAGGGAGCATTTCGGTGCAAGAGGTATTCCTGGGTATCTGAAAGCTGACCATGGCGAACCCGGCAAACCTATATGGCCGTTTTGAATATATATATGGGAATTTTGACATATAGCCGTTATAGCGTTTTCTAGCCTGAATGGCTGAAAATACGATAGAGGCGGGGAACATATATCGCCTCGTTATAACGTTCAAGGGAGCACTGCTGTAATGTATGCAGGCTCCCTTTATGCTTAGATGTAAAATTGCAGCGACTGACCGATATCCAACTTTTTATCCGATAGTCTGATCGCTTTGCTTATAGTTAAGATGAAGACTGAGATCAGCATCATCTGACAATCAGATTAAGCTTCTCTAAAAAAGCTCCTCAATTCATACAGCCCCCATCTGCATTGCAGATATTTGCCTGTCAGCGCCTTCTCAAGTATTGATTCATGCAGATAAAGCTGTGATGCAAACGAGCGCTTGTCGATAAGCTTTAAAGCCTTTGGTCCTTTTCTAAAAAAGTCCTTTCTGAAATCGCATATTTTCCGAACAATTGTATATATAATGTCTTCCCGCTGTTCAAGGCACTTTATCAGCCATATAGCATTGTTCAGCCATTCATGCACATGCTCGGCCCGTCCTCCATCCTTTTGACAGAATCCTGCTGTAAATCTTTCTGATAAACAAATATTCGGAAATGCTTCCTCATTGTAAACCACCTGAAGCTCCTCTCTTGAATCATGGATTATTATATCCGGCAGCGTGCTGCTCGTCACATCGCTGCTGACGTAATTGCGCCCCGGCTTTGGCTCCAGGCACCTTATTTTTTCAAAGAGCTCATACACATGTTCAGTCTCTATCCCGGTATCATGCGCAACTGACACCGCATCATTTTCCGCTACCTGATCAAGATACTTGAGGACTATGAGCTCGGCCTCCCTGTCAGGTTCCTCCTGCTGCCTCAACTGGATGAGAAGACATTCCCCAAGGTTCCTTGCACATATTCCCGAAGGGTCGAAAGACTGCAGCATTACAAGAACTTCGAGAACCCTGCTCTCAGAGACATCAAGAAAGGCTGCCGCTTCAGAGGTATCGGCCTTGAGGTACCCGTTGTCATCGGTATTGTCAATAAGAAACTCACCTATCATATAGCTGTTTTTATCCAGACATAGTGCATTAAGCTGCAGCAGAAGGTGCTGTTTGAGTGTTAGTACCTTTTCCGGCTGCTCGATCACATGATCGTTCATCTGGGCATACTGTCCGAAATCCATAGAGCCGGAGGACTCCATGCCGGTGTTTCCGTCAGGAGCAGCTTCATCCGTTGCTTCTTCAAGTGCCGGATTGGTATCGAGCTGGTTTTCCACATAGCAAAACAGTTCTCTGGAATCCATTTCAAGTATTTCGATCGCCTGTTTGAGCTGAGGTATCAGCAATAGCTTCTGTGAACGGACATGGTTGAAATCATTGTTGAAATCCAAATGGAATCACCTCGAAAAAAGGTTATATAGTATTATATAACCTCAAGAGCAGCTTTAGTAATGCTGGCAGGCCTTAAATTGCGAATTTCAGCCTATTTGACCTGAGAAACGTTAAAATGTGTGGGGGGGACATCTATCACCATTATAACGGACAGCTTCACATTCCAATATATTTCACAGCCATGAAGGTAAATATGTAAAAAAGCGTCCACAAAATATACAATACAAGCACTGCCGTAACCGGCCAGTGAGACAATATTGCCCTGACATCCCCGCGGGTTTTTGATATGGAAGGCATTATGACTGATTTTCCCTCTGTGACCTTCCTGAAAAAGTATAAAAGCACG
This sequence comes from Bacillota bacterium, assembly GCA_023418915.1. Taxonomy (GTDB): domain Bacteria; phylum Bacillota; class Clostridia; order Acetivibrionales; family DTU013; genus DTU013. Next base: position 153,000 of record JAEZYU010000038.1, read on the forward strand.
GCGGTAACGGCCAATGCCGCTATACCCATGCCTATTATGCCGAGCAATTCTTCCCCGGTCAATGATATCGACTCAGCCGGAGTGGGATCACTCCACAGGTACTGTATGATCTCAGCGATCGCATTGTTAAGAAAATGCGCCAGCATGCCTGCAAAAATTGAACCGGTTCTCACTACATAATAGCCTATGATCATTCCTAAGAAAATCGGTCCTACAAGATTTGTTACATCAAAGTGGAATAGTCCGAACAATATCGAAACAATGATCACCGCCTTATACGAACCGCGCCTTTCATATGCAGTCAGCAGGAAACCGCGGTGCATCAGCTCCTCACACACTCCCGGTGTTATGCCTATGATCGCTATCCCAACTATCAGCTCCGTGATGTTTTTAGGTACGGGCAGGTTCGTCGGCGGCAGTTCTACGATAAACTGAAGCAAATATGCCACAATATTGTTGAGCATTGTTGCCGCTAAAAGTGCAGGAATCGACAGCAATATGATCAGCAAAGCCGGTAAAAGATCCAGCTTTTTGAACCTGAAGGTCTCCTTGATGCTTATTTTCTTAGCCTTACAATAAATTAAAACAAATGAGGCGATAAGGACCTGATTTATAATAAGGAACACATACATGTTATCTAGTAAGACCTCACCCAGAAAGATACCTGCTATGAATTGGTACAGCAAAAACACAACTGTGAAAGCAAAAAACAGCTTGTTTGCACCTGTCAACGTCAGTTTGTTATTCATCAATATGATCCTTTCCATCCTTCTTGATAATGCATCTCTTCTCGGTAATTACCATATCAAGGCTGAAATCATGTTTATCCACCGGAATTATATCAGCCATTTGTATCTCAAAAGCAACTCCGACCTTCGGACAATCTGCCCGCAGTAATGGCAGCAGTCTGTCATAATAACCTGCTCCGTACCCCATTCTGTTCAATAAGATATCAAAAGCAATACCAGGTATAACAGCCAGGTCAATTTTACCCGGCTCCAGTAAAGCCGAACGAGATGGAACCGGCTCAAGGATACGCTTGAATCCCTCCTCTAAGTCGTCCTTCAGATCTCTGACCTCATATAGTTTGAGCATTCTGATCTCCCCATCAGTCGTTTCTACTCTGGGAAGTGCAACCATTTTGCCATCCGACATGCATTTGCTGATAAAAGCTTGCGTCATCACTTCGTTGCCAAATGACATATATGCCAATATGACATCAGCTTTTTTGTATTCGTTCATGGAGCTGAGCCGTTCGAAGACTGCGCCGCTTTTTACCGACACCTGATCCTTGCTCAGGCTGTTCCTTTTATTAAGAAATTGCTTACGCTGTTTTTGTTTCTCGTTCATCATAGGTTACCTTTTAATTCTGATACCACAGTCATTGTACAGTTAGGAAAATTCTCAGAGGGTGCAAAACAAAAGCAGAAAAAATATACAAAAGTGTCAGCACCGATATCGTGCCCAGTAATGTCAGGCCATAAAGCCTAGGTCTTCCATTGACACCCGCTCTTGCAAATATGGTATATGCCAGCCTTGATATCAATGAAAGAAAGCCGGTAATAAAAATGAGGCCTGCTGCGATATAAGGCACAAGACCATTCAGCAGCAAGACAGCCAAAACTGCACCGGCGAGACAAACCGTCACCAATTCATACCATCTCTTCAGAACTGCACATTCATTATGTCTGTGTATCCTGAAATTAGCCGCCGGCACCAGCAGAAACGGTATCGGCAACCCAAATAACAAACCGGTGAATAATCTTGTGGTATTATTCGTCTCAATAAAGCCAGTATATGACAACGCACCATCTGCCATCATGGGAATCATCATAACTACCATAACTATTGCAACGACAAGGGCAGGCGGTTTTTGCGCTTTGAGCCTTCGAGCCAGCAACAGGAATACAAAGGCTGTCATAATACCAGTATATATGCCCGTATCACGTGCGCACACAGGCAATACTATACCCCCGGCTGTCAATGATCTCTCAGGCAGCTGGTGGCAAATGAGAGATCCTGCCAGATCGAATATATCCCTGATTACATTCATGATCTATCAGTAATACGACAAGCTCTGCCCGAGCAGTGATAGCACAAAGCAGCTGACACAGGACAGCACAAACATCGCAAGGCTGGCTACCAGCAATGCCACTCCGAAGGATTTTCTGTCACTGTCACCATCAGAGCTCATAAAGACTATCGCTGTTATAATACCCGCCAACTGCCCTATGCCCGGCAATACTGTAAAAAGAACAGTCAGAAATACCTTCAGGCCGTTACTGAGAGGTGTTTTGCCGCCATTTGAAGGTGTTGGCTGCTGGTTACGCGGGTAATAAGGTCTCTGGGTGCCTTGATTATATGGGCCTGCCTGCCAGCCCTCGTTTTGCTGTCTGTAAGCATCATCATTCCCTGCTTCCGACTCCCTGCCTTCATCAGGACTCTGACCACTGAGAGCGGCCTCATGCTTATCTTCAGGCTGAGGCATGACAGTGTTGTTTTCACCGGTATCTTGCTGCGGTTCAGCAACGCTGAAACTGTCATCAACAGTCACTTCCAGTATACTCCCGCAGTATGGACAGCGGCTTGCACTGCGGGGTATGGTCTCGCCACAAAACCCGCACTTTTTTTGCATATTGTAATCCAAAAAACTGCCTCCTCACATAATTGTTTTAAGTTGCTATTTGATTTAAGCTACTATTCGCCCACTTATTCATAAAATCCTTTTTTTATGTACTTTAATACCCAAGTTAAGCGACCAGCTTACATATATCGCCTCGTTATCGTCTAAAAAAACATATTATCTACATATTTTTCAGTAAAATATGCTGAAGCTGAAAGCTCAACATACTCCACATTTTCAGCGATCCTCTGTGTTGTCTCGAGCATATTCAGTGAAAGCAGACATTCCGCAGCTCCCGAACCTGATGCATTTCCGACAGCCTCTACCCTGTCTGCTAAAGCCGCAGGCAAAAGCCCGATCCCTGATGCAGTACTGACATGTATGCTGCTGCCGAAGCCGCCTGCGAGAAAGACTTTTTTAATGCCTTCATATCCGATGCCGGAGTGCTTTATCAGTGTTTCGATTCCTGCCGCAATTGCAGCTTTTGCATTCTGTATTTCTCTGATATCCTTCTGTGTAATACAGATAGCTTCTCCAGTGCTGCTTTCGTGCTCCTGCACAAGTACAAAGGCTCTCATACCGTCAACGTCTTTAAGCCTGCTTCGCACCTCCCGAGGCAGTATATCCTGCTCTTCCGGATCTGCAAGCTTTCCTGTCTCATCGATGGCTCCGACGGAAATGAGCTCTGATATAGCATCTATTATACCCGATCCACATATGCCGCTTGCCTTTACCTGTCCAATCACGGAATATTTAAAGTCCGGACCTCCTTTGAATGAATCGATAGCGCCGGTCACTCCTCCCATGCCAAAGCGTATGTTTGCTCCTTCAAAAGCCGGTCCGGCCGCAGTTGAACATGCAATAAGCCGATCCTTCCCGCCGATCACGATCTCGCCATTCGTACCGATATCTACCAGCAGCGCCGTCCCATCCAGCTCATACATACCACACGAAAGTATAGCGGCTACCGTATCTGCGCCAACATATGCCGAAACACAGGGCAGAACAGTCCCGAAACCCTTGCTGTTCATAATCAGGCCATTGTCCTTTGCAGGAAAACGCATCGATCCGCAGGTGACCGGTACAAAAGGCGATACGGCAATTCCGGAAGCATCAAGTCCTGTCAGGAAATGAAGCATAGTGGTATTGCCGCTGAATACGACATTATATATGTTATTTATGTCTATCTCCGCCTTGCCGGAAACCTGTATCAACAGCTCATTTATGCACTCTGTTATCTGCGAGCGCATTTCATTTGCATCATCTCTTGATCCTTTGGAATAGTCTATTCTGGAAATCACATCTGCTCCGTATTTGCGCTGTGGGTTGAGCATAGAGCCTACGGCAAGCAAGCTGCCGCTGTTCATGTCAAATAGGTACGCAGCAACAGTTGTTGTACCAATATCAAAAGCGGCTCCAAAAAGTCTTGAAGTGGTATTGCCAGGTTCTACGGATAGCATCCTCCCTCCTGCGCTTACCACAGTGACCTTATATTCAGAGCTCCCTAAAGCCTGCGGCAGCTCCTGCAGCAGTGATAAATCCTCCACACGGTTTGTGAAGCGGGCTGCCAAAAGTATTCTTTCCAAATCAGGAGTCTGATCCTCCAGTGAAGGCGGCGTCAGTTCCATATACTCTTTTTTGACCAATGGATCCAGCGATACGCTGCGCTGGATACCATCAGTCATTATGGCTGCTTCTGCATCTATTTCGTCAATGTAGACATCGATATCGGATAATACCCTGCATCTGCACGTAAGGCGGTAACCCCTGTCGAGTTTCTCTGCTCCAAGGAGCGTTCTTTCGCTATCTGAGGGCCCAGTAAAATCACCTCTGACTCGTGCCGCACATTTCCCGCATGTACCTTTGCCCCCGCACGGCGTGTCCATCTGTATTCCGCTTATTCGAAGCACATCCAGCAGGTTGTCTCCCTGGTTAGCTTTATAAGTCTTAATGCCATCCTTCTTATGTATATTGATACTGTATTGCATTTTATCCTCCATATATTCCGGCATACTCCATATACTTCGGCTCCGTAAGACCGGCAATTCTATTCATACTTTTTCTGTGACGTTTCGTTTATGTCTTTTAGGCCTCAGGCCTTTTGTTTATGCCTGATCGTGCGGTCCATCTTCAGATTCAGTAATATGCATATCCTGCTTTCTGCCGCACTTATGACAGTATTCCATTTCAATTTCAAGTACTGTACCGCAGTCTGGGCATGCTTTTACATTTTTCAGTTCCAATATCTTATCCTTCATCTCATCAATACTGGAAATGATCTCATCAATTCTGATACATTTTTCCAGAAGCTTCTCACTTACCTCTTTGCCTTCAGTATGGTCTTCATAAAGCTGCTTTCCTATTTCTGCGTATATTTTTTTGATTTTTTCTTCCTCAGCATTGATGTTTATATTCAACCTTGTGACCTCGACAACACTGCCTGATATTTTTGCAGCTGCTTTTGCCGTGTACGTCACCCTTTTTGTAAAATTGTCCAATACAGACACATCTATCTCCCCTTTCAAAATTCTATCAGATAATAATGTCTTTATGCATGGACTAAGGTGGGTGCAGCGTTTCAACGAGGCGGGAAATATGCTCGCACCGTTTTCTTTCGATCATTCGAAAAAAAATATCTGAAAGTCAATCGGTACCCCAAGCGTTTTTTCAGCCTAAAGGTTGAAAAGACGCAAAGAGGTGGAGGACATAATTCGCCTCGTTATAATGCCTTGTTATGATGCCTCATTATATTATATTATTCCAATGAGCCGGCAAATACAATAACATTATAAACTCTGCTTTTTACGGTATCACACTTAAGGCGTTGTATATCTTATCGTTTTTGCAGCTATACGGCAAAAAGATGTGAAAACTATTAGTATAACGTTAAGTCCGTATGATGCTGTGAATTCGTAAAGCAATAAAGAGAAACATGCTTCTTCGTTCGGTTATAACGCATATATCGGGTTTCTTGACTAATATTTTTGTAAATAATATAATCAAAAGAAAAATCAGCGGCAATCAAGCAATAATCGCTGCAGAAGGAGAGACAAGCGTATGGCGGGAAATGTCAGAACAAGATTTGCACCGAGCCCGACAGGGTACATGCACATCGGAAATCTTCGGACAGCATTATATGAATATCTGATCGCCAAAAGATATGGCGGCAGCTTTATTCTTAGAATAGAGGATACGGATAAGGACCGGTTTGTAGAAGGGGCTACCGACGTTATTTACAAGACTCTTAAGATGGCCGGGCTGGATCATGACGAAGGCCCGGACAAGGGCGGCCCATATGGACCCTACATACAAAGCGAACGTAAAGGTTCATACATGGAATATGCAAAAAAACTCATAGATATGGACGCTGCCTACTATTGCTTCTGCAGCAGGGATAGGCTCACAGCACTCAAGCAGGAGCATGAGCGTGAAGGAAAGCAATACAAGTATGACAGACACTGTTTGAAGCTCAGCTGCGAAGAAATTGAACAAAAGCTTACTGACGGCGTCCCTTTTGTCATTCGTCAAAAGATGCCCGATACCGGCACTACCAGCTTTGATGATGCGGTATATGGAACGATCACTGTTGACAACAGTGAACTGGAGGATCAGGTCCTCATTAAATCCGACGGCCTTCCTACATACAACTTCGCCAACGTTATTGATGATCATCTGATGGGCATAACGCATGTGGTCAGAGGCAATGAGTATCTCTCCTCCACCCCTAAGTACAATCTTCTGTACAAGGCATTCGGTTGGGATGTGCCTGTATATGTACACGTTTCTACAATCATTACACCAGAAGGACGTAAAATGGCAAAACGCCACGGAGACCCTTCCTTTGAAGATCTCATAAGTCAGGGTTTTCTGGTTGAAGCCGTTATAAACTATGTGGCGCTGCTCGGCTGGAGCCCCGGTACAGAGCAGGAAATTTTCTCGCTTAAGGAGCTGGAGCAGGTCTTCGATATCCGCGGGATAAGTAAATCACCTGCAGTGTTCGACATAACAAAGTTGAAATGGATGAATGGCGAATATATACGAAAAATGACACCGGAACAATTTCACAAGGCCGCAAGCCCTTGTTACAGCAAAACATTGCCTGCCAAAGGCATAGACATATCCAGAGTAAGCAGGCTCTTACAGCCGAGGACCGAGATGCTCTCGGAAATATCCGGGAAGATTGACTTTCTTGAAGAGCTGCCGGATTATGATATATCTCTTTATGTCCATAAAAAAATGAAAACCGACACATCCAACTCTCTTGAAAGCCTCAAAGGTGCGCTGCCGGTTCTGGAAAACCTCACCTCCTGGGCAAACGATGAGATATACAGCGCATTAACGGAACTTGCTGCAAAGCTTGGCATCAAAAACAGTCAGATGCTTTGGCCGATACGCACTGCTCTATCAGGCAAGGATGTTACACCAGGCGGTGCGACCGAGCTTGCCGAGATCCTCGGCAAGGAGGAATCGCTCAGAAGAATAACTGCAGGCATAAAAAAACTGAGTTGAAATACACAATAGAATAGCTGGAGGTAAAAATTATGACGGAAGATGTAATAAACAATAATGAATCGGGTATATCATCAAATTTTATTTTTGATCTCATAGATGAAGATATTAAGAGCGGCAGGGTCAATAAGGATGCCATAAAAACCAGATTCCCGCCAGAACCTAACGGATACCTGCATATTGGACATGCCAAGGCACTTCTCATCGACTTTCTTACAGCGCAAAAATACAATGGCCGTTGTAATCTGAGATATGACGATACTAATCCTGTAAAGGAAAATGTGGAGTACGCAGAATCGATGCAGGAGGATATCAAGTGGCTGGGACTCCAATGGGACGGATTATATTATGCTTCTGACTATTTTGATACAATGTATGAGTGTGCAGTCAGGCTTATAAAGAAAGGTCTCGCATACGTCTGCGATCTCAGTGCCGATGAAATCAGGGAATATAGAGGTACTCTTACGGAGCCGGGCAAGGAAAGCCCATACAGAAATCGCTCTGCACAAGAAAATTTAGATCTGCTGGCACGAATGAAAGCGGGCGAGTTCCCGGAAGGATCAAAAGTACTGCGTGCTAAAATCGACATGGGCTCACCCAATATAAACATGAGAGATCCGGTCATATATCGTATCATGAGGGTGGAACACTATCGTATCGGCAGTGAGTGGTGCATCTACCCGATGTATGATTTTGCGCATCCGATCGAGGATGCCATTGAAAACATAACCCATTCACTCTGCTCTCTCGAATATGAGGATCACAGACCGCTGTATGACTGGGTCGTGGACAATGTGGAGCTCAGTTCAAAGCCCCGTCAGATAGAATTTGCAAGGCTGAACCTGTCATATACAATGATGAGTAAGAGAAAGCTTCTCCAACTGGTTACAGAGCGCATCGTTGCCGGCTGGGATGATCCACGGATGCCAACACTTTCAGGTCTGAGGAGAAGAGGATATACACCGGCCGCCGTAAGGGATTTCTGTGACAGGATCGGTGTGGCAAAGACAAACAGCCTCGTGGATTATGCACTTCTCGAGCATTGTGTCAGAGAGGATCTGAATGCTACTGCGCCCAGAATGATGGCAGTATTGAGGCCATTAAAGGTCATAATTGAAAACTATCCCGAGGATCGGGTGGAATGGTTCGATGTCGAGATCAACCCGGAAAACCCGGAAATGGGTACGAGAAAGGTACCATTTAGCCGTGAGATATACATTGAACAGGACGATTTTATGGAGGATCCGCCGAAGAAGTATTTCAGGCTGTATCCCGGTAATGAAGTCAGGCTGAAAAACACTTATTTCATAAAATGCTCACAGGTCATAAAGGATGAGGCAGGAAACATAACTGAGCTCCGATGCACCTATGATCCCGACTCAAGAGGCGGCAATTCTCCGGATGGGCGCAAGGTCAAGGGTACTCTGCACTGGGTATCTGCAAATCATGCGCTCGATGCTGAGGTCCGCATGTACGACCACCTTTTCACTGACCCGGATCCTGGGGCGGCAGAGGATATGCATTCCGTTATCAGCCCGAATTCTCTTGAAGTGCTTACCGGCTGCAAGCTCGAGCCCAATTTGTCATCAACACAGCCGGGAGAGCATTACCAGTTCCTTCGCATGGGTTATTTTTGCACAGACAAGGATTCCTCACAAGAAAGGCTCATATTCAATAGAACAGTAGGGCTTAAGGATTCGTGGAGCAAGGAAATGAAGAAAAAGTAACAAAGTGATCGGACAAGCAATAACAAAGGCTGCAAGAATGTATTGATCTTGCAGCCTTTTATTTTTCTATGGTTTGACTCCGTTATTGACCCAGTCGAGGAATTGCTGCTCTGTGATTATACTGATGCCAAGCTCATTAGCCTTTTTATTTTTGGAAGAAGCGGAGGTATTGTCATTATTTATTAGATAGCTTGTCTTTTTCGATACAGACCCGGAGACCTTTCCGCCCTTTTCTTCTATCAGCTGAGCAAGCTCCTCCCTGTTCTTAAAATGCTCTACAGAGCCTGTGATCACAAAAACATTATTATCAAAAATCTGTTCGTTTTCTGCCGTGTTCACCTGCTCCAGTTCTATCTCCCGGAGTATATGAGCCACAGCCTCCCTGTTTCCTTCATCACTGAAAAACCGAACAAACGCTTCTGCCATAACGTCACCTATGCCGCTTATCTCTATGAGCTGCTCATAGGATGCATTTTGTATCAGGTCCCATTCATTGCCGAATCTGCGGCAAATGAGTTTTGCATTCGACAGGCCGACATTTGGGATACCAAGGCTGTAAAGCAGCCTTATTGCCGTCGTTTTTCTCGATCTGGTCACAGCCTCTATGAGCTTACTATACGATTTTTCACCGAAGCCTTCCATCTCAACAATGGTCTCTCTGTGCTCCTCAAGGTGGTAGATATCGGCAAGCTCTTTTACAAGACCGCTGGATATGAATTTCTCAATTGTCGCTTCTGAAAGCCCTTCGATATTCATTGCATCTCTGCTGACAAACAGGCTGAAACGCTTGATCTGCTTTGCTGTACATTCGCTGTTTATGCAGTACAGATACCTCACATCATTATTTTGTCTTATTTCTGCCCGACCGCCGCATACAGGGCATTCATCGGGTATCTTCACGTTACCGCTCCTTGTGAGGTTCTCGGATATTTGCGGTATGATCATATTTGCTTTATATACGCACACCGTATCACCCAAGCCTATTTGAAGCTCCTCCATAATACTGAGATTATGCAGGCTGGCACGGCTCACTGTAGTACCTTCCAGCTCCACAGGCTCAAAAACAGCAATGGGATTGATGAGACCTGTCCGTGATGCACTCCACTCTATTTCCCTGAGTGTCGTCTCCTTTATCTCATCGCGCCACTTGAAGGCAATCGAATCCCGCGGGAACTTTGCAGTAGTACCAAGTGATACCCCGTACCTGATGTCATCAAAGGTCAGCACAAGGCCATCTGACGGTATATCATTGCCCTCGATCTGTTCCGCAAACCATTTGACCGCTTCTTCCAGGCTGTCGGCGTCGACCTTCCGGTATTCTGCCACATCAAATCCCTGAGCTTTCAGCCAATCCATTTGAGCTGACTTAGTATTTGCAAATTCTCCTCCCCCGGCTCTCACCAATGAAAAAGCAAAAAAGTTGACGTTCCTCTCTGCGGTCACCTTGTTATTCAGCTGCCTGACCGAACCGCTGCAGAGGTTTCGGGGGTTTTTATACTTTATATTTGCATCTGATATTTTATCATTGATTCGTTGAAAATCAGAATAGCTTATGACAGCTTCGCCTCTTAATACCAAATCACCTTTAAATGGGATATTCAGAGGAACGTTTTTAAAGACCCTCACATTATTGGTGACAACTTCCCCTACCTCGCCGTTCCCTCTAGTGACTGCCTTAGTCAAACTGCCATCGCTGTATGTAAGAACAATCGTCAGACCATCCAGCTTCCACGAGAGCAGTCCTGTCTGTGTGCCAAGCCAATCTCTGAGTGCAGCTATATCCTTTGTCTTGTCCAGTGAAAGCATCGGCCGCTCATGCCGTTCCTTCGGAAGACTGGACAGCAGCTCAAACCCAACGCGGATAGTAGGGCTGTTTGCCAGCACAGTACCTGTTTCTTTTTCAAGTCCGGCCAGTTCGTCATACAGCCTGTCATATTCATAATTGGACATTATTTCACGGTTTTCCTGGTAATATGCCTTTGCCGCCCTGTTCAGCAGCTCGATCCTTTCTTTCATCAGCTGGATCCTGTCCATAGTGAAACCTCCGGAACTCAAAGTAATCGGCAGATTGCCATCACATAGCGCTTCGTCTGCCCCTCGATGCTGTTGACCGCTTTTTACCCGTCATTGTCGAATAAATAGCCACGCATGATATGATGAGCCAAATTATTCCCCATACCACCGCAGGTATGTGAGTCATGCGTTCGATCTGCACAGCATCCGTAAGCGGACGTGATGCTCCCCATCCGCTGATAATGTTGAGCTTTGCATTTATCTCAAGCAGAATGGTATCGATAAAAGTATCATAAACAGCATAGGCTGCACTTGTTACTCCAATTATATCAATGACCCAGTCATTCAGCCTTTCATTCCTAAGCATATAGAGAAGCAGTATCAATCCGGCAAAAATGGAGGCATAAATGATCGTAAAAACAGATTTGCCATATGCGATCGAAACACCCAGAAGCAAAATAGCCGAGGCACCGAGTATATATTTTTTAACAAATGTCTTTTTCAAATTCAGTATGAGCAGTGCAAAAAGTACACTGCCAAGATATCCTCCGTTTGCAATTAAGAAGGAAGATAATCCGCTTTTGGGCAGCGTCAGAGCATAACCGCTCTCGTCAAGGTTAATCCTGAATCCTGTTATACCGTTGCCGAATATCACTGCCATGAGAGAATGCCCAAGCTCGTGAAGAAAAACCGAAAAGATTTTCAACGGCTTTATTATGATAGTATTCCAAAGCGCAATGACCATAATCAGGATGACCACATATCTTGCCTTCTGCTTCATTACAACCCCCGTTAAAGTTTATTAGTAAGTGCATTATTCTCAATTATACTTCTTTTAGTCACCAAAATAAAGGTTTTCCCGCAAGAACAGCGCCGGAATAAACGGCGCCGGCGATCCTGCCCATCACTGCCCGTAACCCGCTCACGGTTCCGGATCGACGGCGTCGTTTGTGAAGGTTACGTTTCCTGCCCTAATGCACTGCTGCAACATATGCAGTTGAGTGGATGGTACTGCAATACCACATGAGATACGACTTCTTTATCCGAAGTTTCATTATGCCTAAAAGGCGCACCTCAGTTGGTGTTTAGGAAACGTAACCGGAATAAACGGCGCCGGCGGTCCTGCCCGTCACTGCCCGTAACCCGCTCACGGTTCCGGATCGACGGCGTCGTTTGTGAAGGTTACGTTTCCTGCCCTAATGCTCTGCTGCAACATATACAGTTGAGTGGATGGTACTGCAATACCACGTGAGATACGACTTCTTTATCCGAAGTTTCATTATGCTAAAAAGGCGCACCTCAGTTGGTGCTTAGGAAACGTAACCGGAATAAACGGCGCCGGCGATCCTGCCCGTAACCGCTCACCAGCATAGCTGAACATCTAATTCACATACCGGTTCACATCATTGAGCGTAACCCCCTGATGCAGCGCAATATTCAACCCATTTGCTATCACCTTGGAAATCCTTCTGACCACATCGTCGATCTCCTTTGGCGTAACAATCAGATTACCCACATATGGCTCCAGCACCTCCCGAATCAGCTGATACTTCTCTTCCCTGTCAATACCCTTCATCATACTATAAAAATCAGTTCCCTGCGGTGCCTGGTCAATCATACTGTCAAGCACAAGATCAATCGTATCATTTGCCATGGTGGCCGCATCCACGACCGTCGGGACACCGATAGCCACAACCGGCACACCCAGTGTGTCCGCAGAAAGCTCCATCCTCTTGTTTCCCACACCCGAGCCTGGCGCAATACCCGTATCTGCGATCTGTATAGTGGTATTGACCCTTTCCATCTTTCTGGACGCCAGCGCATCGATTGCAATAATATAGTCCGGACGTATCCTGTCGACTATCCCTCGAATGATCTCACCAGTCTCTATACCTGTGATCCCCAATACTCCGGGAGCAACAGCACAAACAGGTCTTACACCTTCATCCACCTGTTCGGGTAAATACTCCAGCAAATGCCGGGTAACCATCATACTCGACACGACTTTGGGACCCAGAGCATCAGGAGTAACATTCCAGTTGCCAAGCCCGACTACCAGCGTCAGTGTCTTGTCATTCAGCTTAAGAATGCCCGTAAGTTCCTTCGCCATCGCCTTGCATGTATCTTCATACAGTTGCTGGTCATTTTCTCTGAGCCCGGGTATCTCCAGAGTTATATAATTACCCATGGGCTTTCCTATCGCTGTCTCACCGTCATGTGATGTGACTCGTACTCTCGTGATTTTGATCCTTTCGTCACCCAAATTCTCCAGTTCCACCCCAGGAATATCCTGCTGTTTTTCCTGCTCCCTTACCGCCTTCTCACGCAGCAGTTCATGTGCCTCCAGTGTAAGATCAGTTCTTATGCTTCTCCGTTCAGTCATATCTCATCTATTCCCTCCATGATATGTTAATTACATATTCATAGTTTCTGCAAAAATCGCTCAAAAATAAGCAAAATGTGTAATTACCTTATTTATTTACCTTGCTTTTTAAAATCGTTCATGGTAGAATATCTGATGTTAAAAAACAATTAGATTCGCAGGAGGTGAAAGGTTTGCCAAATATCAAATCCGCTATAAAAAGGGTAGAAATCGCAAAGAAGAAAACTCTCAACAATACTATGAGGAAGTCAGCACTGAAGACTACTATTAAGAAGTGTAAGGAAGTTATATCGACGAACGATGAATCAGCTTCCACAGTATTGAATGCCACAGTAAAATCCATAGACAAGGCGGCATCGAAGAATATACTGCACAAAAACACCGCTGCGAGAAGAAAATCAAAACTGGCAAAGGCTCTTAACGCCGCAAACACAGCAAGTAAATGATTTAGCAGTCGGGTGATATCATAATGCTTTTTATTATGAAAAGAAAAAAGCGCGAGCATCAAATGGACAATTCCAAGAGGCCGGGCTTTTTTATTTTGCCATCAACTCAGTATAACTTCCTATCTTGTACAGTAGTTATCTGCAATTTCCTTCTTAACACAGTATCTCACTTGCCTGCAAGGCTTGTGATCATTAACTCAACAGCTGCCCTGTCCTCCAGCCTGCCGGTCTTTACGGCTATGTCCAGTTCCAGGCCTGTTGCTGCCGCTGATTGAAGGCTGTCGATTTTAAAGCTCTTCGCCTGCCTGATTAACTTGTCGGCTATGAATGGCGGCACTTTGAAATATGCTGCTATCTCTCCCTTTCCAGCACCGTCCTTGGCTAAAAGCTTTGTCTGGATCAGCTGTCTGAACTGACGGGCAATCATGTACATAATCTTGGGCATAGGTTCTCTCATCACTGCCATATCGTTGAGTATCGAAAGCGCTGTACGGCTTTTTTTTGCTGCAATGGCATCCGTCAGGTCGAAAATCCTGCTTTTAACTGATCTTGTACATACCTTCACCACATCTTCGTCAGTAATCATAATACGATCACCTGCGTATGAACAAAGCTTCTTGATTTCGTTTAATATGTCGTCCATACCGGGCTCACAATAATCTACTATCATTGCAGCAGTACCCGGCGCTGTATCATGACCCAGCTCCCTCATCCTTTTGACGACCCAGCTGACAAGTTCATCAGGTTTCTTATAGTCAAATTCAATGACAAGCCCTTTCTTTTCGATCACATCTAAATATTTCTTTACTCTCCTGTCAACTTCAGATTCAACAAAGACAAGGCAGACATGCTCCGGCAGCTCCAATAAAAAATCCACAAGCTCATCATCACCTTTCCTTTTGGCCCCGGATCTGCCCGACCTTTTACCTGACGCCTCCGCTGCCGATCCTGCGCTCTCATTCTTTCTGGCACCCTTAAAAAGCCCGGAATCCTTGACGATGACCATCCTTCTGTCAGAAAAAACAGGTGATGTCCTGCAATTATCTATTATCTGAGCTGCTGTGACCTTGCCGTTGAGGATCACCTTATTCAGCATTTTGAATTCATCATCCAGCAGTGCTTTTTCCATCTGCTCACAATAATTTCTGATAAGGTACTCCTCCGCTCCATAAAAGAGGTACAGACTACCTAGATCATTGCTTTTTATTGATTTCCATAGTGTTTTTTCATTACCGGCATAGGCATCTTTTGCCGCCATAATAACTCAACTCGCTTCTTTATGCTTTGATTTGATTTTATCAATCCACTAGCTGTTTTTCAACTGTCCTTTTTATCCTAATCCTTCTGCCGTCGCTTACCAGTACAACAGCACCGCACATATCAGTACGAAATGTTCGAACTCCATTTTTCTCAAGCACATCCAGCACCCGCTGTGAGGGATGTCCAAAATTGTTCCTTCCTGTACTTATTACTGCGGCATCAGGATCGACCATTTCTATAAATGCTTCACAGGTTGAAGTGTTGGAGCCGTGATGACCTATCTTTATTATATCAGCATCAAGCAGACTGCCGGATTCAGGCAATGCTGCATTTTTTTTTATTAGTTTTTCCTCAATCTCCATCTCAGCATCACCCATAAAAAGGATCGAAGTCTCCTCATAGCACAATTTAATCACCAGTGATGTGTTATTTAGAGTTTTTTCATCGGCACTGCAGTCATTTTCAGGACTCAATACATGCATTTCCGTTTGGTCATCGAGCTTGATCATATCACCGCTCGAACATGCCGATACCGGTATTCCCTTTTTAAATGCTGCATTGAGCAGTTCATCGAAATATGACATGTCCTCCAATGATGGTATGATAAGACATCTGACCTTTATCATATCAATCACATCAATCAGTCCCTGTACATGATCGGAATGGGCATGGGTTGCTATTACTGCGTCAAGGCAGCCTGTACCGCTGTCAAGCAAGTATGGAACCACTGTCAGTTCGCCTACCTTCGAGTCCATTGCAGGGTTTGTACTTCCACCGCCGTCTATCAGAACTGTTCTTCCGCTGCAGGTCCTTACGAGTATGCAATCGCCCTGGCCTACATCAAGAAAAACTACATTAAGAACACCAGGCCTGATGAGGCATACAGTAAAAATGGCACAGGTAATCAGGAAGGCTGCCGCTGTATGCTTTAATTTCACATGTATGCCCTTTTGGGGCGCATACCAGAGGAAAAACCAGATAAGTAGATAGTAGATCACTGCTAATGCCAAAGACGGCGTTATGGTTCGTACAGAGGCATACGGTACAGAGGCTGACCATTTCGTAATATAAAGCAAGGCGCTCAGAAAAATATTATTAAGATAGCCGACAAGTCTTGACAGTGTCAGGCTGAACTGACCTACAACCGCCATCACAGCCCCAAGCACCGTAGTTATCTCAAGCAGCGGTGCCGATAGAATATTGGGGATTATAGCTATAACAGAAACCTTGTTGAAGTGTATAAGTGTAATTGGGAACACTCCAAGTTGTGCTGCCAGTGTTGCCCCTATCACATCCGCAGCTTTTTTGGGGATGAAACGGCAGGATATCAGCCTGCTGATATTGCCATACAGCATAACAATCCCCAGCGTCGCTGTATACGAAAGCTGAAAGCCAATATTGAAAAACATACAGGGATTTATGATAAGCATTATGATGCACGAGACGGCTATAGCAGAGTAAACATCAGGTTCACGGTAGATCAGCGCAGACAGCAGCAGTACACAGGCCATAAAAACCGCTCTCAGCACGGAGGGTTCAAAGCCCGTGACACAAACGAACAGATTCAGGAAAGCGATTATCATCAAATTAGCCGCTTTCTTTCTCACCTTCAGCATCTTCAGCAGAAATGAGACAGGTATTACAAGGAAAGCCACATTTGCACCAGAAACCGCCATAATATGAAGAAGACCGGCATCACTGAATGCAGCTTTTACCTCCTCAGACAATCCCTCACGATATCCTATAAGCATACCGTTCATCAGACCGGCCTGCTGCTTCGGCAGGCTATTTTCGATGACATATACTATCCTGCTTCTTATTGTGAGTCCGGCCTTAATAAGAAAATTACCTCTTACACCTTCTCCGACGACTATGTCATAATGGTATGCAAATACACAAGCACCTGCCCCCTTTTGCGCAAGGTAAAGGCGGTAGTCAAAACCGCCTGGATTTCGTGCCCTACCCGGTTCTGTCAACCTTCCCTCAAAAGTGATCTCTCTCCCATATTCTAGCAAAGGCTGTTCTGAGTCTCTCGGAGTGCTGAGCAGGATCTTTCCGCGCAAAGCTCTGTATTGATTCTCTCCGATCTTTTTAATGGAGCTTGCCTGAACAATATACGAAACCTTTTCTCCTTTGACCTCCGGTGCTGAAGCTATATATCCTTCCACCTCCACATACTCACTGTCATAACCTGCAAAGCTTGCTGTTCTGTGGGCTTGTGTCACCAAGAATTCTATTGAACCCAAAAGATAGAACGTAAGCATAACAACAGGAACAACAGCACCTTTGGCACGTATAAACCCTGATGTCAAAAGCAGAACGATTAACAGGATCAAAAGACAAATTACGACTGCTAAGGAATTCGACACAAAAGCGACTATTATTCCTATAACCAGCATAATGCAAAAAGATACGATCGGCCTCTTATAAATAATATCCATAACGACACCTTCTGCATTGATTATACGATATAATTGATTAAGTGTTAATTATTTCCATTTTATTGGGTTGTGGTTTTTCTTCACATACTTCACCCATCGCCGGTCTATTGCTGTCAGCATACATAGCCTTTAGCTGCAATCGAACAGTAGAATGTGCACTTGCCGGGAGCACAAAATAAAACCTGCTTTTCGACTATCAGTCAAAGCAGGTTTCTTAATATACTCCCTAATGTTAAGCATTTCCCAGGCTTCCATGATTCAGGTCAGATCCTCCGGATCTTTCCAAAAGAATGTCTCTTTACTTGGAAATATAATCTCTTGCTTTCATGTATCTCTTGATGTAATATGAGCTGCTCATGCTTTCGATGGTTATCGCCTTCTTCAGATACGTAGAGGCATGAATGAACTTTCCGCCGCCGATATATATCCCCACATGGCTGATATCATTCAGCTTGCCATCATCAATGGTATCGAAGAATACAAGATCACCCGGCTGAAGATCGGCCTTTTTGACCGGTGCACCGCCCTTGCTCTGATCACGGGATACCCTGTCAATGCTTATTCCGAAGTGATTGTATACATACTTTACAAACCCCGAACAATCAAAACCTTTTTTCGATTCACCACCATATACATACCTTATTCCAATAAGGGTCTTGGCATAATCTATTATATTCTGCCTGAGCTCAGCATCATTTCCTTTTTCTACAGTTTCTTCAACAATGACCTCATCGGCTGCTCCATCCTCAGGAGTTCCGCTGCCTTCAGCTTTGCCCCCATCTGCATCCTGTCTGTTTTCTGCGTTGCTGCCTCTGGATACCTTCTCTTCTCTGATTGAAATGTAATCACTGTGCATCCAGCCATACCTTTCTTCCCCGAGGGCTATACGGTACCAGTCTCCGGAATGCTCGAATATTTCAACCATTTCTCCCTTTTTAAGCTGTGTCAGCACTTCTGATGTTATATCAGGCTTACTTCTTACATTGACTACCGTACCTGTTACAACGCCTGCTGCAATGCTCTCATCCCGTACGAGCACATAATCGTCGAACATCCAGCCTGACGCATCACTATAGACGACCTTATACCAATCGCCTTCACTATCGGTAACGGTTACCTTTGTCCCTCTTTTGAGTTGAAGTAAAACTTTTGAGGAAAGATTCGGTTCCTGCCTGAAATTGACGACTTCTCCTGTCACTACACCTGTTTTCTCAGCAGCCGATGCGGCACTGCTCATGGCAAAAACCACTATTGCCGCAGTTGATAAGGATAGCAGCAATTTTCTCGATATACTCATAAAAATCTCCTATTTTTTCACTTCCGAAGTTAGCTGCCGGGCTCGGGAGTTAGGACCACCCTACTGTTCGTAACCGGTGAACAGATTAGCCCTTGTCTTGGTTCCTCCGTACTTCTTATAACACTTTAGTTTAAAGAAAACCCTCGTTTGTTGGAAAGTTTTCTTGCCTCAGCAGTGTTTCAACGAGTGGGGACAACTTTCGACTCGTTATATATTAAAGAAGATTCAGCAATTTTTCGGCACTAAATGCCTCAACATGAATATTATACCTTATCCGATTTTTTTGTCAACCTGATGGGACATGCTCTTATGCAACGTATTATGTAAACCATTTGAATAAATCAATGATAAGTCACTTTTACAGTCTTTTTTGCATGATTATGACATTATGGGGATGTTTTTCAGCAAATAATTCTTTTTTAATAATGGTTTTCTCACAAAAGCCCAACTCTTCCCAAAAACTTAGACCTATCTTATTTTCATCCAATACCGACAGAAAAATATCCATTACTCCATAGCTGCGTTTCAGGTAACTGAACACAAGCTCCGCCGCCTTGCGGCCAATACCCTTTCTGCGGTGTAATGGCAGTATCAGCAGCTGTCTTAACCACACGGTTTTATCGCACAGCATTCCGGAACAAATGCCGGCAAACTGCTGAGACGGGTGGCCGGATGTTCCGTATTTCCCTTTTGTATAGATGCCTGCGGCAAAGCCTGTATCATAGCTGTTGATGCTGTCAAAAAGAAACTCCAGTTCAGGCAGCGATACATTGCCGCTGATTCCGGTAGCATAGCGTATATCGCTGTCGCTGTTGAACAATATGGCAGCATCAGGCATTACGCTTTTGTCAAAAGGCTTTATTAGTACAGAATTGTCTTCTGTATTGATATTGATCAAATGAACACCTCACATAATCATAGCTCTATTTAGCTGCCATCCGGCTTCTGATATAAACAGATTCAATTTCGCACATGGTTTACACCTGACCCAGATAACCCATCAGCGCTTTTGCGTTTTCGATCGCTTTCCCCTTGGGATGATTATTAAATGAGACCAGCGTCACTCCTGATTCCTCATCCATTTCTCTCAGCCTGCCTATCCATTCAAGAAGCTCACTGCCGCTGTACAGATAATCATATCTTTCCGATCCTTCTCCCGAATACCACTTCTCCGCATTTCTCCCATGAAGGCGCAGATATGCCGTACCAGATGTAACAGCCATGACATTTTTGATAAGGCCGCGTATACCAGGTTCATCGACACATACAAATCCCATCTTCTCCCTGCGTAGCATATCAAACACTTCACTTTTTATCCATCCCCTGTTCCTGAACTCTATGCATAGCTCGGATCCGTTAAAGTGCTCCCTCAACCTTTTAAGGTGATCGAAGTTTTCGCTGTTGCAATGGAATGAGTATGGAAATTGAGCAAGAATACAGGACAATTTTCCACTCTCTATAACTGGCGACAGTGCATAGATGAATTTATCAGCCTCTTCCCTGCCGCAATCACGCTCATGTGTAAAACCCCCAAACAGCTTTACGGCAAATCTGAAGTCATCTGGTGTTTTTTTGTTCATACCTTCAAACAGCTTCAAACCAGGCATATGATAATAAGTGGAGTTTACTTCAACAAAGTTGAAAAAAAGCGAGTAATATTCCAGCATAGCTGAAGATTTCATACCCTCAGGATAAAAAGGCCCTATCCAGTCCTTATATGAATAACCCGCCGTACCTACCCTGATCATAATAAACACACCCTTTCCCGGGCCTCTGCCTGCATTAATGTTAAAAACACAGTAAAATAAGGCTACAATATAATTCCACAAAAAAAGATTATTTCCTTCCTGCTTTATGATGCATTTTTACAGAGCTTAAGTCATTAGGGTCTGCTTGGCAGCAATATAACATTGGCCGGTATGCCGAAAGATCCCCTCATCTCATTAGGCAATTAACCTTACTGATCGAAAAAAGCTTAAGTGATGGGGCTGATTACTTGAATAATATACAAGCTTTAGCTATACTATAGAATGGAAATAGCACTTATTTTGCCCATGTTTCCACATTAACTTAACAGGAGAGATTGTATGGAAGAGCTACTAGCAGGTTTTACGAGTATTGATATTAAAATGATCGTCATGTATGCAATCGGTTTGACATTGATAGTACTGGCAATAAAAAAGAACTATGAGCCGATGCTCCTGCTTCCTATAGGATTTGGAGCAATACTTGTGAATCTTCCCCAGTCGGTCGTTAAATATGCTTCAATAGCAAGTGAACCTGATCTTTTTGTAACAAATTTTGTCAGGGACAACCCCGGTTCGGAATACCTGTTTAAAAACTACATCTTTGAAGGGGGACAGGCCTTCAAGTTTGAACCCGGTATCCTGCAGATTCTTCTTGATTCGGGTATACTCACGGAGCTGTTCCCGGTTCTCATATTCATTGGAATAGGAGCAATGATCGATTTTACACCCCTTTTCAAAAACCCTGTAATGATATTCTTCGGAGCAGCAGCACAGTTTGGTATTTTTGCAACAATGCTGGTCGCTATCCTGCTGAAATTTGACCTCAAAACTGCTTCAGCCATCGGCATCATCGGAGCTGCAGACGGTCCGACAGCAATATACGTGGCCAGTAAATTCGCAAAGGATTATTTTGGTCCGATATCGGTTGCCGCATATTCATACATGTCGCTGGTCCCGATAATACAGCCGCCTGTCATCAAGCTGCTCACCACCAAAAAGGAACGCATGATCAGGATGGAGTACAAGGAGGAGAGAGTTTCCAGATTTGTGCTGATCGCATTCCCGATATCAGTGACGATAATTGCTGGTATAGTAGCTCCCATAAGCGTTCCACTGGTTGGCTCACTTATGTTCGGTAACCTGATCAGAGAGTGCGGTGTTCTTGAAAGGCTTTCTCAAGCGGCACAAAATGAACTTTCAAATCTCGTTACACTGCTTCTTGGCATAACGATCGGCTCTACAATGCTGGCAGATAACTTCCTCAGGGGCGAAACTCTGTTGATACTTGGAATGGGTCTTGTTGCATTCGTATTCGATACCGCAGGCGGTGTTATGTTTGCTAAATTCCTGAACCTGTTCCGCAGGAGGGAAAACAAATTCAATCCAATGATCGGTGCCGCAGGCATATCCGCATTTCCAATGTCAGCGAGGGTCATTCAGAAGATGGCGCAGAAGGAAGACCCAACCAACTTTGTGCTTATGCAGGCTGTCAGTGCAAATGTATCCGGACAGCTGGGCTCCATAATAGCCGGTGGTCTGATACTTGCGCTTGTACCGATGCTGGTTCGCTGATAAGTGAAATAGGAGGATAAAACAATGATGGATTATTTGATAAATGGAAACGATATACAAAAAACACTGTTTGTTACTCTAATAGGAATGCTGGGTGTATTTATTGTATTGATACTGTTTTATTTTATCATAAGGTTATTTTCTGAAACGTTTCCCGTTATAGGAAAATGGTTTACGAAAGTATTTTCTCGTAAACAGGAAGAGAACAATAACTAAGATATGAAAAAAGTATTGATGATAACATACTCGTTCCCGCCGGATAACAGTGCGTGCGCACGGAGAGCGGAAGGCTTTGCCGGACAAATGCATAATTACGGATGTGCAGACTGCATAATCACTGGTGATTCCGATATGAACGATATCCTGCCTGCCGGAACGGACAACGACACTCTTGCAGACGATGTATTGGGAGGAAAAAATGAGAGTTGTACATATAATCGGCGGCGGTGATGTCGGCGGAGCAAAAACACATATGCTCTATCTTCTCAAGGAGCTGTCGCATCATATGGAGGTAAAGCTCATAAGCCTTCGTCCCGGTGTCTTCGCAGATGATGCCAGAGCACTTGGCATCGACGTGACTGTCATAAAGTCCGCTAATATATTCTCAGACATAAGAAAGGTAACAAGAATAGTCAAAGAAGGCAGATATGATATTGTCCATTCACATGGTGCAAAGGCTAATATCTTCTCTCTTGCCGCAAGCCGCAGAGCTGGCCTGCCGACAGTAACCACAGTCCACAGCGACTACAGACTTGACTATATGCACAGCCTTCCTAAAAGAATGACCATTGGATTGGTCAATTCCATAGCTCTGCGTTTCATAAAAAATCACATAGCAGTCTCAAATAATTTCAAGGAAATGCTGATCAGCAGGAACTTTAGTCCACTGGATATCTATGTTCTCTATAACGGCATGGATTTCTCCCAGCCTGAAGTACAGTACTCCAGACATAAGCTTCTGGATAAATACAAGCTGAAGATCGACGATGATAATGTCATTGTCGGCATAGCAGCCAGGCTCTACCCCGTTAAAAGCATAGAAACAATAGTCCGGGCAGCGGCCATAGTAAAGGCAGGAAATCCAAATATCAAGTTCCTGATAGGTGGTGATGGCGAAGACAGAAAGATGCTGGAATCTCTCACTGCGGAGCTTGGGCTTCTTGACACAGTATTTTTCCTCGGGTGGCAGGATGACCCCAACGAGATAATGAGCAGCATCGATATCAGTGTTCTTACGTCTATCAGCGAAAGCTTTTCTTACTCGATACTTGAGGGTGCGCGTTTTAAAAAGGCTACGATAAGCACACGAGTCGGAGGTATCCCTGATCTTATCGAAAACGGTAAAAACGGCTATCTGTTTGAACCGGGTGATATCAAGCATTTTGCCGAACTTATACTTGATCTGTCTGCAGACGAAAAAATGCGGACTGAAATGGGACAGCGCCTTTATGAAAAGGCTCTTACTGAATTCTCCGTCGAAAGCATGGGGAAAACTCAGATAAGGATATACGAAGGCATCCTTGCGAAAAAGGCTTCCGAAGAAAACGGACGTAAGCCTTACGATGCAATCATATCAGGATATTATGGCTTCAGAAATATCGGTGATGACGCTTTGCTCATGTCTATCCTCAAGGATCTCAAAGGCTTCAAGCCTGATATACGGCTGCTTGTATTGTCAAAAATACCCGCCAGAACATCAGGAAATTTCCATGTGGCATCAATTAACAGAGCAAATATACTCCGGATCTATAAAGCAATGAAGAAATCAAAAGCGTTTATTTATGGAGGAGGAAACCTGCTGCAGGACAACACAAGCACACGATCGCTGCTCTTCTACCTAAGTATGGTATGGCTGGCAAAAAAGCTCGGTCTAAAGGTCATGTTCTATGCTAACGGGATCGGTCCGCTGAAAAAGAGCCTGAACAGGCTTCTTACAAAAAAAATAATGAACAAGGTGGATGTGATTACGTTAAGGGAGGCACTGTCCTTCGATGAACTCAAGCATTTGGAAATCAGCAAGCCGCGGATCCTGATGACAGCCGATGCCGCACTCACTGTCACTGAGGGATGCGGCTTCGCCGCTGCAGGTATAGCCGGAAAGCTGGGACTTGATGAAAGCAAGCGCCTTCTGGGTGTATCGCTGCGAAAATATCCAGGCCATGAAAGGATAGAACACGAAAAATATGAGGCAGTCATAGCAAGCACCATCGACCATATGGCCGGGAAATATGACGCATATCCAGTCTTCTTCCCGATGCAGCACCCGGAGGATGTGCCGATACTTGAAAATGTTGCTGCCAGAATGAAAAACAGAAGTTTTATCGTAAAAGATAAACTGAATGTATTTGAGACATACGAGCTTATATCCTCTATGCATATGCTTCTTGGCATGAGACTGCATGCTCTGATCTTCTCTGCGGTAGCATCAGTACCAATGCTCGGTCTCGTGTACGATCCAAAAATACAGGGCTTTCTTGATTGTATAAATCAGCCTTCTGCGGGTGATGTCAGAGATCTCGATTATGGTAACCTGGTTAAACTGACAGAAATGGTATGGGAAAACAGCGGAGAAATCAAAAAGCAGCTTGCAGATTGTATCCCAGTGCTGAAGGAAAAGGCTCGTGAAAATGCAAGAGTTGCAGTTGAGCTGATATCAGACATTAAATAAACGGAATGTAATGTCTTGTTCCGTTTCTCCATTGCATAGCATCCGATATGACTGTGATCATAGTATATATTACGAGTTTGAATAGTCAAGAATTCTTTGTGCTATTTCATCCTGCTTTTTCTTAATTCCTTCAAAGTCCATATGGGGAATGTAATATGCTTCAATATCGTCATGAAGCCGCTTTGCATTATGTATTAATTCCACTCCCTTGTTCAGGAGCCTGTCAAATTCGTACTCATTATACTCAATCTCCGATCTGTATTTCCCGACTATCCTGTCATCGAGCATCTGCCTGAAGTCAAATTTCTTCACTGCGCATACATCTGATGAGTGGTATTTGCAAACTGTTGAAAATGCTGTATTGAGTTCAGGAAATATCAAGTGTTCTAGCTTCATGGGATCAAAGGCACAATAGAACGCTTCTGCATCAAAGCCTCTTTCGACAGCCGCTGTTTTAACACGTTCAAGCACATTCTCTGTGCCTGCTCCCGGGAACCCTTCGAAGATATATATGTTATCAAGTGTAAGCAGATCATCTAGATAATTGACCAGACCATCGGGGGTAATTGCGCTGGCAAACAGGCATCGCTGTTTTCCCATCACATCAGCCGGCGGCAGCACATCGAAAAGCATGTCTATAAATTCGCGGGCGACAAAATTAGGCCTTGCTTTATCCATGGCTGACCGGTACATGACAGCAGTATCCTCATATATATGTGACGCTGCTCCCAGATATCTGTATGCCCTTTGAAAGAAGCTGCTTATCTCATTTTTTACTTCCATAATACTGCCTTTGTTCGCTGACAGGCCTGCTTCGTCCCAGTACTCACCAAGGTTGACTATCTCATCGACAGCACCAGGTGTCTTTGGATCTGTCACATGCGGAGCAGTGCCGTCTATAAGCGCTGCGCCAACACCCGGTATAACCAAACCATCAAGACTTTCACTATCGCTTGAGCAATGCATATGCTCCACATCATACCCCTTATCTGTCATGATACATGAAATATTTTTCATCAACGTACTTTTTCCTACTCCGGGACCACCCTTTAGGATGAATATCCTTTTTGCATCCTCCTGAGTGATGATATGATCGAATCGATTAAAAAAACCCTTCGAGGTATTGCCTCCGGGAAACATGTTTCTGATCTTGCCCTTCTGCATCTGAATCCTCCTGCACAATAGCATCTGATTTATAATATGCCTTGCAGGATTGTATTGATGCAATTTAAAATAATTATAGACTTTTTTACTATGCAGGTGTATAATTGTGTACAAGCATAATGTAATTACATAATAACAAAGTTGCATGATAATAATTTGAATCGAGGTAAAACATGCTTCTCGGCGGAAATAAGAC
Source organism: Bacillota bacterium (assembly GCA_023418915.1). Lineage (GTDB taxonomy): Bacteria > Bacillota > Clostridia > Acetivibrionales > DTU013 > DTU013. The sequence continues at coordinate 179,047 of JAEZYU010000038.1, forward strand.
ATTAAATAAAAACATACCAATACCTCTGTACTATCAGCTGAAAACGATACTACTCGAATATATCAAAGAACAGCATCATGATACAGAGGAACCAATTCCTACAGAGATCGAGATCAGCGAATATTTTGGTATCAGCAGGCCAACTGTCCGCCAGGCCATCAATGAACTGGTTGTCGAAGGCTATCTATATAGGATCAAAGCAAAAGGCACCTTTGTGACCAAGCCTAAAATTACACAGGATTTTTTGTTTTCTCTCGATAGCTTCAACAATGAAATGAGGAAAAAGGGTCTTGTACCATCTACAAAAATTCTGCAGAAGGAAGTTGTAAAAAGCGATGAAAAGGTAGCCCTGACACTTAAGATCGATAAGGGCTCCGATGTTATAAGGCTGACAAGACTCAGATACGCAAACAATGAGCCTATTGTTTTTGTTATCACTTACATCCCCTATAATATCTGTCCTGTTCTCATGGAGCATGATCTGAATAAGGAGTCGCTTTACGAGACAATAGAGAAAGAAAGCGGCAGGCTCATATCCAGTGCCGTTAGGTCGCTGGAATGTATAATAGCCGGTGAATTTGAAGCTAAGCTGCTTAACATAGATAAAGGCTCTCCTGTTCAGTTTTTTGAAAGCATCGTCAGCCTTGAAGACGGAACACCTGTTGAGTATTCACTGGCAAAATACAGGAGTGACAGAAGCAAATTTACTTTTGAGCTAAAAAGGCAGTTCAGATAAATTATAGAGGTTTTGTTTTATGTTTTTATGTTATTACATAATAACATTATGACACGATTTATTGAACAATTTGTTTTTCTGAACATAATTAAATATTCAACAAAAAGATAGACTATACACAGAAAGGATTGATCCACATGAAGAAGAAAATACTTATAACACCGAAATCATTCAAAAACTACAAGCATAAAGCTTATCCGCTGCTAGAGCGAGCGGGCTATGAAATCATTGAAAACAATTTCGGCAGGACACTGACCGAAAACGAAATAGTGGAGCTTGCAAAGAATGATGTCGAGGGCATCATCATAGGTGTTGACCCGCTGCCGGCAGTGGTACTGGAGCAGCTGAATGACCTGAAAGCGATTTCAAAGTATGGTGTCGGTATGGATAATATCGATCTTGCCTGCGCAGCCAAGCTTGGAATAAAGGTAAAAAACGCTGTTGGAACCAACAGCATATCCGTCGCTGAACTTGCAATTGCTCTTATGTTCACGATGTCCCGCAAAATACCAAGTCACTCTGCAGGAGTAAAAAATGGCGGTTGGGACCGGAGCATTGGCTTAGAGCTTACAGGAAAGAAGCTTGGACTCGTAGGAGGCGGCCAGATCGGGCGTGAAGTCGCAAAAAGAGCCCGTGGTCTGGAAATGGAAGTCATGATATATGACCCCTACTTCAGGGACGACGGCTTTCTCAGTAAATATCAGGTCTCATTGACCGACAGTCTTGAAAAGCTTCTTGCGCAAAGCGATATCATATCGCTTCACTTGCCTGTAACCTCAGAGACAAAGCAAATGATAAACAGCAGTACACTTGGTATGATGAAGGCAAATGCCGTACTGATCAATACATCAAGAGGTGAACTGGTCGATGAGGAAGCCCTGTACGAAGCTCTCGTATCGGGCAGGATCGCCGGTGCTGCACAGGATGTATTCTCAAGCGAGCCACCTTCAAAGGAAGAAAAGCTACTGAAGCTTGACAGCTTTATACTCACTCCACACCTTGGTGCATTCACTGGAGAGGCCGTTGAAAAGATGGCGCTTGTTTCTACAGGAAATCTTCTGGAAATGCTTGGTCACAAGGAGTAAGTCCTATGAAAAAAGCTGCTGGATATATCCAAACTGTAGCAGGACTGATCAGTCCTGAAAATCTCGGCTTCTGTCAGAGCCATGAGCACCTTTTCATAGCAGACGGCCTGTCAGCAAAGCTGGTACCGTCACTGAGACTCGATGACTATGATGCAACCTGCGCAGAACTGGAGCTGTATAAAAGGCGCGGCGGTACGAGCTTAGCAGATGCACAGCCTGTAGGCTGCGGAAGGATGGCAGATCTCCAGCTGAAGTCTTCTGCCAAGACCGGGGTGAATATAATAGCGTCCACAGGATTCCACAAGCTGGTATTTTACCCGGATGAACACTGGCTCAAAAGAATGGATGAAAACGATCTTGCAGAACTCCTTATCGATGAGATAGAAAATGGTATGTATGTAGACTGCGATACTTCGATACCTGTTGAAAAAATCGATGCGAGGGCTGGGATAATCAAAACTGCATCAGACCTGGATGGTCCTGCAGGCGAATATGAAAGATTTTTCCGTGCGGCTGCAAAAGCTTCTGTACGGACAGGTGTACCCATCCTCAGCCATACTGAGATGGGAAATGGTGCTCTTGACCAGATAAGACTGTTCACAAATCAGAGGGTTCCTTTGGACTCTATAATAATCTGTCACCTCGACCGTGTGCTCACAGACATCAGCAGCCTTATGGAAGTTGCCTCGACAGGCGTTTATTTGGAGCTTGATACAGTTGGAAGGTTTAAGTATCATTCAGATGAGGATGAAATAAGATTCATTGAAAGGCTGATAGAAGACGGTCATGAAGACAGGATACTCATAGGCCTTGACACTACCCGCGAACGGATGAGAAGCTACGGGGGAGCCATCGGACTCGACTATATGTTTGAAAGCTTCATCCCGCTGATGAAAAGCCATGGAATAAATGACAGGCTGATACACAAATTTACTGTGATCAACCCTGCAAAGGCATTCGCCATCAAGGAACACAAGGGACAGACAGCATGATTGTAAAAAGCAGCGCTGTTGCCCTGTATTGACCACAAAATCACTGCATTTTGTAAATGAAATGCATGATATGATAACACTAGTACTGAAAGGAGACAGAATCATGAATTTACCAGGAAAGGCAACACAACCAACATTCTACTTTATAGGAGTCACTACAACAAAATCATCAATAATGAAGGTATTCCCCCTGTGGGCAAAAGCACTTGGACTCAAAGACGCCGTTATCAAGGGCATTGACATAGAAATACACGCAAAGCCCGAAGTATACAGAGAAGTCGTCGAGTTTATTAAGAATGACGAATTATCACTGGGTGCTCTTGTTACGACACACAAAATCGATCTTTACAACGCAGCCAAGGATCTGTTCGATTATCTGGATCCATATGCGACCATGTTCAGCGAGCTCTCCTCTATTTCCAAAAAGGACGGCAGGCTTGAAGGCTATGCAAAAGACCCTATCACAGCAGGATTGGCACTTGAAGCATTTGTTCCTGATAATTTCTTCAGGGATCACGGCGGAGACGCTCTGCTTCTCGGTGCAGGAGGAAGTGCCATCTCGATGGCTGCATACCTGCTCAATAAAAACAAGGGAGACAACACTCCCAACAGGCTTATTGTCGGCAATAGAAGCAAACCGAGACTCGATGAGATCGAAAAAATCGTCAGGGAGATCAAGCCTGATGCAAGCGCAGAATTTCATCTCACACCGGAACCGGGTCAGAATGATGATCTTGTCAAAAAACTTAAGCCCTACTCCCTCATAGTAAATGCCACAGGTCTTGGAAAGGACAGGCCGGGTTCTCCGCTGACCGACACAGTAGAATTCCCTGAAAACAGCCTGGTATGGGAGATCAACTACAGAGGGGACCTGCTGTTCATGCATCAGGCTCTTGGTCAAAAACAAGCCAAAAATCTTCATGTGGAAGACGGATGGATCTATTTCATACATGGATGGACCCAGGTCATAGCTGAAGTATTCCATATTGAAATAACAAAAGAGCTGTTTGATGAATGCAAACGCATCGCTGATGAAGTCCAGAAAAAAGGCTGAGCGGATCAGGATGGTTTTTTGAAATAATTTTGTACCGATCAGTACAGGAATCATAATATGTCAGTTCGACAACAAGGAGGAAAATAATCATGAGTGATATCAAAGTTGATCCATTTACCATGTTTTTCGATCTTAAGAACGGTATGTCAGATGAAAGAAAGCCCACCAGACGTGTCCTGTCCCAGATGAAGGGCATGTATGCGGACGATGCTGCTTACGAAGCTGCTGTCAAAGCAGATGATGCAATAGTATATGATTTTTATGAGCTGGGTCTGCCAGAAACATCAGGCGACCTGCTGTTTGGCACCAGTATCGTATATCCGGGTAAGGTCGGCGGCGAATACTTCATGACTAAAGGTCATTTTCATACCATACTTGATACTGCCGAAGTATATTACTGTCTCAGCGGAAAGGGCTACATGCTCATGGAAAACCCCGAAGGTGACTGGGACGCTCAGCTTCTGACTCCGGGAAAGGCTGTCTATGTACCAAAACGGTATGCTCACAGGAGCGTGAATATTGGAGACGAAAAACTGGTAACCTTCTTTGTGTTCCGCTCAGATGCAGGGCATGACTACGGAACCATTGAGACTAAAGGCTACAGAAAGCTGATAGTCGAAAAAGATGGAAAACCTGCAATCATTGACAATCCAAAGTGGAAGTAACATTTTGGGGGTCTGGCTGGTGTCAGGTATTATAAAATATTTTGAATAATTTACAGGAGGATAACATGAGCAAAAAGTGGGAAATAATCAGAAAGATCACTGACTCAGGCTTGGTGGTAGTCGTCCGGGCAGAAAATGCAGATACGGCTAAAAAAATCACAGACGCTTGCCTGGAGGGCGGCGCTGCAGCAATTGAAATAACATATACAGTACCGGGAGCCACAAAAGTAATAGAAGAGCTTGCAAAGGAATATGCGGGAAAGATCATAATCGGTGCAGGTACGGTGCTCGACGCTGAAACGGCAAGAATAGCAATCCTGTCCGGTGCGCAGTACGTTGTCAGCCCCTTCCTCAGCCGTGAGACACTAAAGCTCTGCAATCGCTATCAAGTGCCTTGCATGCCTGGTGTAATGACGATCGAGGGTGTTGTGGAAGCTATGGAACTGGGAGCTGACATACTTAAGGTGTTCCCCGGCGAGGCCTTCGGCCCTGGTATAATCAAGGCTGTAAAAGGGCCTCTGCCTCAGGCTAATATGATGCCAACAGGTGGTGTGAGTATCGATAATGTGGCAGACTGGATCAAGGCGGGAGCTGTAGCTGTAGGAGCCGGCGGAAGTCTGACTGCAGGTGCAAAGACCGGGGATTATGCAAGTATAAAGAGACTGGCTGCCGAATTCGTGGCAAAAATCAAGGATGCCAGGCAGAAATAAATCCAAATTCACTTCACTTGGTGATGAATAACTTTTACAGATGAAAAAATGACCGGCCAGTGAGTAATTTCAGTGTTCACTGACCGGTTGCTTATTTCTTCCTGAGCCCTTGTTGTATAAGGTCCAAAATGAATGGTACAATTCTCTGCTGACTCGTACCATGTCGTTTCATGCGTTTCATTTTTCAAGTCCTGTGACTTTAAGGAATCTATTATATGCTTCATCCCAGCGATCAGTATCACAGGGAGTGTATATTTCAGGTGCAAAGCTGCTTCTTATTATGTTCCTTGCCTGATCATAATCTGATATTTCACCAAGAGATATCAGCTGTACTATCCCATTGCCCAAAGCTGTAGCTTCCGACGGGCCCGCATATACCGGTCTGTTGCAGCAATTTGCCGTAAAGGCGTTCAGCAGAGCATTCTGCGAGCCTCCTCCCACGATATTGATAGTTTCATACCTGTGACCGGTAATCCTTTCAAGTGCCTCGATCACATACCTGTATTTGAATGAAAGACTTTCAAGGATAGTCCTCACAAGACTGCCTGTGTCCTCCGGAGCTTTCTGACCGGTTTTTATGCAATAGTTCCGTATTGATTCGGGCATATCAGTCGGTTCATAAAACACTTCGGCATCGGGGTCTATAACTGAAGCAAAAGGTTTTGCCGACCCTGCAAGACTGGCCAGTTCACTGAAGGAATATCGCCTGCCATTGACACTCAGTATCCTTTGCGTCTCCTGTAATATCCAAAGACCCATCACATTTTTCAACAGCCTGATCCTGCCGTTTACTCCGCCTTCGTTTGCACAGTTGAATTTGTAAGCTTCTTCATTTATAACAGGTCCGTCCGTTTCAGTGCCGACGATAGACCATGTACCGCTGCTGATATACAGCGGATGGCTGCTCAGTGAGGGTACTGCCGCAACTGCAGAGCCGGTGTCATGCGAACCAACCGCCGTCAGTCTGAGAGGCTTTATTCCCTCATCCTCACATAACTGCTGAGAGATTCGACCAATAACTGTACCGGGCATCACAATGGGTGAAAAAAGTTTTTGCGGAATGCCCAGCTTCCTCATCAGTTCATCATCCCACCCATTTTTATTATAACTGTAGAGCTGCGATATTGTAGCCGCTGTATATTCATTATATTTCTCCCCTGTCAAGTAATAAGCAAGAAAATCAGGTATAAAGAGAAATTTTTCAGAAACATCAAAAATATAAGGCCTATCCTTCACCAGATGATACATCTGGTACATAGTGTTCATTCGAACCTGCTGCACACCGTTTCTTGCATATAGCTGCATACCACCGATAATTCCGTTCACTTCCTCCACAAGACCCGCTGTGCGGTTGTCACGGTAGCTGTATGGATTTTCAATCATATACCCTTTTTTATCCAGCAACACAAAATCATTACCCCATGTATCAATGCCAAGTGATGCTATATCATTATCCAGGCTGAGAGCCTTGCGTAATCCTTCCTTCATATCCCTCCAGATCCCCAGTATGTCCCAGTACAGGCACCTTCCTGCTAAAATCGGCCCATTTACATACCTTGCGATCTGTTCAATCGAAAGCTTGCTGCCATCAAACCCTATTTGAAGTATCCTTGTACTCCCTCCGCCTGCATCAAAAGCAAGTACCTTTTTTCCCGTACTCATCACTTATCTCCATTCGTATTCATCATTGTGCTGCACACTATTGTCTCCATTTCCGTATTGCCCTGCTTCAGCTGTACCAGCATATCAGCATCCGGTTCTGCGTCTGTTATCAGCACATCACAAATATCAAGGCCGCCGAGCCTTATTGGCCCTAGTTTTCCGAACTTTGTACGGTCTATCAGGAAATAGACCGTATCTGCGAGATTTATCATCTCACGTTTGAATCCAACTTCATGAAGATTCCCGTCGGTAAAGCCATACTCGTCTGAAACTCCGTGACAGGATATGAAAGCCTTATTAGGGAAAAATTCGCGCGTGAACTTATCAGAAAGCGCACCGGAAAGCGACAGGTTTGCTTTGTTGAACACCCCTCCGGTGCAAAGCATCGTTATATTATCCTTGCGATACAGTGTATACTCCTGAAGCAGCTTTATGGAATTGGTCAGTATCGTAAGCTGTATATCTTCATCTATATGCTTTATAAGGTTTACCAGTGTCGAGCTGTTGTCTACGAATATAAGATCGCCTTCACTGATAAAATCGGCAGCCCTTCGACACAGCATATCCTTCTCGACTGCGTTTTTCATCACTCTGACCTGCACCGGGTATTCCTTTTCCTTCTGGCTTCCGATTACAGCACCACCATGAGTCCTTTTCAAAACACCCTGAGTTTCCAGCTCGCGAAGGTCTCTGCGAATCGTTTCAGCGACAACGCCCAGCAGTTCTGCCAGAACATTGACCTCTGCCTTTCCGTTATGCTCAAGATATTCAATTATTTTGCTTTTTCTCTCATATGCAAGCACGTGCACTGCCTCCATAATTGTATTGATCTTCCATAAAACGATGCCATACGGAAAATCTTCTTAGATTATAACATAAACTGGGAAGTATTGTACTATAATGAAGTGCTCTATATAAGCTTACCATATATATTGCATTTTGCATCGCACTCTATGCGCTCGACAACACTGAAGGCCTGCTCCAGGTGTTTGCCTACTGCAACTGTGCCGTGTAACGGAAGCAAACCGCAAAGCCCGGTTTTTTTCAGAAGCTCCCGCTTATCCTTGAAAAAGTCATAGACATGGTCGGCAAGATCCTGAGAATATGCCTTTGCCTGTTGTATCAGCTGACAGTCACCCATCTTTTGTGTAGCTTCAGTCACCGAAGGGATCGGCTTTACCGCAGAAACATATACCATTGTGTATTCAGGGTGAGCATGAATGACTGCACCTATTTCCGGTATATTCATAAGAAGCATGGCGTGCATCCTGCATTCCCTTGAAAGTACGCCTGTTCCCTCAAGGATATTCAGATCATAATCACAAAGCAGGATATCCTCAGCCTCCAATTCACAGTGCTTATGCTCAGACATCATTGACGGTGTCACGATGATCCTATTTTCACCCACTCGTACTGCGGCATTTCCTCCGGCAGCATTGGTAAGTTTCCTGTCGAACAAAAGCTTCATTGCCCTTGCCAATTTTTTTCTTTCCTCGTAATAGCTTATAGACATATGCCCTTCCTCCTCATATCATTTGAAACCCCTAACACGGGTTACTCAAAGTATTTTTGTTTTTCAGATCATGACAGCTCAATTTCTTCTATTGCTACTGCGGCCTCAAGCTGTAAAGCGATCTGTGGATCGAAGCCAACTGTCGCCTCATTCATCGCTGTAGCTGCAGCCACTGCTGTTGCTTTTTTCAGCATTTGTACAGCAGATAGTTTCATTTCAGAGCCGGCAATAACTCCAGACAGCAACGCATCACCACAACCTACCGTATTTTTTACTTCCACCTGCGGAGAATGCACACGGTATAGTTTTTCGTGCAGCAATGCATAACTGCCGTCACCACCGCAGGAGGCTATGATATTTTGAGCTCCGTTATTCTTAACTTCCTTTATTGCGGATATTATTGCATCCTCTGTCGTCAGTGCCCTTCCACACAGGAATCCCAGTTCATCAAGATTCGGCTTGACGAGAAATGGTCTTTTTTCTATGCCCGCCGCAAGATGAGAACCGCTTGCATCGAGGCAAAAATGCGCCCCTTTTGACACTGCGATATCTATCAGCTTTTCCTGAAGCCTGGTGTCCTTCTGATTAGAGGCGTCACCTGAAATCACGACCATATCAGAACTGCTGACAAGATTTGAATACTGCTCAATAAACCTATCTATGACATCCTGCTCCATCATCCGTCCTTTTTCTGAAATCAATGTACAGTTTCCCTCATTATCCGCCAGAACATAATTGGTCCTGGAATTACCGTCATCCAGCCTCAGGAATCTGGCATCAATATCATAAAGAGCCAGCTGCTGCAGTATTTCATCACCTGTAGCACCCATTACAACACCCGCAGCCATGTTCCTGATCCCAAGAAGGCTGAGGTTAATTGATACATGAGTACCTTTGCCTCCGACACATTTAAATTTTTTCTGTATTCTGTTCGTCACATTCAGGCGGAATTTGTCCAACTCCATTACTATGTCCATTGCCGGATTAATCGTAACTGTGATTACCATATAATACTGCCTCCCATTTCAGCCGCCTGCTGAGTTTTTGATTTACTTTGCTAGTGTGATTATAACAGATTTGCTTTTTAATATCAACATTTTCGTAATTTTTAGTACATATTCGGGCATTTCCGGTTTCATATCAACATTGGGTTTTTGTGTAGCAATTGGGTGGTAAAACATGAAATATACACAGAATCTTGTATTATGTCCATAAGCTTGATATAACGTCTTCATAGTATTTTAGTATATCTTAACGAAATCCCCTATACTCAGATGACCAGATTGAGATCTCGCCCGCTTGACATGGCAGCTCAAATATCTCACGACATCGCAACAGTCTTGTATGTACCGGTTCTCTTGAAGCCCCGTCAAATACAAAAGAGCTGCGGTATGACCAAACAGCTCCTTTGCATTATTATAATATTGTGTGGGGTTGTAACCTTAGTTTGTAATCTGGGCAGGCTGTGCCCTGTAAATAATACGGCTTATAACGCCTCGTTATACTGTTCTGACGCAGCAAAGGCTAATCAAGTATGATTCTGTCTCAGTCTGCCCTTTTCCTTACGTGTCTTGACAAGGACATCTGTATAGAACTTGTTATATGTGCAGCATCCGATAGGACTCTGCTGTATCAGCAGTTCGAGACAGTTGTCACATATTGTGCAGTACTTGATCTCATTCTCCCTGCCTTCCCTGAGCTTGAGAGGAAGCAGCGGATCTGCAAAGGACTGGCGACCAAGAGCGATCATATCCACGTATCCCTTTTCAATGTTATCTGCACCGAATGCAAACAGTGAGCTTTGTTCAGGCGTTACTGCGCAAAGCTTGTTCTTGCCGTCACGGAATAATGAATAGTTGGATCCTATCACAACAGTTTCAGGCTTGAGATTCTCTCTGAAAGCCTTTGCAAAACCCATGTGCAGGTATGCAAAGTAAGGCGAGCTTTTGTCTGCCTGTGTTAGACTGACCGTGATAGACGGGCTTCCGGCCGACTGCACAAAGTACTGTGCTCCCCTTTCTTCAAGGCCCTTGATCAGATCTATAGGCTCCGTCAGATCTATTACCGGCGTATCCGGCCCTGCTGTTCCAAATCCGCCCGGGAAGCCTTCCCATGCCGATATTTTTGAACCGATGAGGAAGTTCTTATCATTTACTTCTTTCTGTATTCTTTCATAAAGATCAAACGCAAACTGACGCCTATTTTCCCATGCACCGCCATATTTCCATTTGCGGTCGTTGTACGGGCGAAGTATCTGTGAACCGAGGTATCCATGGCACAGCTTCATATCGATACCGTCAGCTCCAATATTATGAGCTGTTTTGGCAGCCAGCACAAATTTATCGACTATGTCATCAACTTCTTCTTCCGTGAGGACATCTCCCCCAAGACCGGGAAGCGGTTTCACGCACACGCGGCGCGAAAATCCAGGGTGACTCAGTTCACCAGAGTGTGTGAGCTGGAATACGAACAATGAGTTTGGATTGATCTCCTTCATCCTCTTTACGAAATTAGCAAGCGCTTTTTCATTTTTGGGCATGATCAGGAGCTGTTCCTGCCTCGATCTGCTTACGTCAGTAATCGAGATAGCCTCCAGAGTCACAACGCCTGCTTCGCCGCGGAACAGATTCTCATAGCGTTGGTACGTCAGATCCGAGGGATTTCCGTCTTTGTCGGCATCTGTACATTCCATTGCCTGGATAAAGAAACGGTTCGGGCTTATTCTGTTACCTATCTTAATAGGTGAAAGAAGTGTTTTCTTGTAATCCATTAAGAATTACCTCCTCTTATAATAGTGAACTGCGATTATGAGTGGATATATATTACAATGTTGAATTGTTACTTATTATAACATCATAATAACTATAGCATATCCATCATTTGTTTTCAAGTGTTTTAGAAAAAACAAACAATTTTACACATCCACTCTATTATTATAGACTAAATAATTGACTTTTCAACATATTCGGGCTAAAATAAACATAGCATATTCAGGCAATGCTAACTACATATTTTATTATGAAATGGAGGCTGATTTAATGAAGCTCGGTTTCTTTACAGCAAATTACACGGAAAAGCCGCTCGAAGAAGTGGCGAAGCTTGCGGCAGAACATGGATACGAAGCACTTGAGATCCCTGCTTACGAAGATAATGGACAATTTGATGCAAAAGAAGTTATCAAAGGTGATAATGCGAAAAAAATCAGATCAATGGTAGAAGGATACGGACTGACCATATCTGCATTGAGCAATCACGCAGATTCACTTTTGATCCTTGGACCTCACGGCGTTGACACAGACACTATTTATAAAGGAACAAAAGAAGAAAAAATAAAATTCGGAACTGAAAGCCTGATCAGAACCGCACAGGCTGCAAATGCATTAGGGGTACCGGTAGTAAACGGATTTACCGGCGTCACTAATTTCGGCAGGTATTTCCCCTTCCCCTACGCTCAGGGCTGGGCCGACATGGAAAAAGAATTTGTGGAACACTTTATTCCCATACTGGACAAGTTTAAGGAATACGGTGTCAAATTCGCCATCGAGCCACATCCTAACAATCTGATATATGATATCCATACTGCGGAAAGAGCAATCAAGTTGGTAGACAATCATCCATGTCTGGGATACAATATGGACCCCGCTAATCTGATATATCTCGGACTCAAGGTCGAAAACTTCGTGGACAGGCTGGGTGACAGAATATTCCACGTGCATGCAAAAGACGGAGAAATCGTAGAACATAACCTGGAAGTCGGCGGTATACTGATGCAAGGTGAATGGCAGAGGCTTGACCGCGCATTCAGGTTCAGAATACCTGGCTGGGGAAGTGTACACTGGAAGAAAGTCATCACAGAGCTGTCCATGGTTGGATACAATTATGTCCTGAGCTATGAGCATGAGGATGTCACAATGAGCCGCGCAGACGGCGTAGTCAAGACAGCAGCATTCCTCAAGCCGCTCCTTATCAATGCACCTTATGAGGGACGTCAGGATAAGCTGTTCCAGGGAAAGGATCTTTAATTAATATTTACGGAGGTAGTATCTATGGCAAGAACAATGAGAGCCCAAGTAATAGAAGAGCCCGGCAAAATGGTTCTGAAACAGGTGCCAATACCTGAGATATCTCCTGACGAAGTACTGATAAAGGTTTCCATGTGCGGTATCTGCGGCACCGATTGGAAAATATACAAGGGCGAATATGCATCGGAATTTCTTCCTATGATATCCGGTCACGAATTCTGGGGTATAGTGGAAGAAGTCGGAAGTAATGCTAAAGGCTTAAAAAAAGGCGACAGAGTATCAGTTGATATATGCCTCCCCTGTGGTACCTGCTATTATTGTCGCAGAGGCGACGCACTTCTCTGTGAGACATTCACACAGCTTGGCATACACACAGACGGAGCTTTTGCAGAATATGTTAAAGCACCATGGAAAAACTGTTTCCCGATACCAGATGAAGTTGACTCACTGTCAGCTGCATTCATCGAACCTCTCACCGCAGTCATGCAGGCATCCAAGAGAATGGATATAGCAATCGCCTCCAGTGTCGTCATAATTGGTACAGGTCTGGGGATTTTACACGGAGCTCTTGCAAAACTGCGAGGTGCAGCTCCAGTTATCGTAATCGGCAGAAGCGAAACCAAACTTAAAATGGCAAAGGATCTCGGGGCTGACTTTACAATAGATATAACGAAGGTTAAGGATCCCGTTGCTGAAGTCAAGAGGCTTACAGGCGGAGTAGGAGCCGACTATGTGCTGGAATCGGTCGGAACCACTGAAACATACGAGCAGGCGTTCAATATGGTAAGAAGAGGCGGCAAGGTCGAAGCCTTCGGCATATGTGCACCAGATCAGAAAGCGTGTTTCTCCCCATATGAATTTGTGCTGGGTGAGAAAAAAGTCAGCGGATCATGCGCCGGCATCGGTAATGACTGGGGCGATGTATTGACACTGCTCAAGTACAAGCGCGTAGACCCAAGCGCAATGTTCTCGATGGTAGTTCCGCTGGAAGAATTGGAGCAGGCGCTCAACGAACTCAGGACAAACAAAGATCTTATTAAGGTTTTTGTCGATCCATCCGCAAAGGAAAGAAAGGTACTCAGATAGACCAGTATCCTCGACCGGCATCACTGCGCATAGATGCATAGATATAAAAAGACAGGCACCTAAAGGCACGGTTTAATAGGGAAATTTATTGAACCATACCTCAAACCGGTACGGAAAACCAAGAGAGAGGCGTTGTCCCGCAAGGGATGACGCCTCTCTCTTCAGCTTTTTAGAAAAAACTCTCATCAGTGATGAGAGGTTTTTCTTTGCAGGAGTATCTTCCTTACCTCAGCAACTGCTGAATTTGCTGTTCTATACCGCGTCCGGATAGTAGTCGACTGTGGCTAAAACAGCGTTTGTTATCTTATCCGGGTAAGCTGCTTTTGCAACGGATAGAGCGGTATCGACCCTGTTCTGTCCTGCCAGCCTTGAAAACTCGGAATCCGTATATGTCGGAGCCTTCGGGTATTTGTTGTAGATTTTGTACAGGAAGGCCGCTGCCTCTGCCCGTGTCGTATTGGCGCGGGGAGTCAGCCTGCCGCCCGAGCCTTCGGTCAAGCCTGCTTCAATCAGTGTAGCGAGGCTTTGCACCGCATACTCGGCTATTTCCTTTCTGTCGGTGAACCTTTCCAGTACAGCGTTGGTTTCTGCCGCTTCCAGTCCCTGATATTTCTCCAGAGCACGGGCGGCCAGCACCATCATATCCTGTCTGGATATGCTCTCCGTGGGCTTGAACAGGTTGTTTCCGCACCCTGCGGTGATGCCCAGCTTCTTAGCTATTCCGACAGGGTTATAGTAGTAGGCGTCCGGCTTGACATCGTCAAAGTTCTCGGTAAACTCAGCGGTAAGCCCCAGGGCTTTTATAAGCAGCACTATGAAGTCGGCTCTAGTGATGTTTAAGCCGGGTGAGAAGGTGGTTCCGTCGCCGGTTCCGCTGGTTATGCCTTTGGCGGCCATTGTCTCAATGGCCTTTCGTGCCCATTCCGCGCTGCCAAGGTCGCTGAAGGTCTTATGCACAAAGCTCACGGCATAATCGCTGAAATGGGTGGTGAAGAAGCTCACTGTGCCCGTAGCCGCGTCATAGCGGCCGTTAGGTACCGAAATTACGTTGCCGCTGCCGTTGATGTACCATACCACTATGCTTTCGGGGTTCTTTAGTTCATCCGCTGTAGGCGTATAGGGGATATTCACCGTCACAGGCGCATCGGGATTACTCCAGTCGGTCTGCTTGCCGTCTATCCAGAGACTTAGCGAAATTAGCGGTCTGTCTCCAATGGCGGCCTTCACATCGTCGGGCAGACCGGCCTTATCGCCCTGGCCGATAGAGATTTCGGCCTTTTTACCGACCACACTCGGTATGTTATCGAGCATATCCGATGAAATTGTGATGCTGGCAAGGTCGTTTCTGAGGGTCTGCGTTTTACCAGGATTCGTGTCTGAAACGAACGAGGACGGAATCTCAAGTCTATCTGTGATGGATGTGCTTCCGCTGTTCGAAGAACCGCCGACACCCGAAGAACCGCTGCCAGAGGATGACGAGGCGTTTGTCTTCACTGTCAGCACTGCGCTTGCGGGCGAGGCTTCATGGTTAGCGTCGTCCTTAATACGGGTGATAAAGCTGTATTCGGTGGAAGGTTTCAGTCCTGTAAATACATTGCTTGACTGCCAGGTGGTTCCGTTCTCCCTCGAGAACTCCTGCTCAGCGTTGGGCGTCAGAGTCACACTGGCGCTTGTCTTGCTTTGAAGCGTGGGTGCCGGGGGAGCCTGCAGTCCTGTTGCTTTTGTGATATCTGCCGTCGTTGTGGGCGCGCCTGTAAGGTCAAGGACATAATTTGCCGCATCGGCGCCTGTCAGTGCCGGGCCGGCCAGGGTTACGGTCTTCCCCGTGCCCGCATTAGCATCGTCAAAGGCCGCGCCCGCATTCAGGCTGACAATATCGCCGCTGATAATACCGCCCAGCGTGAGGTTGTTTGTACCAATTACGGCGTTTACCGTCCCGTCATACTCCTTGCCTTGGACAGTAAAACTGCCGGTAATGGTCAAAGACTTCGCCGTGATATTCGCCGTCGCCGTCGGCGCGCCGGTGAGCGAAACAGCGTATTTCCCGGCATTTGCGCCCGCTAGGGCAAGACCAACAATTCTAACCGTCTTGCCGTCACCCGCGGCGGCGCTGTCAAATTCGGCCGTAACGGACGCGATGGAAACTTCGTCGCCCGTATCTATGCCGATAAGCGTCAGATTGTTCGAGGCGATGGCTGCGGCTTTATCACCGGAGTATTCCTTATTGTTTACGGTAAAGCTGCCACCAAGGGTCGCTCCTTTTTCCGCTATCACGCCCGAAGTGTAGGTGGGCGCACCGACAATGGAAAGAGTATAGTTTGCGGCTTTTGCACCCGTGAGAGAGCTGTCTGTTGTCAGAGATACCGTCTTGCCGGTGGCAATGTCGGGCGTATCGAAGGCGAGAACGGGGACAAGCGTAACGTCGTCGTCTCCGACCCTGCCAATGAGAGTCAGGTTGCTGTAGGCGATGGCCGCGTTCGTCGTTCCGTCATGTGCCTTATTCTGTACTGTGAAGCTCCCTCCGATGGTCAGCTCTTTCGGCGTGATTGCCCCTGTGGTTGTGGGCACCGAGGAGAAGTCAAGAACGTAATTGCCCGCGGCGGATCCCGTCAAGGTTGAGGCGCTGAGATTGACAGCCTTGTTCTCACCCGCGTCCGGATCGGAAAATGTGGCGGCGAAATTTGCGGTAAGGTTGCCTGCATCAGTACCGATACAGCCCGCTGTGTCAAGGGACAGCGTGGAAGTAGCAGTAATAGACGCGTCTGTGCTTCCGTCATACTCCTTATCCTCAACTTCGAAGCCACCGGTGACCGGAAGAAGCATAGGCTCTACAATGACCGTTATGCTGTCTAATGTATTACCGTTGGAAGATTTCATGCTGATTGTCGCTGTGCCGGCGCCTACACCGTAAATTGTAATAACTCCGTCATCATGCCAACTGATGTCTGTTACATCCGTATCACTGCTGCTCCATATGAACAGCCCGTCCCCCGGAGTTACATCCTCGGCCATAAAATTTGCCCCGTTGCCGGCATAGGTCATTGTCAAAGTTTTGGTAGAGGCATTATACCTGGGTTCATCGGTTTCTTCGACTATTCCTGCCGAGGTTACTAATGGCGGCGTGGGATGCGGTATTTGCTCATTTTTCTGAAGGTATGGATAGGACTCCCATGGGTCAATCTTCCAGGCACCGCCGGAAAGATCAAAGTCCCAATCTTCGAAATAATCGCCTTGATGAATCATACTGCCTGTCATTAAACCCTGGCCCTTTGAGTTGTCGTCGCTGCTGCCGGCGTTAGCGATATTGAAATAGGACTGTGTAATATTAGAGTTATTGCTTAGTCCAATGAGACCGCCGATCTCGCCATCACCTGATACTTTCCCCGCTGCATAACAGTAATATATATCAGACTCCGTGCTCCATCCCACCAGCCCGCCGGCATACTTCTCTATTCCCGTAGATGTTACCGACCCGGTGGCATAGCTGTTATCGATCATGCTGCGGTACAAAAAGCCCGCAAGTCCTCCTGCTGCATGCGACAACATGCCGGTCACGCCGGCTGTTGAATACGATTGAGTTATCAGTGTATCGGTTGCCATTCCCACCAGCCCGCCGACAGCGTAGCCGCCAACAGCCGTAACCGATCCGGTTACGGAGCAGAGTTCAATTCGGGTTTGCTTATATTCGCTACTGATGTAACCGACCGATTGCCCGACGAGCGCTCCTGTGCCAGAATCACTGCCACCGGTGACATTGGCGTTTCTTATTGCCACACCCCAGATTTCGGCACTCGCACAATAGCCGAACAGGCCAACGTATTGCTCATCAGGCCGGTTTATGGTAAGATTTGAAATTGGTAAAAAAACATCCAATTCGGTATCATTGTCATATACAGCACCGTAAAAATGCCCGCAAAACGGGTTCACCATATTACCGATGGGTTCCCAGTTTGAATATGATGAAAGGTCTATGGGCGCAGTCAGTTGAAAATATGTGTCTTTGTATGCCGAGCCTAAAAGGTTGCGCACATTGTTGAGCTGTTCCGCGGTTTCTATCTGGTACGGATCCGTTTCCGAGCCGTCTCCTCCTGCGAAGCCGGTTGTGACCGTAACAGGAATAGTGAGTCTGGTCCCCACTATATTAAGAATCAAGTTATAAACACCTGCCGTACCGGGTGATATAGTCCTATATACAGTCTCACTATCGCTATCGTATTCGGAGTATAAATTAAGCGCTGGATCGCCTTCATACTCTGCCTCCCATTCACCGAGATAATCATCAAATTCCAATTCCTTAACCTCGCCAATGCGCAAGGATATGGGATCGGGAAGGCTTCGAAGCAAAGGATAGTCGCCTTCAAGCTCAGGCGCGTCGGCCGGTTTCCAGTGGACATAAACTTCGTCGATATCGGGTCCGCTTTCGCTCATATAGATGTTGAGCGGCGCACCATAGCCATTTTCCATATAAATGTCGTATGCGCTGCCTGAGCCGCTTATGGTGCCGCCTCTTATGGTAACACGAGTGGTGCGGTCCCCTAAACTCAGTGCGCTTTTTGCGTCAGAGTCTGCCAAAATCGTGCCGCCGGCGATATAGACGTTAGACGTTACCCCCACGGTATAAATAGCTTTTCCACCTGCCCCGGTTGTCGAAATCGTACCGGAATAGTATTCAGGTAGATCCAGTTCGCCGCCGTATAACACTTGAATCGTTGTTGCAGAACCCGTTAGAGAAAGGCTGCCTTCCAGCGACACTTCACCGCCGTCTACGATTAAGAGGGAATGGTTACCCGTGTTGATGGTATAGCCCGAATCGGAAGTGATCGTTACCGGCTGGTTGATGATAACATCACCCTCCAGAGAAAAGTTATTTGTGACGCTGATGATAGACCTCCCCTCCGCGATCGCGGCTGTAAACTCTGCGTACGTGCCTGCGTACGTAGGTTCCGCTGCATATACTGTGACGTGCGGCAGAGTGAATAGCATTGTAAATACCATTGCCGCCGTCAGCAGCAGGCTTAAAATTCGTTTTTCCATTATTATAACCTCCCTTTCATTGTAATCGTCTCAATTAACACTATTTTCATTTCCTATCAGCCGCGTATGGTAAACAGCATGTTGTCCACCGTCACACGCAGGGGTATGATGCTTTTCTCGTCCGGGACCGGCTCGGGCCAGCTTATGGCCTTTTCCTCCAGCGTGATATTCTTGAAGCGGCTTAAATCTGCAAGGCTGCTGTAAGGTATGGTTTTGATCATATCCTGCATGTTGAAGATGATTTTGTTTCCGTGCTCGAATTCCACCAGCAGGGTATAGTCGTCATTGGGCGTGACCTTGAGTATTCTGCTCATCAAATGAAGCCTCCTTACGGTTTGGAGGATGTTTTTGGTTATAAAAAATCCCCCATACTTAAAAAGTATAGAGGATGATTTTCAATTCCGGTATCTACCAAACGGTATATTTTTTGTCGAAAATTATAAAATTTTCAGTTTTTGAGCCTTTTTTATGGCTGCCGTCCTGCCGCCGGCCTCCAGCTTCAGATAGATATTATGCAGATGGCTCTGCACGGTGCCTGCGGTAACATGAAGCTTTCCGGCGATCTCGTCTCTTTTGAAGCCCTCAGCGGCCAGGGCAAGGATTTCAAGCTCTCTCGCCGATAGGGAAACTGCGCTCTGTGCAGCGTGCTTCAGGCTCTCCATATACTGCTCGCAGGCAGCAAGCACTTCCTTTATGTATGCGTCCCGCGAATCGGTATGGGCGATGTGCCTGACCATGTCTACGACGGCAGGCGCGTACTCGGCGAAGGTCAGGATGATATGATCCTCCCGCGCCATGGCAAAGGCTTCGCGGAGGGCGGCACAGCCAACCTCCATGCCGTAAAGCGGATATTTCGCCGCCGCCCTGAAAATCTGATTGTGCAGAAAGCCGAGCCGGTTGTGGAAGATGCCGAAACAGCACGCAAATTCATCAGTGAGCGTTTCAAGTTTGATGTAATTCTTAGAGAGCAGGAGCGCTTTGCCGTAGACGATATAGTTGAAGCCCAGGCCCTGGTAAAAAAAGTGTGCGGGGGACATATCCCCGGTTTGCAGCCACAGGGGGATGCTGTCGAGCCGGGTGAGACAGCCGTAAACATATCCTTCCACGATCTCGAGTCCGGTGTTGTAATAGGGGTTATCAGCCCGCGTCACATCCTGCCTCAACTGCCGCAGAAGCTCCAATGCTTCGTTGGTCTTACCCTGATAGAGATACAGCCTGATCAAAACAAAATGAGCGCAGATCACAAGACCAACCTGTTCCTTTGTCTGCGCTTTATAAATGGCTTTAAAGGCTTCCAGCTCCGCCGCCTGCCAGTCGCCGGTTTCCAGCGCGTATTCGGCCCGAACCACATAATCGCAGCCGGCGCCGCAGCCGTCGGCCACCTCGGCGAAAATCGGGAAATCCGACGCCATGAGCTCTGTGAGCTCTTTGAGGCTGCCCGGCTCCCTGTAGCAGGTGTAAAGCAAATGGGGAGAGCCCAAGGTGAATTCGGCTTCCCGCTTTTGCAGGAAAGAAACATCACCGTCAAGGAGACGCTGCGCCTCCTTAAGGCAAGCGGCCATTTCCTGCGCGTTGTTGAACACGGCAAAAATCCAGGTGAGATAAACTTCCGCGATAACGCGGTCTCTGCCGTGCGGGATGAGGCCTTCCGCCCGCTCGCAAGTCTCCTTAAGCTCGTTCAAGCGCAGCACGCCGTCTTGAAAAGCGCCGGGATCGCCGTTTGTCAAAATAATGGCGATGTACTGCAAATAAGCAAGGGGGTATTTAAAAAGCATCTCCCGGGGCAATGCGGCGAACAGGTCTAAAGCGCCCTCAAAAGTGGCGGAATCGCTGGTGATGGTATCTGCGTTGTCCAGCAGCGCAAGGATGCGCTCCGTCTCACCTGCGCGGCAGAGATAACCGTATGCGGTTCTATATTCCCTTCGCGCAAGATGCCATTCGCCAAGCCGCCGATAGAGCGCGGCGCGTTCTTCTTCATCCTTCTGCTTACCCCGAAGGAAATCCAGCAGCACATTGTGGATTTTATAGACCCCCGCCGCCTCGTCGAAGGCAATAAATGCGTTTTCGCGGCGCAGCTTTTTTAGGTTTTCCTCCGATTTTTCTTCTTGCGTCACAAACATGGCCTGTTCCGCCGTGAAGCTGTCCATCACGGAAAGACCCAGCAAAAATCTTTGGACGCGCTCGTCGTAAGCGTTATAGAGTACCTTCTCCACCAGCTCGTTGATAGTGCCGTTTTGATCCACGGGAACGCCCCGTTCCATACCGAGCATGATCAGATAAATCAATGAAATCCAGCCGCCGGTGTAATCTCCGATTTTTCTTATCTCGCCCTCGCCGGCCGTGAAGCCCATCAGGGCACAATAGTCCCGAATCTCACTTTCAGTAAACCGAAGCATATTTTGAGCCACAATATTGCACAGCCCTTTTGCGGAAAGCTCGGTGATGTCAAGATTTGTCGTATCACGGGTCAAGATGACAATGTGAAAATCGTCCGGCATTTCCATTACAAAGCGTCTGAAAAGCGCAGTCACCCGCATACTTCTCGCAAGGTGGAAATCGTCGATGACGAGCGTGGTATTGGGCTTGTAAACCATCTCATTGATGATGGAAATAGCCATTGCCGTCTGCGGTGTGTCGGCAGGAACGCCGAGACTTTTGAGTCTGCTCGCCGCCGCCTCGTCAAATTTACCGATTTCGGCCGCAAGCCTTTCCCAAAACCATGACGCCGTGTCGTTTTCGGATAAAAAGGAGGTCCATATGACAGGCACGCCTTTTAAAGCAAGGAATTCACGCACTGCGGTGGTCTTGCCGTAGCCCATGGGCGCCTCCACAATGGTCAGCGGATATTTTAATATGCTCGTGAGTTCACGGTTAACACGTTCACGCTTTAGTGTTTTACGCTTTTTCATCAGCTTGATTCCTTCCTATTAGCAATCAATGCAATTATGGATTCCTTCATTTTTTGATCGCAATTTTGTTTATTACAGATTCCCTTCATCCTCCGCCAGCTTGCGCTTAATAAGCTCCCGTTCGCGCTCCCAGTAGGCTAAAACCATCGCTGAATTGATAGCGTTAAACGCCCGAGTACGGGCATTGGCAAGCGCTGCGCATATGCTCTCATAAACCTGCGCTTCCGATACAGCAGGCGTTATTTTTAGAATCTCATTATTTGGCTCGCTCATTTTTGCGCCTCCTTCGGTTGGTCGGGGATGATTTCCATGATATCGCCGATGTCGCATTGCAGCGCGTTGCATATTCGCATGAGAACTGTCGTTGTCACGGGTTCATCGCGCCCAAGCTTCGTAACAAGGCTGGAACTAATGTCTGCCGCAGACTGCAAGTCTTTCTTTTTCATTTTTCTGTCGATAAGAAGCTTCCAAAGCTTATTGTAGCTTACCGCCATGGTATTCACCTCGATATAAATCTCTCTGCCTGATTTACTTTAGGTGATTATATCACATCTGCCACTTCAATACATCTATTTTAACGCAAAAATGTTAAAATTATCTTATTTGCGCTGATTTTAGTAGCTTTTGGGAGTGGCTTGTGATATGTGTGTTGGTGAAGGGAGTTGATCAATGTGAAGATGTTCCTGAACCTGAAACAAAGGTTATCGCGGAGAGTGAGCCGGAAAGCGATAATCTCATCGGGAATCCTGCAGATACCATTAATAAATCCGGCATAAATCTGATACTCACGTGTCGTTGGTATAATCAGCCTTTTTATGCGCGGGTCAAAGAAATGCTTGGACATAAAATCAAGAGTTTCCGATGCCGGGCACCTTTTCTAATTAGCTTTTATCCAGTCATCCTAAATTGTGAATTTATCCATCCGCATTATCAGATCATCGGCCAACTCCTTGATCTGACCGGACATATTATCAAGCTCTTCTATCGCTGCAAGCTGCTCTTCGGTAGAGGCGGATACCTCCTGCGCAGATGCGGACACCTGCTCGGATACGGCTGAAATGTTTTCCATGCTGGAGAGTACCTTTTCTTTGAAAGTATTCATATCATTTATCATTTCACCGGTTATTACCATATTGTCAGTAATTGCTGCCGTCGTTTCATTTATTTTTGTGAACAGCTCAATTGTATGTGCCACCCTGCTGCTTTGCTCAAGTATGATGCTCTCGGCTGCTCCTGCAAGTTCCGAAGAGCTCTCAGCCTGTTTGTATATGGTGTCCAGTTGTACCTGTATGTCTCTTGTATGTTTGCTGGATTGCTCCGCAAGCTTTCGTATCTCATCTGCTACCACCGCAAAGCCCTTACCTGATTCTCCTGCTCTTGCCGCTTCTATTGCTGCATTTAGAGACAACAGATTGGTCTGTTCCGAAATATTTCGTAAAACCATAGTTATTTTATCAATATTTTTCACATACATATTTAATTCATTTATCTTCAGCACTACATCAGATGTTATACTGTTCGTTTGTTCAGTTTTGTTATTCAGATCATTAATCACATTGATGCCCGATTCAGACAGTCTCCTCATTGCTTCTGAATCCTCCTGCATTTCTCTTGTCTTATCTGCTGTTTTTGTGATCCTGTCGGTAAGCTGCTTAACATTTTCAACACTGCTCTCGATCTCCGAAGCCTGGCTTGATGCACCTGAAGCGACCTCGGATATTGCACTTGCAACGTCACTGGACACTCGTGATGAATCTGATGATATCACTGACATGGATTCAGTGGAGGATACCACCTGAACTGCCACATCCCTGCTCTGCCTTACAAGCTCCCTCAGATTGGCAACCATCCTGTTGAAGCTGGACACAAGCTTACCGATCTCATCTCTTCTTTTCATTGATAATGATACCATAAGGTCTCCGTTTTCAGCCTTATACATAACATTGGTGATAGCCTTCATCGATTTTGTCATCCTGTATGAGAATATAAACCCAAAAATAACAGCGAGTATACTAAACAATATACCCGTAAGTATGGTTGTTCTCATAATGGCTCGAGGCCCTTCATTTATTGATGCTTCCGGAACAGAAGTAACTACGGTCATACCGGTTTTCTCAGACCTGTAATAAGATACAAGACAAGCTGTCTCTTTATCCGTCGAATGAAATATTCCCGATCTTTCGTTCTGGTTTCTTTCTTTCACATCTTTGATAAATTGCCTGTCTGCCAGATCATCGCCCTCAGATGAGTCCAAATATGTTAAAACCTCTCCGTCGGGAGTAATCAAATATGTATTATCCTCACTGCCCAGCTCAACACTTGACAGTATACTATTTACAGGAACCGCTCTGACATCAGCAATAATGATACCAACCATCTGCCCTATTGTCGGATGAATGTAAGAGCGCAGCAATGATATTGCATTATTGGAGTCAATAACAGTCTCTAAAGAATCACCGTAATTCATCCAAATCGGTTTGCCACTCGCCTCGGTTGCTTTTTTATACCAATCACTTTCAGTCACTGCTTCCATATCTTCCGGTTGCTTGATATCACCGAGAAAATCACCCGAATCAAAAAGAATCTTGACACTTATATCTTCAGATGTTGCATTTATTGCAGATATGGCTTCGGCAGCATTCTGAAATAATATCAGCTTATTATAGTTATCTGTTTCAGAGTTTTGGTATAGGCTGTAATCCTGTATTGCCGTATTGGAATACAATTGCATCGATACGCTTTGAACCTTATCAAAAAAAAGATCGAAGCAATTGGATGTCTGCACCGTACTTGTTGATATGCTGTCCTCCATCTGCTCCAAAAGGTCCTTTGATGCTTTATTTGTTGTTATAAATCCGATAGTGCCCACAGGCATGATAATAAGAATCAGAAATGCTGCCACCATTTTTGAAAGGATGCTCCTTGTTGATGTCAGATCTGCCAGTGTTGTCTTCAACCCTTCTAAATAGTTTTTCATAGTCCCCCCATTGTGATATATCAGTCAATGAGTTCATTATACCCTCAAGACTGTACCATTGGTAGACCAATTACGACAATTTCTGACAAAATTCTATAATCGCTCCGTCAGGATCAGAAAAAAGCAGCACCTTAGCTCCAAGATGGCGAAGATCAGTGGTCGGCAAAACAATATTGACCCCCTTACTCTTCAATTCCCGCTGATGAGCTTCCACGTCTTCTACTTCAAATGCCAAATGTCTGAGGCCTGTATCACTGTCACTCCTTGAAACCTTCTCGTTCCTGCCCTTGTAATCGAAAAGCTCGAGCCTTGAACCATCAGGCAGCATAAAATAAGTTATGGTGCTGTCGCCGTTCTCTATGGCATCCATTGGTTTGAATCCAAGAATATCTCTGTAAAATGCAGTTGATACTTTTATATCTTTAGTATTAATAGCTATATGATCTATTTTTTTTATTTTCATAAGTGCCTCCCGGTTGAGCTTTATGCAATTAACATCTCGGATCATAGCTTAACTGTTTCGTGCTGTATTATTCGGGGCATCAGCCTCACCTGCTGTCAAATAGCCTTGTTCCTTCCGGTGAGCTTTATTTTATATGAATAGCGGTCTGCCCTTGAAATTGATATGACGACCTCCACAGGACGTTCAGTAATATCATACGTTACTCGTGTTGCATACAGCAACGGAAAGCCTCTTTTAATATTCAGCAGAGTCGCTTCCGAAGCTTTGGCAGCCTTTGCTTCCACCGTCTCCTCAGCTCTGCTCAGAACTATATTGTAGTGCTTTTCTAGCGTCTCATAAAGCGACTCGCCCTTCAGACCTTTTTCCAGAAAGCCCGGCACTATGGCTGGGGCCAAATAATTCGTCATTATACATGTCGGCTCATTATCGGCATAACGAAGTCTTTCAAGCTTATACACCCTGTCACCTATTGGTATATTCAACAACCTCGCAATATTTATTGGAGCTGGCTCCTCAGAATAATTTATCACCTTTGTCTGTGGATGCATACCCAGTGCTACCATTGTTTCCGCCCAGCTTGAAATGAGATTGAGCTCCTGACTCGCCTTGGGTCTGCTCACGAACGTTCCTTTTCCTTGCTGTGTGTATAGATGTCCTTCCTGCACCAGTTCCTGGATCGCCCGTCGTATAGTTATGCGGCTCACCTTGTATCTTTCTTGCAATTCGGACTCCGACGGTATCAGATCACCCACATTGAACTGCTTGTTTCTAATTTTCTCCAGCAGGCTTTCCTTAACCTGATAATACAGAGGGATCGGATGAGATTTATCCAGCAAGCTATTCACCCCTTATACCAAATTTTCCACTATTTTCATCAAATTATTATATAATATTTCTACCGTTAAGTACAGGATAATGAAAAAGAAGCCGACAAACAAACATTTCTGTACTCATTGAATATCCAATCCAAAAAGTCTGTCTGATATTTCAGACTGTTTTTCGGATGCAAACTCAAAAGCATTGAGCAATTTTTCATAGACGTTGTTGTTGGCTGCGTCAGGCTTCATGACCTCAACTGTACTGTGTATTTTATCGATCCTTCCAAAATCCTTCCATATTCCGCAGCCTACAGCGGCCAGAGCAACAGCGCCAAGGGCTGCCGCATCCTGATCAATATTTGTCTTAACTATATCCATACCATAGACATCTGCAAAAATCCTTCTGTAAAGCGGGCTCTTGCTGCCGCCTCCGACAAGCAGCATTTCGTTGTTCAGACTGCAGTATTTTTTTAGCACATCCAGCCGCAGCCTCAGGTTCATTGCTATACCCTCCATACAGGCTCGTATCAGGTCACCGCGGTCATGCTTGAGATCCAGTCCCATAAAGGCGCCTCTCAGATTTACGCTGGCATCCTGTGATGTTCCCCCCGCAAGACTCGGATTGAATATGAGCCTGTTTGCTCCTGCCGGAGACTTTTCTGCAAGTTCGTCCATACTCCTGTAGGCATTCTTTCCGTTGATTGCCTCCTGTTCTTTGAAATCGGCGCATATATTGTCCCTCAGCCATGTAAATGAGGTGCCTGCGGAAAAGATACTGACAGCCGAGGTGTACATTCCGGGTATTACATGAGTGAAAACATATGGCTTCGCCTTCAAATCAAGCACCGGCTCTGCGGACGAAACGGCTATCCATGCAGAAGATCCAAGAGAGGTATACACCCTTCCCTCTTCTATGTTTTTTGCGCCCAATGCCATGCATGAATTATCTACACCGCCGCAGACAACTCTGACATTGCGACCAAGTCCAGTCGCCTCAGCCGCTTTTTGAGTGATTACTCCAAGGACAGCTGTGGATGGTACGATATCAGGCAGCTTATCTGCCGCAATGCCGCTTGCTCTTATGAATTCATCATGATAACAGTTATTTTTCAGGTCATACACACCTGAGCCCGACGCATAAGAATAGTCGGTTTTGATTATACCGGTCAGTTTATAATTAATATAATCCTTTGTGCCAATAATCTTGTATGAATTCTCATATGTCGATGGCTCATTGTCTCTGTACCACATTATTTTAAAAATAGTGTACAGTGCTGCCGGGAATCCATTACCTGTAGTCATGTACCACCGGTCCTGATCCACATGTGAAAAAAACTTAGCAGCTTGCTTCTGTGCTCTGGCATCTGACCAGATAGGAGTAGTCTCTCTCAGCAGTCTGCCGTCTTTATCGACCGGTACAGCTCCCAGGCTATGACCGGATATAGCAAGGCATTCAATGGTGCTGCCGTCTTCACCTGTCGTCTCAAGCAATTTTTTCGTACTGTCCACCACTGCATTCCACCAGTGCTCAGGCCGCTGCTCATGCATGCCTGCCTGCGGGTATTCAGTGTCATACGGTACGAATACCGAGGCCAGACAATTGCCATCCAGATCATAAAGCGAGGCTTTGTTGCCGCCTGTGCCCAGATCATATGAAATCATCCTGTTACCCATCCCGTCACCTCATTTAGTCAAATATGAAATCACTTTTTATTGCATCTTATTAACAGAAATATGTTTGCGATAGATTATCTGCCTATATTGTGACCTTGCCGCCCATTGCAATACATTCGTCAAGGATCGCTTTGCCGCTTCGCAGATTTACACCAAATCTGGAAACACCCAGCTTGTACATTTCCACCAGTGTCTCAAGGGATCTGATCCCTCCTGATGCTTTTATTTTGATCCTGTCTTTGACGATGGATTTAATGAGCTTTACATCCTCTATTGTCGTTCCTTTAGGCATCCAGCCCGTACCGGTTTTTACGAACGTTGCCCCGGAGCTTATACATATCTCACATGCTTTTTCAACTTCCACTAAAGAAAGGCAGGATACCTCAATAATAACCTTGAGAGGTATACCCTTTACAGTCGCCACAACAGCTCTGACATCCTCCTCGACTTCATCAAAACGTCCTGAGCGAAGCTTACCTACATTAATGACCATATCTATTTCATCGCAGCCTGCTGCCAGCATCTCATCAGCCTGGTAAACCTTCAGGCTCGTTGAATCGGATCCGGAAGGGAAACTTACATTTCCGACCACTTTGATGTCCTGTCTGTCGCCAAGCAAGCTTTTTACATCGGGAATAAAACACTGCATGACAGATACATGTCCACAGTCATAACGTTTGGCACATTCCGCAAGTGCTTTGATGTCTCCTTCATCACTGTCTGTTCTCACGCAGCTTAAGTCGTACATCTGTGCAATATCTTTTGCAGTCAATATCATGTTGTTACCACCCTTCAAGGTATATGATGTAGTTAATAGAAACTTGTTTTAGGCAGACATAGAATTTCATCTGCATAATATAATGTTATAACAAGTTAGTTTAATAATAACAAATCCGTTCAGCCCAGTCAATAAGTCGCCACTGATCGATAATATATTTGCTTTTTTGATCTATATCTGTAATAATCACATTTTAACTTGTTATGATAAGTAGTGCAAGTACTTATATATACTCATGATCAATATTACATATGCTCATCCTGTTGAAAATAACGATGGAATATATGCATCCAATAACTTCCCTTAGCAACGATGTTTTATTATACGTTGCAATTAACCATGACCGGTGATAAACTAAGACTGGTACAACGTATCGTTATTATGCAGCATTAATCTACATACTTCTACTATTACAGGAGGATGCAACTGATGGCAGAAAGCAAAAGACGTTTTGGTGACAGGTACGATGGAAGGCGCATCAGATCACTGGATGCATTCTATAAGATAATCCCGTTTATTATGAGATATCGTGTCGACTCACAAAACTATTTTGAAGAGAAAATTGAAATCAGCCATGCAGAAGCATATTTGCGAAAAAGAAAAAGAGCCTCCGGTGCAAAAATAAACATGCTTCACGTTTTTATTGCAGCTATGGTCAGAACCATTGCATTAAGACCAGCCCTCAATAGATTTATCGCAGGTCAGAACATATACACCAGAAATGAAATTCTTGTTTCACTGGCGATCAAAAAGGAGCTCAAGGTCGACAGCCCCGAAACTACGGTCAAGTTCAAATTTGAACCAACAGATACACTGTCTGAGATAGCGGAGAAAATCAATAAGCATATAGATGAAAACAAGGTTTTGGATTCGAGCAACGAAGCAGACAAGCTAGCACATCTGTTTATGCTGTGTCCGGGCCTTCTCGTAAAGTTTTTGGTATTTATAATCAGATTTCTCGATTATATCGGATTGATGCCAAAAGCAATACACAGAGCCAGTCCGTTCCACACCAGCTTCTTTATTACTGATCTTGGGTCACTGGGGATCTCCCCCGTTTACCATCATTTGTATGATTTTGGAACCACTTCATTTTTCGTTGCCTTTGGAATGAAAAGAAGTGAAAAGGTCATCGATGCCAACAATAACATACAAAGCAAGAGGTTCATATCTATGAAGATAGTTACCGACGAAAGGATCGTGGACGGTCATTATTATGCGTCGGCATTCAAATTATACAAGACATTGATACAGAACCCCGAGAGGCTGGAAGTGCATCCCGGCAAGCTTGTGCCTGATGTGGACTGATGCACTTATCAGCAGATGGCCTTACTCTTTTCCATTCCAGCAGTATGTACATACTTTACTGGCCGGTAGGTCTATGGCATCTATCATATCATCAAGCCTCTGGTATTTAAGGCTGGTGAATTTAAGCTTTTTCCTTATGCATTCTACCATGCAGCCGTATTTTTCTGAACTGTGATTGCAGTATTCATCCAGACTGTTTGGTTCGGATCCCTCAAGTTCTATGATCGTACGACGTGTGATCAAATCAAGCTCTGAACGCGACCTGGAGAAATTGAGATATTTACATCCAAAAAGCAATGGCGGACATGCAGGCCTTATGTGGACTTCCTTTGCATGGAAATTGTACAGCAGTTCTACTGTTTCGCCCATCTGAGTCCCGCGTACTATAGAATCATCACAGAAAAGCAGGCGCTTATTTCTGATCAGTTCAGGTATCGGTATAAGCTTCATTTTGGCAACAAGGCTTCTGATGCTCTGGTCCTGAGGTATAAAGCTTCTTGACCATGTCGGCGTATATTTTACAAATGGCCTGACAAATGGCCGGCCTGACTCGTTGGAATACCCCAGCGCATGCGCAACTCCTGAGTCCGGTACACCAGCTACAACATCTATCGCAGCATCGTCATTCCTGGCAAGAGCCTGCCCGCTCCTATAACGCATGGTTTCAACATTTTTCCCTTCATAAGAGGATGCCGGATAACCATAGTAAACCCAAAGAAACGCACATATTTTCATTTCCTGCCTTTGCGGAGATACAGGTTCTATACCATCAGGTGTCAGTAAAACAATTTCACCGGGTCCCAGCTCATATTTCAGTTCATATCCCAGGTTCGGCAATGCGCTGGATTCAAACGAGACACAACGAGCTCCATCTTTCTCTCCTATCAACAGAGGCGTTCTGCCCATACGATCCCTTGACGCATAAATACCGTCCTGGTTCAGAACGAGCATAGTACAGGAACCCTTTATAGCTTCTTGTGCCCGCAGTATTCCGTCCTTTATATTATCTTCCTGGTCGATAAGAGCTGCGACCATCTCTGTTGGATTTATCTCTCCGCGACTCATCTCAAGAAAATGTATATAATTCCTTTCGAAAGCTTTTTTGACCAGCTCGTCGATATTGTTTATACGACCAACAGTCGTCAGTGCATAGTGTCCATGATGAGAACATACCGTCAGTGGCTGTGCTTCCGTATCACTGATGCAGCCGATCCCCATATTCCCTGACATTTCTGCAAGATCGTTTTCAAATTTTGCCCTGAACTGGACATTTTCAATATTATGGATGTACCTGGAAAACCCGTTTCCTGAATATACAGCCATACCGCCTCTGCTTGTGCCAAGATGTGAATGATAATCCGTTCCAAAGTACAGATCCATTACACAATCATTTTTTGATGCTACGCCGAACAATCCCCCCATAGTTTACCTCATCCCACCACAATATTTAATTTATACCTAAGAAAGACATACTACCATTTTATTTTTATAATAACAAGTGTCAAGTCCTTTCATCAGATTTCTTTAGAAAGGAAGCATCCTAATCTCACCGATCCGGCTCCGATATTTTAATCTGTAATTACAGGTGTCTGTCAAGATTCGTCCCGTTACCCTTTATTATTCGCTTACCCAGTACGGAACATATCAGTGAGACTGCCAGTTCACCTGTTACGTTGGCATTATCAAGGATCGGATTCAGCTCTACAAGCTCAAGAGAACGCAGTTTCTTTCTGGTCGAGAGCATTTCTACAGCAAGGTGAGCTTCTCTGTAAGTGAGCCCGCGCTTGACCGGTGTCCCTACCCCCGGCGCATCCGAAGGTGTTACCGCATCAAGATCAAAGCTTAGATGAAATCCTTCTGTGCCATCTTCAACTATCTCGATCGCTTTTTGCATTATAGTCCTCAATCCGTACATATCAACATCTTCCATCGTGAAAACAGTGACTCTGGATTTTCTCAGCAGTACAGCCTCCTCCGGATCAAGATCCCTGGCTCCGATAATGACCACCTTGCTCGGATCTATATAATTGACATCTGGCTGCTTGAACTTTGTCATTTCAAATATGCCTGTGCCTGTTGCCGCAGCCAGCGACATACCATGCAGGTTGCCGGACATAGTTGTATGCTCTGTATTGAAATCGCCATGGGCATCTATCCAGATAACACCGATATTTTTCAGGCAGCTCTGGACGCCGAGAAGAGACCCTGCCGCAATACTGTGATCTCCTCCGATAACAAGAGGCATATTACCTTTGTGCAGACTTGTCCCTACCATATTGTAAAGAACTTCATTGACTGAAGTTATCTCATTTAAGAATCTCAGCTTTACCGGTTTTAGTGCCAGCTCGCCGGTGCAGCACCGGTCTTCCGGAACAGGAACATGTATATTCCCAAGGTCGCAGCACTTGAAACCTAGCTTTCTGATGGATTCAATAAGTCCTGTATATCGGATCACGCTAGGCCCCATATCAACACCTCTTCTATTGGAGCCGAGATCTACGGGTACTCCTATAACATCTATATTCACTAATATGACCCCCTAAATGTATAAAATCACTCAATGGACATACCTTATCTATCGCAGTCCCGTCTCATTATACCACACAAAAAAGGGACGTTACACGTCCCTTTTTGTAGTGCTCCGCTATTGCTTCTCAGCCATCATTCATTTATCAGGTAGAGTAGCTTAACAGCATTTCCTGCAACGCATTTATTGTCATATACCGCTGTAACACTTATATAATACTCAGTTCCATATGTCAACTTTGTGAAATCACCATTATTATATGTCTTTGATGTATCGATAGCTACTGAAGTTGTGTCAGCATCAAATGCCTTATCGTAATATCCATTTGCCGGATACACAGGCGTCTGACTATTCTTTGATATCACTACACGATATTCATCCAAAAGCTGTGAATCGACCTTATTCCATTTGACCACCAATTTACTGTCCTCATAAACCGCACTTACCTCAGGTGCAGGAAACATCTCCGGACTATCATCTCCATTGTACTGGCATCTTATAGTAGTGCCTGATACAGTTCTGTCCTTATAGACCGCGGTTACGCTGAAATAGTACTGCTCGCCTTTAATAAAGTAACTGCCGAAATCACCGTTTGTGTAAGCATCAGCGTTGTCAATAACTGCATAATTCCTGTTAGGGTCATCTATCGAATACAAATATCCGTTTTCCGGGTACGAAGGAGTTGAATCGCTTTTGGAGGCCAACACTCTATAGCCTGTGAACTCAGAGGAATCGATCTTGTTCCATCTGAGAACCAGCCTGCCGTTTTCTACTGATGCATTGACAACCGGCATTACGAACAATTCAGGGTTTTTCGCTCCTTCATATTTGAAGCGGATGGTGTTTCCTTCAACACTTCTGTCCGTGTATACTGCAGTCACACTAATATAGTAATTCTGACCGTTAGTGAGATAGTTGCCGAAGTCGCCGTTATTGTAGCTGTCTGTATTATTTATGACAGCATACGTTCTGTTGCTGTCAGTAAAGCTATAAAGATAACCGTTTTCAGGATATTCAGGTGTACTGTCATCCTTTGAGATAACGACCCTGTATTCCTTAAATTTGTCTGAGGTGATTTTGCTCCATCTCAATACATGAGTGTCATTTTCCTTGGAAAGTGTAATGACCGGCTTTACATATGTATCATTGTCATTTTCATCGTCATCGTCATCATCATCGTATGTGACCTTATCCTCATCATAAGTCACCTTTTCCTCATTTTGGCGAAATGCTTTGCGCAGCAGCGTCGCTGACTGTGCACGGGTCAGATTGCCCTTTGGATTGAAAATAGTTCTGCCGTTTTCCGTATATCCCTGAATAAGGCCATACTTGACTGATAATGCAACGTGTTTCCTGAGATTCGGTGAAATCTGACCGGCATCTGCAAACACACTGAGAATGCTTTCATCGACGGATTCATTCTGATAACCCAGCGCATTTACCAGAGCGACTGCCATATCCTCTCTGACTGCCGACTGCTTGGGCTTATAGTAGTGGCCGCTTGAGGTTCTGAAACCTGTGAGATACGCCTTTGCTCCCTCTACATACGGATATTCCCATGCCTTTTTGTTAACATCCAGAAATGATGGAGTTGCGGGTGAATACTTCTCGATGTCGAGAGTATTTACCATCATTTTTGCAAACTCTGCTCTTGTTACTGTTCCATTGGGTTTAAAGTAATCGTTTCCGACACCTTCGATGATCTTATTGCTAAACATCCACATTATATCGTCATATGCCCAATGTCCTTTTTTTACATCTTTGAAGCCTTTGGAATTGAGATGCCCATTAATGTTTTTGGCAAAAGCCGGAGCTGATATTGTAAGCAGCAACACCAGACAAACAAAAATCGAAATTACTCTTTTGAATCTGTTTTTCATCGTTTGTTCTCCCTCCATTGATTTTTATGTAATATACATTCGCTGCCAAGGGAGAATTTTCTGAGGTGATTTATATTCGTAATCTAAATGTAACAGCTGCGTAATTATCCTGACAAAAAACAATCGGACATTCAGTCAACAAACTCAGTGGTTTCCTGTTCCTCCGGCGGGAATAGTGAATTCACATGAGCAAACTCAGAGGCTGATATTTCAACATTTATACCGGTAACATTATTCAACTCGTTACCCTCTCCACCTGCAAAAAGGTCATATATTATGTATTTAGCAGTGCCGTCATCACCTCTGCCGGTACTTATCCGCAAGGTATCAAAAAGTACATCTTTCAGCGTTGTATTATTTGCATTTACGGCAAGAGCGCCTGCCGTTACCGGAATACCCGGTTTTACTTCTAAGTTGATAGAAAGATTTTCAAAAACAACGTTTTCCATATAGGCGTCTTCAAGATTTCTGAATACGCCTGCCTCTTTACTGGTGTCCTTATCAAGCTTTCTGCTTGAAATATTCATCTCGATATTCTTTATTCTATATCCATTGCCATAGATCTTTCCGCTGAAGCTTTCGGTCATTTCCACTGAAACACCATCAAAGTCGATATCGTTTAAGAGTATATAGCCATCTGAAAGATTGCCCGACAGATCAAGCCCTGTAAAACCGTATTTACCGGAACTTCTAAAATCATCTGCATGATCTGCCCGAATGTATTTCCCCTCGATATATTTTAAATAAACAGTCTTTTTCGATGAATTCTTTTCGTAATCTGTAATGGAATTCTCTATTATTTCATCCTTACGTGAGCGGATCTGCCGTCTGACTGTTTCATCATCTGTCACGATTTCATAGCCGATTTTATTGATATATGAATCCGAGGTGTCTTCCTCCCGGCTTTCTTCTTCATTTTCCGACGGCTCCACATAATTCATTTTACTAATATATTCAGGAAATTCTTCGTATAGCTGTGCAAATATTGCTTCATCGGAAGGAATCAGTTCAGTATAGATATAGTCAGAGAAAACATATGGCACGGTACATTCCTTGTCAGAATAGTAGCCATATAGAGTAAAACCGTCTTTGGCTACAAGACTCTCGGCAGCGCTTGACAGCTTTTGAACGGGTGAGTCACCAGTAATATTTTTTGCAAACATAGTATCACCTGTATCAGCATCGACATAATCGACCTTACCCTGGGGTATCCATCTGGCGTAGACTGTCATATCCTCCTGTATCCTGTCCTCATCAAAATCCCATCTGTCCTCAGCCTTGAAGGAATGACCGATCAATCTGCCCTCATTATTAATGATATCTATCTTTGAAGTGTACCACCCAGCCAGAATATACCCGTCCTTAACTGGTTGAATAAGCAGGTTGGTAGTTCCCGAAGGTTCAAACAAATACGAATTTTTCATATAGTACGTTTCACGAATCTCACGTGAATTTATAGTTCCTCCAAGAGCATCATATATAACAATACAGTCATAGCCCCAATCGCCCGGGTCAATAGCGTTACCCATACGCGAACATGCAGCTGTCAGCTGGACTGCTATGAGTAAAATGCCTGCTATTATGATGCGATGTATACTCCTTATTTTTTGCATTGCTTATATATTCCTCCTTATCGACTCTGCTTTTCAAACGCACCTTCTGCCTGCTGTTTGTTAGCAGCATGGAAAACCGGTGTTAATTGCCTGACGATGATCTTCATGTAAACCAGACCTTTGTGCAAAACAGAATAAGTAAAGCAATTAGTCCAAAGAAAACTGCACCGAACAATATATATGAAACGGCAATGCCGCATATTATCGCTCTGCGCTCATCCTTTGGGATCCTGGCCTCTTCTCTTGCACTGTCTTTTGAAACCTGTGCTGCCTGAGACTTCCGTCTGAAAAACGAGCCAGGCATCCCATCAATTCTCATATCTGCTATAACCCTGCCATCATCGGAAAAATCTTCCTTACGAATTTTATCTCCTTTCATGACCGTCCTCCTGTCATGACAATAATCTTCCTCTTGCAGTGGTCATCCCTCAGCACCTCAAACCGGCTCACAAGCCCCTTTGACTTAAATCAATCCTGCTCATATAGATGACATGCCACCATATGCCCTTTTTCATATTCTTTTAACACCGGTACTCTCTCAGAGCAGATCTTCATGCAGCTTTGGCATCTTGTGCGGAATTTGCAGCCGGAAGGAGGATTTACAGGGCTTGGAATATCCCCTGTTAAAATGATCCGGTTCATTCTGATATCCGGATCAGAGACAGGTACCGCAGACAGAAGCGCCTTCGTATATGGGTGCAGCGGTTTTGAAAATACAAGCTTTTTATCTCCTGTCTCCACCATGCTCCCGAGATACATCACACCAATAGTGTCAGAAATATGCTCTACAACGGAGAGATCATGGGATATGAACAAGTATGTGTATCCAAACTGTTCCTGCAGTTCTTTCATAAGATTGATTATCTGTGACTGAATAGAAACATCAAGAGCACTCAGTGGTTCATCGCATATAATAAACCTGGGGTTGAGTGCGACTGCTCTGGCTATGCTTATCCTTTGTCTCTGACCACCGGAAAATTCATGAGGATAACGATAGAAGTATTGAGGCTGAAGCCCGCAGTCCTTCATCACCTTAAGAATATATTGCCTGTATTGGTATTTTGGTACAATTTTATGCTCCTTGACAGCTTCGCCGATTATTTCTCCTATCGGAAGACGCGGTGAAAGACTGGAGTAAGGATCCTGAAAGATCATCTGCATCTGAGGCCGAAGTTTTCTTAATTTTCCTGTGGGTATCTTTGCAAGATCCATACCGTAAAAAAACACCTGACCTGCAGTTACTTCATGAAGCCTCAATATCGTACGCCCAATGGTAGTCTTGCCGCAGCCCGATTCACCCACAAGCCCCATCGTCGTTCCTCTCCTGATGTTGAAGGAAACATCGTCAACAGCTTTGACAAACACCTTGTTTTTCCCGAGCGTGAACTTTGATATGGGATAATACTTTTTCAGGTGCTTAACGACAAGTATATTATCGTTCATATCCTTTTTTTCTATATCCATAACAGCCATAGTTGGTCTCCTTTGGATTCACTGTAACATAAACCCGGTTTTGTCCATATCACCGGATTTATGATCACATGAATATGCAAACTTCAAACTGCTTGCTGCTGTGACAGCTTACAAGTCACTCTCATCGAACAGGTAACAAGACGTAAAGTGTGTGGGCGAAAACTGCAGCATCTTTGGGTATCCCTTTGAGCATATCTCCATAGAACGATCGCATCTATTAAAAAAGTAGCAGTAATCAGGCATGTTTATCGGATTAGGCACCTGCCCTCTTATGCTGTATAAACGTTCTCCCTCGACAGTCTTTCCAGGTTTGGATTTCATGAGGCCTATAGTATAAGGGTGTTTGGGATCATGGAATATTTCTCTGACAGTGCCCTTTTCTATAATCCTGCCCGCATACATGACTACTACATAGTCCGCCATCTCAGCTATAACGCCAAGGTCATGAGTAATCAGCATAATACTGCCGTTTATCCTGTTCTTTACACTTCTCAGCAGGTCCAGAATCTGTGCCTGTATCGTTACATCCAATGCAGTAGTAGGCTCATCGGCAATGATCAGCCTCGGATTGCAGGAAAGGGCCATAGCGATCATCACTCGCTGCCGCATGCCGCCGGAGAGCTCGTGGGGGTAGCTTGAATACACCTTGTCTGCCATGGCTATTCCCACCAGGTTGAGCATCTCTATGGATCTGACCCTGGCAGTTTCCGCCGTAGCGCCTTTCTCATGCAGCAGCACGACCTCGTCCATTTGCTCACCGATCTTGAAAACCGGATTCAGGCTTGTCATCGGCTCCTGAAATATCATCGCTATATCCTTCCCCCGGATTTTCAGCATCTCGTTTTTTGGCATCCTTGTTATATCGTAACACTTACCATTACTTGCCCTATAACGTATGCTTCCGCTGACTATCTGCCCCTGCGGAGCCTGCACGAGCTGCATCAGTGAAAGGCTGGTGACCGACTTGCCGCATCCGGATTCACCGACGACGCCAACCACCTTTCCCTGCGGTATATCGAACGACACGCCGTTGACAGCCTTTACCGTACCGACCTCAGTGAAAAAGTAAGTATGCAGTTCATCGAACTCGACAACACTTGACGCCTCCTTCATCTGTGCTAAGTATTCCGATTCATCGACATGCTTTCTAGCCCTGGTTTTTTCAAATTGCCGTATGATCCTGTTATTTTCTCTGCTTATACGGATTTCCTCATGAAGGGTCAAGTATTGTGTATCGTCGACACCTTGTATTTTTTTTCGTTTCAAAAAATTCATTATGCCCATTATTTCCTACCTCTTCATTCTTGGATCAAATGCATCACGCAGGCCATCTCCGATAAAGCTGAAGCCCAGCACCGTTATCACGATCAGCATGCCTGCAGGCACCCACATATTAGGATAACTTGCAAGTATCTCCTGGCCTTTTGACGGATCAGCCAGCGCTATCATGGAACCCCAGGCTGCTCTGGGAAACGGGACACCCAGCCCAAGGTATGAAAGTGTGGATTCATATATAATTACGCTTCCAAGCCCCAGCGTAGCATTGACTATCAACTGCGGCATTGTATTGGGCACAAGATGTCTGAATATCTTGTGTATTGGTCTGATGCCTGTGGTCTCGGCCGCCATCATATATTCCTGCTCTCTGAGCATCAGTATTTGACCTCTTACGATCCTTGCGACACCTGTCCAGCCCATCAATGTCAGAAAAGCCATCATATAATAAATCCTGTGCTCCGCAGGTATTGATTCGATCGAGCTTATTGCAGCAGAAAGCACCAGAAGAATAGGCAGGCCCGGAAGACAGGCAAACATATCAACGATCCTCATGATAAGCTGATCCACCCGCCTGCCGAAATAGCCGGCCAAACCGCCAAGGATAATGCCTATTACCGTTTCAAGTATAATTACTATAAAAGAAATAATAAGTGATATCCGCCCCCCATACATAAGGCGGGTAAATATATCAAATCCTGATGTATCTGTACCCAGCCAGTGTGCCGAAGACAATGGCGCTTTGAAAACAACAACGGTCTGAGATTTATCGTAATATGTATATGTCCTGCCGTCGGCCGCTTTAAAATCAGCAGTCGATACCATGTCAGAAATGCGTTTGATCTTGAATACCTGCATCTCCTGGTAACCCCACGTATTGTCTATTATTAGGGGACCAACAAAAGAAAACAGAAAAACAAAAATGACCATAACCAGACCTGCAATAGAAAGCTTGCTCTTAAAAAAACGCTTAGCTACCATACGGCCCGGAGAAATAACTCTGAAGTTCTGTTCCGGAGGTGTTTCCATACTATTGTTAATACCGGTCTGTTCTTTTTCCATAATACTATTCTGCACGCCTCAGTTCACCACCTCTACGAAAGCTTAACTCGCGGATCTACGACCATATACATCAGATCCGATATGAGCATGCCAGAAACAGTTAGTATCGCCAGAAACATATTGTAGCCCATGATAAATGGAATATCACCTTGACCGGTGGCTCTGAGAGCTGCATAACCAATGCCTGGCAGCGCATAAACAGACTCGGTGATCATTGCGCCTCCGAATAGGCTTGGAAGCATACCTGAAAGAGAAGTGATAAGCGGGATCATTGTATTTCTGAAAGCATGCTTATACACAACGGCTGTTTCTGATAAACCCTTTGCCCTTGCAGTTCTGATATAATCCGAATTCATAACCTCCAGCATATTTGTTCGGGTAAATTTCATTGTACCTCCGACACCAAGAACAGTCAGTCCGGTGATTGGAAGAATGAGGTGCCATGCCTTGTCCAGAAACACTTCAAGATGAGCATCCTTCGCAAAAACTATGGTTGCGCTTGTAAGACCCTGCAGAGGCATTATACCAAGCTTTATGGCAAATGCATTCATAAGCAGTGCCGCAAGAAAGAAAGACGGCAGCGCAGTACCCATCATGGCAAAAACCGACACCGTATAGTCATAAGCTCCGTATTGTCTCACAGCTGCCTTGATCCCCATTGGAATGCCTATGATTATCTGCAGCAAATAAGAAATAAAAGCAATTATGAACGACACCCATACAAAGTCCCCAATAACTTCCGTAACAGGCTTGCCATAAAGGAAGGAAAATCCCAGATCTCCCGACAAAGTGCTGCCGAGCCAGGAACCGTAGCTCTTTATAATACCGCCGAAGCTTTTGTCAGCAAGCCCGTAAAGCTCCTTTAAGCGGATAACATCCTCAATAGTCATTGATCCATTGGCAAGAGCGGCTGATGTCTGATTGTCGATATAGTCTGCCGGCATCAGCATAGCAAGCAGATATATCAATGCAGAAACTCCAACCAGGATCAGTATCGCAAAGAGCAACCTTTTAATTATATATCTCCACATAATAATCCTCTGTTTCAAGTAATATACACTCCAGCTGATATACAGTACAAGGCTTGAACAGCCGTCCAAGCCTTGTACCAGGCAAAAACCGCCTGTTTATCCGGTCAGTATCAGTTTAGTTCGACATTCCATAAAAACGATATCGGGCTCTGGAATGGTGTTACATCATTACCAGTGAAAAGAGACGAAGATTTTACTACATTGGAATTATATACGTACATATTCTTTCTCTGATATGTCGGGACCTCAACAGCAAGCCCGGTTGAAAGCTCCAATGCTCTTTTATAGATAGCCTTGCGCTCTTCGGTATCTAGAGTTGAACGACCCGCCTTAATTAACTGGTTCAGCTCAGTGAGCATAGTCTTTTCTTCCTCTGAACCATTTTGGAATAAGTAGTAGAGACCGCTTCGTGCAGCTGATGTACCCTGATTTTCAGCGGGATCCGAGTACCAGATCTGGAACATATCCGGGTCCACACCGCCGCTGCCCCATGCCGCAGCCCATACCTGCAATCCTGAATCATATGCCGTACTCAGCTTGTTCAAAAGGTTTTGGTCATTTTCGATATCGACCTTGACACCGATCTTGCCCAGTACTTCCTTTGCATCTACAAATATGGATCCAGCTGGATGATCTGCGACATCCGCCGGGAGTGTGAATTTATACGTGACCTGCGTTCCCTCTTTTGCATGGCCTTTAGGATACTGCATTACATTCTTTGCTTCGTCATAAATATATCCAGCTTTGAGGAACAGAGCCTTGGATGTCTCACCTGTCCCGTCATAAGGGAACATATTCTCCGGATTATCAGGGTATGCCCAGAGTATCTTTGTCATCGTGCGGTAGTTGACGCTTGCCAACTCACCGTAATAATTATCTACAGTAAGCTGCACATTAAAGGCATGAGCCAGAGCTTCTCTTACATCAAATTCGGGAATTGCCTGACCCTGGATGCCTATGTAGCCATATCCGTCATTGTCAACCAATATGTAGTCCAGCTTTGCATAATCGCCCTGCTTTCCTGTAATATCATTTATGATAGTCATCGAAGCGGATGGATCGGAATAGTGAACCGTATCAGTCAATACAGCATCAAGCTCAGCTCCAAGATTGATCTCCTGAAAACGGAAGGTCTTTATTTTCGGAGAGCCCAATAAAAAGCTGTCATTAGCCGTATAGGTAACTACATTGTCCTTATATTCCTGGAAAACATATGGACCTGCACCAAGTGGCCTCGAGTTCTTGGTCTTGAGGAAATCAATGAATTCTCTCGTTTCTAGGGCAACTCCGTTTTCATTGAGTTCACCGGAATAACCATCAGTATAATAATGCATCGGAGCTACATTTATGCCCAGTTTAAATATCGCAGTCGGATCGACACCATCAATAACGACTGTGATATACTCTCTTTCAACACCGTCGTCACATATCATCTTTCCTGATGTAATGCCGCTGATAGACTTAACGCCGCCTGCGACCTTTCCTTCGGAGGATATATACTCCTGTCGGACATAATCCTGTATGGTCAAATCGCCGGCCTTTTCATAATTGATGCCTGCATCGGACAAATCATAACCATAAGCACCCAATATGTTTGCCCAATAGATCTTTGCATCTACTGTATCCGTTGACAGATCGTATGAATTTCCGCTCTTATCAGTAAACTTACCTTCCCCGTCTGCTTCGCCAAAGCCCCACATAGCCATTCCCAGTGCAGCCTGCAGATCTGTATCGCCAGCCACCTGTTCTGC
Organism: Bacillota bacterium; assembly: GCA_023418915.1. Classification (GTDB taxonomy): domain Bacteria; phylum Bacillota; class Clostridia; order Acetivibrionales; family DTU013; genus DTU013. The sequence goes on from JAEZYU010000038.1 coordinate 221,145, forward strand.
TGTATAAGGTGGCAGATAGTCCGGGATATAGCTTGTATAGTTAGTGTTTACAAAATTGATTATTTCTTGTGCGAATTTTTCTCCTCCTTTGTCGAGGTAGCTCCAGAATTTTTCCTGCTGTTCACTCGTAACTCCGCTGGCAGTATTTATAACCATTTCATCGTTATCACCTTTTGTGATGCCGGCTTCGATTATCTTATCGACCATTTCAAGTGTGTCGGCGCTCGTCTGCAGGCGATATTCCTTCATACCCTGTATGTTCATGGTATAGTAAGTACTCGAACCATCATACAGAGGATCGCAGAGAACATAGATCGAGAAAAGTACGTCCTTGGCTGTAATAGGCTTGCCATCGCTGAATACAAGTCCGTTTTTTAGTATGAAGGTATATGTCGAAGTGGAATTGTCTGCACTGACTTCCTGAGAATAATCATATGCGTAACAAGGATCATCGATACCTGCAGACGGTGCACCGTCCTTGTTGTAATAAAGCAGGCCAAGCTGCGTCAAGCCATCTACATCAACATCGTATGCTGATGTTGCAAAGAATGGGCTGAATTTCCCATCCAATGTGCCCGTGCTTACTACGAGAGGGTTTGTCGCATTGCTCCCGGTCCTTGGTGTTACCGTTGCATCGTACCTGTTTGCAGGCAGATCCGGAAGTATTTCTTTTGTAGCAGCTGTTGTCTGAGAAGGCTCGACTGTTGATTCAGAAGGCTCGGCGGTCGACTCGGAAGGCGTTGTGGTGTTTGTTGAACCTTGCTGAGGTGCGTTGCTCTCGCAGCTTGTCACTGTTAATGCTAATACAAATGCAAGCAGCAACACCAGTGTTCTGATGAAAGCTTTGTTCTTCATGATATTCCCCCATTCTTTTTTCATTTTAATTCGCATAAAATGTGTGCAACCCTCAGGTTTCAAACATTTTCATACCGGCTTGCCCTAGCTGCTTTACTTTGCGGCTTAAATTCTTTTATACCACTCTTCAGGAGAATTAATCCATGATTTTCTAATTTTGTTAATTATATATAATAAAGTATAACAGTAATTGGTATGTTTTTCAATTTTGTAGTAATAATTTCCACAATGTTATAACATAAAATTATTATGATGCAGTCTGGTTTATACATAAAAATGAATAAAAGCATCAAACCTGATCCATAAAATTACGTATTATGTTTAAGAAATGCGATACAAACACTCAACACCTGTGCATCTATCTCAACATATGAGAAATGTGTCTCGATATAAAATAGTCATTAGTTTAGCCAAGCTGGGGGGTTACAGATGTGAATGATAACAGTAATAATTCCAAACCACTGGTCAGAATTTTAAAGGATTTTATTGCACCACATAAACTCTGGTTGTTTTTCAGGATATGTGGTGCGGTTATCGGTGCCGCTGTTGATATTGTTCTGGCTTACGTCATCGTAAAAATAGTCGATGCTGCATTAAGCAGTGATCATAACAGTATAAAAAGCGCATTGGTCATATTAGTCGGAGCAGTCATTGCCGGCTTCTTGTCAAGTCTGGTCAACCGCTATTCGTCCGGCAGACTTGGTGCTCTGGCAGCAAAAAGCATGCGAAGCGCTGTTGCGGTTCACACTACGGAGTTGAAGACAGACTGGATGGACTCGAGGAATTCCGGTCAGGAAATATCAAAGCTGACCAGCGCAATATCGAAGGTGCAGAATTATGTAGAAGAGGATCTGCCCAACATAATTTTTCAGCCCCTTCGGTTTATTGGCGCCTTTGTGTATATGCTTCTCATCAATTGGAAAATGCTTCTCCTTTGTATTGTGGCTATGCCCATCATGATGGCTGTCGCCCAGATCATCACAAAACCAATCCAAAAGCTGTCTGAAACACTTCAGGAAAAAACTGCGGTATCAAATTCAATCGTCCAGGATGTCCTTGGCGGTATGCAGATCCTCAGGGCATACAATCTGAAGGATGTCCTGTTCAGGAACTATCATAAGGCCGTTGACGATGTGCTTACAAACAGCCTTGTCATCGAAAGGCGCAGATCTTTTCTCACCCCGCTGATCATTCTGCTCCAGATGGTTCCATATACACTGTGCTTTGCCTATGGAGGCTATCTGGCGATTCAGAACCAGATCACTGCCGGCGGACTGATAGCGTTTATCCAGTTGATGAACTATATCGTCCTTCCCGCACTCTTCATTCCTCAGTTGCTGGCAAACAGCCAGAAGACAGCGGGTATAGCGGTCCATATTTTTGAACTGTTGGATGCCCAAGCCGAAAGAAAAGCCGGTATTGAAGGCGGTTCGAAAAAAAACAGGCCGTCAGTTCGGTTCAGTGATGTTTCCTTTGGATATAACGATGCTGGAGAAACCTTAAAGGGAGTGAGCTTCGATCTGCCTGAAAATTCCCTGACTGTACTGGCAGGGCACAGCGGCAGCGGTAAAAGTACGCTGATGAAGCTGATCAGCGGGCTTTACGAGCCATCCTCAGGAAATATAGAAGTACTTGGCACCGATGTTTGTCAATGGGATCTGAAGAAATTACGAAGTCAGATCGCATTTGTATCTCAGGATCCTTACCTTTTCCCTGTATCGATAGCCGAAAACATTTCCTACGGAAAACCTGATGCTGCACAGGAGGAAATTGTTGCTTCAGCCAGAGCAGCCGACGCCCATGATTTCATCATGAAATTGCCGGAAGGCTATGATACTGTTGTCAGAGAGCGTGGAACGGGCTTGTCCGGAGGTCAGCGGCAACGGATAGCAATCGCTCGAGCTTTGATTTCCAAAGCGCAAATACTGATGTTTGATGAACCATCCTCCGCCCTTGACCAGGAAACCGAAAGATACATACTTGACGAAATGATCAAGCTGTCAAAAAACCACACCCTGCTTGTATCAGCCCACAGACTTTCCATTGCAAAGCTCGCACACAGGGTCATCGTTATGAGCAAGGGCAAAATTTCAGCTATTGGCACTCATGAAGAATTGATGCACAGTAATGAGATCTACATGGAATTAGTTAAGAAACAGCAGGGAAACAGTCCGGAACAAAGAAGGGAGGATCGGCCATGAAAGAAATTGTTAACCTGAAAGGCTTCGCGAGAATAATGAACTTCATGAGGCCCAGAATGGGCGCATATCTTACAGGCTTGATATTCAGCAGCTCCTTCAATACAGCTGCAAATATGCTGATGGCGTTTGTCTTAAAGGATCTGGTCGATGCAGCAGCCGGTAAAAATCTACAGCTTTTATACAGTGCACTGATTCTGGCTGTAATTATCACTGTGATGCTTTGTATGGGCTATCCCATATTTGAGTATATTTATCAAGGCAGCATCAGGAAGACCATTGCCGATCTCCGTTTGAAACTGTTTTCAAATATTGAGACGATATCTTACGGCCATATTGAAAACATTCATTCTGGAGAAGTCATTTCCCGAATGAATAATGATTTGGACCTTCTTGAAAAATCCTATGCAGATGATCTGCGAAATGTAATCTCTGTTGTTTTAGCCGGAATTGGATCCATTATATTGATGTTTACACTGGATTGGAAAATTTCGTCGATACTTCTTGCTTTCGGTGCAGTAACATTGATCGTCAACCGCCTTTTTGCAATTCCGATCAGAAATATCGGCAAAAGGATTCAAGAGAAAGTAGCTATCATCACCACAATCATGACAGATATGTTTTCAGGACTTCAGACAGTGAAAATACTGAATTTGAAAAGGATCCTTATGAAGAGACATGAATCGGAGAATACAGATTTAGCCAAGGATACTATTAAAAAAGCTGGTATCACCGCTTTGCTCGATGGTGCAAACTTTCTGATGGAATGGTTCAATTTCGGCGGCTGTATTGTGATCGGTTCAATCATGGTAATATCTGGCCAGACGACCTTTGGAAAGCTAATTGCCATAGTTCAGCTGCTGAACGGGGTTACTAACATGTTCAGCATGCTGGGAAACTATATTTCACAGCTTCAGATATCGCTGGTCGGGGCCGAAAGGGTCTTTGAACTCATGGACAAGGAACAGGAACCAGAGCGTTACAGTCTGCCTGATACAGATATAACAATAAAACATAATGCTGAAATTGTTTTTAGCAATGTTTCCTTCTCATACGAAAATGGTATAAAGGCACTGGATGATATCAGCTTCTGTATTCAAAAAGGCAGTACTGCAGCTCTGGTTGGGGCCAGCGGCAGCGGTAAGAGCACGATCATGAAAATGCTGCTGGGGTTTTATTGCCCACAAGGCGGAAACATAGCTGTCTCAGGCAAAGAGCTTAAGGAATACCCTCTTGACCTGCTCCGAAATTTGATGGCATATGTCCCTCAGGACAGCTACCTATTCAATATTTCGATCAAAGAAAATATCCGTTATGGCAAGCCGGATGCGACCGATGATGAAATCATCCAGGCTGCAAAAATGGCCTTTGCTCATGAATTTATAATGGAGCAGCCAGACGGGTACGAAACCCTCGTCGGCGAAAGAGGACAAAGCCTGTCTGGCGGGCAGAAGCAAAGGATCGCAATTGCAAGGGCATTTTTAAAAGATGCACCCATCCTGCTCCTTGATGAGGCTACAAGCTCATTGGACTCAAAATCCGAAGAGCTGGTGAAGGAAGCGCTGACGAAGCTTATGATGGGCAGGACTACAATAACCATAGCTCACAGATTATCCACCATCGCCAATGCAGATGTGATTTTTGAAGTGGATCAGGGAAAGCTGGTTGAAAAGCCCTTCGCAGCTTCGCTTTTGGGTTGATATGCCTGCCTCAGAAAGCTAACGCATTTGTATACCCGTCACCATGCGTTTTAGCCTGAAGTAGATTAATAGGATAGTCAGGTCTACGACCTCACTATCCTTCAACTACTTTATATCCACTGCAGGATACAATCAAAGCCTGGTAATCAGTTAAGGGGATGTGCGGCAATGGCAGATCTGTTCTTGCCTCTGTATTGTCCCGGCAATGAACGGAGAGATACGCATTGATCAGGCACAGTCCCGATTTGCTTTTGTCGTACGGATCCTCTATACCAGGAGATGCAATGATACTTCCCGCACTTACACCGACATACACCCTGTTTTTGTGAACCAACTTTTTTATAATAATGTCAAAGCCGGTTTCTTTGATCCGCCGAAGCAAGTGACCGGTATCCCCGCCGGTGAAGTAAATTACATCGAATGTCATCGCCTCATCTTCGGTCAAGCTCCCGTCAATATCATGAACTGTTATGTTCTCAGGCAGGATACCGATATGTATCAACTCACTCCTGCATTTCTCAGCCATCTTCCTTGCCTCATCATCAATGGCTGCAGTTGGGATAAAGAGTACCTTGGTTTTTCTTTCAGGCTTTTTAAGCATTTTGCGGAAACAATCCACAATATTCATCTTCTGTGTCCCGTTCATATCCTCAAATCCGGCTGACGTAAGCAGCACATTGCTCCAAGCCTGCTTCCCGCTTTCGGCTGCCCAGCGGCGGCAGACCTCTACCCTTGCGCCTTGCGGTTTATCACCATGCTCCGGGTCTAGATATGAATATGTGTGAAGCTTGTCACATGGAATAATTTCACACTCACCACAGTGCATCAGTCCCTTTTCCTGACAGCATACCGCAATGGGACATTCGCCGTGAAACGGGTGTCCCATCGTTTCAATACAGCCTCCGCAGCCATGGGATTCCCTCCACTGGCATCCGGTACAGTGCAGTCCGCAGCACGAATCAACCATGCTCTTGATTACCTCATTATGCATATCAAAATCCCCCTGTTGTTTTTTTCTATCATACCAGACCAAACAGGACAACAGCTTGTCATGTTCCTTTTTCTGACGAAAATTATTATTTGTTCATTTATTGTGCCGGAAACCATTGTTTGAATTTGAACTTTACCGGTAAATACTCATAGGTTCATTTACTTCAGAGGTGGGGACATATATCGCTTCGTTATAGTTCAGCATCATGTACTTTGTTCATTTATAGTTTCGATCGATATTCTCAGCGATCCTTTTTATCTCATCTGCAATATCGATAGGCTCAATAACTACAGCTTTATCCCCAAAGCTCATCAGCCAGCTTATAATGTACTCTCTGTTAGTATATCCGATCTCCAGCCGCAGACCGCCTTCCTCCGTTTCATAAAAGCAATCCAGACCGTATGTTTCAATCAGCTGATATTTAACAGCTTTATCAAACACCGCAACCACTTTCTTGTCATCAGGCAGATGCGAGTTAAAATCCCGTCTCTCAGGTGGTATCTTACGCTGGGTATAGGTTTCATCGCACAGCATCAGATCCCAGAGCCTTGCAAGCTTAAACAGGCGCCAGTCCTGTCTTATCGTACAGAATCCGAATACATACCATGACATCCACTGAAAAATAATAAAGTATGGCTCAATCCTGCGGCGTGTCTGGCCTTTTTCGTAGTAATAGTCAAATTCTATCATGGTTTTTTCCAGTATAGCCTGTTTTATAAGCTTGATTTTGGGCGCCAAACTGCCTTTATAATGAGATGCGAGATCAATGATGACAGGTTCATGTAATGAAACCACAGTATCTCTGTTAGCAGATAGCTTATCCAGAGTCCTTTCGATCTGCGATTTTTCCGATACACTCCCGATTCCCTTGAGTGCTGCAACAATGCTGGAAAGCTCATCGGCCGTAAGAATGCTTTTATCCAGCTTGTAGCCATCGGCTATCGAAATACCTCCACCTCCGCCCTGCTGTGTCACTATAGGTATTCCTGCCTGACAAAGCGTGTCGATATCCCGGCTGATAGTCCGGCGTGCAACCTCAAACTTCTCGGCAAGCTGAGGTGCCGTCATTCGGTTGTTATTCAAAAGGATCGTAAGAATACCGATCAGACGATCAAGCTTCATAATACTATGCCTCCCTTACCGCTCCATACAAGGCTCCATTGCTGCCCTAATAGTGGGCTGCGTTCGTTTCCATCGACTGCTGCGTTCGTTTCCATCGACTGAACTGCGTTCGTTTCCATCGACTGAACTGCGTTCGTTTCCATCGACTGAACTGCGTTCGTTTCTATCGACTGAACTGCGTTCGTTTCTATCGACTGAACTGCGTTCGTTTCTATCGACTGAACTGCGTTCGTTTCTATCGACTGAACTGCGTTCGTTTCTATCGACTGAACTGCACTATCATATACATGCTGTCCTCATTCAGAGTAAGGCTGCTTCCATTCATACTCAGGCTGCCTTCTTTCAATACACTACTTAATAGTTTCAGTACGATAACTCTGTTTCGTTTCATTAATTATACATCAATTACACAATTGATTTGTTCAATCATTTACCATATGCCTTCAGAATAAGTATAGCACAAGAACACGACACCTATATGTCATGTTCGAGAAATTCTATTCATAGGTCTATTCTATGGATTTTGCCTGTGTTCATGGGAAATAATTAGGAATTGCTAAGTTTTTCAATTAATGGGAGCAATAGTGCTGCCAAAATGAGCATAATTCGTGTAAACTCCAACTTATGTAACGCTTTTTCACAAAAATCCATTCAATTTATCTGGAAATAATCCCATTAATTGAAATTCTTATCAAAATCAAAACACTATAGATTCCTTATCATAATAAGGTATGGATTTTCTTCATCCCGTCGATGGGCACTGATATTTCAGATTCTCCCCGCTTGATAAGAACATAATGCTTTCATCCCCTTAATCCCGCTATATACTGTCTCCAGATCTCAAAGAATATAAAGCTTCTTTCTTCATATTGCGGATTCAGACGCTTAATCAGTCGGTCATATGATATAGCTGCTGCATAAAGTTTCCCAGCGATCATAGTGTGAGTATCGTCCTTACCAGCTATCATAGCCTGGGCATCATCCGTAACCCCAATCGAATCATGTGTATCATCCTTGCCAGTAATCACATCATGCACATAATCCTTGCTCATAATCGTATTATGGGTATCATCCGTGCCTGCGAACTGGCATTCAGCCAGCACCTCTTTGTAATCCAATATCTCGCGATATCCATAGCGGTGAAAGTTTGTCCCATAATTGTTGTCCCGTTCAATCATCTGTGCAACCAACGTTTCATTTATTTGTATATTTGCAAGATGATCTGCGATAAGGTAATCACCTCTTAAAAGCTTCGCAAGTGCCTGAATTTCAACAAACCAGAAGGAATCTGCCTTTTCAAGGTCCCATCTTGTATGGTATTTACCCTCCTCCTTGATCTCTGTATATGCATCATGTGGAATGTAAATCGGCGCTGTATCGTCTATCGTTAAGTAAATGCCAATATCAAGCCGGATTCCGTTTTTCATAATTATTCTGAACAACCGGCATAAGCCCCCGCCATTTGATAAAGCAATTCCAAGGCAGTTTTCTCTTGTCAGGCCTATCCTTTCCGGGGTTAATAAGTACCTCGGATTGATGTGATTCCCGGGATTATTGTGTATCCCGCAGTCGCTGTGATACCTAGTGTTATTGTGATACCCGTACACGTTTCCGGCATCCTCTGGATTCAAATCAACATGGACCTCAATATCAATATCGCTCAAAATATCATGGTAGCATTCATCAACACTCTTAAGGATCATTTCGGTTACATCCGGCGAGACAATTTCTATCCCTTTGATTTTGACCGTTTTCACTTCCGGTAATTGAAACACTCTGTTCAATAAGCTTGTTAGTTCCTTCACCATCGATGCTTTGTTTATGTCCATGAAACCTCCTTAATAATTGAGCAATTTTTAGAGCAAACATTTCCATACTACTCAAGCTACCAACATCTATCAGCTGCTTTAGCCCTGTTCCACTCCACTATTAACTGCCGTATTGATTGCTGACGCTGGTTGCGTTCATTACTGACGGCTTTGAGAGCAACCTGATATAATCCCTCGCCAAGCTGCCACTTATCAAGTGTCCTGTCATAACCACAAAACAGCGCAAAGGCTGTTGCTCCCAATAGATACACATTAGTCACCTCGTCAATCTGAGCACCAAGTTCAAATTCCTCCGGCGACATAAACCGCGAGCTTCCCCACATTCTCCCCATGCTATTGGTATAGGGCATCTTTGAATAGAAATCAATGTCACATATATAAGTTTTCTTTGCTGCAAAATCGTACATAATACTGCCATCATAAAAATCAATTGCAACGTAACCGCTATCACTAACGTGAGCGTGGAAGGACAGTATGTCATCAAACACTTCAAGCCGAGCGCTGTACGGCAACTGGAGGAATTTTTCCCTTGACAGAGGATACTGTCTGCCCATACATTCACCTTCTGCCCATTCAAAGATAACTGCAAAACCTCCCCCAACCTCTTCAGCGTTGATTAGCTTGATCAGGTTAGGGTGAGCCAATTCCTGATACACAGGCACAGTAGCCTTCAGCCTTTTTACAGCATCTTCGGGCGTTCCTGAGTATCGCTCTGTCGGAGCTCCTGCAAATTTGACAAAATACCTTATCTTTCCATTTTTTGTCATGTTAACACATTGCCCGATTGTTTCTTGTTCCACCCCAAAGCAGATATTGCCGGAATCCTGATCATCATACACCTTGAAAACTTCACCGTACTTCCTGATAAACGACATATCAAACGGTTCCTTCAGCTTATAAGGTACATTATCTATATACTGAATATAGAAGCTTTCCAGATACCAGGATGGTACAGGATTATTCATATCGTCGAACCACGAGAGTACATCCCTTGCCTGGCCTTTCATAGTGGCAAGCTCTTTTTCGCCAAATGGGGCAGCCCAGTAAATCGACGAAAGAGTATTACTCGCAATATATAAAGCCATCAGCCTGAAAAACTCTATCGGCGGTCTGCCTCCAAAATAACCATTGAGCTGTCCCGTTGCAAAATACGGGCTGGCAGCAGCGCTCCACACAATGCGGTTGAATTCCTCCCATGGATCTCCAAAGTCAAAACGATTGAAATCAATTATGGAAAGCGTATGATCCGCTGAAATTATCATATTGCCCACATGATAATCTCCATGCTGACAGCACTGCGGCCTTCCAGAAAGCAGATGACGATTATTTTCAATATAGTCAATAATTTTGTCATCGCCGTCGAATTTGATACCGCAAGCCCTATACTTTTCTATTTTACCGCTTGTTTTTCGGCTAAATTGAACATCCCACTCCTCCTGTCCTTCAGGTGCAGGGATAGAATGAATCTGCCTTAGTATTTCACCCGACTTTATACCGAGAACATATTGCTCGGTTTCTGTCAAAAGAGGCAGGATAGCCTCGGCATCATCGCCGTCACACCATGTAAGCAGTGAGTATACACTTTTTCCGTTATCACAGATGCCAAAAGCCACAGGCTGCGACGTGGGAACATCCATTGCAGCTACCTGCTGCAGCAGCTCGTATTCAGTCTTTTTTCTTTCATATTCTGATATATCTGCAATTCGAAGCAACAATTTTCTTCCATCTGTAGTTTCAATGCAGTACTTTATATCATTTGACCATCCCTTATTGACAGGTTTGATTTTTGCAAAGGTATTATAGTGTTTTATGTCCTGCACTTCTCACCATCCTTATAATCATTCGCCTCCTTGTTATCGAACCCAGCTGGGAATCCATTGTTCAAAATAAACGCCTATTTTGCGGACCTCGCTCATTACCTTCCTGATACCGCCCTCATCCAGATACCACGAATCTCTCGCGACTCCGTACTTATCGGCAACAGGACAGATATAGAATGTGAAATCCGGTGGAAACACGGTTTGATAAGTTAACAATGCTCTTCTTGAATGGTATGCCTTACAGACTATAATGGCACTTTTCATGGCATTATCAAAGCTTTGTATCATTTTATACGACAACCTGGCATTGTCAAAGGTGTGTTGTGCCTTATCCTCTTTGAGTATCCTGTCTTCGGGTACTCCAAGGCTAATTACCGTTTTCTTCAAAAATTCCCATTCAGATCCGAAGTCCGTCAGTTTGGGGTTGGCTCCGCCGCTTGGCAGTATGTATGGCGCATATTCCTTTAAGTATAATTCTGCAGCTTTCTCAGCCATCTGAGGATGACTTCCTCCGGGGATCAGTATTATATCTGCCTTTTTAATCTCCGTTTCAACGAAAATAAAGTCACTTATACAATCAAATGGATACATCCTGTCTCCGCCCTCCATGATCACACCTTTGTTGATTCATATTCCGCTTTTGTCATTGTCAGTGTACTGTGTATATGTATTCATTTCTTTGTCTTTCATAATGTAAAATAAAGCATCCTTATCCTCTTTCTCAAAAGGCCTTATCAGTAGGTACTTTGTTTCCAGCCTGATATTCATGTTAATCATTTTGACTAATGTTATTCCCTCCAGTCAAACGGAAGCAGCTCCTTAAGCCGGACGCTGGTATTCTCATCTACCATTACTTCCGCTTCCGCGTTTTCATCAGCCAGTTGACTCATGAACTCCCTGCATCTGCCGCATGGAGGCATTATGTTCCCCTCGCAGCCGACAGCTATAACTTTTTTTATAATATGTTCGCCAGCGGTTACCATAGCTGCGGCTGCAGCATGCTCTGCGCAAAACCCCATCGAACAGGCCGTGTCGATACATACACCCACATACACATTGCCTGTATCCGTCAGTATCGCAGCGCCTACTCCTCCAGACTCGGCATCTTCCGACAACTTTATCGGTCTGGCCACATCCCTGGCCTTTTCATATAGCTCCTTGAAATCCATACGTTTCATCTCCCTGAAAGGTTTTCCTTTATTTATCGGTACATAACGCTGCATATCTGTCCGGAATTCTACACGAGCCAGTTGAGCATATTTGGCAATAAATTCGCCCTTCGCTTGAGGATATCCATCTCGATCGCAAGTATATTTTACGTGAACGTATTGCCGGTTAACCAAATGTTGATTATTCGAAATACACATCATTTGCTGTACAAAACCATAGATGTTATATTATGTTCCATGTCTTTTACGCTGTGGTACTTAAAATACTGTTCCCCGTTTTCTTCCTTCACTTCATACACAATCCTCTTTATACTGGTGAAGCAATCGGTAAAAGGCGAAATATCGCCATTGAACAGCGCGCTTTCAGCTTCTTCAAACTCGCCGTCTCTGCCGGTCCAATAGGAATCGGAAATGTTTATGCAGTAAAAATCGCCTGTCATAGTTCCGTCCCCATTATCCCAGATATCCTTAGCAATTACAAACATGCTGTTGTCGTAGCTCCAACCTGTCGCCCTGACAATATCAGTGCCCGGAATTATTTCAGTCGAACCATTGTTAAAATTCTTTATATTGCGCCCAAAGTATCTCTGAGTAATAGCATTGTATTCTTCCTTGGTATTGCCATCCTCATAGCTATAAGTATCAATTTTCAAAACAGCGTAGGTTGCCAGTTGACTATCATCAAAATTGCCGGATTCGCTTCCAAGCACCTTAAATGCAGTGTCATTTCTGAACATTTGATAATACCATCTCAATACGGGACGATCTGTCATAATGTGCGAAATAAATACCGGCTCACCGTTATCATTGAGATAGTACCTGAAGGTCTCACGCTGATATGAACCAAGAGAAGAATAATCGCCGTTCAATATTTTTGTTCTGATTGTCTCACCATCCCTATCGCTTGCCAAATTGCTGTCAGCTAAGCTGTAATGATTCATTACGGCTTCATAAACGATCTTGCCGTCTTTATTGCTTACTGTCAGCTCTGTGAGTACATATACAGGCATATCCTCATTGATCTCCGAAACTGCGGTATAGCTTTCCCCATCAAAATTCCATGCTCCCGGCCTTGCTTCGTGAGTAACTGACTCCATATTGAAATGTGTCTTAATGATGTTTTCAATATGCTGCTTTGATATCCTAGTGACTGTGTCTGTAATCATATTTCCAGAATTTATGGCATAAGCAAGAGAAAGGTATTCACTGCTGGTTTGCGGCGCATTGTCCTCGGCGAAAAATGGTATATAATCAAAACGATATCTGATTGCGGTATCGAACATATCAGCAATCTGATCATTATATTCTGCATTGTTGTCTGCATTGTCTATAGTATTGTTTTCCTCATCCTTTCCTGTATTGCTTCCTATACCACTTCCTATGTTGTCTTTGTTTTGCGTACTGTTACCGGTGCTGCTCCCGTTTTTATCGGCGTTATCCGGAGTGACTTTTCCTGTCCCGGCGCTAACTGATACATCAATCAACTCTCCGGCGTCATTTGCAGTATTTGGAAGTAACAAGACCGCTGCTGCAATAACTGCTGCTAATGCCAGAACGCTGACCCAAACAGCCGGTCTTTTGTAATTGAGCATGTTCCTGATTCTGGCTTTGACTCCGGTTTCACCAAAAGCCAGCGGTGAGATCAGCTCATTCTGCTTTACTGAAAGTGACAAAAGCGTGTTGGAATAATCACGCCGGATATCGCTGCCATAGTGCTTCAGTACGCTTTCATCACAGGATAGCTCCATATCTCGCATGGCAAAATGATATGAAAGCCATATTACAGGATTGAACCAATGGACAAAGACTGCAAAAAGAGCCAGCGGCTTAATAATATAGTCGCGCCGCTTTATGTGCGTTTGCTCGTGCTTCAGTATACATCCGGTCTCCCGGCTGGCAAGACCGGCAGGCATATATATCTTTGGACTAATAAAGCCCAATACGAAAGCTGTCTTTATTCTGTCGGTTTCATATACGTTTTTTTGTATGGGAATCGCTTCACGCAATCGGTATTTCAACCGAACATATGAAGCTATGGTGTAAAGCAGAAAAAATATGATACCTGCAAGCCATACGCATGAAAGGGTGAATAATATGTTTTGCATCAGGTCCTGACCTGTGTCAAAGGCAGCAATAGGATTGTAAGGTGTTTGTGGGGATGGAGTTGGAGCTGTAGTCGGTGACGGAGCTGGTGTTGGAGATGGTGCCCGAGCTGGAGTCGTAGCTGGTGTTGGAGATGGAGTCGGTGCCTGATCAGGAGCTACAATATTCGCAATGGCCTGATTTATGTAATAATCTACAAACTTAATACCGCTGTCAACGGACGGAGTTCGGGTATATATAATGCTGTGCGGTATGGGTTCGGCTTTTACAGGGACAAGGGACAGTGCCGTTTCAACAGTAAAAGGGCAAATCAATTTATAGAGAACTACCGCCCAAAGAGCATATGAAAAGACCTTAGGTGCCTTCTTCATCGGTATACGGATCAATGTTACTCCCAATGCAGCAAAAGATGCTGTAATGCTCATGTTGAGAACATTAATAAACACATTGATCATTTTGTCGCCTCCTCGATCAGTCTCTTGAGTTTTTCTGCCTCTTTTTCAGAGAGCTTCTTCCCTCGCAGAAAAGCTGTCAAAAATGCCGGCAGCGAGTTATCAAATGCCTTCTTTAGTAAAACCTCGCTCTCGTATTTTTGTACATCCTCTTTTTTCAACAAGGCCGTAACAATGGCATTTTCGTTTTTCAGCACACCACGCTCGCTTAATCTTTTGATCATGGAGTATGTGGTAGACTTCTTCCACTCGAAACAGTCAGCACAAAGTCGTACCAACTCGGTAGAGTTTACAGGCTGATGCTCCCACAAAACGCACATAAAACGGTATTCGGCATCAAACAATTTCAAATCCACTATATATTTTCCTCCTTGACGTTCGGGTTTTCTGCCATTTCTCATTAGATGTGAACAATAACCAGCCGATTGGATGACATATTTTACACTCGCCGGCATTAGGTTGGATGCATTAGACCATCAGTATTAGTCTAACGCATCCAACCTCAAATTGTCAACATATACCATGATCTATTTCTTATATTTTCTAATATTTTTCTTATATATCTCTCTTTTTTCCTCTTCGCTGCCTTTATTACTGCCTCTTTATTACCTCATAAACGCCCACTTTACTGCCTTTTTGTTGCCTCCTTGTTATCTCCTATCGCATGCTCGTCGATACGCCTTGTAACGCTGTGTGTATACGCAGTGAAATATTTTAGCCAGAAGCCATAAGCAGCCGGATTGATGCTTTCGAAGTCCACACCCAGCCGTGTATAGCCCTCACCTTTCAGCGTGCCGATCACAATATTCAAAAGGTGCTGAAACACGCCTGTCCCTCTGTATTCCGGCAGGCAGTAGGCTCCGTTGATATGAATATAATCAGGTGTTTCACATATGAAGGTCTCGCCGCCTCTTTCGATTTTTATGAATGCAATGATCCTCCCCCGAGCCTTCACAGCAAAATGGCGGGAATGATTACGGGCTGCATTATCTGCAAATGAAGCCCTGTTTTCGGACTGACGCAAAATAAATGTAGGGCTTGCCGCCATGTGTGCATCCAGCATATGATCGATCGGCAGCACATTTATGTACTCTTCCGGCGTGAGTTCCGAAAATTCAAAGCAGCAGTACGGCTTTGTTACTGTCTCGACTACGTTCTTGCCCTGCGCTGAATCATCGCAACGCATACCAGTGTTATAACATGGCTGCATTTCTATCTCATCCATCTCCCGTATCGCATCAATGCTGTATATACCAGACCTATTACACGGCTGTGATTCTATTTTGTCCGTTCGACTCACTCCATCATCGCAACGCATACCAGTGTCATGGCACGGCTGTGATTCTATTTTATCCATCTCCCGTATCGCATCGATGCAGCGCAGGCCGAAGCCGTAACGGAAAAACTGTTCCTGTCCAGCCTTGTCGTGGGCATACAGGCAGACTGCATGGCTGGAAGCTCCAGCCTTTGCCCACTTATCACCGGCTGCCTGATACATCCGGGCATATATCTGTGCACGATTATCGGTTATTGTTCCATTTGCGTGCATAGGTGAAAATATCCCAACAGCATCTGTAGAGCCAAAAGCGTGGTTGAATGGTGATACTCCACACAGGTAGCCGACCATCACGGATCCCTCAAAGGCTGCGACGCCAAGTTTGTTTTCAGCAAACCGACTCAGATCAGGAAACTCTTTCACAGGGGGCAGCATATTAACAAAGCTTCGCTCCGTTTCATAGTTTTGTCTGGCGATTTGTCTAGCAGCCCCAATGTGCTCGAAACCAAAATCAACAATTCTCACAAATGATTCTTCTCCTCTCCCCAGCGAAAACCATGCTCCAGCATAACTTTGCGGACAGTCTCCACCGACTTTCTGTCAATACCTGGGATCGCAGATATTTCACGCTCGCTCCTGGGTATCATATCGCCAAGATAAGAGCAGCCCAATCCCTCGACCGCCTTCCTTGCATCAGCATCAAGCCGGTCCAGCAATATATCGATTGGGACAGGGATATATCTATCCTTTGGAGGAAAACCCTTCTCAAATTCCAGGACGTCTTTTTCGTTAAGGTCTTCATAAACCGGATCATAAAAAAACCGTCCGTGTATGCCGTCAAGCGCGCCTTCATAGAGAGGCAGCGCCATGAAGGGGTCAAAGTTTTTTCCGTCGGCTGTAGTTATGCCAAACTCAGATGCTCTCCGGAATCCGACACGCGGATAATAATCCGGATGGCCAAAGATCAGTACAGCACGGTAGCCAAGCCTTCTGGCCTTCTCGAATGTATGCAGCATGAGTGCTTTGCCAACTCCCTTGTTCTGGTATTCGGGCAGCACACTGAGAGGGCCGAATGTCAGTACCTCGTAAGTTTTCCCTGAAACCTCCTCTATCCTGCTTTTGGAATATATTATGTGACCTGCAAGCCTTCCATCCACTTCAGCCACATAGTCAAGCTCCGGTACGAATGCCGAAACCTTTCGGAGTTTGTTTACAAGCAAATGCTCGTCGCAGATATGGCGGCTGTTTTTCCAGAAAGCCTCACGGGTCAATTCTTCAACCGCACTGTAATCTTCGGGACGTTCACGCCGCAAAGTAATATTTGTTTCAGTCATTTTGAAATCCTCCTGTCATTTTTCATACGCTACTTTACACTATCTTTACTTCAGATAGTGTTTTGCACCGTTTTTCATAAGCTACTTTACACTATCCATTTTTGTTTTGATAGAGTTCTATCAATTTTTTGAAAGTGCCCTATCACTTTTTGTTTCAATAGTGTCAGTTTATCGTTTTGATTGTATCTTGCCGCTTTATTTTGTAGTACCTTATGCTTTGTTTTGATTGTGTTTTGTCACTTTAGTTTGATAGCGTCATTTCTCGTTTTTCGCACGCTGCTTCAAACTGCTTTCTTAAATACAGCGCATAATGTCTCTGATTCATCATCATATGGCTTTCCAGCCACATCGCCATAAAACCCGGCGCTTGCAAATCCGGTCGGAATCACCTCATGCAGCAAAGATTCCTTAGTAAAGCTGGTATTCCAGATATTATAGCAATGGACTGCGATAACCTCAAAGATAACGTGCCTATGAATACTAATGCTCTCACTATAGCAGTATTGCGAATTAAGGCACACATAAGGCTCGGCGCTCCAGAATCCGCCTTGCTGACAAACCTCCCATGAGGTGCTTTCGCTTAATCTTGAGATATATTTAGGTGTCGAAACATCTAAAATAAATATTCCTCCAGGCTTTAATGCACGGTGCACTCGCTGCAGAAGATTGATTCGTTCCCCTGGAATCAATGCACCATAGTCCCACCAAATAAGTGTAATCATATCAAATGCGTTGTCATAATCCATTTGCAGATAGTCCATAAGAACATAATCACTCTTAGCATCATGCTCTCTGGCATATGTGATTGAGCGCTCTGAGAAATCCAATCCGGTAACACTAATACCGTGTTCGGCAAAGCGTTTTGTATATAGTCCGGGTCCGCAGCCGATATCCAGCAGGCTAGCCCCATCAGGCAGCAGTGAAATGATCCACTCGACCGATCTGTCGATGAATTCGGGGTTGCGGCTTGCAGCATCAGTATCAGTGTTGAGATGAGTCTCCAGCATCCCTTTAGATATGTGCGGGTCGTTCCAGAATTTCTCCGGTGTTCTCTCATATAAAGCAGGTTTTGTTAATAACGAATTTAAAATTTTATACATTTATCCTCCCATCAAATAACTAAATATCTCTCATTTCATAAATTTTTTGTAGCCTTTTTACCTGTTCCTCTTTAGCAGCGGGTGATTCTGTAAACATATGGTTTTGCACTATTCTATAGCCGAACATAATAAGAATTAGTTCCCATACATATTTATTAAATTCCTGCGGAATCTCAATGTGTTCCGAAAAACCCTTTACATAGGCCGGAATAAGCCTGCAGAAATATTCATGCAGATTTTCCGTTTCAGTATCATCGCTGATAAGGCTTGCGATATCCTCGCCTAAATACCCAAATCCGGCGCTGTCCCAGTCAATAATGCGTATTCCCCCGTCCGACATGAATATATTTTCTGTCCAGTAATCCCGATGGCACAGCACAACAGGCAGACGCTTCAAAGAATCGAATATAGCCTCCTTTTTATCGTCAATATCAAAGATCATTTGTTTTAAGTGCTCAGGTATGCTGCATCCCTCTGAGCGAAGATACCCGTACTCAAACGATTTGCCGTTACATAGCCGAATTCTGCCGTTTTTGAGCATTTGCTTCAGGAATTCCGGCATCCTGCATTGATCAGAAACAAGGAATTCATATGAAAACGTCTGTGTATGCCATTGTTCAAAATTTCTCCTGAGCGTATCAGGTTCGCTTAAAAAATCTATACCATTGAGCCTCTCCGGGTGCTTGTATATTCTGCCTTGAAAACGGCCTAACTCTATAGCTGCAGATTCAAGCATCCCGATGTCAAGTTTATTACCTGATACACCTTCTACATGCTCGATCCATAAATGTATTTTGTCGACGTCCATCTTAGCATGAAAAAACTTTGCCCAGCGCAGCGAATCGGTAAAGGCCTTCCCGAAATCCGACATGTACAGATCATATTCCCTGCGCCACGAGTCCGGATCGCCGGGGCGCTCCCATCTTTTCTGTATTTTCAATACGACTTTATAAGAAAATTCCTTACCCTCGAGGGTTTCAGCCATACCTTCAACAAGACGAACATCGCCCAGAGTCCCCCCATGCAGCTGAGTATTCCTGCAGCTGGCGCTGATTATGTCCACACCAAGCATTTTGCTCAAAACATACACAAGTGTCTGAAGATCGATCCGGATTTGCTTGATCTTACTTTTATCCATTTCTCAAGCCTCCGTTTCTCTTCATTTGTTTGCTCATCACCGAAATTGTTTTATGGCGTGCTCGTTTATCATTCAGATAGCCAGTTCTGTCGTCTACAAATTTACTTTCCCGCTTCTGAGCAAGGTAACGCTCCCAACGCTCCTGGGTTAAGGTGCCGTCATTGAGCGCCTTGGTCACGGCGCAGCCCGGTTCTGTCTTATGTGTACAGTCAGAAAAACGGCACCTGTAGAATAGCTCCTCAACGTCTGAGAAAACTGCACTGATTCCCTCATCTGCATCCCAGAGCCCCAACTCACGCATACCGGGCGTATCGATAATCATAACTCCCGATGACAGCCTTATCAGCTGTCTGTGTGTGGTTGTATGGCGGCCCCGTGCATCCTCTTCCCGGATTTCCTTTACATCCATTAGCACCTCACCGGCAAGAGCATTTACCAGCGACGATTTTCCAACTCCGGACATTCCAAGGAATACGATAGTCTTTCCCGGAGTCAGGTATTCAGCCAGTTTATCAATTCCATCGCCCGTGTAGCTGCTCAAAGGGATAATATCGACATCCTTTGCGATTTCACGAATTGCATCGACCTGATCTTCCCAGTTTTCGCAAAGATCAGCCTTAGTCAGAATAATAACCGGAATCCCTCCGCTTTGCCGTGCCTGCGTGAGATAGCGCACAATACGGTTCACATTGAAATCTTTGTTGAGTGACGACATGATAAATACATAATCAAAGTTTGCCGCCACCACCTGCTCCAGTATCGTCTTTACAAAGCCCGCTGCATGACCTGAAAAGTCAGTGCGCGAGAACTTTGATTTACGCGGCAGCACCTCGACGATACCCGAGCTTCCGTATTCATTGTATTTGAGCAGGACAAAGTCGCCTACTGCAGGGAACTCACTTTTATCAAAAGCATTGTGCAAAAAAGCTCCCGTTGTATTCGCCGCAGCCTCTCCGTGTTTGCAAACCGCTTTGTATAGCTCTCTGTGTACCTCTGTGATCCTCGCAGGGATCAAATCGTCATTACGTATTTCGTTACTGTAGTATCCGTAATCTTCCATCTCAATCTGATTATCAATCATTAACAATCCTCCATAAACTCTTCTTGTTGTACCCGCCAAAGGCAAAACAATATTTCAACACTTCTTTTGTCATTACACGCTCCTTCCAATGCGTCAGTACTTCCCTCAGCATTTCGGTATCTTCCAAAATCACAGTCCTCTGTTCGATAATTCTGAACCTACCTTGAGCATTTCTTGCTCCTTCCAACATATCACCGCTTCTTCCAGCATTGCAGTGCTCCTTCCAACATATCACCACTTCCTCCAGCATTTCTTGCTCCTTCCAACAGCACGAACAATGGGCACAAAAATACCGCAAACAAGCAGCCTCATTGGAGACTGCGTCTGCGGCATTTATATAGTTACCCGTATAAATAAAAAGAACACGACCTATATCGTATTCCCACAAAAAAGCAGTATGCACGAAAGGTTACTTTTATACGGCGCACAAATACAGAGAGGTCGTACCCAAAAAACAAAAAATCGTACCCTCAAAACAAAAAGATCGTACCCTCAAAAGGAAATCTATTCATGCACCCATATTCAGTTTTAAGTCAAAACCACCAAACTCATTTTTACTGTCATACTCAACCATCTCCTTTCATGCTTCTGTTACACGTTTTTTATAGAATTACATTGATTCAACGCTGCTTACGCATCGTCATTACCAAAAAACGGATAGAAATAGTATAATCCATAATATGAATAAAGTCAATATGTTGTAACAGAAGGTTATATGCAATCTTATGTGGGTTTTATTTTTATGACTGAAATAATTGTTAAACGTCATTTTGTGGGCCCCGCTTTTAAAGCCATTTTCGTAGAATTGTGGGGTTATTTCAAAGCTCCTTCGGATTATAATAATTTTGTATGGATAATTTAAGCCAAAGGAGGCCCTGTATGAGAAAGATAAGCCTTGGTAACTATTACAAAGCTTTTGACCCTGACTATATACCCCACCATACTCCATTTACTGATAGGCAACTTCGCATCGTTTATGGAGAATATGACCCGAAAGTCCGCAAGAATGAAGTTTCGGTAATTTTAAAAAAGGCGGAAGCCTTTCAAGACAACAAGATTACAGAAATTGTACTCGAAAAATATGAAGTTTTGTTGTTTGGTGAACACTACCAATGTAAATATACCGTTGAGGAAGCAAAGCAAAGGCTCCAAGCCATGACCCCGTTTGAAATAAACTGGGATAGCGAATAATCTTATACCAATCTTCTTTCGTCCAAAGCATTAAGCAAGACCTCAATACTTGTGCAGTTGCCAGTAGCTAATATTTCTCTTGTTTCAAACATTTCATTAAAAGAAAATGACCAAGACGATGTATACGAAACACTAATAGGGATATCGTCGGATACTACTTTCTTCCTGGCATAAATGGGTTCTTTGTAGGCAGGGCAGTAAAAGAGAACCTTGTATCTTAAAACCTCAAACCCATAGCCCTTACCAACGGTGTTGATTTCTTTAATAACACGGTTTCTGCCTTCTGTCGCTGCATTTGTATAACGAACATCGGAATCAAAGTAGTTTAATATGTATGGTTTCCAATCCTGACTTAAAGTTTTCTTAAAGGTATAAAATTCATCATAGGTGACATCATCTTCTGGCAGAAGTTTAAGCCATTCATTAAGGTATTTTTCTGCTTCTGAGCGTGTTTTTGCATCATATATGTGTTCTGCCCCCATTTTAACAATGCGAAGAGTGTTAAGTTCTGGAAAGGTTTCACAAAGCTCTGTCATAAGGTTAATTCTATAGGGTTTTTCTGCCAGGGATTTATTCCCAAATTTAAAAAGTTTTGCGTTTTTACCAAGCAGAGTTAAGAGTTTATCTTTTTGCTTTTTATCCTCCCCATCTGGAAGTTTGGCCACTTGTACTTTGAGGCTTTGAAATATCCGTTTTCTTGCGGCTTCTGTTGCTGATGTTATATGCATAAAAACATGAAATTTATCAACTATGATTTTAACCCCTGGTAGAATTTCTTCAACTAAGCCCCTGTAGCCACGGTCCATGTCTATGGTTACGTATTTGATGTTTTTATCGTAGCCAATCATGCTTTCAATAGATTTAATCATAGTGTTACGAGCATTATCTGTGGTTATTTCAAGAAGTGTACCGTTTTCAATATCCGTAAAAATACCGCACATCCTACCGTTAAGATGGTTTTCATCTAAACCTAACACCCTTGGTGCGACAAGGATGCGCTTTTTTTCAAGTATATAGCCATATTCTTTTAAAATATTTCCAATGGTATTGGGAGCTAATCCATATTCTTTTGCAAGTGGAGCAAAAGGTTCCGCCAAGGCACGTTTTTGGATATGCTCATACAACCTGTTTGTAAACACGCTGTTATTTTTAACAGACTCCAAGGGATAAACAAAGGTTATGCCACAAAGCTCTTCCTGGCACTTATACCGTGGCAGGGTAAGAGAAATATCAATACTTGTCGGACCAATGCTGTAATCGTGGATGTATCTATCCTTTATCATACCGTGTTTATGATAATTAAGTGACCCACATTCAGGACAACCGCCATTATAGCGGTCTTTCTTGGGTTCAGCACAAACCAGAAGGTGGTTTATGTCGCCGTTAATAGTGAAACAATCCGTTTCTTTGATATCGGGAAGATTTAAATTTGGTATGGGTCTATATTGAAAAAGCTCAGGCGTCATGTTTAAAATATTATCCTTTCCCTGTTGTGTGAGTAACTGCTTTAACATAAACATGTTTACATTTATTATACCTATTATGCGTTGTGTTTACAAGGTTTTGTCGGTGGCATAATACAAATCTCAATAGTATAATATATTGGTGTTTTGAAACATATTGTTGGCGAAGCCATCTTTGTATATAATATAACTATAAGCGAGGTGGACCTAATGCAAATATGTTACAATAAACTTTGGAAACTTTTGATTGATAAAGGGATGACCCGTACTCAACTTCGCAAAACTGCTCATATAGGAACGAACGTATTGGCAAAAATGGGTAAAAATGAGTTTGTTAGTATGGAAATACTGGCTAAAATATGCGAGGTTCTTGAATGTGACATAGGCGATATTTGTGAATTTATGAAAAAGAGATTGTAACCTATGGCTGAAAGATGCTTGCTGAAGTAAGAAATAAGTTTGAATTTAAGCCGAACTACTGAATATGTATGATATTAGAAAGAAAAAGGCTCCATATAGAAATACGGAACCTTTAATTCCTAAGATTAAGTGTTATATCAATATGTTGCTTATATATAATTATTTGCGAAAAAAACTAATACAGGCACTTTTACTTTTTTGTAGCTGTAATCAATACAAGTGTCAAATAGTTTTCAATATCTGCATCGTGCAGTTCATAGTCAGCGGTTAGCCTCCAAAGTGCTTTTCCATCAGGAATATCTTCAGCATGCTTGATGGAAACAAGACCAGTTTTTTCCCACATATCACGCCACCACTTCGAACTGTGAAAAGCATACATGTTTCCATCCCAATGCGGTTTCATTGCTTCAGGTAAACCATTGCTGAATTCTCTTGTAAGTCCTGGACTAACAATTCCAAATTGTCCGCCTTGTTTTACCAGTTTTGAGTAGATATCTGGGAAATAGGTTTCATCAGTTCCATAGTAGTGATACGAATCAATACTGATTGCCGCATCGAAAAAGTCATTAGCGTATGGTAGTGAATGAGCTTCAGCATGAATTGGAAATACCGTATCGGCTACTCCCATTTCTACAAACCGTTTATAATTATCTGATGGGCTTATCCATAAATCGTTGGCAAATACAGTTACCCCAAATTCCTTTGCAAGAAATATTGATGTCAAACCAATGCCACAACCCATATCTAATACACGCATCCCTGGCTTTAAATCCATCTTTTCGCATAGTAACTCGATAAGCCACATAGCATTTGGTCCGAGCATCTTATTTTCTTTAAAAAATTTCTCGTAGTTTCTATAATACTTTTCGCAACGTTCAAAATTCCTCATGTTTAAATCTCCTTTGAAATATTATTCTTTACAAAAAGTTGCCTTTCTTTAAGGTAAAAGAATAACATGCAAAGGCGATACCATAACATCAATACTGCCTTTAGCCTGTTATTCTAAAACCACCTTAAATACAATGCTCTTTACGATTATCATCAAACCACATCCTTCCAATTTTTATTATTGTCATTGTAGCATGAGTTTGACTGATACTACAAGTTAAAAAACAACTATAATCATTCCTACTACCCTAATCTAATGGTTGATAACTATCGACCATAAAGAAAAACAAGAAAGAAATGAGACTACCACGGTCTGTTGTAGATAATAAGTAGGGCATTGAAAATATTTTTTTGCCTCCAAACCTCAGTTAACCCTATATATTGCACGCAACACATACTTAGAGCTTCAGCCTGACAAATATGCTCTTTTCTATCGTATTATGTAATCCCCGTAACTCCAGAGGGAACAAAAAACAAAAAATTTAGGGCATTTCCAAATTAAGCCCACATAAGATTGCATTGAAAACGTTTTTCTCACAAAATTAAATAAGTAGTTTTCCCACATAGAATTGCAGAGAAAACTACTTTTCTTTTTGCTTTCATTTTGGCTATAATTGTTAAAACCCACACGAGAATGCAGATAGCCTAACAGAACAGTTCACAGTCCTTCACTCCTTCACCCGTCGTTCGCTACTTAACTGGTCCATTGGTTAATTGGTATAATCCCACTGTATAAGGTTACAGCATCAGCCCTTTTCTGTTGACTTTCGGTCATTTTGATTATTTACGTCTGACTTTTCCCTGAACAATGCCTTCAGCTGCATGCATTCGTCATATGGAAGCCCCCATATTTCTGACTTTCCATCTTCGTCAGAACAAGTCAGTGCAAGCTTATATTCATATTCACCATGCAATAAATCCCAGTCCTTATGATGATAAAGCAGCAGTGAGTATGTCTTTCTCTCTCCCTTATCATTTGCAGAAATAGTCAGCGTATAATGAACAGGGTACATCTCACCATAAGTAGGTCTGTACTGTTCGCTG
Source organism: Bacillota bacterium (assembly GCA_023418915.1). Classification (GTDB taxonomy): domain Bacteria; phylum Bacillota; class Clostridia; order Acetivibrionales; family DTU013; genus DTU013. The sequence goes on from JAEZYU010000038.1 coordinate 246,319, forward strand.
ATATAGCTTCGTCTTGCCGTATTGATCAGATCCATAACTACAGACCATTCGTCCCTGTCAATAACAAATTCAGGTTTATCATAACCAAATTCAGCAGTCAAAATCATATTTTCTATATTTTCCAGTACCAATTCCGGACATCTGGCATGCGGTCTAGCAATAAGTATAATTGCTGCAGAAAGCAATACCAAAACTAATATAATTGATGCTAAATATACAGTTTTCCTGTCCTTCATATCTCACACCCAATCATTTTTATACCAAACATCCATTTCATCCTGCGTCGGCTCTTCAAACATACGCCAAAACTTATGTGCAATATTGTCATCAATATAGTAGTCGTTATTAGCACCAGCAGTCAAAGCTTCGTTTCTCTTTTTAAGATTTACCCTCCATACATCATCAGCAACATCAACGTAGTGCCATTGCGGTGTGACTCCATGCTGCCTGTAAAAATCATTGGCTTCCCTCCTATCGGTGCGCTGCCAGAAACCAAAATCCATTACGACATTTATTCCAGCACTCAATACTTCCAATGACTTATTGAACAGGTATTTCATAGTGCGATCAACAATCTCATCATGGTTTTCACCAATACTCTGACCGAATAATGAAAGAGTTATTTCATCGCAGGAAAGTAAAATACCCCTCATTTCCTTAAGAAGGCTTTTAGCATATGTAGTTTTGCCTGAACAGATTTTTCCGCAAATAAGAATTAATTTAGCCACCACAACCTCCAGTTTATTCTCCCCAGTTATGCTCAAAATTTCAATTATGGAGAGTGGTTTTCAGGCAACAATTCAAAATTTATCATTTTCATTATACATAAAATGGTTTTTCTCGAATTATCGCAACCTCATGTGAAACTAACGCTCTCCTTTCTTGAAATTTTGAGCAGATAGCCCTACTTGTGACCAGCCTCGCTATAATCCAAGTGAATTGCTGTTTCAGAAATCATAAATATAGTCCCCGACTTGATGTAATATTTTATCAATAGGCTGTGAGCCATCAACCATTATGACAGGGCAGGTTATTTGCTTCAGCCAGTCCATATGAGAAAGCCGGCTGCGCTGTTCATATCCAGCAGTGTCATACCTTGCTGCCCATTCGATGAATTCCGTATGGTTATCATACATATCTCCACCCGGCAGGATACGGTCGCTGAAATGGCGGTATTCACGCTCTTTTAACCGTTTGATTCTTACCGGTGTCGGTGTATCAACAAAAATCACCAGATCGAAATCCGGTATAAAAACATCGCCCCAGTCGCAAAGAGAGCCGCTGATCACACATTTTTCAGTCCTTGCCATGTCATCTGTCAACAGCTTTCGCCGCTCTACTGCCTCACGCTTAGTTGTGTATGGCGGATCAGTTGGCTGCCAGAAATAATCGTCGGAATCAAAATGTGCATACCCGAGTTTTTTGCTGATCGCTCTGCCGAGCGTAGTCGTCCCGGAGCCTGAAGCACCAAGAATGTGAATGACCTTTGTATGCGCCATCTCAATCTCCGTTTGGAAAAACTGCTCCACAAACCGCACCTTCTCGCTGATTTCATCTTTTGAGAGCTTCATTGCGGGTGGTGTTACCACCCATTTGTCCTCCACATCATCCAAACGGCGGATAACAGCAGAAATAACTCCTGTAAATTCAGCGACCGGATACTCAACGCCAAGTATATAAGCATCCTGTTTACCGTCGTCGCCTGCGATGATCCCATCCACGAAACCATAATTTGCGGTATAGAATATAGTATCTGTTTTCGGATGGTATGTGCCAAGCGGGCGATCAACAATTACTTTGGCTATCCTGCCCAGATATCTCCATATCAAGGCATCACGCAAAGCCCTTTTGATAAACTCTTCCTTTCCTTCGGTGTAGGCAATTCGGTCATCCTTGCATTTATGCATTAGGCCAAGCTTAATCCTTTCATACTCTTTTGCCACATCGGGACAGTGGTTCAAGTAATCACGAAAGTTGATATAATCCTGCCACTGTTTGCTTCCGGCCTTTACGACGTGGATATGGTGTGTTCTCGTATCCGCCTCAAAGTCGCCGCATACAAACAGGACATCATTCTCTACAGCATGCTGCCGCAAATGAAATCCCCATTTTTCAAGAACAGGAATCAACGGATACACATCATCATAGCTATTCACCGAAACAGCAATGTCTATGATGGGCTTAGCACGGATACCTTTTATCGAGGTACTGCCGACATGCTGGATATCAACTGCCGCTGTACCAAATATGTTTTTGAGTTTCTCTACTGTCGAAGCTGCATTCTCTTCCCAGCTTTTTTCATGGTCATGAAGCTCAACAAGTCCTCTTTTTAATCCGATCATGGTTTTGTCCTCACACAAATCCAACAAATCCAACTCAGCAGAAATAAATCCTCTATGTCTGAGCAGCTTTGCTTAATCTTTCTCATTGTTTCTTCCGGAGACATTATTCAACCTTTACTCAGCGCTCACACAGCATTATGGATTTCCAAAGGCTTTGTTTAATCACCGCTCGATCTTTGACTGATGAATTCCCGGATAATTCCCTTCACCGGCGGGCTCAGGTTCTCGGGCAAACTGCTGAATGGAAACCACCTGAGTTCAGAAACCTCATCAATATCAGCTATCAATTCACCTTCAAAATCATCACATAAAAATACAGTGTCGACGACATATACTTCGTCACCATTGGGATATACATAATGAAGCTCAGGTCCGGAAAAAACGCCATACAGCTGCATTGAATTAGCCTTCAGGCCTGTCTCTTCACACAGCTCCCTCTTGGCTGCGTCTTCGAGACATTCGCCCAACTCAAGACATCCCCCGTGGTAGCCCCAGCACCCATTGTCTTTACGCTTCTGCAGCAGTATATATCCATCGCGGATAACAATTACACTGGCCCCGCAGATAAGCAAGGGTTTTGTTCCTATCATAGACCTCATTGTCTTAATATAACTGTTCATAGATAAGAATGATCCTTTCCTTATGTCGAAATTTTTCAGACTAATTTCCACTAAATCGGCAGATGGATTTCCATCCACATTACTACAATTTGTAATGAAACAGCTTTTAACCAGCCATCAAAGTTCATCGCCTAAATAACTCAAAATTTTCATGGGGCGATAAAGGAATTTCGTCGTTTCGTAATGCAAAATAAAAGGCACATAGAAAAACCTTCCATGTACCATCTATTATATATTATTCACAAGTCATTAGCCATATTTCATTAAGCATCTGTCGAACTAAACCCATATAAAACATTCCATGTTATTGATTTACTACCTAGCCAGCTGAAAACTGCAAATAAAAACGCTTCCCCTCATGGCTGGATAACATGCCCCTGCTGTTGCCCTAAGGCTCGTTGATCGAAAATATGCTTATCTATTTGCCTAAGTTATACGCAGGTTAATTACCACAACACAGCAATAGGTTCTGATATACTCACAAGCCTATTTGCAGCATTACAGTGTACTCACACACATCCACTGCTTTATCAATTATGGGAGCATCAACGTCAGTATCCTCCATCTGAGTATCTGTGCTATAGGATGACTTGACTGAAGTGTCTGCGTTATCGTCCGATTTGACCGAAGCATAGGATAACTCCATCTGAGTATCTGAGCTATACGCTAGCTCAATCGGAGCGTCTGCGTAATAAGTCAGCTTGTATGCAAGGGTTTCATGAGCTATATTCTCAGCATATCTTTCTATCGCAGTTTTGATCGTTTCAGAGCTGCTCCTGATCGCAAGGTGAATCCGCTGGTCGACCCTCAGGCCTGCTTCTTTACGCAACAGCTGGCATTGCCGCAGAAGCTCTCTGTATAGCCCTTCGAGCAAGAGCTCCTCTGTCAGTGTCGTATCAAGAGCAGCGGTTATGTCCTTATCAGCTGCAATGGCAATGTTCTCCCTGCTCCGAGTATTTATAACAAAGAAATCTGCGGGTACCGACTCAGTCCAACCAGGCACATTTAGACTCTCGCCAGCTTGACGCTGTGCAACCATTGCTTCAATTTCATCTTTCGAGATATTGTCAAGGCAGCCCTTCAGAGCCTGCACCCTCTCTTTCAGTTCACTTCCCGCTTTTCTGAAGTTCAGCGTAAGGTATTTAGTATTCAGGCTGCTGCAATCGCTTAGGAACACTAGCTCCTTTATGTTCAATTCGTCCTTGATAATATCAGTCATCCTGTTAACTGCAGCTTCATTTTCAGCAGTTGTGACCACATACATGCACGAAAGAGGCTGTTTGACCTTTAACTGATTCTCGTTTCTTATCTTTAGGGCTATACCGATCAGCCTTCTGACAGCATCAGTTTGCTTCAGTATTTTTTCATCTATGATAAGCCTTCTGACAGTTTCAGCTTGTTTCGAGATATTTTCATCAACAGCAGCACTTGTCAGCGAAGATGAATCACTTAGGCGGGCAGAATCAGCCCCATCGCTTGACCGGGCAGAATCAGCCCCATCTCTTGACCAGACAGACTCAGGCCAATCGCTCAGATGGACAGATTCTTCTGAATCAATTTCGAAGGCCCTGACCATATTCTGCCACATATATTCAGTCAAAAAGGGAATAATGGGAGCCATGACCTGAACCATTACCTTCAGGGCCTTATAAAGGCACCAATAGGCTGCATGCTTGTTCTCGGAATATCCTTGTTTCCAGAACCTTCTTCTGTTGCTTCTTACATACCAGTTTGAAACGTCATCAATATACAATTCAAATTCCTTTATTACATCCGAGGTTTTACAGCGATCCATGTAATTTGATGACGCAGCAATAAACTTATCAGTCCTGGCAAGAAGCCACACATCAGTGACTTCAAGATGCTCCGGCAGCTTAGCACCATAAAGTGCAGGTTTTTCAAGTATCGCATAGGTCATAAAGAAAACGTAAATATTCCAGAAGGACAAGAGCTTTCTTCTTGCTTCATCTCCAAGATTAAAGCCGAATCTTACATCAGCTGCCACATTTGCGCCGGCAAACAGATAACGGATCGTATCTGCACCGAGCTTTTCAGCTGCCTCGTCAAACTTTATCATAAAGCCTGTCTTTGAAAATCTGGTGCCATCCTCCGCTACAACACTGTTGTACGCCAGAACTCTTTCATAAGGAGCTTTCCCTTCAAAAGTGACACTCATAAACAGCCCCGGTCATGCGGGCGGACAGCTAATCCATCCACTGCAAGCTGTAACAGATTTCATTTATAACACCTGATGTTACATGGAAAATCGAGTAGGGGGAAATTTCTCCCCCCTCTCACACCACCTGGCATGCCGTTCGGCACCAGGCGGTTCAACCCAAATAGTAATCCACACAACTTTGAGTCCTCGCTTCACGAGGATTTCTTTTGAGATTTTGCGGAGTCCTGTCGTTTTGGCAACCGCTTGATAGTGGTTTGCAAACCCAGCTGACTGTTTCGCCATCCACTCAGGCACTCCCAGTTTCCGCAGTCCCCAACATCTCTTCTGGCTGGTTTTCCATTGTTTCCAAATGACGATTCTCATTCTTGTTCTCAGATGCTCGTCGATTCTGATGAGGTTTTTCTTCATCTTTCCGATTCGGAAGTAGTTTATCCAGCCTCTGATGACCCAATTCAATCTCTGAATCCTTTCACTCATACTGATTGACCAAGAGCGTTTGGTAAGCTTTTTCAGCGATTGCCTTTTGGACTTCACCGCTTTGTGCCAGCTTATCCACAATGTAAGCCTTGGTATCAGGTTTCTGTTCGTCAGGCTACGATTCCGCTATTGCTTCTTCTCTCCCACACCTCACGATGTGAAACTTGCAAGTCGCTTTGGGGTTCGTCGGCAACTACGCCCCTTGTGGACTTTCACCACAGATTGACGGCATGCCCGTCATACACAAAAAACTTCCGCCCCATAACAGGACGAAAGTTATTTTCGTTATACCACCTGATACGACATACCAACATATGCGTTCCCGTTAACGGTGGAAAACCGTCAAAGCCTACTATAATCAGTTCGGCCTGAAACTCGGAAGTGATATTCAGTACTCATATGCTTGTATCGGGCTCCCACCATCCCCGATTCGCTGGGACGTTCAATGAGTACCTACTGTCTCCGTCATCGTCTTTTTATAGTATCCAATTTACCCTATTATATGCCGCCCGGAAAGATTTGTAAACTGTTTTTTAGGTTACATTGTCAATTATGCTGCCAATTACATATATCACATATTATCCATGCTATGTGATCTGCCGTATCAGTGCTGAGCCTACTGAAAAAAGCTGATCTGCTCCGGCTGCTTGTCCTCATAAGTGTGCATGTATTGAAATATTTCTTTATTATCGCAGATTATACTATGCTTTCTGCATTCACTATAAAAAATATCCATTAACCTTTTGTTGTTGTCACTTATTACTTCATAGCTATAACCGTATTTTCTTTGGTACTTTTGCTTAATCCCGGGGAAAAACTCATCAAGCTTCGAATAGAAGTATTCCCTGTTGCCTTCCCGCAACGTCATCCCCATACCAAAACATAGGATGCCATATACTTTAGCCCTTACGCAGTAATCTAAAATGCCCCTCAGATTTTCTTCCGTATCATTGATAAAGGGTAAAATCGGGTCCAGCCATACAACTGTCGGGATACCATTTTCATTCATAATCTCAAGCACTTCGAACCGTTCCTTCGTGGTACTGACAGCCGGCTCAAGGATTTTGCACAGGCTCTCATCATAGGTTGTGAGTGTTATCTGAACAACACATTTGGAGACCTTGTTTATACTTTTTAGAAGTTCCAAATCCCGAAGTATGCGGCTGGATTTTGTCTGGATAGCAACGCCGAAACCATATTTACTGATAATTTCGAGGCACCTTCTCGTATGATTCAGTTGAGATTCAATTTGCATGTAGGAATCACACATGCTGCCGGTACCGATCATGCACTTTTTACGCTTCTTCCTGAGCGCCGCTTCCAGTAATTCCGGAGCATTGCTTTTAACCTCTATATCCTCGAAATCATGCTGCATATTATAGCACTTGCTTCTGCTGTCACAGTAAATACAGCCATGCGTGCAGCCACGATATATATTCATCCCATTTTGTGAAGACAGAATTGACTTTGCTTCCTTATAGTGCATATTGACTTTCCTTTTAATCTGACATCAGTAACACCTAATGCTTCTCTTCAAAATAATCAGTCATGATTTATTACCAAATATACAGCCATTTTGTAATACATTATTTATTATAACGCATCAAATCAGACATCGTTATGTCATAATAAAAAACAGAAAGTCATTTAGTGCTGTCCTGATATATTCGCCTTGGTTCAAAATACTCATAGCCTTTTAGATATCCGGTGCATTGTAATCCCCCGCACTATGCCGATTGCTTGAAATGCACATGGATCTGCGGATATGCCCACCTCACTACAATGATCCGTTATACATCAAAATCATCATTCTTCAGTCCATGGTAGTAGTTACCCTTATATGCAGTGAATTTGATTAGCGCAAAATCAGGATCATAGCAGCCCAGAGGATAGTATTTCTTCATTGCATCATCCCAGAACTCTTTTCTCTTTTCATCATCATATGAAACCTCTGCTTTCCCGGTAAGCATCAACCCCTCAAAGGTTTTCTCGTCATAGAAATAAAGGCTGGCATTGGGATTCATCTTAATATGTGCTGCCCTCTTCGACGAAGTGTTGGAGCAAAACCAGAACTCCTTAAGACCCTTTACCTGCGTTTTTATCATCGCCTTAAGCTGCGGGACTCCGTTTCCATCTACTGTAGCCAATACTCCTGTAAAGCTACGCTCTGCAAGTGCGGATGACCTTTTAATTATTTCACTGCTCATTTATTATTACCTCCAACTCATTCTCTGAAGCTTTATTCGCAAAAGCTCTGCACACCAATACCTTCAACAAAAAAGATATACGAAAATTCAAAAAAATTAAAGTACAAGTAAAACTTTCCATGTACCATTTATTATACATTAACAAACTGTGCTTTCCAACTGAATTATGCATTCTGCTTGTGCCAAGCATTGACGTGAATTGACAAGGCAACTCTTACCAAAGTAATAGCCAACAACAATTGCATACACTGTACTACTTATGGAACACAAATCCCTCCAGCTCACATATCGGTCTGTTTTCAAAGCTGCCTTTGGCCCAATCCCAACAGTTTCCGTATTTATCCTCGAACACAAAATACAATGCGTGTCTTCCTGTCACACATCGGACAACGGCATTTATTACCCCGTCATCCGAACCAATACTGCATCTGCCTATTTCAACGCCTGCGCTCCAGTCATCCACGAGTATCCTGACTTGTCCTCCCGACCCGCAGCCTCTGATTTTAGCTGAGAATTCCATGGTTTTGCTTGAGAAATCCTCCCCGAAATCGAAATATTTATAGCCGATAACACAACCATTAGTAATATTGACTACTGGTCTCATAAAAATATTCCTCTCCGTTACATAACATCCACCTTTCAGCACGCACGCTATATCTGCCGGAATATAGCGATATGGAGAAAGTGATTCTTCAAAGCCAAGCGACGTCATCTCCACCTGTGGAATGCTTCCATCACTCAGTATTTCTATACGTTCAACACATCCGCATCTTGAAAAAATGGAATTATTGGTCATTCTGTGGTAAAAAACATACCATTGGCCATTGATCCTGCAGATGGATCCATGGTTGTTTCCGCCGGGATAATCAACTCCATTATCGATTATCGTGCCTCCATACTCAAATGGTCCTGTAGGCGACTTGCTCACGGCATAATCCAGTCTGCTTCCAGTTCTGGGTGAGTAAATCAGATAATATGTATCGCCGACCTTGCGGGGCGAGCAAGCCTCAAAAAAATCTGCAGGCTTATCTCCCGCCGGTATTATATGCTGCTTATATGTACCTGGCAGAATTTCAAACATGTTTTCTGCATTGATCTCTGCCATGTATGATTTCTCAAATCCGCAGTATATATAGACCCTGCCGTCATCGTCGACCAATACGCCGGGGTCGCAGAAAACCGCTTGATCCAGATCCTGTTCAGATTGATTCACATCCGGATAAGAGCCCGCAGGGACACGGTATTGCGAAAGAAGCTTAAAAGGCCCTTCAGGCTTATCGCTTACAGCAACGCAGCCCTTGGCATAAAAAATATAGGCATAAAGATAATACTTCCCGTTTTTTTCGACTACATCCGGCGCATACAGCTCACCATCGGTCCATGGCGTATCACTTTCATGATCACGGTCCGCCCGTGTGTGGAATGCATCTCCATGGCAGATCCAGTTGCAAAGGTCGTTCACATCCGCAGACCAAACCTTCAGCTTGTAATCGCAGAACCGATCTGAGCCTGATGAATCGTGTGAACCATACACATAAACTCTGCTGCCGAAAACCCTTGGTTCACCGTCCGGTATGTATTCCCAATTCGGTAAGTATGGATTAGCCAAATTCCTCTCCCCCTCTCTCCAATAAAAATATCTTAACATAATACAACATGTCATAGTAGTAAAATACAAATATCCGGATGGTAAATTTAGTTTTACATTCTGTCGGGAACGTCTATCCCCAGCAAATCCAAACAGGTTGTCAGAATATCCTTTGTCAGCGTAATAAGCTTCAGCCATGAGCCTTGCTTTAATGGATCCTGCTCTGAAAGAATCCTGTTTTCGTGATAAAACCTATTCAATTCATTGGACAATTCGAAAATGAACTGGCATATCACATGGGGCGAGTAGTCGGCGAAACTGTTTGCAATTACTTCATTAAACTGCGTGATTTTAAGCATCAGATTACGTTCACTCTCGCTGCCGGGTGATTGTACTGATGCAGCCTCCGCTCTGTATTCCGGATTGCCTGATGAAAACCTTCCAAGTATTGATTTGATTCTTACAACCGTATATAAAATGTACGGTCCCGTATTTCCCTCGGAAGACGTGAACCTGTCCACATCAAAAACATAATCCTTTGAAATTTGATTGGACAAATCACTATATTTTAGGGCAGCCAATCCCACCTTTTTAGCGATTTCCCGTGCTTCCTCCTCCGGAATCTCCCTGTCCCCGGCAACTCTTTTATAAACTCTGTCACAGGCCTCTGTGATCAGATTTTCCAGGCGCATTACTCCGCCGTCACGCGTTTTGAATGGTCTGCCGTCCCTGCCGTTCATTGTGCCAAACCCCAGGAAGGTAAGCCTTGTATTCGGCGGAACCAGCTTTGCCTTCCTTGCGCATCTGAAAACCTGTTCAAAATGAAGCTCCTGCCTTTTGTCCACGATATAGATGATTTCCTCAGGCCTGAATAGTTCCATCCTTTCAATGATCGTTGCCAGATCAGTCGTGCTATATAGCGTCGCACCATCAGACTTCACCAGAATACATGGGGGTATTTCCCTTGTGTCTGAAGCTTCCCTGACATCCACTACAAGTGCTCCATCGCTGATATATGCCAGGCCCTTGTTTTTCAAATCCTCTATCATTTCGGGGATGTATGGCTGAACATCACTCTCCTTCTTCCATAAGTCAAAGTGAACATTCAAGGCGGCGTAATTCTTCTTCAGATCCTCTACTGATACATTCAGAATATGCTTCCATAATGCCGCATACCCTCTGTGTCCTTTCTGGAACAGAAATGTCGCTTGCTTTGCCTCCTCCATAAATTCAGGATCGCTCCTTGACAAGCTGCTTGCTGCAGGATATATTTCTTCAAGCTCGGCAATGCTGAAAGGCGCATTTGTCGGATATTCTCCGGTATAACTCTCGTCAAAATAAACCAGATCCGGGCTCCGGCGTTTCAGCCCTGCAATGATCAACCCTATTTGCAGTCCCCAGTCGCCCAGATGAACATCACCCAGCATATTATACCCCAGAAATTTACCTATGCGCTTGATGCTCTCCCCGATTACAGCTGACCTCAAATGCCCCACATGGAGGGGCTTTGCAACATTTGGGCCACCATAATCCACGATTACGGTTTTGTTACATCCGATCTCCTCACAGCCGAATTTGTCAGCAGCGCTCATTGAGTCTATATATCCGGCAACAAAGTGGTCCTCTGCTGTAATGTTGATGAACCCTGGCATGACATGTGATACTTCCTTGAAATCAGGGTGCGTCCTCAACAGGTTTGTAATTTCAGAAGCAATAACAATAGGAGCCTTTCTATATTCCCTGGCAGCCGCCAATGCACCATTACATTGGAACTGGCACAGATCCGGCCTGTCAGACAATGTAACCAGACCATATTCCGGCGAATAGCCGCACTTTGCAAACGCTTCTCTAACTACATCAGTAATCATTTTAGTCAACTTTTTCAATACTGCTTACCTCCATGCAAGTAATAAAAAACCGCCCCTTATCTTTAATAAGAGACGGATAAATGCCGTGGTACCACTCTAGTTGATTGTCTTCACAATCCACTCATAACCTTAACGCAGTTAACGTCACACCCTTGCTCAAATGGCTCAGGCAGCTTCTCCAAGGCCCTCTTCTCCTGATAACAGCCTGCAGGGCTTCCACTCTGCTCCTGTTCGCTGTCGGCCTTGTTATTAGGATACTTTCCTCTTCACAGAATTTGCTTATTTTAATGCATTATATATGCAATAGTTTATTGCGTCAAGCCTGAAAATACTCCCAAGTGAAAATACTCCAAAGCAACTCATCATTAATTGAACTGCTACTATTTATTATTACCTTACCAGAATACCAACAATATATCGTCTGTTTACCAACTATATCAAACAACCCACATATCTCTCATTTATACATCAAAATATCCCTTTGGTATTTTGCATAGACGTTTTTCTGCATAATCAGCGATGGACCGGTTCAGTATCCTGGCAAAATCGGCATTGAGGTTTTGATAGACTACAATGATGAGATCAATATCGCTTTTCGGCGGAAAATAACTGCCCATCGCCAATGAGCCATGGAGATAAACACCTGCAAGGTTGTCATCCAGCTTGCTTTTAAGCATTTCTACAAGCCCGAGAATATACTCACGTATTACCTTATCACAGTCCAGCCACGATTGCGGGCTGTTGTTCTTCCCCTTGATTATCATATTGCACTAAGTCTGCTGACTATTTCATCTATCTGGCTTTCGCGATTTTTCCCCGACCAGTTGACAATCCCGCTCGATATGATATCTGCCCCCTTTGCTTTACACGCGGCAGCTATTTGCCGGACCGCACGATTTCCGCCCAACCACGGTTTTTTCAATTGTTGCGTGACAAAGCAATGAACCTGTTTGCCTGTAATATCAGGTATCTGCGATAAGTATTGCTTCATAACAGGCGCCAGAGAGAAAGCTTGTACCGGTGACGCAAAAACAACCGCATCAAATGGAATGATATCAGGTGATGATTTAAGCTGGACAGGAGTCCCTGAGTTCGGGTTGCCATTAACAGGCTCTACCCTTGCTATACTTACCGTATGTCCTGCAGCTTTCATTGCTTCTTCAAGCTTTTGAGATACTGACAGCGTATTTCCGGTATGCGAATATACGATTATACCTATATTCATATTTTCATCTCCTTAGATTATTGTCAATTACAACGTTATCCATATACGTCATTTGCGACATGAAGCGACACTCACCAGCCCTTGTCCTTTTCGCATGTAATGCTACTGAGGCAGCGGCAGCTTAAGTGACATTTGTATGCCAAAGCCTACGCTGCTTCGCCTCTCACCGCTGCACATGCATTCACCAGAACGCACTCCGCCGCTTACGGAAGCGGAGACTTCTTGCTTGCTAACATCAAATAAGTGATGTGAAGTGGACAAAACAATTATATCATAGTTAATCTTTCCAGCATATCCTATATACACTTTTTCAGATATCAAAGTCTGATGCCGGACCTCTTATGCGCCCTCGCTGCTGCCATTAACTCCTGTTCTATTTCGCAAAGACGATAATAACCATACACAAGTAAGCAAATATAATCTATAATAGTAGTTGTACACGAGATTGTATTCACTGCAAGTAGAAATTTCCCGCAATTTAGCATACACCTTATATTGTCGTGGCAATTTATAACAATTCTTTAGGAGATATAGTGTGATGAGCAAGCTTGCTATGAAGATGCAAACCATAGACGACATCGGTTTTTTTACTATCCAGCATATTTTCCGCAATTCGGTTGCGAAATTTCCCTCACAGCCTGCTCTGTCTGTTGTCGGGAAAGCGCCGATGACCTATTTGGAACTTTTTGAAGCAGTCAAGCAATATGCTTTTTTGCTCAGGCATGTCGGTATAAAAAAGGGTGATAGAGTCGCCATATTAGCCCCCAGTATGCCAAAGTGGGGCGTCGCCTATTTTGCGATTGTCTGTCTGGGTGCCATCGCTGTCCCTTTACTTCCCGATTTCACCAAAAGTGAGGTTGAAGGCATTGTCCTGCATGCAGAAGCTTGCTTTGCGTTTGTTTCAAAACACAATCAGGAAAAGCTGAAAAATTGTGCGACACTACGGTATATTTATTGCTTTGAAGACGAAGCTTTTATATCAGGTGAATCCATTCCGGACATTGCTACACCTGTCGATCTGTTTGCAGAGCCTATCGACGAACAAGATACTGCGTCTATAATCTATACATCCGGAACGACCGGAACACCCAAAGGCGTCGAGCTCTCCCATAAAAACATTGCCTTTATGGCACATCAATCCAGATTGATTCAAGCCATTCATCCAACTGACACATTTTTATCCATTCTGCCCATGTCCCATGTATATGAGTTTTCGATTGGCTTTATTTTTCCTATGATGCAGGGGTGTCACGTGTGCTATCTCGGCAGAACGATTGCAGTATCATCTTTACTGCCTGCTCTTAAAACGGTTCGGCCGACCATCATGCTCAGCGTGCCGGCTGTTATGGAGAAAATATACAAAAATAAAATTGTTCCCTCCTTTGAGAAGAACAAGATTGTGTCAAAGCTCTACAAGGTCGCGATCATTCGAAAGCTTCTGCATCGGATCGCCGGAAAAAAGCTGTTGGCTACTTTCGGAGGCCGTATTCATTTCTTTGGACTTGGCGGCGCCAAGCTTTCTGCGGATGTGGAACGATTTTTAAAGGAAGGCAGATTCCCCTATGCGATCGGCTACGGCCTGACAGAGACCTCGCCTTTGATTGCCGGAGCCCCTCCCCAAAAATCCCGTTTCCAGTCTACCGGTCCTAAATTGGAGGGCATCGAGATGAAGCTGATTGATACGGATCCCGTCACCGGAATCGGGGAAATCGTTACCAAAGGGCCGCATGTAATGAAAGGCTACTATAAGAACGAGGAACTGACCAAATCGGTCTTTACGGAGGATGGTTTCTTCAAAACCGGTGATTGCGGCTCAATTGATAAGGACGGATATCTCTATATCAAGGGACGTCACAAAAATGTCATTGTCGGCGCATCCGGGGAAAACATTTATCCCGAGGATATCGAATTTGTGCTGAACAAGCATCCCTTGGTATTGGAATCCCTCGTGATAGAACGGGATCAAAAGCTGATTGCTCTGGTGAAGCTGGATGAAGATTCTATCGGCTCTGGTCTTACACCTGAAAGCACCGAATTGGGCCCATATGCCAAAGCTCTTACCGATATACGCTCCTTTGTCAATTCCCAGGTCAACAAATTTTCCAAGCTGAAAGCTATCGAACGAATCGCCGATTTGGAGAAAACGGCCTCACAAAAGATCAAACGCTTTCTATATAACAACAGCGGTAAAGGAGGAACCAAAAACGATACATCGGGGAAGAAGGATCCATGAAATCAAGTATCAAGGATCGCATACTGAGCCGCAGGCTTTGACACCGACCAACAACTGCAGCCTTAATATAGTTGAGCCCTTCAAATGGACTGACCGGGTCAAGCTTGAAATATTTACTTTTTTGTACGGACATATTGACAACAGTCCAATGCTGTCAATATGATACATTGTATGTATAGATTTATTTTATAAGAAAGGCTTCCTGCAGGAAGTCCTTCTTTTTTTCCCGATATACTACAGCTTTATAGAATAAATCTGCATTAGCAAAGGATTGTTGTCTAATAATGATAGAATTATTCCAGCAAACAAAATCCTCTTTTTGAAGTTTCACAGCCAGTGTACGGAATGCATGAAGATACTTGAGGATGCATGAAGTAAAACGAAATGGACAAAATTTTAAGTATGGGACGAAAAATTAAAGATAATTGTGAAAAATCAAAGATATTTATGCAATAATTGCATTATTCACAATGTTATGTCATGCAAATGTGTCCCAAACTCGATTTTTTGTCCACTAGTCTGCCAAAAGTAATATGGAGCTTGTTACCCCTAGCCTTGGTTTTACTGGCGTTTTACAAACAGCCATATTCAAAAATTCGCCTTACTCCGTCTGTTGCACGAAAAAGGCCAGAGCTTCTGCTGCCCGAGTTTCGTCCTCACCGTCAGCTGAAATACGTATTACAGCTCCCTTGTTAACATTAAGCGACAGTAATGCCAGGATGCTCTTAGGATCGATATTCTTTCCGTTGTATGAGACAGACAGCTTTGACTTGAATCCTTTTGAAAGTTGTACAAACTTTGCCGCAGGCCTTGCATGCAGCCCGCTGTCTAAATTGACCGCAACATCTAAAGATACCATGATCTGCTCCTTATCTTAGTATAGATTTCACCAGATTAGTTTATTTTATTGCTCGTGTTTCCTTTTTACATCTGATAATAACCTTTCGATTTCATCTGCTGTGTCAAGCTTCAGAACCTGATCAGCCAATACCCTGCATTCATCATAGTTCAAGCCATTTATCAGCTTGCGGACCTTCAATATTGACGGAGGGCTCATGGAAAACTCCTTTAGTCCTAATCCTAAAAGAAGCGGGACCAAAGTCAGGTCTGCTGCAGCTTCTCCGCACATACCGCACGCAATTCCAGCCTTTTCGGCTGCGCTTATTGTTTGTGCAATAAGTTTTAAAACCGATGGGTGAAACGGAGTATAGACATCGGCTATGCTTGGATTGCCTCTGTCTGCCGCCAGCGTATACTGTATGAGGTCGTTTGTTCCAATCGAGAAAAAATCCGCCTCCTTTGCGAAGCGATCCGCCATCACCGCCGCTGCAGGTATTTCTATCATAATTCCCAAAGGTATATTTCCCCTGAATGGAACACCTTCTTCAGACAATTCCCCTTTGGCTTCCTCAAACAATTTTTTAGCTCTTCGAAATTCGTCAACGGAGGATATCATCGGAAACATAATCTTTAGTTGTCCGTGGACACCGGCTCTCAATAATGCCCTCAACTGTGTCTTAAAAATGAGAGGTTTTGCAAGACAAATCCGGATAGCCCTATATCCTAAAAAAGGGTTTTCCTCTTTAGGCAATTCCAGAGAAGGGAGGTTTTTATCGCCGCCTGCGTCCAGGGTTCTGAAGATCACTGGTTTGTCGCCCATTTTTGCCAAAATCTCTTTATATGCCTCAAATTGCTCCTGTTCAGACGGTAATTCGCTGCGTTCCATATAAAGAAACTCGGTACGCACCAGTCCTATTCCCTCTGCATCATTTTCGGCAGCTGCTTTAGCATCAATCACCGTTCCTATGTTTGATTCAAGCCTGACCCTTCTTCCGTCCAATGTAACGCTTTGCCTGCCAACATAATTGCGCAGTTCATCCCTCCGCTTGCCATATTCATCCTTCAGCCTCCGGTACGCCTCAATTTGTTCTGTATCGGGGTTTACAACAACCTCTCCTGTTTCACCGTCCAGAACAACGAAATCCCCGTCCTTCACATGCTCAAGCAGCCCGGCAGCTCCGACGACAGCCGTTAGCTCCAGTGTCCTTGACATAACCGCTGTATGGCTGGTCGCACCTCCGGTTTGAGTAATGATCCCTTCAACTGCATCAAAATTTAATCCTGCCGTATCCGAAGGAGCCAGATCATATGCTGCAATAATCTGCTTTTTGGCAACTGATTTTTTTACATTATCCAAAATGCCAGTCCTTTCAAGGCCTAAAATGTTCGACACGACCGAGTCACGCAAATCCTCCGCATCAGCGGCTCGCGCCTGCATATATTCACTATCCATTGAGCGGAACATATCCGCTATAGCGTTAAAAACACTGGCAGCTGCCATTGCTGCATTTTCAGAATCAACTGTTATTCTTTCAATAACTGGCTCCACAAAACCGGCTTCGTCTTCAAGTATTTCCTTATGAGCCATAAATACCTCGGCTGCTTCGGCTGCCTTCTCCTCCATCAGCTTGTCATACAGAGCGCTGACTTCTTCAATCGATTTTTGCCGTGCAGATTGAAACCTTGCGATTTCGGCATCGATATCCTCCGGCACGTAATCCGGAATGCTTATAACTGTTTTCTTAAAAACTTCGACATATCCCATAGCAATGCCTGGCGATGCTCCGATTCCTCTGATCTTCATTACCACGCCTTCCCCTCGCTTCCGAAAACCTTCATAAAGTGCATTGCTTTCTCCTTGTATCCCATGGATAAAGTGGGCAACAGACTATATATCCTGTTTCCTTCCATTCCGTCTTGTATTACTGTATTAAATGCGTTTCTATATAGGTCATTGACGATGTTTACCTTGCTTATTCCCAGTCT
Organism: Bacillota bacterium; assembly: GCA_023418915.1. GTDB lineage: Bacteria > Bacillota > Clostridia > Acetivibrionales > DTU013 > DTU013. The sequence goes on from JAEZYU010000038.1 coordinate 263,884, forward strand.
GCATGCTCTGGTAAGATTCTCGTCACCCGTGCCGGAACCACCGTGCAGCGCAAGCGGTACTTTCACCTTTTCCGCCAATTCCTGCAACAGATCAAACTGCAGCTGTGGTTTGCCTTTGTAAGCTCCGTGCGACGTTCCTATTGAAACTGCGAGACACTCAATGCCCGATTCCTCGACAAAGCTCACTGCTTCCTCGGGTACTGTAAATACCAGGTCGAAATCTGTATCGGAACCGTCCTCAAACCCAACATGACCTAGCTCGGCCTCAACTTCGATGTCGACTGCATGTGCAATTCTGACCAATTCCTTCACCTGTGCCAGGTTCTCCTTATAAGGAAGCGAAGATCTGTCTACCATTATAGCGTTAAAACCTGCCCGTATCCCGGCAACAGCTGACTCAAATGTAGGCGTGTGGTCAAGCATCGTTGCGATCGGAACGGTTGACCTTACAGCCAGATCAGTTAAAATTCTTCCAAAGTAATTCAAGTCCTTATTGCTGTTATGCATACACAGAATGATCATCGGTGACCTCATTTCCTCGGCAGCATCGATGCATGCCCGAAGCGTAAGTTCATCCACAGCGCCGAGCGCAGGAACTCCATATGATCCTTTCTTTGCTTGCCCTAGTATTTCAGACATTTTTGTCAGCATATGTTTACTCCCTCTGAATTTTGTAACGCAGTGATATGTTCACCACCTCATTTGACGCACCACTGCACTCTAAAATTTAATAATCACTCGGTATGTCCCCGGGACTCCCGCCATTTCAAATGCCTCGCTACCCTGCGTGTAATCATATATTCCCGAAATCAGTTTCTCCGGATCAATAAGTTTCTTTGACAAGAGGTTTACGGCAGTTCCGAATGAATAAACGCTTGGACTGACTGCGCCAGTAACTATTGCTTCCGAATTGTGAAGCCAGTTTGCGCTGACCCTGATCGGAACATCAGGATGCTGTGAGCTGTACATAACGCATCGTCCGTTATTTCCAGTCATCTGTACAGCCTGTTCGGCTATAGCCGATATAGGTGTCGTGTTGAAAACCACCTCTGCACCCCTGCCATCGGTCAGCTCCCTGACAGTCTTCACAGGATCACCTTTCAGAGGATCAATGACAATATCACACCCGAGCTCCGTTGCCAGTTTTCTGCGAGCCTCGACAGGTTCACTCATTATGGTGCGTGCACCGCGCATCTTTGACAGTATAAGGTGCAGCATGCCCATAACACCTCCGCCAATTATCACAACATCATCCCCCAGTTTAGGATCTCCCTTTTCGATGCTGTTTACCACACAGGCAATCGGCTCAGCAAATGTAGCTTTTTCCAGAGATATGTCATCAGGAAGCTTCCAGACCTGAGTGGCATCGACGACAATATATTCACCTAAGCCGCCAATACCTGATATTCCGGGTTCAGAAACAGTTGACCTGTTCATTTCGACACAAAGATTCTCTTTCCCGCGGCGGCAGTAATAGCACGATCCGCATCTATACAATATCCTTACGGCAACCTTGGTGCCTGTCTTATAGTTTTCCGGATCTATTTCACTTCCGATCCCGTCGATAACACCTGTAAATTCATGTCCTCCTACAAACGGAAGAGGCATTTTTTTGATTCCGCCGTATGCTCTCTGTTCATAAGTGCATATTGCACAGGCTTTGATTTTCACAAGTATCTGCTCCGGTTTCGGCACTGGCTTTTTCATCTCTATTATGCTGATTTTTTTCTTTCCAACCACAGCTACTGCTTTCATCATCTCTCTCATTTTTATACCTTTCTTTATGCCTAAATTTAAGAAAAGTCAGATGAGGTGCTGATTTCTCAGCACCACACCGTTGGGTAATGCCGAGTACTAATCAAAATACTCCTATTAGTCCGCCAATTACTGCGATAGCTACTACTATCAATATCACCTTCAGCGAAGAAATCTTCTTTTTCAGCAGCCAGTAACACAACATTGTCAATGCTAAAGCAAGTATACCCGGCATTATCTTATCAAACAATTCAGTTTGCAAAACAAATACACTGTCCGCAGATTGATTTATCGTAATAGCTGTCTTAACACTTACATAGTTAGCAACAAGTCCACCAATAACAGCATTACCGATAATTCCCGCTCCGGCAATAACCTTCTTCAATGTTCCGCTTTCCATGAACTCAAGTATCTTTTGACTGCCCTTCTCATATCCCAGCTTCAGCAGCCAATATCCGACACCATAGTAAAGTGCGTAGAATACTATGGAATAAAGTATCGGAGCGGCTACACTGCCTTCAATAGCCATCCCCAGGAAGAACACAATAAGCAGCGGAATAGCAACACCCTGCCACAATGGATCGCCGATGCCGGCCAAAGGTCCCATCAGGCCGGTTTTGATCGAGGTGAACGATTCGTCATCCAGATCAGCACCCTGCGCCTTTTGCTCCTCCATAGCAGCTGTCAGTCCGATTATTGCAGAGCCAAATGCATTCTCGGTGTTGATGAACTGAACATGGCGCTGCATTGCCCTTCTTCTCTCTTCGGGGTTATCCCTGTAAAGTCTCTTGATAACATAGGACATAGAATGCAGGAAGCCTACACCCTGCATGCGCTCATAATTATAACAGGACTGGAAATAGTACATCCAATTGAACCATGATTTGATCAGGTCTTTTTTCTTTAAAAGCGATTTTCGTGCGGGTTCTGCAGAAACAGCCTCATCTGCAAATTCTTTTCTTACTTTATCGGATTTTGACTGAAGCTGCATATAAATTATCGTTATACAAAGGAAAATCAGGCTGAGCGGCAGAATAGCGACTTTGAAGTATGCTGCGAGAAGGAATCCGAAGAAAAAGAATATTCTGGCCTGACCCTTGAATATTGCCAGCAGAGTCAATGCAATTCCGACTGCAGGAAGCATTCCGCCAACGATACTGAGAATCCTCAGAACATCTCCCCCTAAAGCATCGATGAAGCCTTGAATATATGCGCCTCCGAAATATGCTGCAAGGAAGCTCGGGAAAAATGTCAATGCAAATTTCACCAGCTGCGGGAGCAAAACATTCGGGATCCAGATCCTGTCTGTTTTCCCCTGTTCGGCCAGTCTATCAGCCAGTGGAACGAAAGCCGTGCATATAGTCATACTTCCTACCCAAAAGATCGCACCAATCAAGCCCAGCGGAACAGCTATGGCAAGAGCGGCTTCCGTCCCCAAACCTCCGGTGATCGCCAATGCGGTACCCAAAATACCTGCCAGTGACATATCACTGGGCATTGAACCTCCGGCACTGATAAACCCAATGTACATTAAGTTGATTGTTGCTCCAATAACCGTACCCTGTACAGGATCTCCGAGAATCAAACCGATCACAAAGCCGCCTATCAGCGGACGGTACAGTATTGCATAATTTCCTAATCCACCGAATGGCCACGGGCTATTGGAAAGATAATAAACCAGACCAATCAGTATCGCTTGAAAAACACTCACGACATTGTCCTCCTTAGATTAGTTTTTTTACATCCTCCGCTCTTTCTTCTGGTACTAGCTGGTAAAACATTTCAACACCTCTTCCCAGGATTCTTTTGATAGCTTCAATTTCATCCGGGCTTGCAGAAACATTTTTATTAAATCTCTTCCTCCCTTCCTTAGCTCCCATGCCGCCGAGGATTACCTTATTCATAACCACGCCCCCGTCAAGCAGTGCCTCAATATACTCAGGCACTTTGACCAGCAGGATTATGTTCTCCCCTGCCACAGATCCACCTGTCAGATAATTGACAGCTTCCTCCCTAGTCAATATATGAACGGTAATATCTTGCGGGGCAGCAGCTCTCAACAGTCTCTGCATGAATATGTTTTTGGCCAGAGGGTCATCTGCGATCACAATACTTGTAGCATTAGTGTGCTTTACCCAGGCTGTTACCACCTGGCCGTGTATCAATCTGTCGTCAATTCTGGCGAGTACGATATTTTTCATCATTCCATCTCCTCTAGAAATTTATTAACATAAACAACCGTATCCTTAGCCTTCTCCATAACATTACCGCAGAGTTCTTCGATGCTTGCTTCGTCTCTTGCCATCAGGATTTCCAACAGAAGGGGCAGATTTATTCCTGTAATGTGATGAAAATAATATTCCTGCATCAGTGAAGAAACTGCGTTAAAGGGGCTTCCCGAGAACATATCGGTCAACACAAGCACATCATTGTTCCTTTGTACCCTTTTTAACTCGTCCGCTATGGATTCCCGCAACTGATCAACACTGTCGCCGAGGTTGAAGCCAAAGGCAGTTACATTCTCCTGCTCCCCTACGATCAGTTCCGCACTTCTAATCATTGCTTGTACATATTCACCGTGAGATACCATAATTATGTGAGTCAAAATATCACCTCTTAAGTATTATTAATAATTGACCTTGCTGTGTTGTTGTCAGTGATCAGTATATTAAAGAAGCCGTGCCGGGCTGCCGTGATTATACCGTTGACCTTGGCAGGCCCTCCTGCCATGCAGATCACCTTTTTGATATTTTTCAACTCCTGTACCGGAAACGATGTCTGCTCATATGCTCCCTTTAGATCAAATAAAGTACCGTCTTCATAAAAGAACTGGCATAATATATCTCCGAGAGTATTACTTTTTGCAATGGCTTGTTTGTATTCCTTTGACACTTCACTGACCAGGATCTCACCTACCTTAGGTGAAGCTCCCAGCCCGATGATTGCTGCATCAAGACTGTTCCAGAAATGTTTGATCTTTTCAAACCGTTCGATTTCGATCTGAGACAGCTGCGTCCCTTTCTCTCTGATTGCAGGTATGTTGATATAATAGCTGTCTGCACCCGACTTCTCTGCGAAACGGTCAACTATTGTATTTATCTGCAGGATTGGGTTATTCTCTCCGGAAATCCCGACAAGCGGTACAAACGTTGTGTCGACGCTGTCGCTGTAAGGCAGCAGCAATGATGTCTGGTACATCGTATATCCCCAGCCGATACCTATTTTTGAACACCCTTTTATCAGGTCCGTAATGTTCTGTGCGGCTGCCGTTGCTATGTTCATTGAAATCTTTTTACTGAGATTTTTAGTTTCCGTCGGAGCAAGTACAACGATAACATCCAAAAGGCCTAACCTTTCCTTAAGGATTTTAGCTGTCCTTTCTACCTGAAGTGTTTCCGGCATGGCTACCTTGATCTCCACGATCCCGACCTGACGAGCTTTGTCAAGCAGCCTTGAAATATGTGGCCGCGACATATGCTCCTTCATTGCGATTTCGCTTTGTGACATGCTGTCGATATAATAGTACTTGGCGATGCGGTAAAGCATAGTGTAATCAGTGTTTTCCTGCATCATCATTCTCCATTCATATCCAGTTTTTTAAGTGTGCGGTACAGATGTTCAAGGTTTGTACCCTTATTATATTCACACGAACAGCCTAATTCAATAAATTTGAACCAAAATGTACATATGTGCATGATAAAGTTACATATTGATTATTTGTTAACAATCTTTCACTTCGATCATTTCGACACGATACGGTTTTACATGACTATATGCAATTTATGGTATTATATGGAATGTTATTTTATGGTAAATTGACAATAATTACTTATTATTTACAATATATACAAACATATAAATTGTCGAGGTGATTTTTGTGAACAGAATAAATAAAAAAATAGTTATTATGGCAATAATTATGGTCATAATATGTATTTCATTGCCGGCGAGTGCACAAGAAGCAATAATCAATGTTGCCATCGATGGCGAAGCAGTTGATTCCCCGGATGCGAAGCCTTTTATCAATGCTAGTGGCAGGACCCTCATACCAGTAAGGTTTGTGACGAGACATCGCACCGGCGATCATATAAATAAACGGAACCTTTACACCGAAATGAATGAAAAATCACTGCATAAAACGCTAAAAAAGCCTGATAATTCAGGCTTTTTCAGAAATTGTGGTGGAGCATAGGGGATTCGAACCCCTGACCCCCACACTGCCAGTGTGATGCGCTCCCAGCTGCGCTAATGCCCCATATTGCCACCTCATGATAGTGGTTCATGATAATGCTCATGACTGTGGTTGTTTTCAGCTTTCCACCATCGCCTGCTTCAGGCGCATACTCATTTTAATACATTACGGCCCTGGTAGTCAAGGCAAAATAATTAGCATGGCTTTCATCATTTTCATCGCTTTCATCGCTTTCAACACTTTCTACACCTTTCAACACTTTTTTCGTTTTCATCGCTTTCAACGTTTTCATCGCTTTCACCGCTTTTAACACTTTTTCGTTTTCATCGCTTTCATCGTTTTCATCGCTTTCACCGCTTTTAACACCTTTTTCACTTTAAAATCTTAAATTAATTAATAAAACAAATTCCGTTAATTGAAACACCACTATATCGCAATATATCCTTTGGACGTTTTGTGAAAAATGCGTAATAATGCACAAAAATTCAAGTTTGGAGAATCTAATAGTCTGTTCTTTCTAGATAAGTATATAATAACACAAGATAGCTCCTTATTATGTAAAATGATTATAGATATAAAACAATTTCATGCTGTTTCATTCTCTCCAAACTTGAAAATTTGAGCAGTTCATAATTTTCAGGATTTATGTCGACCTCATGTCTGGAACATCTTGTAGTTTAACCTTATAGAAAGATTGAAATTTATTTGGCTGAACACGCAATAGCCGAATGTTGGCTGAACTCACAAAAACACACTGAAAGCTAAACCATACAGTATTTGACATTCAAGATTCGGCGTTGTATAATGATTTCATTCTAATGAAAGGTGGTGAGAGGTATGAACATATCTGCATTTTGCAGCGACGACGAAGTGTTTGTAAACTGCGAGTGTATCAAAGGCATCGCATTCAGAAATGCGGTGTTATGGGTGAAGTCTGCCCTTATACCCGTTATTTGTGCCATTCTGGTCCAGTTACGGGATTATTGTGTCCATTTTACCGTATTGAATACCTCTTGCCGCACGCAGATACTTCCTGAACGTGCAAGCAGTACTGCCTGAACTCATTGGCGATATTGACAAACCTTACAAGCAATATTGCCTGACACTGCAAACAGTGCTGCCTGAACGCACAAGCGATATTGATTGACCGTACAAGCAGTACCGCCTGACCACACAGGCAGTATCGATTGATCGCACAGGTCGTCCCTCCTGTTCACACAGGCTGAATCAAGTGCAGCTCACCTAGGTATTCGATCGGATACCTGGGTTTTTTAGTGCCTGAATATATGTGCTAAAGGAGCATTCAGAGCTAGCTGGACTCATGTATATCGGCTACAGGAGCACTCAGCTAGCTGGACTCATGTATATCAGCTAAAGGAGTACTCAGAGCTAGCTGGACTCATGTATATCGGCTAAAGGAGCATTCAGAGCTAGCTGGACTCATGTATATCGGCTACGGGAGTACTCAGCCAACTGGATTCCAAAATAATTACCCCAGGAGTATACATCCAACTGGATTCCAAATAATTACTCAAGGAGTTTGAAGTAACATGGTTAAATACTTAAAAACAGCTCATATGACATGTCTGGAAAAGACAAACGGCGGCGTGCTGTATCTTATGCCGGACGTCATTATTAAAATATGCACATTGGTACCTTTGATCTTCCTCTGGCGGGTAGTCATGTCGTCCGGCGCAGATGTAGGAATGAGTATGCAGCAGATGCTGACTTACACCTATGTCAGTGCACTGCTTTCCGATATGATGGTCGTCAAAACACAAGCGTCCGGCTGGCTTAGCGAAGGAGTTCTGATGAAGCTTTACGGACATCCGCTGTCGGTTCTTGGCCAGCTTATTGCGCAAACAGTTGGAGGATGGCTGCCTATGCTGGCCTTATTCTCCCTTCCAATGGTACTCGTATCACCGCTTATTGGTGTGGACCTGAGACCGGCATCACTATGGTTTATTATCAGTCTGTTTCTTTGCATATCACTTGGCTTTGCCATTGATATTCTATTTGCCTGTCTGTCGATAAAGCTAAGAAACATGAATTGGCTGATAAGCCGTATACGAGCGGCAATTATCGCTCTTTTATCCGGCACTGTGATACCAATCAGTTTTTTGCCGCTTGGGTTCAGCGAAATAATGAAGTATCAGCCTTTTGCAAGTCTTGGAGGTGCTCCACTGTCCATATTTGCAGGTGCGGCGGAGCCTGCAGGCATTTTGTGGCTGCAAGCTGCATGGAACATCATCCTGTGGCCTGCTGCTCTGATTGTATTCAAAAAATCGCAGGAGGGGATGGTAAGCTATGGAGGCTAAGAAAAAGCTGAAACGGATTTTAAACCTGTTTGGAATCGCTGCAAAAATGGATCTTGTATGGCTTTTAAGGGACACTAAATATGCTCTGGCAGCGATATCTTCTGATACCATATCCAATATTTCCGTCGTTTCGAGCGTCTATCTGATCGCGCTCCGGTTTGGCGGTATCGGCGGAATGAGTGTCGATGAGGTTTTGTTTATGATGGGCTATTCAACCATTGTAACAGGTATATTTATTCTATTCGGGTCAGGCAACAACATCCACATCAGTCGTATAATCGGCCGCGGACAGCTCGAGCATCTGTTCATGCAGCCGCATTCACTGAAGGTGCAGTTGATTACCAGCGGTTTTGCACCGTTTACGGGCAGCAGCAACTTTATTGTAGGATGTATTTTACTGATAATATCCATAAATCAGCTGCAGCTTCGGATAACGCTATGGTGGATAGCCCTATTGATCGTCTATTTGTTCTCTACTATGGTAATCATTGTCGCCCGTGCATACTTTGTGTCAAGTGCTGCATTTTATGCACCGGTAGCAGCTGAAGAGATATCTACCACTGCGATTGAAGGCACATGGCAGCTGAGTACCTTCCCGTTATCCGGGATGCCTGCTTTCATCCAGGTGCCGTTGCTTACTATTTTACCGGAAGGTCTTATGGCGTGGTTCCCTTCGCTGTGTCTGCTCGGCAGGCCTCCTTTGAACCTTACGGAATTTTACCCGCTTGTATATGCGCTCGTTCTGGCGCTTGCAGCTAACTTTATTTTCAGGAAAGGACTGAACTATTATGTTACAAAAGGCTCAAACAGATATGTCCCATACGGATTTCGCCGTTAGTATCAAAAACGTGACAAAAACCTTTACTCAGTGGCAGCGAGACAACACCGGCAAGGGATTGATAAGAAATTTGATTAAACCCGAGAAGCAAACGATCACTGCTCTCGATAATGTTTCATTTACAATCGCCAAGGGTGAATTTGTCGCATACGCCGGACCTAACGGCGCAGGCAAAAGCACTACAATGAAGCTGCTTGCCGGCATGCTGCTGCCAAACAGCGGCGATATATCGGTATTGTCTCTGTCACCGCAAAAGCAGCGTACATGGCTGATGCAGCGGCTTGGTATCTTGTTCGGCAACCGCACTGAATTGTGGTGGGATCACCCTGTCATACAGAGCTTTGAGTGGAAAAAGGTCGTCTGGGGGATCTCTGATGAAATGTACAGGAAGAATTTCGAAATGGTAACGGAGCTGCTGGATATCGGAAAGCTGCTTAAAACCTTTGCCCGCGAGCTCAGCCTCGGTCAGCGGATGCGGGCCGACCTTGCCATGATGCTGCTAAATAGTCCCGAGGTTATCCTGCTGGACGAACCGACACTCGGTCTTGATGTAGTAGCGAAAAGACAAATGATCGATTTTCTCAAGAGAATCAATAAAGATAATGGCGTGACTATTGTAGTAACAAGCCATGACATGGATGACCTCGAAGAAATGGCAGAGCGCATACTGATGATATCTGCCGGAAAAATCGCTTTTGACGGGAGCTTTGGCGAGCTGCGTTCCATTACAGGCAACCTGACAAGAGTGGCAGTCACGATGGACCAGAGCTTTGTACCACAAATTGATAACGGCAGGCTCCTTACATCAGAAAACGGAGTTTATGAATATGATATAGACCTTGCCGATACGCCTGTGAGAGTTTTACTGAACCAATTATCTGAAGTAGAGGGAGTTCGTGATGTAGAAATTAGAAAGGCTCCTATAGAACAGGTTATTGCAGGATTATATAAAGCCTGGAATTCATGTGACGTCCTCTCCCCCATAAATCATGGAGTATCCTAGCGGGTGTCCTTTGAAAACATGAGAGCACTGCATGGTCCTTCGTGGTAAAACTGACCGATATCAGGCTGTGTTCACAATATGCTCATGGGGGCTATACTTCTTAGGCTGCGCATGTAAAATACATGTCAAATAGATAATTTGCAAAGAACAGGCAGAAGGTGCAATAAAACATGCTTCTGCTTGTTTTATGTTCGCTGAAGCACTATATAGTGAACTACATCCCCATTGAAATGCGGAGGATTCCCGCCAGTTTTCCTAACACAGCCTAAAGATTCATGCTGGTCATTGCGGAGTTCACAATTCAAATAGTCTGCAACGGATCTCCCTCATTCAATTCGCTGACAGGTATTTCAGCCCTTTTTTCAAAGCCGATGAATGTCACATCTGCATGTCTTTCGTGTAAACTTTCGATCCATACAGGCATGCCATTATAGTTGACATTGATAACACCGTGCGACTGCATTATTTCTTCTGCTCTCTTATTATCCATGGCTATCCCTTCCTTAATCTGCAGTAGTGATCTGATGAATAACACTAATAGTATGAGCAGATAGCGTATAATATAATCACATATTGAAATATCGCCAGCGACATCTTGCGCTTATCAGAACATGCAGACTGCCCTGTTGACATATTTCAAAAATCTAAAACCCATATCATTATAAAAATGCTGTTCGCTTTCCTCTGCCAGCACCCAGTTCTCCAATTTGTCCAGCTCCGGGAAATGACGGTCGGCTGTGAATTCCTTTTCAAAGCGGGTAACGAAAACTTCGGTACAGAAAGGCAATAGCTGTGTGTATACCGTCTCGCCGCCGATCACAAAAACATCATCGGAGTTGTATTTTTCAAGTTCATTCATCAGCTCTTTAATAGAACGGCACAGAATCAGTCTGTCATCATTGTAGACAGCATTCTTACTCAAAACAATATTAACCCTGTCTTTAAGGGGCTGTCTTCCCGGCAGTGATTCAAATGTCTCCCTGCCCATTACAACAACCTTCCCAGTTGTCGTTTTTCTAAAAAACTTCATATCCTCCGGGACACGCTGCAGCAGATTGCCGCCGCAGCCGATACCCCAGTTCAGATCTGCCGATAGTATCGCTTTCATTTTTTCCTCTCCAACATTTCTGTTTTTATTAGTTTCAGTGTTTCAATGAGGCTGGTCGCAAGCAAGTCTGGTCACAAGCAAGGCTTGCTGCTCACCTATGCATCAGGCGGGAGATATACTCGCACCGTTTTCTTTCGATCATTCGAAAAAAGATATCTGATAGACACATCTGTAACCGCCACATAGCGTTTTTTAACCCAAAGGGTTTGAAATACGTTGAGTATGGGAGATATCAACCGTCTCGTTATACTGCAACAGGTATATTCCTTATCTGAGGGCCTCTCTTGTAATCCTCCAGCATAAAATCTTCCACCTTAAAATCGTAGAAATCTTTCACGTCCGGATTGATTAACAGTTTGGGTGCTGGGTATGGCTCGCGCCCGATCAATTCCTTCACCAATGGTATATGCCTGTCATAAATATGAGCATCGGCGATAACATGGACCAACTCCCCGGCCTCCAGGCCGCTTACCTGTGCGAACATGTGGATAAGGGCAGCATACTGGCATACATTCCAGTTGTTCGCCACAAGCACATCATTGGAGCGCTGGTTCAATATACCGTTGAGTTTTCTACCTGTCACATTGAAGGTCATACTGTATGCGCAGGGGTAAAGGTTCATTTCGTGAAGATCGCTGTGTACGTACATATTAGTCATGATACGACGGCTGTACGGATTGTGCTTCAGGTCATACAACACCCTGTCCACCTGATCGAAATCGCCCTCGGCGTATTTGTGTTTGACCTGCATCTGATAACCATATGCTTTGCCGATCGAACCCGAATCATCAGCCCAACTGTCCCATATATGGCTGTTCAGGTCATGGATGTTATTAGATTTCTTCTGCCATATCCATAGGATTTCACCGATAGCCGCTTTCAGATTTGTACCTCTCAACGTAAGTATCGGAAACTCCTTTGAAAGGTCATATCTGTTGACTATGCAAAATTTCTTGATGGTGTGCGCCGGTGTCTCATCCTCCCATCTAGCCCTCACATTCTGGCCTTCGGATGAGAACCCGTTCTCTATGATGTCAGAACACATTTCCATAAATATTATGTCTGCTTTACTCATCGTTCTGTCATACCGCCGTTTCATTTGTATTTTATTTAATTATACATTCCTTTCACAACTTTTCCAATTAATTTTACAAACAGGTCAACATACGGCAGTGATACCGGTCAAGCTGCATATCCATCTCTCGACAGACAGCTCAACGACCTTCACAGGATACGGCAGGATCAAAACACATGCTCACCGTTGGCTGTCATTTCATTTGAGATAAGCAGCACTTTCCTGAATATATCTATTATCTTCTCTGATGAACTTGTTGCTTCCGCAATATACAGCTTAGTTTCATCGATATTGTTCTGCAGTATGCTATCTATTACATTCTCACCGGTTTTATGCAGATGATGATGTATACCATTGATTTCATTCCATATGGGCAGTATTTTTTCAGACTTTGGCATTACTGAATGGTAAAAGTGTCCAAACCCACATTTATGGTCATCTGTTTGTAATGGTGTAACCTTCATATTGTCTGCCATCGATCTCAGCTTGTCCATCCACACACTATGAGCAGTTATAGCTGCTTCAACAGCGTTCTTAAAATCATCATTAGACAATCCATAATACATGTCATTTGACAGCTCTCCGCCTCTTCTGGCCAAGGCCTCTGAATCCTGCTCTATATCTGTCATGGAATCAGCCATACTGCTGATATGACTGCCCACTTCAGCCAATTCCGCCGCATGTTGATTGATATGACCTGTATCATCACTGATCTCATTCATGGCTGAAGTCACTTCCTGTAATGAAGCATTGAGTTCTTCATTAACCGCCGCTATACCCACAAGGCTTTCTGATATATGGTCTATGGAATCAGAATTTGTTTTCATGATAGTAGACATGACTTCTACATCAGAATTGACCTTATTTATGGAATTCAGTGTATCATTCACACTGGACGAGCTTTTTTGTGAAGCGTTCCCAATTTCCTTGAGCAATTCGTTCATTGAGCCCAATGCCTGCTTGGTCGAGTCGGAAAGCTTTCTTATTTCCTCTGCAACAACCGTAAAACCCTTGCCTGCTTCACCAGCTCTGGCTGCCTCTATCGAAGCGTTGAGTGCAAGCAGGTTTGTCTGCTCCGATATGCCAAATATCCCCTCTACGTTATCCCTGAGTTTATTTACGATGTCTATGAAATTATCAACATCGATTTTCATATTTTCAGATACTCTTATTACATTAACATTCTCATTCTTAATGTGCTCGAGCATCTCATTGCTCTTTTTTGTATTTTCTGACAGACTGCCTGCCTCAGATGATATTTCCTCGATGGATGTAATAAGCTCACTATTGGCATTTGTTACCTCAGTGATGGCAGCTGTCGTCTCTTCAGCCGCAGAAAAAACACTCGACACCATCCGGGATATATCCTTTGATGCATCAGCTATCTTCTTACTGTGAAATTTCAACTCAAGATCAAAGCTGCTCAATTGAGTAGCAATTCCCAGTATACCCTTCAGTATGCCGCTGACATTTTCCTTCCCCAGCTTTAGCCTGGAGCCCAGTCCGGTGATTTTTATCAACACCCTGTCCTTCATATTTTGTGCAGATGGCTGCAAATCAAAATCTCCACTGCAAATCTTATCAAGATACATTTCGAAGCTGGCTTTCTTTTTGAACATGATGTTATCTCTCACCTTTCCTGAAAGTATTCTAGTGTCTCAATATGAAATATTACAGATTTCGACGGCTTGATTACAACAGAAAATTACCCCATGAAATCGATATCTAAACAGGATTGTGACAAATAAATGCAAAAACAAACAAAAATAGAAAAAACGAAGGAACACAACTGTTGACGTCATGTCCCCTTCGTTTATAACGCATTTGTTCAATTCGTCGCCTCGTTATTTCATTGATGATCAATTTAGCTTTGATCCAGCGGCTTTATGAACCACAACTAATCCTACACTTATTGATTGATCGACTCCGGCAACTGTTATTTCGCCTTTGTCCTGACCTCATTAACGATTCTGCTGATAAATGCCTCCAGCGGCATCGGGCCCATATCTCCATCCTTTCGGGATCTGACTGCCGCCTGGCCATTATCCATTTCCTTGTCTCCTATAACAAGCATATATGGTACTTTTTCCATCTGAGCTTCTCTGATCTTGAAGCCTATCTTCTCATTTCTGTAGTCTGCCTCTGCCCTGATTCCTGCCTCGTCAAGCTTCTTTTGGACTTCCTGCGCATAATCATGGTGCTTGTCGATTATGGGAAGGATCTTTACCTGTACCGGAGCAAGCCACACGGGGAAGGCTCCAGCAAAATGCTCTGTAAGGATCGCTATGAACCTCTCTATACTGCCGAATATCACCCTGTGTATCATGACCGGCCTGTGCTTTTCGCCGTCAGGACCTATATAGTTAAGGTCGAAGCGCTCAGGCATCATCATATCAAGCTGTATCGTGCCGCACTGCCATGTACGGCCGATGGAATCCTCGAGATGGAAGTCGATCTTTGGTCCATAAAATGCACCATCGCCTTCATTGACCTGATAAGTAAGGCCATTTGCCTCCAATGCGCCTTTCAGAGCGGCTGTCGACATCTCCCACTGTTCATCCGTACCGATCGATTTCTCCGGCCTGGTAGACAGCTCAACATGATACTTGAATCCAAAGACATTATAGAAATCGTCGATCAACTTGATGACACCAGTAACTTCATCCAATATTTGATCCGGCGTCATAAAAATGTGGGCGTCATCCTGTGTAAAGCATCTTACTCTCATAAGGCCGTGCAGTGCTCCGGAAAGCTCATGCCTGTGAACTAAACCCAGCTCTCCCATCCTTACAGGCAGGTCTCTGTAAGAATGCAGCTTTCTTTTGAATACCAGCATGCCTCCGGGGCAATTCATAGGCTTTATAGCAAAATCAGCATCGTCGATCTCCACAGAATACATATTGTCCTTGTAATTGTCCCAATGCCCTGAACGGTACCACAGCTCCTTGTTCAGTATGATTGGTGTCTTGATCTCCTGGTATCCGCGTCTTATGTGTTCCTCACGCCAGTAATCCTCAAGGATGTTTCTAAGGACCATTCCCTTGGGCATGAAGAACGGGAAACCCGGTCCGTCATCCATTATGTCGAACAGATCCAGCTCACGTCCCAGTTTTCTGTGATCACGTTTTTTCGCTTCCTCAAGTCTGAATATATACTCATCCAGCTCGCCTTTCTTAGTGTATGCAGTGCCATATATCCTCTGGAGCATTTTGTTGTTTACATTTCCTCTCCAATATGCACCGGCGATGGACAACAGCTTGAAGGCCTTCACCTTGCCAGTGGAAGGAATATGCGGGCCGGCACAAAGATCAGTAAAATCGCCCTGCTTATAGAAGGATATCACCGCATCCTCAGGCAGATCTCTTATCAGCTCCACCTTGTAAGGTTCACCCTTCTCCTCCATGAATTTAACAGCCTCATCCCTGGGCAGTGTAAAACGCTCCAGAGGCAGATCCTCCTTCACGATCCTGCCCATTTCAGCCTCAATTTTCTCAAGATCCTCAGGTGTGAAGGGTCTTTCCATATCAAAATCATAGTAATAACCGGTATCAATGGCCGGCCCTATAGCGAGCTCAGCCTTGGGAAACAATCGCTTCACAGCCTGTGCCAGTATATGGGATGCCGTATGCCTGAAAGCATGTTTTCCGCCATCACTATCAAATGTAAGCAGATTCAGGCTGCAATCCTTGTCCAGTTCTGTTGACAGGTCCTTCACCTCTCCGTCTATCTCCGCTGCCAGAGCAACTCTGGCCAGGCCTGCGCTTATGCTTTCCGCTACCTGCATCACAGTTGTACCCTTCTGATACTCCCTGGAACTCCCATCCTTTAACGTAATCTTTATCATATCGACTCCTCCTTCATCGTACTATACCGTAATCTGATACAATTCATTTCCTATTCTGTTTTTCACCCAGTTATTCTACGTCCGGCTGTTCTACGTCGGCTGTTTTCGTCCGTTTATTCTACATCCGGTTGTTCTACGTCCCGGATGACTTCTCCATTCCGATTTCCATCCGCCGATCCCATCCGGCGCCGTTCCCGCTTCCGTTGTACCAGCCATCTCCAGCGTATATAAAAAAGCTCCCATCCCCTGCATTTACATACAAGGGACGAGAGCTGGCTCACGTGGTTCCACCCTAATTTGATCTCATTTTGATTATAACGTTATCAACGTTCGTACTCAGGGGCGGTATTCGGCTGCTTTCCCTCAAGACTGCTTCCAGCCAGCGGCAATCTCTCTCTGTCAGGGCACCTGTCAGCTTACTGATTCCCATCACTGTACGATGAATTATGTGCTTTTATTTATTATATCCAATATACCGCCATTGTCAACCGAATCTTTTCAAGCTGACCTTGTTCGGAAGAAATTGTTCGGAAGAAATTCTCCGATAGTACATACTCCGATAGTAAATTCTCCGGTAGTACACCACCGAATGTGCTTGCGGTTAAAGTATTCACGCCGAATTCTCGTTCAGAAAACTCACCATGCAGCAACTCCGCAAGATCATCCCATTGCAGTGATCGCCTTAGCCTCAGCAATCGTAGGTTTTAGCAAGCTCGAATTCATCCTGTATCGGTTTTTCCGGTGCCTTGGTCACTAAAGATACGACCAGTATCGCTATACACGAAAGAACAAATGCCGGGAACAATTCATAAATGCCGAAGACGCCTCCAATGGGCTTGATCAGGTAATTCCATATGAATACCATGCTTCCGCCCGTGAGCATACCGGCGATTGCTCCTGCTCTGTTAGTCCTCTTCCAAAACAGCGAGAACAGCATGATAGGTCCGAAGGTGGCGCCGAAGCCTGCCCAAGCAAATGATACTACTTTGAAGATCACGCTGCCCTCGTCCAAAGCGATGATTATTCCAATCACGGCAAGTACCAGCAGCGTTATACGCGACATCAGCATGACCTGTTTGTCAGTAGCATCCTTTTTAACAATTCCCTTGAAAATGTCACGTGACAATGCCGATGAAGCAATCAGCAGGTATGAGTCAGATGAGCTCATCGTCGCTGCCAGTATACCTGACATGATTATTCCTGCAAGCAGCGCAGGCAGAAGTCCTGTTGACATTACGATAAATATGTTTTCCGCACCGCCCTTTGTAAGCAGCTCAGCAGGATACAGCGACCTTCCTATCAGACCGATATATACTGCGGCAAACAGTGAAATAACACACCAAACTGTTGCAATACGCCGTGATTTTTTTATCTCGGATGATTTTGTTATAGCCATGAACCTTAACAGTACCTGCGGCATACCGAAATATCCGAGACCCCATGACATTGTTGATATTATCGTCAGCAGCCCATAACCTCCGGCTGCCCCGAATAATGGCTTACCTGCAGCATCTAGCTGCTGAACGCCGTCTGTCAACTGCGGTTGAGCTATACCGAAAAAGTCGAAAAAGCCCGGTATTGACTTTATGTTGTCCAAAATGGTGGAAATCCCTCCGCCGGCGATTATTGCGACAGTTAATACAGTACACAGCGCAATGATCATGATAATACCCTGCATGAAATCCGAAACACTTTCCGCAAGAAAGCCTCCAAGAAACGTATACATAATAACGACTATCGCTCCTGCGATCATGACCACCTGATACTGCAGTCCGAATAGTGTACTGAACAGCTTCCCGAAGGTAACAAAGCAGCTGGCTGCATATACAGCAAAAAATACAAGAATAAAGACAGAAGCTATCGCAAGTACAATCTTCTGTTTTTCCTTGAATCTGTTGCTGAAAAACTCAGGAATCGTTATCGAATTGCCTGCAACAGCAGAATATCTGCGAAGTCTTTTTGCAACGACAAGCCAGTTGATATAAGTTCCTGCTGCCAGACCAATGGCAGTCCATACCGCATCACTAAGACCAAACCAGTAAGCGACTCCGGGAAGACCCATCAAAAGCCATCCGCTCATGTCGGAAGCTTCAGCACTCATTGCTGCTACCCATGGCCCCAGCTTTCGCCCTCCGATGAAATAGTTGTCAGAGCTTTCATTTGCACGCTTGGCAAAATATATGCCGATCACTACGACTACGGCCATATAAATACACATCGCCACAAGAATTTGAATTTGATCCCCACTCATTTTCTTGACTCCTTCTACATTTTTCTGCCATTATATCAGAATTTTTCATTATTGAAAAGTAGCACGGTGCATTATTATCACTTTACTTTGATGAAATTTTAATGAGAAATAGAAGTACTCATACAAAACTTACAATGAATAATCGAAGTGAAACATAATAGCTATCATAAAAAATTCTCAGTACTTATAATGGCTTTGATGAAAAAATGTACTGCTTCATATACGTAGTGGACAAAAAATCAAGCATAGGCTGATTATCTCCGTCATATATGGTAAAAAATCTAGTTTTTTACGGAATAATGGAGCTATAGTCAAGATTATGTCAACAAAAGCAGCCTATACTTGATTTTTTGTCCATTTAGTTAATCACATATCCGCACACTTCAGTTAACACTGCATTGTCCCTTGAAAAAAGCAATATTTGTGCTAATATTCAAATAAATTGGAAAAATTGAAAGAGAAACAAACATGATTCAGCTTATAGTATCGATTCTATCGTTAACAACAGTCATATCAGCCTTATTCACGCTGGCATTTGTATAGAAGAAAGCATACATCTCGTAAACGTTGCCGGCAAGCTGCCAATAGATGAATTCAATAAAATTGCTATAGAGTCATTCAGCAAGCTTTATGATAATATTGAACAAGAGGCAGTAGTGTCCTTGTCAAAGGTAAGGATTACTCAAAATGGCATCAATGTTGAAAGCGAGGGGTTGAAAAGGCGCAGGAAGCATAGTGTCGAACACAAGTTGCTCTAAAGGAAGAAAAAAGCTTCTGAATGTATACTCAGGTTAATCGAAAAACCTTTTACATTAAATATCTTTTATAAGCTGGGAGGGCTGAAAATGGACAAATTCTCTATCGTAGACATCGGCGGCAATGCCAGGGATATCCCATATCTTCTAAGAGAGCTCAGGCAGAAAAACCTGATTGCTGCCACAGAAAAGGATGCAGGCGGCGACACAGTCTATCTGACAAACAACCTGTTTGCAGTAAAAAAAATAACAAGTGAATACGAGGGGTTAATGTTGGATGTCTTAAGACAGTAGTATCCACAGAATACTATTTGCAATCTGGTATTTCCAGGAAATTGTGGTGTTTATTGTTTTGGGGTAAAATATGTAGGTAACCATACATAACATCATAAAGCAGGGGCTGCTGCCGATTTTTCACAGTGCAGCTCCCTGCATGAATTTCCGGAGAAATTGCCATGCGATGCAAAAGAAAAACATACTATAAAAAGCTGCGTCATAAAAAAGTACGAAAAATACTCCTGTTAGGCTTGGTAATGCCATCTGCCCTGGTACTGCTGGGTTATCTGGTGGCTTCACTCATTATCCTTCCATCGATGTCCGGATAGCATCCATGCATAATCGTAAAGCGGCAGCTCACTCGAAGCCTTTTGCTTGATTCAGTCTGTGCTGAACTAATATGATATTCTGTCTGCTATTTTGTAATGACAGATTCATTTCTTAAAAAAGGTTCACTAAAAATAACGTGGGTGTATATTTCCCTTTTCTCTCCTTCGATCAAAAACTGGACCTTCTCTATTCCATCCAGCTCTGTCAGCGAATTGACAACAGAGAATATAGCCATTCTCTCACTGGCGGTACCGCCTGGACTGTTTTCAACGAACTCTTTTGAAAAGTTCACCGTACACAGACCATTTTTCGTGCTTGCTGAAATCAGTCTGGTACCATCAGGTATCGCTTCCCAAAGCTCATCGGTCCTCGGGCCTGCCATCAGTTCACTTATCACAAGCTCTTCCAAAGCAACTCCCGCTTGCACCTCAATATCCCTTTTTTCACCTACGACATACATAGCCTGTGAATCTGAGAAGTAGAGAGTTACAGGCCTGATTTCTCCAGGAATCGGATAACCCTCGGCATCAAGGGCTACCGGCCTCATATCACCAAGCGGCCTCCCGCTTGGTCCGATCATGTCATTTCCTTCGATCCACAACCGAACCTTTTCCACACCCTCGATCTCCGTAAGAGTGTTGACTATAGCAAACCTGGAGGTAACTTCATCAAGCCCGCTGCTATTCAAAAAT
The DNA here is from genome assembly GCA_023418915.1 of Bacillota bacterium. Taxonomy (GTDB): domain Bacteria; phylum Bacillota; class Clostridia; order Acetivibrionales; family DTU013; genus DTU013. The sequence goes on from JAEZYU010000038.1 coordinate 284,321, forward strand.
TGCTCGGACAGATCAACGAAAGCTGTACCATCTTTGATAGATATGCCTCTTATCTCTGTACCCTCGGGTATAGGATTTCTTAATTTGGAATCATGCGGACCGTCGGCCAGCGCCAGTATACATGCTTTCAATACAGCGGCATCTTTTACAGGTATCTCTCTCTCCTTCTTTTTCAATGCGCTGTTGTCAATAGTTGGAAAATATAGTGTCACCTTAATCATTTTTCCTTCTTTAATACTCTCGTCCGGTTCCTGCACATTGCCAGTGTCATCTGTATCACTCAGCCGGCCGGAGTCGTCAGGTGTATTGAGGCTGTTGTCCACGAAACCCGCCTCTCCGCTATCCTGCTGTTGGTCCGCGATATCGCCGGGAGCCTCACTGTCGCTGCTTAACAACCCGCATGATGTGACAGTAAAAGCCAATAATAGAAGTATAGCAATCAATAATAATTTTTTCATATGAACCCCCTGTTTCTGCTGTTTTTCATGAGCTGGTTTATACAATCTCCAACATATTACTTAACTTAGTTTATGTCTATCAAAGCCTTCCGATGCATCTCGCTTCTGTCATAAGCGATACGGCGATGGATGAAGGCGGCTTAACATCGTGCAATCCTTTATCTCTCGTATGAATTGACGATTTGATACGCTGGATTGTTCCGCTACTCCACACTAATAAAATCCCTTATGCTCTCAAACCGGTTTTGCTTTATACGAGGTACCTTCATAATATCTTCAATAGCTTTGAAGTCTCCGTGCTTTTCCCTGAAGGCAATGATATCCTTTGCTGTTGCCTCCCCTATTCCGGGGAGTGTATCAAGCTCATCGATTCCTGCTGTGTTAATATTGACAAGGACAGTCTTGATACCTGCTGACCCAGCAGTATTATTGTCCCCCAGTACTTCTGCGGCAGGCCCGCTGCCACTGTATATGGCTGCACCATTGCCGACGCCTTTGCCTTCCTCTTTTGATTTTATGTACAACATCACATTTTCATTCAATGAAAATACCATATTTATATTATCAGCATCTGCATTTTCGGTTAATCCGCCCGCTTCCTCCACAGCATCACATATCAGTCTGCCTCTATTTATCGTGACGATCCCGGGCTTTTTTACACAGCCTACAACATAGACTTTGATCTTGCTCTTGTCTGTTTCACTCTCCGCGCTGTTGCCCGTGCCGATGCCTGCGCCGCTGTCCCCGCCGCTGCCTGTACCACCTTTCTGTCCTGCATCATTGGCAGATCCTTCGCTTGCATCACCTTCCGCAGCCGAATAACCTGTATATATACTGTCATTTCCGGATATTGATCCTGCTCCGGCCATATCCGGATTAATCACTGCAGCAATATCCGGTGTACCCTGAGCATCTTTCCCCGCCTCAATGATTATCTCTCCATTATCTCTTAGAAACAGGTAGCCAACGAGCATTCCCAGCAAGGCGAGGACTGCGACCGCTGCCACAGCGGCTCCAGTTTTTATTTCAGCTTCTTTCCCAAATATTCGCATCTTCATCAAAATCCCTCCATTATTTGTTTATTTCTTCCTTTTATTGCTATTTCCTTTTATTTTCCAGTATATTTTTAATATTTATTAACTTAATCTAAGTTATTTTTGATATACTTTATATGAAAACTTGCATCCTGGAGGTACAGATGAAAAGGCTTCTGACATTCGCAATTATACTGATGCTGATAGCATCAAATACCGCTGTTGCATATGCCGAACCACCTTCACCGGATGCCGGAGCTTATATTCTAATTGATGCGCAGACCGGCGATGTACTTCATGAGAAGAACTCGCAGAAAACGCTTTATCCCGCCAGCACGACTAAAATAATGACCGCAATACTAGCAATTGAAAATGGGAACCTTGAAGATGTGCTGACAGCAAGTCAGTCTGCGATAGACGGCATCGGCTACAATGGCAGCAATATTGGTATTATCCCAGGTGAAACAATACCTCTTGAAAATCTCCTTCAGGCAATGATGGTCAGCTCCGCCAATGAGGCTGCTAATATTGTCGCTGAGCATATCAGCGGCAGTATTGATGAATTCGTGGAGCTTATGAACCAAAGGGCAACTGAACTGGGAGCTGTCGAAACGCATTTTGCAAATGCCAGTGGTATTCATGATCCGATGCATTTCACCACTGCTGCTGATTTGGTCTGTTTCTCAAGATATGCAATGACACTTCCCAAATTCAGGGAGATCGTGAGTACCAGAAGCATTACAATGCCTGCCACAAATAAACACTCGAAATGGCCTGTACTGTCCAATTCCAACAAGCTCATGCTTAATAATGACAGTGAGCTGTATGAAATAAACGGCATAAAGACCGGTTTTACAGGCCCTGCAGGCCACAATCTGATAACATCCGCTAAAAGTGATGACGGCATGGAGCTGATAGCAGCAGTCATGGCTGTGAAAAATGAGGGTTCAGCAGAAAATGTAAGAATATATTCAAAGGAGCTGCTTGATTACGGTTTCAATAACTTCAAGCGTGTTGAATTGATCGAAAAAGGAAAGGTATACAGAAATGTAAAGGTTGAAGATGCAGCTGACATTTACGGACTGGATTTGATAACAGTAGACTCGCTCGTGCGTGTTCTGCCCAGGGACGAGTCCTTATGGGATATCAAAGAGGTGTCCCATTTGCGTGAAAACATATATGCTCCTATTAACAAAGGCGACATAATAGGATATGTAGAATTCACAAGAGGTGATATATCCATCGGCAGTATCGATCTGATTGCAGCCAGGAGCATAGAGTACAAGCCAGAACCGGTCACGCTGGCTACATTGGCTGAAAACCCGGAAAGTATCACTGACAGTATATATTTCAAAATAGGAATATGCTGTGCGGGCTTCATCATTCTGTTCGTCCTTCTGAGAATCATATTGAAGGCAATATCCCGCAGGGTCCATTCAAGAAGGTATCACTAGATGCATGAGTCTATCAATACGTAATACAGTAGGAAAGGCCGGAAGCATCCGCATCCCGGCCTTTTGTTTATGTTTCTCAATACCTTTTCCCTTACTGGCATAAACTCTACGTCTTATACCCTCAGATCTGCTGTTTTATTCCGGCAAATCCCGAAACCATGATGTAATTGTACCTTGCAGAACTCAAATCCATGCTGCAATTCCACCGGTCAAATCCCGAATCTGTACTACAATCCTATCTTACGACTATGTTGATGAGTCTTCCGGGCACTGCGATCACCTTTATAACTGTTTTCCCATCCAGCAGTGATGTGACCTTATCATCCTTCATTGCCGCCTCCTCCATCTGGGCTTTGTCCAGCCCTGACGGAAGCATTATCTTATCTTTGATCTTTCCATTGAGCTGGACCACTATCTCAACCTCATCACGCACCAGTGCTCTATCATCCCACTGCGGCCATTTTTCATCGAAAATGGAATAGTCTCCCCCCAGCTTCTCCCAAAGCTCTTCGGAAAGATGAGGCGCAAAGGGTGCGATCAGCTTCAGCAAATCCGTAACAGTATCAATAAATAAGTTATTATTCTTTCGGCCATCGCCGTCATATTTGTACAGAGCGTTGACAAGCTCCATCAGCCTTGCTATCGAAGTATTGAACTGGAACCTCTCAGCATCCTCCGTCACGCCCTTAATGGCTGTGTTTCTGACAAAGTTGAGCTCCTTTTCCTCACTGCCAAAACTGCCGACACCACTTCTGTTCAGCCCGGATGCAGTTTCCACAAGCCGCTCTATTCTGCCCACAAATCTGGAGATAGCCTTTATACCGTCGTCGCTCCAGGGACCGCCCTCTGTATAAGCAAAGCCGAACGCAAGATACATCCTGAATACGTCCGAACCGTTTTCGTTTATATAAACGTCAGGCGATACAGTATTGCCGCGGGATTTGCTCATCCTCAATCCATCCGGACCAAGGATGGTACCCTGATGCACCAGTGAGGTGAATGGCTCGTCAAAATGCAGGTAGCCCATATCACGAAGAGCCTTGGTGAAAAACCTGGCATAAAGCAGGTGCATGGCAGCATGCTCAGCACCGCCAACATATTTGTCCACCGGCAGCATCTTGTCGATCCACTCAGTATCAAAGGCATTCTCAGAATTTCTGTTGTCAGGATACCTCAGATAATACCATGATGAACATACGAAGGTATCAAGTGTATCAGGGTCCCTTTTTGCAGGTTTACCGCATTTCGGGCAGGGTACATTGATAAATTCCTCACATTTTGCAAGCGGTGATTCTCCGTCCGGCTTGAATTCTACATTATATGGCAGCTCAACAGGCAGATCCTTTTCAGGCACCGGGACGGCACCGCAGTCACTGCAGTGTATCACCGGTATCGGAGCACCCCAATAGCGCTGTCTTGACACCAGCCAGTCCCTTAGCCTGTAGTTCACCTTCACTTCTCCCTTTTGCTGTCCCTTCAGCTTGAGGACGATACCCTTCCTCGCTTTGGCAGAGCCTGTACCTGAAAACTCTTCACTATCTGTCAAAACGCCGTCTTCAACAAAAGGCAGCGTGTCATCAATGCCATCTTCACCCTTTATAACACGTTTTATCGGCAGTTTGTACTTCGCAGCAAACTCATAATCTCTTTCATCATGTGCGGGTACAGCCATAACACACCCTGTACCATATCCAGCCAGCACATAATCAGCTATCCATATCGGCACCTTGTCGCCATTGACAGGGTTTATTGCATACGCTCCGGTAAACACACCTGTTTTTTCTCTTACAGTGGAGAGTCTCTCGATTTCAGTCTGCTTCTTTGCCGATTCCCTGTATTGCTCTACAGCTTCTCTGCATTCGGGAGCAGTGATCCTGTCTACCAGCTCGTTCTCGGGTGCCAGCACGACATAGGTAACACCGTAAAGGGTGTCCGCCCGTGTGGTGAATACCTTGAACGAAAAGCTGCCGTCGGCACCTTCAAATACCAGCTCGGCGCCTTCTGACCTGCCTATCCAGTTCTGTTGGATCTTTTTCGTCTTCTCCGGCCAATCCAGCTGAGGCAGGCAATCAAGCAGTTCCTGTGCATACTCAGTTATTTTATAGAACCATTGTGTAAGGTCCTTTTTAGTCACTTCATTTTTACATCTCTCGCAGGCACCATCAACGACCTGCTCATTTGCAAGCACTGTTTTGCAGCTCGGGCACCAGTTGACCGGCGCCTTCTTTCTGTATGCAAGGCCGTGCTCATACAGCTTCAGGAAAATCCACTGGGTCCACTTGTAATACTCCGGGTCGCACGTTACAACTTCATAATCCCAGTCGAAGGTAGCCCCCATCTTCTTGAGCTGTACCTCCATGGTCTTTATGTTTTGATATGTAGAGTCCTTCGGATGGATCCCTGTCTTGATCGCATAGTTTTCCGCCGGAAGACCAAATGCATCAAAGCCTTGTGGATGGAACACATTCCAGCCCTGCATCCTCTTCATCCTTGCCCACGAATCTGTAAGACCATAGTTGTACCAGTGTCCCAGATGAAGATTCGCAGCCGAAGGATATGAAAACATCTCAAGGCAGTACAGCTTTTTTTCAACCTTTTTAGGGTCAAACCTGTACAACCCCGTCTCTTCCCACTTTTTCTGCCATTTTTCGTCTATCCTTGTCGAGTAAGCCAATATAAACAGCCCCTTTCAAATCGAGCAAATAATAATCAAGTGTCGCCCTGTTTTAATGTACTGGCAGGATCAGGATCTGATATCGTCAGGCGTGCTGAACTTGCCGTCGGACCACAATCTTTCAAGATTGTAAAAGCTCCTGTCCTCTTCATGAAATATATGTATAACTATCTCCCCAAAATCCAGCAGGATCCACCTGGCACTTCCGTAGCCCTCCTTATGGATCAGGTTGTAGCCGGCCTCGCCCATCTTTTTATCGAGCTCGTCAGCTATGGTCCTGATATGAGTTGTCGAAGTACCGCTGCAAATAATGAAGTAATCCGCCAGTATGGAGACCTCTGAAATATCTATTATCTCAATGTCTCTGGCCTTCTTGTCCTCAAGTATCCCATATGCCGTATCTGCAATTTGACTGATTCCCAAGACGATCCTCCTTATGACCGGCCTTCATATCACCGGATTGATTAAATATTATACCACTTTTGCACTTGCTTTGTGAATAAAAATATCTTCATCACCAAAAACGAATTTCACTTTTATCCATCTGCTTTACCGTCCTTTTTCTTCCCCTTTCTGAACATTTCATACACACTCATCGCCACAAGAAACCATCCAAAAAGCTTTCTCAGCGAGTCAGCCTCCAGCCTTGTGGCTATGAAGGAGCCTGTCAGTGCACCGCAAAGGCCCAGAATAATTATCGGTACAGCCATCTTAAAATCTATACTCTTATTTTTTATGTGGATTATCAAGGCAACTATCGCTGTCGGTATAAAAAACAACAGGTTTACGCTTTGGGCAAGATGCTGCCCCGGGTTTGCCGCCAAAACCAACACAGGTATGAGGATCGCACCGCCTCCCATCCCCATGCCGCTTATGATCCCTGCTGCAAGTCCAGTCAATAATAGAATGATCCAATTCCAGCCGGTCAAATTATCTGCCTCTCAAAGTTATTCTTCAAATGATCATTTTGATGCCCGCAGCTGCCATGAAAACTGCAAAAATCCTTCTGAGCAGCTTGTCCGGGCATTTGTTCAACAGTTTAGCGCCAATATATCCGCCGGCGATCCCTCCAGCGGTGACCTTTAGGGTAAGTCCCCAATCCGCATATCCTTTCAGGATATAATACACCGAGCTTACGATTGTCAGCGGCAGTATCACGGATATGGCAGTTGCATGAGCCTTGTGCTCATCCGCTTTAAGAAAATGAACCATCGCAGGAACGGCGATAGTACCGCCCCCAGAGCCAAACAAGCCGTTAGCCAGACCTGTCACCAGTCCAATTACCGCACATAGCAGATAGTTCGGATGCTCGTTATTCGCCCGTTTCTGATCATGATCCTCTGCAGCATGTTTCTTTTTCATACTCTCCGCCTATACTGGATTATTGTCGTTACACCCGCTGTTTAACCATATTGTTCGATTTTACCCCCCAATTATGCATTATCGGTATTCATAATGTTTATTAATATTTTTTCTCAATAAAACAAATACATTACATCTAAAGTATAATGTGATAAAATCTATCGTAGATAAAGATAAGGGGGTGCATTGATGAAAAGGTGTCCGGCAATACTACTGCTTGCGGCGATCCTTCTGTCAGTATTTTTCTTTGGCCAGGCTGCCTCTGCCGATGACAGATACTATAATATACGAAGCTTCAATGTTGATGTCACAGTCAACACCGATGGTTCTGCCGATATTGAGGAGAGGGCAACGTATGATTTCTTCGGCAGTTTCAATGGAGTACTTCGCAATATCGACTATATGGAGACTGACAGCATTGACAACCTGCAGGTTTTGGTTGAAAGAGCAGATGGCATTTTAACTGAGTTTTCAGTCAACTCATCTGTTGATCTCGATGCCTCAGGTCCGTCTGGTACATACAATGTATATCATGATGATGAAATAGCTCATTTGAAGGTCTATGAAAAAAGCAGTAACGAAACCAAAGTGTTCATTTACAAATATACACTGCGTAATGTAGTGACAAAATACAACGACATTGCTGAATTCAACAGAAAGATAATAGATTCCAACTGGGATGATGATCTCAATAATATAACGGTACATATAAGGCTGCCCGAAGGTGCCGCAAAGAGTGAGATAAAGATATTTGGGCACGGGCCGCTCACCGGTGAATCGAGGATCATAGATGGGCAAAATGTGGAATTCATTCTGGGGAAGCTTTCACCGGGTTATTATCTAGAAACGCTGGTGTTATTCCCCCCCGGCATTGTTCCCGATTCCACCCGTGTAAAAGCCGAGGACGCTCTCACAAGGATCCTTGACAATGAGAAAAAGATGGCGGATCAGGCTAATGCGCAGCGCGAAGAGGCCCGCCGGCAGGTCGAGGAATACAACAGACAGCGTGAGGCCAGAGAAAAAACAATGAATGTTGTCAGAACCATCGGTAATATAGTAGGTATCCTGTTTATCATAGCATGGTTCGCAATCATCATATTTATTTATCGCAAATACGACAAGGAATTCAAGAGCAGCTTCAGCGCAAAATATTATCGTGAACTGCCGGGTGAATACACCCCTGCCGAGATGTCTGTGCTCATGAACATGGGCAATGTACTCTCGCGCGATATAACTGCAACCTTAATGGATCTGGTAAGGAAAGGCCGTCTGGTGCTGAAGAAGGAAACATACATAAAAAACGGCTTCTTTAAGGACAAGGAGGTCGAGGACTATGGTCTGACACTGAACCAAGAGGCTGCCGGCACCAGTCTGAAAAAACACGAAGCCTTCCTGATCGACTGGTTCATCGGCATCATCGGCGATGGGTATCATGTTTTTCTTGATGAGATATCAGAATATGCAAAAACCAACTCCGGAGCCATGCAGTTTTCGAAGGATTATCAGAGATGGTGTAAAATGGCGAAGGAAGAGGCTGAGAAAAACAAATTCTTTGACAAGTCCAGTAATAAGGGGCAGATCGCCGCTGTTCTTATCGGTCTGGCCTATCTCGGACTCGGTATTTTATTCGTTTCAGTACTGCAGGCATTATCAGGTGTATTGCTGGTAATACTGGGTGTCATTATGTTCATATTCGGCATAAGGCTGAGCAGACGTACCGCATACGGAAACGACCAGTATGTGATGTGGAAGGCCTTTAAAAATTTCCTTAAGGAATTCAGCCGGATGGATAAGGCGGAAATGCCCTCTATCGTCATATGGGAGCATTACCTTGTATACGCAATATCGCTTGGAGTAGCGAAGGAAGTAATAAGACAGCTTCCGCTTGTATTCACTGACACTGATCTGCAAAACGCTCATCTGACATATATGTACGGCTATAATATGCGCAGCCTGCACAGCTTCACGGATACCTTCGACAGAACTGTCAGTACTGTTGACCACGCCATAAGCAATGCTATCTCCATAGCGAATTCAAAGAATTCCTCCTCGTCGGGCGGCGGGGGAGGCTTCAGCGGAGGCGGATTCGGCGGCGGTTCCGGCGGAGGAGGCGGACGCGGCGGCGGCGGAGCATTCTGATCCGTCACGCATGCCTCGGGGATATGCTCTGGTAATAGTATTCGACTGGTGCAGTATCTCCGAACTATATTTAAGATTGGTCTGTTTTTAAAGTAAATTACCATATTTTAAGGAGGAGATTTACATGTTACCACTCATAATCATTTTAGTACTGATAGCGCTGGCAGCAGGCATCTTCGCAATAGCTACATACAACGGTCTTGTAAACAAGCGCAACAAAGTGTCAAATTCATGGAGTCAGATCGATGTTCAGCTGAAAAGAAGGTTTGACCTAATCCCGAATCTGGTTGAAACAGTAAAAGGGTACGCCGCTCATGAAAAGACGACCTACGAGGCTGTCATGAAGGCCCGCAACAGTTATATGAGCGCATCCTCGCATCAGGATGTAATGAAGGCCACCGGTGAACTGTCAAAGGGATTGAACAGGCTGATGATGCTGTCCGAATCCTATCCCGAGCTCAAAGCCAACACCAATTTTCAGGAGCTGCAGAAGGAGCTTACTAAGACAGAGGACAAAATAACATTTGCCCGTCAGTTTTACAACGATGTTGTTATGGATTATAACAATTCGATCCAGATGTTCCCTTCAAACATTTTTGCAAACGCCTTCAACTTTGTTGAAGAGCCCTTCTTCACTATAGATGAAAACGAATCCGAAGCACCGCAGGTGAAATTTTAGCTGTAACTCAAAGAATTCTTCGACGGTTTTACTGCGGGAATGCGGCACATATGCCAGAAATCATAAAAGAGCTGTTTGGGATAATCCAAACAGTTTTTCTTTTTCTTGTTGACAATTTATGTTTATTGGATTATGATTTATATATGAATAGTTGTTCACATGTGCATTTATGGACGTGCTGGCAGCAAGGGGGACTTATTAATGATAGAGAAAACATACAGGCTGAACGGCTTGACATGCGCCGACTGCGCTTTGAAGATAGAGGACAGCATAAGAAAGCTGAAAGAAATCAACACAGCAAATCTGGTATTTGCTGCTCAGAAACTTCATGTTGTGATAGACAGGAATACTTCCGGCGATGAGATGGAGATATTATTAAGAAATACAGTCAATGCCATAGAACCAGGTGTTGAAGTGATCGATAATGATATGCAGAACAATGATGAAACATCATTAAGGCACTCATTGCAGTTCAAAAAGGATATTCTGATACTGGCGGCAGGTATTGTACTGTTCGCTGCTGCCTTTGCCACAGGACACGATTTAGCAGTCTCATTCATATTATTGTTCATGTCCTGGCTGACAGCCGGACACAAAGTAATCTACAGAGCGCTGTCCAACATTACTAAGGGACGTATATTCGACGAAAATCTGCTTATGACTATAGCAACTGTCGGCGCTTTTGTGACAGGACAATATAGAGAGGCTGCGGCTGTTATGCTGTTCTACAAACTGGGCATGATTTTTGAGGACCTGGCAGTTAATCACTCCAGAAAATCCATAACAGGATTGCTGCAGCTGAAGCCGGAGTACGCCAATCTGAAAACTGGCAATGGTATCATTCAAATCAAACCCGAATCCGTTAATGAAGGAGACATATTGCTGATAAAGCCCGGTGAAAGGATACCTGTCGATGCTTTAGTTACAGAGGGAACATCCGTAATAGATACCTCCTCCCTGACGGGTGAATCTGTGCCAAAGCCGGTAGAGGCCGGTGATCAGCTGCTGGGTGGATGCATCAACAAGAGCGGCCTGCTGACGGTCAAGGCTGTCAATAGCCTGAAACAGTCCGCTGTGTCACGCATAATGGAACTCGTTGAAGATGCAGCCTCCAGAAAGGCACCGCTGGAAAGCTTTATCAGTAAATTTGCCGCTTTCTACACTCCCGCCGTTACTGCTGCGGCATTGCTGATTGCGGTACTTCCTCCGTTTATTACCGGCAGTATGGACTTTATGACATGGCTTTACAGAGCAATGACCTTCCTTGTCATTTCTTGTCCCTGTGCACTGGTAGTATCTATACCTCTTACCTTCTTCGCCGGAATTGGAAAGGCATCATCAATTGGCGTACTCATAAAGGGCGGCAGCTATTTGGATGCATTGAATAAAGTTGATACTGTAGTCTTTGACAAAACCGGCACACTGACAAAGGGTGTGTTTAGTGTAACTGAACTAAAGTCTAATGGCTGTACTGAAAGTGAACTTCTGAGGCTGGCAGCCTATGCCGAGTATAATTCGACCCACCCTATAGCTCGATCTATTGTCGCAGCTATCAGTGAAGATATAGATGAGACGGCAATAGAAAGCAGTTATGAAACTGCCGGTAAAGGCATAAAAACTACAGCACTCGGACACGAAATAATAGCTGGCAGCCTGGAGTATATCAGAAGCTGCTGTGGTGCAGATACAATAATAGATGCTGATGTTGAAAGTGAAGGGACAATAGTTTACATTGTATCAGACGGCAGCTATATGGGAGCAATCAAGGTCTCAGATACTCTGAAGGATGATGCTGTAAAAGCTGTAGGTGAACTCAGAAAAAATGGTATCAAACGGATAGTGATGCTTACCGGTGACTCCCGCAAGCCTTCTGAAGCAGTTGCGGGAAAGCTTGCCCTCGATGAAGTAAGATATGGTCTGCTGCCCCACGAAAAAGCACACTGGCTTAAAAAAATCAAGGCAGCATCAAAAGGAAACACAATTTTTGTGGGTGACGGGATCAACGATGCTCCGGTGCTGGCCAATGCAGATATAGGTGTATCCATGGGAGGCATCGGTTCAGATGCTGCAATAGAGGCATCTGATATCGTGCTCATGAAAGATGAGCCATCCAGCCTTTCAGATGCATTTAGAATAGCTTCAGTAACCCGAAAGATAGCAATGCAAAACATCATATTCGCAATATCGGTTAAAGTATTGTTTTTGTTGTTAGGTGCACTTGGTTTGTCCACGATGTGGGAAGCAGTATTTTCAGACGTAGGCGTCACTGTGCTGGCAGTACTGAACACATTGCGTATCAGGCATTTTAAGATATAGCTTATGGCAATTGCCAATATATTGAATGGACTATCACCCATTAGAACGTGCGCCCGCCGGGCGCACCTACAAAAGCATCAGGCGAAGCACAGCCTCGCCTGATGTAACTGATGGAAGGGGGCATATGGCCTAGTAGCAAACAAATGATGATATTCTGTTGAGATCCACACCGAAGTATACCCATCTGAAGCCGGTCCATCTCCACCCTGCTATCGAACGCCTCCCGACAAATACCAGCCATGCCCAGAACTGCTGTCTGTTATCAAGCCATATATAAACATATCTGAACATGCATCGTCTGATCGAGCCTGGATCAACCGCAAATACACCTACAGTCTGCTGCGGTACAAAAGACGGCGGGCGGCCTGGCGGAGGTCCGGTTCCTGGTCCGCCGCCAGGTCCTTGACCCGGAGGAGTAACCGGTCCTTGACCCGGAGGAGTAGCCGGCCCCTGTCCCGGAGGGAAAAAGCCTGGCCCCTGTCCCGGAGGGAAAAAGCCTGGCCCTTGTCCCGGAGGGAAAAAGCCTGGCCCCTGTCCCGGAGGGAAGAAACCCGGACCCTGTCCCGGAGGGAAGAACTGTCCCCCCTGAGATGGCCCAAACACACCGCCGGGGAATAACTGAGGCTGTCTGACAATATAGTAATTCTGCATTGCGCTCACTCCCTTGCATATCTGATATAGCCTATGCAAAATCTGATACAAAGGTTACATAAAAACTCAACACAGAATTATCCCAGTTAAACCTGCCACGCTCAGCTATTCAATAATTTTCGGTTGAAAGGCATGGTTATCATAAAGTATTTATTGAAGAGTAAAGTAAATAATGATATTGTATATAAAGAATCGACCGAAACTAACGGAGGCGTCATGAACGGCAAATATGGAACTGATCTGACAAAGGGAAGTATACCGAAGCACCTCATAAAATTTTCGATCCCCATGTTCATAGGCAACTTGCTGCAGACAGCGCTTGGAATGACAGATGCAATTTGGGTCGGCAACATAGTCGGTCCGAATGCAGTAGGAGCCACCCAGGTCAGCTTTCCGATCCAATTTCTATTGATTGCGCTTTCAAACGGAGCCACTTTAGCTACAACTATTCTTGTTTCCCAGTATTTCGGAGCCGGAGATCATGAAAAAGTAAAAAAGACTATAAACAACTCGTTCAGCGTAGCGCTTATTTTTGGCGCCTTCCTTACTGTTGCAGGCTTGCTGCTGTGCGATCCCATACTGCAGTGGATGAATACTCCTGATGAAATATTTCCGATGGCTTCAAGCTACCTTAGAATAATCATATCAGGCTTTATAATAACATTTTTGGTCAATCTGATAATATCAATTCTGAGAGGAATAGGCGATACGATCACACCATTGATCTTTATGGCAATAGGTATGATCATTAATATCGTGCTGGATCCGATACTTATTATAGGGATTGGACCTTTCCCAAAGCTTGGCTTTAATGGATCTGCATATGCCACAGTCATATCACAGCTTATAGGCCTAACAATAGCTCTGATATACCTGAACAGGAAAAAGCACTTTGTCAGCATCGATTTTAAGAAGCTCAGATTGGAAGGTGCGCATATAATAAGGCTGCTTCGGATAGGTTTCCCATCCATGATACAGCAATCGCTTATTTCTATCAGCTCAGTGTTTATCACAGGTATGGTCAATCAGTTCGGAGCAAACGCAACCACAGCTTTCGGCGCCTCCGGCAGGATAGAGAGCCTCGTTTTCATGCCTGCCATGTCACTGGGACTTGCATCATCGGCATTGACCGGACAAAACCTCGGCGCAGGCAATGTCAAGCGCGTCAACGAAATTTTTAAGTGGGGCGTCATAATGACCGCAGGGATTACACTTACGATATCTGCCGTTATATTGACATTTCCAAGGCTGCTGTTATCTATGTTTGTACAGGAGCCTGCAATACTTGATATAGGGACAGGCTATCTCAGAACTCTGGGGTTTGCCTACATACTGTTTGCAGTCATGTTTATCTCCAACGGTGTAATAAACGGATCCGGCAGTACTATCATTACAATGGCAATCACAATAATGTCAGTATGGCTGATCAGAGTCCCAATGGCTGCACTGCTGTCTAAGACCGCCTTGGGCATAAGAGGTATATGGCTGGCAATAGTAATTGGATTTGTTGTGGGTCTGTCACTAAGCCTCACCTATTATTTTGTCGGCAGATGGAAAAAAGCTGCATTCAAGCCCAAAGCAGTACCAGAGGAAGATATGAGATAGCTCAGTTTTACAATCTTCCTGATTCCATTAACAAATAACTCCACTGAACATTAAATCCAGTTGGTTAATCTGCCTGATTTTATCAGGATCTGTCCTCAGCTTTTATTGTCAGCGACCCCTGCTGTGTATCCACAATAACTATCGATCCCTCATGGATGATATCTTTTATTATCAATCGTCCCAGTTCAGTTTCCAACTCCTTCTGCAGGAACCGTTTGACAGGTCTTGCTCCATATTCGGGAGAATAGGATGAATCTGCGATATATTCCTTTGCCGCATCTGTAACATCCAGATCAATGTTCCTGCTAACAAGCCTCCTTCTTATATCCTGCAGCTGAAGGTCGATTATCCTTACCAGGTCGACCCTGCTAAGAGGCCTGAACATGACTATTTCATCTATGCGGTTGAGAAATTCCGGTTTGAAGCTTCGTCTGAGCTCTCCGAGTACAGTCTCCCGAAGCTCAGGATCCTCGCTTTCGCCAGAACGTAAGCTCTCAAGCATAAAACGGCTTCCAAGATTTGATGTCATTATTATGACCGTATCTTTAAAATTAACAGTTCTGCCCTGGCTGTCAGTCAAACGTCCATCATCGAGCAGTTGCAGCAATATATTGAAAACTTCAGGATGAGCCTTTTCTATCTCGTCGAACAATAATACACAATAGGGCTTCCTCCTTACCGCTTCAGTCAGTTGCCCGCCCTCCTCATATCCGATATACCCGGGAGGTGCACCAATTAATCTTGAAACAGTATGCTTCTCCTGATACTCGGACATGTCGATACGAACCATATTATCCTCACTGTCAAACAGTGCCTCTGAAAGCGCTTTAGCAAGTTCAGTCTTACCTACTCCGGTCGGGCCAAGGAATATGAATGAACCAATGGGCTTGCGGGGGTCCTTAAGCCCCGAACGCGCACGCAGCACAGCGCCTGCTACCGATTCCACCGCTTCATCCTGCCCAACCACCCGCTTATGCAGGATCTTCTCCAGATTCAACAGCTTATCACGCTCGTTCTCGACCAGCCTTGTCACAGGTATACCGGTCCATTTTGAGACGATCTCTGCGATTTCTTCCTCTGTTACTTCCTCTTTCAGCAAGCGCTTACTTACAGCAGACTTCTGCCTCTTTTTCTCCTCAAGGAGCTGTTTTTCCAGCTCCGGCAGCCGCCCATGCTTCAATACTGCCAATTCATTCAGATCATACCTTCGCTCGGCTTCTTCAATTTTACGCTTTGTATCTTCAATCTGCTGCTTTATTTCCTTCTCCCTGGCCAGCGTACTTTTCTCGCTTTCCCATTGAGCATTCATAAGATCAGACTGCTCCTTAAGCGAAGCAATTTCCTTCTCAAGCACAGCCAGCCTCTCCAGTGAATTTCTGTCTGTTTCCTTTATCAGTGCTTGTTTTTCTATCTCGAGCTGCATAGTTCTTCTGCTTATCTCATCGAGCTCCGCAGGCATACTGTCGATTTCTGTACGTATCATTGCTGCAGCTTCGTCCATCAGGTCTATAGCCTTATCAGGAAGGAACCGGTCGCTTATATAGCGGTTTGACAATACAGCACACGCAATTATTGCATTGTCTGTGATCCTCACTCCATGATGTATCTCAAACTTCTCCTTCAGTCCCCTCAGTATAGATACAGTGTCCTCCACATCCGGCTGTTCCACCATTACCGGCTGAAACCTTCTCTCCAGAGCCGCATCTTTTTCTATATACTTTCTGTACTCATCGAGAGTGGTTGCTCCTATACAATGAATCTCTCCTCTTGCAAGCATCGGCTTTAGTATATTTCCTGCATCCATGGAGCCTTCAGCTTTGCCCGCACCCACTATGTTGTGCAGCTCATCTATAAACATAATTATCCTGCCGTCCGATTTCTCAATATCTTTTAATACCGCCTTCAGTCTCTCCTCGAACTCACCGCGGTATTTTGCTCCGGCAATAAGTGATCCCATATCCAGCGCAAAAATTGTCCTGTCCTTCAAGCCCTCGGGAACATCACCCTTGAGGATACGCTGTGCTAGTCCTTCTACAGCTGCAGTCTTTCCAACACCAGGCTCTCCGATTAATACGGGGTTGTTTTTTGTCCTTCTGGACAGTATCCGTATAACACGCCTGATCTCAGTATCTCTGCCTATCACTGGATCAAGCTTGCCCCTGCGTGCCATGTCCACAAGATCCCTTCCGAACCTCTTCAGTGCATCATAGGTCTCTTCCGGATTTTTTGATGTAATACGCTGATTGCTTCTCACCTTCCCGAGAGAGGCAAGAAAATTCTCACGATTAATGCCGTGCCTTTCAAAAACCTCAGCGGAGGGTGTGTTTCTTTCACGCAGCAGCGACAGATAAATATGCTCTACGCCTACATATTCATCTTTGAATTTACTTGCTTCATCAGCCGCATGCAGCAATATTTCATTGAGCCGCCTTGACGCATACAGATTCGATGCGGCACTGCCGTATACCGCCGGCTGCTTGTCCAGTGCGTTTTGAATATCCTTTGTCATCAGCTCGCTATTGATCCCCATAAAGCTGATAAGTCTTGGGATCAGCCCATCTTCTTGCGTCAGCAGAGCCATATTAAGGTGCTCGCCATCCACCTGCTGGTGTTTGAGTCTCAGTGCGATCTCCTGAGCTGTTCCGATTGCTTCCTGCGCTTTATCTGTAAATTTATCGATATCCATACATAAACCTCCATATATAGTAACGTCACAAATTATAGCCCTGCTATATCGCCTCGTTATAACAATATACCGCCGTCTGCGGGTTTTGCAGTGCTGTTTATTCCTGAATTTCTTTCAACTGCTCATACAGCTTCAGCTGTGCCTTGCTCAGCCTTGAAGGGTTCACAATAGCCACTCTCAGGTACAGATCGCCTCTTGTTCCCGATTTATCCCTGTAACCCTTTCCTGTGACCCTTATTTTACTGTCTGTCTGAACGCCTGCAGGGATCCTGACCGATATCTTGCCGTCAAGTGTGTTGAATGACTTCTCTGTACCAAGCGCAGCTTCCCATGGGAAAAGCTTCATCCGTGCTTCAATATCAATTCCGTTGAGTTCATATACCGGATCCTTCCTGAATTCAACTTTTAAATATAGATCACCGTTCCTGCCCCCATTCAACCCAGCGCCGCCCTGCCCTGAGAGCTTTATTCTCTCACCAGGCCTAATACCCGCAGGAATCCTGAGCGATAATGTTTTACCTCCTTTAGAGGTTCTCAGGTTTATCAGTCTTTCGGCTCCGGCAAAGCCCTCCTCTATGGAGGTCTCCAGTACGGATTCCATATCCTCTCCCCTCATCTGCATACCGGAGTCGAAGTGGCTGCCATTCCTCTTCTTCCGCCCAAATATCCCATCACTTCCAAAGGAGCCGAAGGGATCCCCTCCACCGAAAAACATATTAAAAAAGTCGCTGAATCCTCCGGCATTGGTTTTGTATTCATATCTGACACCATTGCTGAAGCCATACTTGGACGGATCGAAATCAGCTCCATTATAAAACTGTCCTTCCCTGCCGAATCGATCGTATTTTTCTCTCTTTTTAGCATCCCCAAGTACTTCGTACGCCTCATTGACCTCTTTGAATTTATCCTCCGCCGCCTTATCACCCGGATGTGCATCGGGGTGATACTTCTTGGCAAGCTTTCTGAATGCCTTCTTTATTTCATCCGAGGATGCCTTCTTATCAACTCCGAGTATTTCATAATAATCCCTGTATTTCATTCAACCACCTTCTGAATTGATGCCATTATGCTTTCTTTATTTCATTCAACCGCCTTCTGAACTGACGCCATTATGCTTTATTTCATCCAACCGTCTCTGAACTGACGCCATTATGCTGTATTTTATTCAACCGTCTCTGAACTGACGCCATTATGCTGTATTTTATTCAACCGTCTTCTAACAATTCCGCTGACTTTGACTTTCTTTGACCTATATATTATTATACACTGCAACAAGAAAAAATTGCAAGCTGTATTTTAAAAAAAAATGACTAGCATTTATTTCTACTTCATAATGTTAAATTATGCAAGTAATGGGAACCCAATATTGACTTTTTTCAACATTATCTCATAATAACACAATACTCCACCATATTATGTATAGTATTCGTGGACAAAAATCAATTTTTGACTAAATTTCTTTCCCATTACCTGCAAAATTTAACAGTTCACTTCTTTCGCTATTATGTAAACCTCATATCCGGCATATCCTCTATCCTTAACCACACATCTGACTGTCCTTAACCCGCACACCGGGTTACCTACTACCCATCATCGGCTTGCCCTTACAGGCACATCGGCCTGCGCTTAAAAGCTCATCTACCTGCCCTTACAGGCACATCTGACTGTCCTTAACCCGCACACCGGGTTACCTTGTACTACTCATCATCGGCTTGCCCTTACAGGCACATCGGCCTGCGCCTAAAAGCTCATCGGTCTACCCTTAAAGATCCACAGGTCTGCCATTGTAATCGATAAACCAAATATCATCCGATATTTCTCTATGCCCGCCGGTCAACAATCCATAAATGCCTTGTGCAGATTCCCACGGCTCAATTTGCGCAGTCGTACGCCCCATGACCGTATTCATCCTGCCTGGGTGCATTGCGAAAATGCGAACGTCGTTCACTGTTGCTCTGAAAACCGAAACCAGCTTATTAGCAGCTGTCTTTGAAATCGAATAAGCCGGGAAATTACTACCGGAATTGCTTATGCTCCCGCCTTCCGACGTAATTGTTACAAATACACTGTCCCTGCTTTTCTTTACTATTGGCGTGAAATATTTGATTATCATCGAAGGTCCTACAACATTCACATCGAAAGAGAGCCGAAGCTCAGCAATATTCATATCCAGCAGCTCGTTTATCCTGTCTCCGTCACAGAGAACACCGGCATTGCTCACCACTGCATCAGCCTGTGTAAATCCATTCTTAATTGTCTCCACCGCTTTGACAACATCGTCCTCAGACGTTACATCCATAGGTACGAGCATGATAAGTTCGCTGTACTTATTTGCAAGCCCATCCAGTTCATCCTTCGAAGCCCTCGGATAATAACACGCTGCCACATTGTGCCCGTTCTCAGCGAATATTTTAGCCAGTTCATAGCCCAATCCACGATTTGCACCTGTTATAATGATTTTCATTCTGACATTACCTCCGTTAGTGTTGACTTTTTATAACCGGTCTAGTAATGATGGCTGCCTTCGTATTCTGCCCATATTTGACTGTAACTGTATTTGCTCGCCTATTATGTGACTGCATCTGTATTTTTTGCGGTCACATATTTGACTGCGACTGTATTTGGCTGCGTTTGTATTTGCTTCGTCTATTATGTGACTGCGTCTGTATTTTTTGCGGTCACATATTTTACTGCGACTGTATTTGGCTGCGTCTGTATTTGCTTCGTCTATTATGTGCCTGCCGTCAGTAGTTCTCATTAAGCCAGCCTGTACCCTTCAGCGCCAGCATAGTCAGAGCCAGCGTTATGACAAGCATTATCCACGACAGCGCAGATGCATACCCCATACTGCTGTATTGGAATGCATTCCTGTAAACGTACAGAGCATACATATATGTGGAATCGGCCGGGCCTCCCTTTGTCATGATAAAGGCCTCATTGAAGTTCTGCATCGTTACTATTATTGATGTAATTACATTATATACTATTATTGGCTTTAGCATAGGGATAGTTATATAAACAGTCTTTTGCAGAAAATTGCCTCCGTCTATGTTGATAGCTTCATACAGCTCTTCCGGAATACCCTGCAGCCCACCCAAAAATATAATGATAAGATTGCCCGCACCCCAGACTCTCATTATAATGATGGCCATTTTCGCCCAGTTCTGGTCCCCAAGCCACTCCGGCCCTCTGATCCCCACCAGCGACAGTCCCTGGTTCAGGAGGCCGCCACCGGATCCACCGGAGTTATAGATCAGCATCCAAAGCACACACAATATTATGGTTGGCACAAGCGTCGGAATGAAGAACATGACCCGGAAACCAGAAGTCCCTCTCAGCCTTTTATCATTGAGTAGCAGCGATATCAGCATCGTAGTCAGTATGGTCAGACTCACACCAACGACTACCATGTACATCGTATTGAATAGAACCTTTGGAAACAGCGAGTCATCGCTAAAAATCTTAATATAATTGTCAAGCCCGATGAATCTTGGATCTCTGAGCAAATTGTATTTTGTCAGCGAATAATAGAACGCTTGTATCAAAGGATACAAAGTAAATATCAAAAATCCCAGCATCCACGGCAATGCGAACAGCATCCCGTTCATCTGATTTCTCGCCTCACGGCTCATTGTCTTCATGCCAGTACCTCCTAACCCTTAATACCTGTAAAATTCAACCCTTATTGCCAGTACCCATCCAACCCCTGATGTCTGTAAAGCCAACCCCTGATGTCTGTAAAGCTAACATTGATGTCTGTAAAGCTAACCCTTAATACCTGTAAAAGCTATGCCCTGTATAAAATACTTCTGGAGCAGGAAAAACAGTAACAGCACAGGTACAGTCATCAACACGCCGGCAGCCATCAATACGTTCCACCGCGGATCGTTAACCGACATGATCTGCTGTATCCCGATAGCTAAAGTATAATTCCTGTCAGAAGTCAGAAAAATCAGCGGACCCAGGAAATCATTCCATGTATTTAGAAAGGCAAATATCGCAACAGTCGTAATTGCAGGCTTTGTCAGCGGTAGGACTATCAAGCTGAATATCGTGAATTCATTGGCTCCGTCAATTCGCGCCGCCTGGGATATTTCATTAGGTATCCCAATAAAGAACTGCCTGAGTAAAAAAATGAAAAATGCATTGCCAAAAAAAGCCGGCACAGTTAGCGGAAGAAACGTCCCTGTCCAGCCTAAGGCATGAAAGAACAAGAACTGAGGAATCATAATGATCTGGTATGGCATCATCATAGTGATCAGAACTATAATGAACAGTGTGTTCCGGCCTTTCCATTCAATTTTGGAAAACGCATAAGCGACCAGCGTATTTGAAATAAGAGAGCCTATTAGCACTCCTGCTATGATGGTAAGTGTATTTCTCAGGTACAGAAAAAATGAAATATCTGTGGTAGCTCTGACAAAATTGACCCACTGCAGCTTTTCCGGTATCCACACGATCGGAACTCTGAATATTTCAGTAGGAGACTTCAGCGAACTGCTTAACAGCCATAGAAACGGCACCACATATATTACAGTCAATAAAGCAAGGATCAGATACAGGATAGTCATCTCCACATAATTGATCCTTCCCCTTATATTTTTGTTCCTTCTTCCCGCACCGGATTTCAGTGCCAATTGATCAGCCATATCAGGCTCCCCCTGTTTCCGGCCGCTTGCTGCGGCCTATTAAAGCATCCAGGCCGCACTGCGGCCTGGATGTGATCGGTTTTTATGGAATTATGAGGTCGCATCTATCTGAGATTGCACTTCATTTTCAATCCTGGAAAGGACCTGTGCAGGATCTGCCTTGTTGTATATACATTCTTCAAGTCCGCTTCTCAGCTTATCATTCATGAATGTCGACGCACTTGTCAGTGCAAATATGCCTGAGTTTTCATTGAAGGTTATGTCAACTATAGTAGGCAGGTATTTGTCCCCTTCCTTCATCAGAGTCAGATCCTCTATCTTGTCAGGATATATTCCAAGCGATCTCCATTGCTTATTGTTGTCATCGATGATGTACGGTTCCTGACAGAACAGAGAAAACAGCACAGCTCCCTCAAGCTCTCTCGCACCCTTCGGACATGCATTCACATTGGCATTCAAGGCACATCCGCCATATCTGCCTCCCTCAGGCGCAGGCAACGGCGCTATTTTATACTGAAGCTCAGGAGCATATATGCGTATCGCATTGCAGAACCAGTTGCCCATTGCAGTCATTGCAACCTTACCAGTCATAAATGCATGATTTGCAGAGAACGCTTCACCGAATGACGAAGCTGCTGATTTGATGACAGCGGGATCGTAAAGATCCGCATAGCCCATTTGCCACTTAAAGTTGTCGATCATTTCAGGCGTGCTCAGATGCACTTTATTGGTTTCAGGGTCAAAAACATTGGCTCCGAACATCCACGCCCATGTCGGTGGATCAAGGCCCGCATCAAGCCAGGGTATGAAGCCATATGTGTTAACATTCCCGGAAGCGTCCTTCTTCGTCAGCGCTTTTGCAAATGTGTCCAGCTCCTCCATTGTCTTCGGCGGACTGTTTGGATCGAGCCCCGCCTCTTCGAAAAGGTCGGTACGGTAAAACAGATCTGTCGTGTCAGTGTTCTGGGGTATCAGATAAGTTTCATCTTCATACTTCATAAGAGGTATGATTGCCTGGTTGATCTCAGTCTCATCGAACCCTACCTGGGACAAAACATCATCCAACGGCTCAAAGCCTCCCTGCGTCGCATATGAATATGCTTCCGTAGGTCTGTCGATAACCACAATATCCGGCACATCACCGCTGTTCACCGCAGCTGCAAGCTTTCCGTTGGATATGCCTGCGCCTTCGGGGACATATGTGCTCTCAAATTTGAACTGCGGATATTTCTTTTCAAATTCACTTACTCTCCATAAGTCCCAGGTTTCAGAATCCCCTCCCCAAGGATACCAGTACTTGACTGTTCTCTTTTCATCTCCGTCTGGTGTCTGCTGCGCTCCATCCCCGTCATTCTGATCAGGGGGCACATTGTTGTCACGTGCACACCCAGCTGCAATCACAGCAGTCATGCAAATGATCAGAGTAATTGACAATACTCTTCTAAAGCTGTTCATTCGACTTCCTCCTCATTAGATTTATACAATCACTACCTTTGATCAACTTAAATTGAATCGATTGGTTTGTCCGGCATTGCAAGCAGTTTAGCTATTTTGTCTCTGTTGTTCTCATTGGTTTGCTTAATGTTAAAGTCTACTCCGAACTTCTCGGCCGCATCTATGAATATGTAGGTCATGTCAGGAAAATAACCTACATGAAACGGTCTACATCCCACTCTTTCAAGAGTATCCAAAGCAGTATACTTATCATCTGTAATGAATCCGATATGTTGGACTCCCTGACCATGTTTATCAAGGAATTCCTTCCATGGACTGGGTTTATCGTCAGGTTGGATCATTTCCAGCACCACAGGGCCAAGCTTGAAGGCGCATATCCTGCAGCCTGAAAAATCACCGGGCTGCTGGCGAAAATAAGCTGGTATCTTATCAGGCTTTGGCAGGTATTCTATTTTTAACCCTTCCAGTCCGAACATCTCCTCATAATGCTTTGCGACAGACTCGATATCATTGACTACAAGAGCTATTTGACAGATACCATCAGTTTTAATACTCATTTCATCGCTCCTCTTTTCTTTTTATTAGTATTGCACGAATTATTGGAATCAATGAATTAATATTAAAAAAATAAGCGACCCATCTCGGATCGCTTATTTTAAATTATAATAGTTTTTCCACACTATCCATTTTTGATGTTTACATGCACGTCCAGCGGTTTATCCCCTGACTTGCAATACTTTACTGTGCAGGCGGTATTATCAATTTTTGACCTACCTGTATCATGTTTGCATCTTTAATGTCGTTCGCTTCCATTATGAGCGTATACTTACTTTCATCGCCATAGAATTTCTTCGCTATCATCATTAGCATATCTCCGGATTTAACAGTGTATGTCGTTCCTTCCGGCCCAATGGTATTCGGATCCGTTGTATCAGGAGGTGTCACGTCGTCGCTGTCCTCATCAGTTCCCTCCAAAGGATCATCATCTCCCGGGAACTCGCCTGTGACATCCGCCGGATCATCGATTACAGATGACTGATCTTCCGGATCATCAGTACCATTTTCTGAAGGATCCGTATCCCCATCCTGCTGTGATACATTCGCAGCTTGCGGGCTCAGCATCGTCCAGAGCTTATAACCGCCGAACAGCACCGCTGCTGAAAGGAATATCAGCACAACAATGGAGACTATTTTCCCGATATCCACAGGCAACTGACGTCTGGGGGCGGCTGTATGCCCAGTGTGCCTGGGCTGGACCCTGCTGGATGCCATTTTGTGCTGTACCCTGGGTCCGGGGATGTAATCATCATCCTCATCCTCGTCCGCATCTGTGATTCTTATCACCAATGCTGATATATCATTATCAGACTCATTTTTTACAGCCTCCATAACGAGTTCGCTTGCAGCCTGATCCGGCTCAGTACCGGATGCAAGCATCTCGTACAGCGCATCCTCATCTATGGCATCCGATAGACCGGTACTGCATACAAGGTATGTGATGCCGGTCCTGACAGGATAGATATCCGATTTCTTTACGGTCGTCCTGCCTTCATCCATTGATGCTTTCTGCTGGTTCGTGAGCATCTCGGCCTGTTCATCGCTGATAATGCCCATTTTCAGCAGTCTTTCCGCTCTCTTGTAGTCGTTGACAAACAGCTTGAATGTATCCCCTTCCAGCTTATATATCCTATAGCTGCCTAGGTTGACCGCCGCAATATTTCCCTCATCTATCAGTATCCCTGCAAAATTAGGCTTTTTATCGCCGAATTCAGTGTCGCCAAGTGAAAGGCTGTGGATCAGATTGCTTGCCTGCTCAACACACTGTACCAATTCATCCAACTTGACACTGATACCTTTTGAACTGGACATTGTCTTCTGATGGAATTTTTTGAGATCGTTCATAAGAGAAATACCGGACTCGTTATCTTCCATATTCCCGGACAAAGCAAAAAAGAACTTTGAATCGAATGTCTCAAGTGATATCTGTGCATAATCCGCTGCACTTGGATGTATAAATCTGCCGTTTGCGTAAATCCTGTCGCTGTTAACCGTATAAGACGTGCCTGTATGAGTGACTGCGGAGAATGATATCTTTACGGTATTTCCCATATATATACCTCCTTGTCTTCCGTAAGAATACTAGTTATAAGGAAAAGAATGATTCCAATTACATAATACCATAATAAGCATATGTGTTCAATAAAAGTCATTCACACTTATCGACGTAATGTACAACTAAATAGTTCCAATAATATGCATTATTTATCATAATTATATCAATTCCGATATCTTTTGGAAATTACAAGACCAGATATTCTCACACCATTGCAGGTTCTTGTCAACTCCACAGTAAAATCATCCTCAAGACCTGAAAAGTGACAGCATGTATCATATGGCTCAGCCGGCACCAGCTTTCCCTTCTGCAGATTGCGGGTAAGTGAGGGCAGTACTTTTTTTTCAATGTAACCTTTAAAGGCAGCAAGAGTGTCGTCATCAAGTCCTGCAAGCCCTAAAAACGGTGGGATCACTACCATTGAATAAGCTTTTTCAAAATCGCGCAGCCATATTGCCCGCAGAAAATTTACAGCAGTATTATAACTGACATACGGCATTTTTACACTGTACGGCTTTACACGGTAGCTATATCCGTCCCATTTGTACATGAAACTCTCCCTTACATGGTAGCATGCGTCTTCCAGCGATATGATCTCGTGTCCGGCTTTGGTACCGCATTCTGCAATTATCTCCGCAACGCTGTCCCCATCCACATCGGTGACCTCCATGCTTCCATGAAAAAAATTTCTCCCGCTGTGCCAGGCTTTGTACGCATTTTCTCCATTCCAGTCAATCACAGTTATATCTATATCATGTTCATGACTCAATACACGGGAGATAATAAGCTCCGGTGATCCATCGCCGTCCGCATCTGCTGCAGCCGCGTTATCGATTATTCCTGACCGCTCGCATTCCTGGTTACCATCCTGCAGCGTCAGCCATTTATGTTCTATATCGCCGCTTTTTCCGCTCTTTATTATTAACACGGCAGAATCCGGCGGAAATGGCGTAAATCTTGTAATACCTATGGCAGCTTCCTTTCGGCTGTCATTATCAAAATCTTCAAAGAAAATGAAATCGATCACAGCTCCTTTCGGCAGCTGCGATGCCGCATATTCAGACAATCGTGCTTTTTTCCCCGCTCTGCCTTTTTTCGTATGCTTTGGTCTAATACCGTCATCTGCATTCTTCCTGTCCATATCTATCCTCACCGATCCTGCCCGGAACAAAGCTTGCCGCTGTATATAATCCACAACTGCTGTCGGATTATAATCTTCTGGTCTGTACCGTGAACCAAGCCAGATCCATATATGTTGATTTATGGCCTATGCCAATATCAATATATTCAATTGAATGAGTTACTGAAACCTGCCTTGAATACTTATTTCAGTTAAAACGAACATTTTGGAAACGGCACCTTGGACTGCGCATAACCAAGATTGCTTGGTTGTGACTATTCATAGCAGGTAGGCTTGGTTGTGACTATGTATATCCAATTTTATAGGCAGCAAAGGTGCTTAGAAACTCTGTATCTCTCTCAGCTCATAAAAGACAAGATATCTGCTGCCTATCGGTTCCCTTTGCAGGCTGGAATTATAAGCGTAGCTCCATTCTGCCAGGATAGAGCTGCCTTCGCTTATGTCATCCCTGAATCTGCCGCGTATGACAGCTCCACACCTCATAAGCTCTTTGATTTCCTCCTGCGCAAGGAAGCTTGCGTCACCTGATACGCTGATATCGCAGATCGGTCCGCTTTCAGGCTGCTTCATACTGCAAAGAGATATATTTGGGCTCTTCCATGATAAATCATTTCTCGAATCTGACGGAATGATCACGGTCACATTTTTTCTTCCATACGTCACAAGGTTCCATAGATCCTTTTCGACTGCCTCAATAACGGTCCTCTGACTGTTTATATCAAGAACACCGCTTTTTTCAGCAAAAAAATAGGGATAATATATCACGACACCTTTATTGCGATACTCTTCGAAAAAAGACATACCGCTGCGCCATGCTTCCTCATGATCCACCCCAACTGCTCTTGGCAGATTCAGATCATCGCCGCCTTCAGTCGCTACCCTGACAGTCCAAAGTGTACCCTCATCCAGCACGGTCTCGGGGCTGAAAAGCTTCCATGGCACTGTTGGTACATTCAAAGCCTTCAATTCATAAAAACCCATGTACTTATTCATAAGTCTCTGCTTCTTACTCCAGTCTGAAATAATCGAAAAGCACTCCTGCGTCTATTCCTGCGATTCTTGTTCTGGCAAACCTGTCATATAGATCTCTGTGGCCTTCCACCAGGTTCGTTGAAGTGATCCCGTGCTTTATTGAAAGGTATGCCTCCATATATGCGGCAAATTTGTCGCAGAATTCTATTATACTGCCATCAATGGGTGTAAATCCATCGCTATTATACAGCTCATTGATCTTTTCTGCACTAACCTTGATTATTCTGCCGTCTACTACGATCTTGCATGAGAATTCATCCTCGGTAAAATACCGGATCTCCTGTCTCCAATCTTCCGGCAAAAGCGGAAGCAGCATCTCCTCCATTTGAATATCCTCAATTGTTTTTATCAATTCTCCCAAACCATCGATGGAATTTTTGACCGGAGAGATAATATCTCTTGTCAGCACCTCTGGCAGATCATGGAACAGGCCTGCGAAGAAATCGTTGTACCTGCGCTTGTCACATGCGTCGCTCTCCAGCGCAAATATATACGATAGCAGTGCAACTATAAGCATATGCCCGGCGACAGAGGTCTCCGGTATCCTCTGTGTCTGCGCCCATCTCTGTTGAAATCTCAGCTGGCCGATCAGATCGAGGAAATCGGATGCTCCGCTGTTGAAAACAAGCTTACGCACACAGTCAATATTCTGGTGCTCAGCAAGCTGCCTTTCCATATTCCTCTTTGTATCCTCGATGCCATAAAAGCCCTTGTTCATATGATAAACTATATTGAATTCCCAGTTTGTAACAAAGTAATGAGATGCGGTCAGTATCCTTTTTTCATGCCGGCTGTATGTTGGATCAAAAAGATACTGCTCCATTCTATTTCCAAAATCCTGCTTTATGTCCATAAGGCCGATCTTTTCCAGCCTTTCCATGACAAGTCTGTTTATCTGGTCTCCATGCTTTTCCATCAGCATATGAAATATTGGAGGCTTGATGTCAGTGAGAAGTATCCTCTGGAAAAACTCAAAAACAGAGCCTTCTATCAGCTTCGTCCAATCAACGGGACAGGTCTCCTCTTCCAGCCTGCCGAGAACATATGTATAAAAGAGCTTATGCGCCTGCTTGTCCAGTTCGGTAAATCCCTTCCCAGGCCGTATATGGTCATTCCACCTCTGCATACTGGCGGCCTGATAAATAAATCGTAAAAAGCTTTCTCTGATCATATTAATACCTCCTGAAAACAGCATATGCCTGCCGCACACCTATTACTGCTCGACGCATCCCGCCAAGTCATTTCATTATCATTTGAACGATTTCCAGAAATCACCCTTGGTATCGATGATGTCAGATATTTCTTCAAATGTGACCATAAAAGTGGGGAAGCCCGCAGCATAAGGTGCTATTTCATATGGCTGGAAATAGAGATTCAATCCCTTGTCGGTAATGTAGAACTGCTGATCTGCGCTGATTCCGTCATAGCTGTCCAGCCAGTAGAGCATATCCTCGGAATTTGACATCTCTGTGATCTGATTTCTGACGATCTCTGTGAGTATACCTGTATAATCACTGTTGTCAAGGAACAGGTCCTCCAGTTCATAAAACTCCCCTGTGCGGACATCAATATGGACATGGTTCATAACCGGCATTCCGTGAGCTGCTCCAAACGGGTAATTATAGCCCGATTCGGTGAGCACAAGCAGTTCCTTGCGGCTGAATACCACAGAAAACCCGCCTTCATAGTTATAGTCAAGTATATCAGCAGGATTGACGTACACCGTTGATATGTCCGTCCACATCTCTCTGAGTCTCGTATTTACTTCCGCTTCTTTTTTTAGATCCGCCATATTGCCCAGAACGGGATAGTAGACAAGATAGTTGATGTTTGGCCTGTACTTCTCTTCGCATACCCTGACGCCGCTGTCAGTTCCGATACATGATACAGGCATATAAACAGTATGCCCCTGCTTATCCATATAGAACATCCTCTGGTCGATGTTTGCATATATAATCCCGTTAAGCTTTTCCAACTGTCCGATTCCCTCAGCCGAGGGAAGAGCCTCCATCCTTTTGCCTGAGGTGTTTATGAAATACGTAGTGGTACTGTCTGTGACAGAAGCTATACCATCACTAAAGGGCTCGATGCTGAGAAATGTGAAATCTGTCAGCAGCTTTCCGTCCGTGTCCGCCAGTGCAAATTTCGAACCGGCAAATATATTGTTCGGATCCCTGGCTATCCCCAGTGCGACCCTGTCCTCACCAAGCATCAATATCTCACTGTATGCAGGCTTTATGACAAATCTTCCGGTCTCATCTATCAGACCCTTTATTTCTCTGCCTGCTTCACCTGGAACTGATACGACAGCCCTGCTGTTCCTGAAACCTCCGGCATATATAAATGACGGGTTAATGATCTCATTGCCGCTGCTGTCGATATATCCGAATTTCCCGCCAGGGCTTGCCCTGAAAGCAGCCTTTCCATCGGAGAATCCGGAAACCTCCCAGTATTCCATAGTTTTAATTGCTTTACCCGACCTGTCGATCATTGCATGCAGACCATCATTGAGCTTTACCGCTGCCCTGTTTCCTTCGAAATCGGATGCATACCCGTAGATCGGCTGTATCACTGGTTTACCGTTCTCATCAAGATAACCGTATAGTATGGAGCCATCCTTCGTCTGTACGTAATAAACAGCCCTGCCGCTTCTGTAGTTTCCTATATATTGATATTTGTCAGAGATAACACTGCCGTCTTCATCCAGTACCACATAACCAGTCGTATCCGCTGCAACAGCCAGACCTTCATTATATGGATTTATGTATGTGTATACAGGATCGGCTATGAAACTGCCAGTCTGATCTATAATACCGACGCTGTCGCCTCTGCCGGCTACAGCTCTTCCATTGTTCTGGAATCTGAAAGCCTGCGAAAACGAGGGCTGAATCATAAACATTCCCGCACTGTCTATATAGCCCCATTTGGATTCTTCCAGATAGCTGTCTTTTGCCGGGTAGATACCTGGCAGCTGTACATTAGTTGCACGGACACTGCCGGAAAGGCTTTCCGTGACCGAAGGCTCTTTCCTGTCGTCGGATGAATCGTTGAATCCTTCTTCATTCATACCGCTGTCCGGCTCTCTGCTTTCGTTGTACTGCAAGCTGCATGATACGAACATGATCAGCATCATTGCAGCCAATACGATACAAGCTGCCTTTTTCATGTATTACACATGCCTCCTCGAATACATAATATCACTAATATAATATTATCACATCTTACCAGATAAATATATTTTACGTAGAAAATTATGCTATAATGTTAAAAACCTGTTTAGAAGAGAGATTTATATGGACGGACACAAATATGAAACACATTTACACACCGATGAAACAAGCCCTTGCGGCAAAGTTCCGGCGGCAGAGGCTGTTAGGATATACAATAGTGCCGGATATACCGGTATTGCCGTAACAGATCACTATTTCAGAGGTTTTTTTGACAGACAGTTGTTCTGCAGCTGGAAAGATAAGATCGATAAATACCTGAGGGGTTACCGCAATGCTGTCAGTGAAGGTCATAAAGCAGGCCTCGATATCCATCTCGGAATGGAGATCAGTTTTGATGAGGATCCAAACGATTATCTTGTATTCGGGTTCGACGAGAATTTTCTATATCAAAACAAGAAGCTGTACAGACTCGGCCTGAAGGAATTCAGAGAGCTGACCTCCGGTACCGGTATCGTGACCGTACAGGCTCATCCCTTCCGCGTCAATATGATACCGGCTTCGCCTGAGATGATTGATGGCATTGAGGTCTATAACGGCAACCCCAGACATAATTCTTCAAACCACAAAGCACTTGAATACGCCAGGGATAATGGGCTGCGAATGCTGTCCGGTTCTGATTTCCACCGATATGAAGATGCCTCAAGAGGCGGTATCCTTGTTATGGACAGGATAGAGCCCGGAGGCTTTGCAAAGACAATAATCGATGGTAAAATACTGGATATTATCGCAAACGATTCAGAAACAAATCCATAACAGAGTCCTGCAATAAGCGGTCACATTTCTCAGCTTGCGTATCTGTTCCCCAGCATCTGTGCTTGCATATCCGTTCACTTCTATTTGTGCTTGCATATCCGTTCACTTCTATTTGTGTTTGCATATCTGTTCACTATATCCCATCAATGTGCCTATGTGTCTAAGATTGTGTACCCCATCGATAATCTAACCACGAAAGCCGCATAAAAAATCAGACACCAACGCACTCCTTTCGTATGCTTTATTGAAAGATAAATACCGATAAGTAAAAAGGAGTGCTAAGATATGGAAAGAAGAATATACCTGTCTGATACCAATAAAAAAATAGGAGGCGTTTGCGGAGGTCTCGGAGAATATTTCAGAATCGATCCTGTCATCATCAGGATCCTGTGGTTCCTCTCAATATTTCTCGATGGTGTTGGTCTGCTTGCATATATCATTGCATGGGTCGTAATTCCACGCCGCAGCAGCTGCAAATATGACAACTGGTGACCTGTCAAGCCTCGAAAACCGACTATCTAGGTGCCTGCTGTGAAATGAGGGCATAAGGAAATCTCAGTGAACTCCGTGATCAGATATCAATTTACATTTTTTGTCTGTGATGCCGCTGCATTATCTGATAAAATGTCTTTGTGTTTACTTTGATCACGGAGGGCTTATAATGGAAAACAAAGCTTGGATCATAGCGGCAAACATGGGGCTTGGCCACCAGAGAGCAACTTACCCGCTGAGGGATATGGCACATAACGGAATTATGCTTTTCGGCGAAGACGAGATGTGCCAGAACAAAGAAAAACGGCAATGGAAGATATTTCAGAATTCCTATGAATCACTATCAAGGACCAGACAGATACCTCTGGTTGGCCCCTATTTATTCAGCCTGCTGGAGAAGCTCCAGAACATTTCACCATATTACCCGAGACGTGATCAATCCGGACCATCTCTTCAGGTAAAATCACTTTATACCCTGATAAACCGGGGGATGGGCAAGGGCTTGAGCGCAAGGCTCAGCACTGCCAGATTGCCCGTAGTAACATCATTCTACGCAGCAGCAATCGCTGCAGAAGAGCTGACCGACCTGCCGGTCTACTGCATTATCTGCGATGCGGATATCAACCGTGTCTGGGTAGCTGAAAGGCCTCATCAGAGCAGGATAATATATTTTGCACCATGCGGTAATGCCATGCGCCGGCTCAAAGAGTATGGCGTTCCGGATGAGAGAATATTTCTCACCGGGTTCCCTCTTCCTCAGGAAAACATAGGGAAAAACATGGATATTCTGCGCAGCGACCTTTCGAAAAGACTTATACGTCTTGATCCGACAAGACGTTTTAGAATCATACATGGAGAAGAAGTCAGATTTTATCTTGGTGACAGTTGGAATCCTGATGCGCAAGAAAACCCAATAACGATCACATACGCCGTCGGAGGAGCAGGAGCCCAGGCTGAGATAGCCGGGGGTGCCGTCAAGAGCCTCTCAAATATGATAAAGGAAGGCAGAATAAGGCTAAACCTTGTCGCTGCCCACAGACTGGAAGTTAAAAATTATTTCGAAAAACTGATTCAGAAAAACGGGCTTTCATTGTCAAAGGGAGTGCAGATCCTGTATGATCAGGACAAGAATGAGTACTTCCGCCGTTTCAATATAATGCTTCGCAATACAGACATAATATGGACAAAGCCGTCTGAGATGTCATTCTATTGCGGCCTTGGTATACCTATCATAATAGCGCCGCCTATAGG
Source organism: Bacillota bacterium (assembly GCA_023418915.1). GTDB lineage: Bacteria > Bacillota > Clostridia > Acetivibrionales > DTU013 > DTU013. The sequence goes on from JAEZYU010000038.1 coordinate 317,495, forward strand.
TCCTCACGAAGTATATAACCAGCGCTGGCTCAGAGACCTGGGTGCAGGGCTTCACCAGTCCGATCCTCAGTACTGCTCCGAATGGATCACAGACTATCTCGTGGACGGAAAGCTGTCACTTGCCGCCTGGGACGGTTTCCTGTACGCCAGAAAGCTTGGCGCAGCCAAAATCGCTGAAGTCCTTGCCACCGGTAAAATGGAACGGCATTACTCGCCTCTGCTCAGATGACATCCGTTAATTAATGCAAATAGTCTGGAGAGTAAAGCGTCGTCAACATTTGTACATCTTTGAAACTATAAAAGATTCCAGGGATCTGGGGACGATTCTTTTAAGAAAAACAAGCAGCTTGTAATCCAGTCCTACTGTAACACACACCGGAGGATTTTTACGTTTTGCCAGCCTTGCGATCACCTTTGCCACTACGATCGGGTCAGGTCCGTTCAATTCATCCTTTTCCATCACTTCTATGGATTTTTTGCTGTATTGCCGGTATGCCGAGCCCTCCCCGCTCTCCTTCACAAACAGTCTGTTGCCTGTGAATCCTGTCTTTGTGTCACCGGGTTCAACAAAAGCTGCTTTTATACCAAATGGTCTGAGCTCATTCCTCAGCGAGCCGGTCATACCCTCGACAGCTGCTTTGGCTGCGACATACATCGACTGGAAGGGTATCGGAAACAGCGCACCAACGGATGAAATGTTGATGATAAGTCCTCTGCCTTTTTCTCTCATATGCGGCAGCACCTGCCTGATCACTCTGTGCATCCCGAAAAAGTTTGTGTCCATTTGTAAAAACGCCTCATCGCTGGATGTATCCTCAACAGAGCCTGCTATACCGATCCCAGCATTGTTGACAACGATGCCTATCTCTCCCTCCGCCTCTATGATTCTGTTGATCGCAGCCTTAACGGATTCTTCGCTGCAAACATCCATCCTGATCATAGTGACATCTGTCTGCGCAAAATTATGATATGAATTTCCGATATTATATGCATCGCCGATACTGGGGCTCTTTGCTTCATTTTTGGGATTATATGCGTTATTGCCATTGCCATTGTTTTCGGTGCCTTTGGCCGTCTGGTACCCATCTGGTCTGTCCGGTGCCTTTCTGGAAGTGCCATATACCCTGTAGCCCATCTGTGCCAGATATTCGGCACATACCTTCCCTATTCCCGAAGACGCACCTGTGACGAGTACGACATCACCATAATACTTTTTCATCCCGACTCCCCCGATCCAACGATTTTTCCAACAGCTATCATCCGTTCATCATCTAAATTATTCTATCACAAAACAACATCGAATAAAAAGAAAAGGCCGCTGTTGCATTTCATTTTGCGACTGTTCTATTCTATATAATAGAGTATGTGGTTCGGGGATGCCATGAGGTTTACATAATATAACAAGAAGTTAACTGTTTAATTTTTCAAGTAATGGGTATAAAAATCAGCTAAAAACTGATTTTTGCCCATAATTATTTTACATAATATGGTAAATAATTGAGTTATTGTGAATAAATAATGAAAACTGGATTTTTTAGTTCCCACTACTTGAATTTTTAAACATTATGAAGCCGGAATGAAAGTTATGAGTTATGTCCGCATAGCTGTAAAATATAACCGCAATTTGTACGTTGTGAGCTAACAAAATAGAAGGAAGATTAATTTGAACGATGCGGTATAATTAGCTCAGATTGCTGTATATACTTATTGTATATTATGTGGTAAAATGGTTGCAGTCTGGAATATAGTCCGGAATATATTTAAGTTAGACAAATCACGAAGGAGAGATTGCTTGATTATGGATATCTTTGAAAAATGCTTTAGCTACACGGACTACAAGGAGGTTTTGGCAGCAGGTCTTTACCCATATTTTCACGCACTGGAAACAGGACAGGATACTGAGGTTGTCATAGAGGGAAAAAAAACTGTAATGGTAGGTTCCAACAACTATCTGGGTCTGACCTCCGATCCAAGAGTCAAAAAGGCTGCGATAGAAGCAGTTGAACAGTTTGGTTCCGGCTGCTCCGGGTCCAGGTTTCTAAACGGAACACTGACACTCCATCTTGAATTGGAGAAAAAGCTGGCCGAATTTGTAAAAAAAGATGCAGCGATCACATTCAGCACCGGTTTCCAGTCAAACCTCGGTATCATAACAGCTATAGCCGGGCGAAACGATTATATCCTGTGCGACAGTGAAAATCACGCAAGCATAGTGGATGCATGCAGGCTCAGTTTTGCCAAGACTCTCAAATTCGAGCATAACAACATGGAAGATCTGGAAAGGCTTCTGTCCAAAATAGACGACAAACATGGGAAATTGATCGTTGTTGACGGTATTTTCAGCATGGAAGGCGATATAGCAGATCTGCCGTCCATAGTCAGACTGGCAAAAAAATACGGTGCAAGAGTCATGGTTGACGACGCTCATTCCTTCGGTGTACTCGGCGAACACGGCAGAGGTACGGCTGAGCATTTCGGGCTTGAGGACGAGGTCGACATCATAATGAGTACCTTCAGTAAGTCACTGGCAAGCCTTGGTGGATTTGTAGCAGCAAGCCAGGATGTCATTGACTTTATCAAGCACAATTCGAGACCATTCATATTCTCCGCTTCCATACCCCCGGCAAACGCAGCGTCTGCCATTGCCGCACTTGACATTATAATTGCTGAACCCGAACGCATACAGAGGCTTAAAGATATCTCCAAATATATGAGGGATGGCTTCAAAAAGCTCGAGATTCCAATATACGAAGCAAACAGCGAAATCACACCAATAGTGCCTGTAATGACCTATGAAAACGAGCCCACTCTGGTAGTTACGAAGCTGCTCCGCGAAGAAGGAGTTTATGTCAATCCAGTTATATCACCAGCTGTCAAACCCGGCCTGTGCCGTATCAGAACCAGCTATACGGCAACTCATACAAAAGAGCAACTGGATTACGCTCTTGAAGCATTCCGTAAAGTATTCGAGAAACTTGGCGCTGCTGCAGGCTGAAACTACATCTCTTCCATTTGAAGGCGGTGTCAACCGATTCTGAAAGTTAAGCTAATACAAACAAGGCTGATGGTAAGACCATCAGCCTTTTCTATATCCCCATGATATTAATTCCACAGTCGACATGCATTATCTCTCCTGTTATTCCTCCCGACATTGAACTTAGGAGAAATATAGCAGCATCACCTATTTCCTCGGGCTCGACATTTTTTCTCAGCGGCGCTTTGTGCCGGGTATGCTTCAAAATGCTTCCAAAATCCTTGATGCCTTTTGCAGAAAGCGTCTTTACCGCTCCTGCAGAAATTGCGTTGATCCTTATACCCGAAGGCCCCAGATCATTTGCAAGATATCTGACACCAGCCTCAAGGGCGGCTTTAGCAAGTCCCATGACATTATACCCTGTCATGACTTTCTCAGAGCCCATATAGGTCAGTGTGATTATGCTGCCACCGTCTTTCATCAGCTCAGCCGCTTTCCTGCTGACAGCGACAAGGGAGTAAACACTTATATCCATTGCCAGGGAAAATCCTTCTCTTGATGTATTTAAAAAACTGTCCTGCAGGTCCTCTGCCTTTGCATAGGCTATTGCATGGACTAAACCATGGATAATGCCGTATTTATTTTTTACTGTTTCAAAAAAGATTGCTGCATCAGCATCAGATGTAACATCCAATTGAAAAATTTCAACACCGCCAAGCTCCCTTGCAAGGGCCGACACATCATTTTTCTCCCTTTCACCCAGATATGTGAATATCAGCGACGCCCCTTCCTTATGAGCTGCAGCTGCAATTGCCCAGGCAATGCTCCATTTATTTCTGATACCCATTATGATGATATTTTTACCCTTTAATAGATTACCCATCTATACCTTCCCTTCTTCCTGTAATACCTCTTTCAATTTTAGGATATCCGCCATATTGTAGGAATCTGCCAGGATATCAATGGCCACTTATATATTGTTCAGAAAGCAAAAATATGATTCTGTTTGATTACACATCTCCAACAGCCGCTCGATCTGATCTGAATCCGCCATCCTTACTAATGCTGCTTTCCTTTCAGATATTCCAGTGCCATATCCGCGAGTATATCCTTATTATTCAATCCCGGCTCGTCGATAACCCTGTCAAGAAGATATACCAGTATATCGCCAATGCATTTGCCTTCATTAAGGCCAAGCCTTCTCAGATCACTGCCGTTTATGGCCAGACTCTTCAAGCCAAAACAAAGGCCACTTTCCATCAGAGATGAAAATACTGATTGCACCCTATCCAGCTTATCGAGTTCGACCTTACCACCATACCGGCTGCAAGTCACCGGATTCTGCTCCATAATGCTTCGAGCTGTATGCTCGTCGCCTTGCAAAGCCACTAAGTGAGCCTTTTTGACCTTTAAGAGGTCTGAGAATATATCTTCACCTGCTTCGAGTATTGCTCTTGCCACAGCGCTCTGCTCTGCCTCAATATACATTTCGAGATGCCTGATCAGCCGCAGTATCTTCTTTTTACTTTTATTATCAAACTTCAGACGACTGAGTATCATATCTGCTGTCTCAATACTTTTCTGAGTACAGGAGCTCACAGCAGTTTCTCTGAGCCCTCTTCCCAAATTAGTATATACGGTGATTTTTTCGCTCGGATCAGCAGCTTCTCTCCGCAAATCAGTATCTGTAGAGATCTCTTCCTTGCACGGATCAGCATCAGCTTTAGAACATCTGCCAACATCGTGCAGCAGCATTGCCCACCTTAGGAGAGGGTCCGCTTCAACTGCTGCAGCCGATCTCAGACAGTGTTCCCCTATGCATTTTTGATTGCGATCCGTATCAAAGCATACATCAAGCTCAGGCAAAATATATCTAAGGAGCCCCGTATGTCTGAGAATAACAAATTTCTCGGGTGCATCCGATGCAAGTATTCCGGCCAGCTCCTCTCTGATCCTTTCAGCACTGATCTTGCATATCTTACTGCTGTTTTCCTTTATTCCCTCAAGGGTCCCTGCCTCTATCTCAAATCCAAGAGCGGCTGCGAAGCGCACAGCTCTCAGCATACGAAGAGCATCCTCGCTGAACCTCTCACCCGGGTCTCCAACAGTCCGAATGATCCTGTTCGTTATATCATTAATACCACCAAAAGGATCGATTATACCACCTTCCGGATTCCATGCCATTGAATTTATCGTAAAGTCCCTCCGGCGCAAATCGTCCTGAAGCCCTGATGTGAACTCGACCTCCTCCGGGTGCCTGCCATCCGTATACCTGCCATCGATGCGGAAGGTGGTGACTTCATAATGCATCTTGTCCAGTATCACTGTTACCGTGCCATGCTTGATACCGGTGTCTATAGTTTTCCCAAACAGCCCGCAGATCTGCTCCGGATGCGCATCGGTCGCTATATCCCAGTCTTTTGGGGTTCTCACCATTATAGAATCGCGAACACAGCCTCCGACAGCATAGGCTTCAAAGCCATGCTTCCTAAGTATATCAAGGATTATTACCACACCATTGGGCGGGTCTATATAGTACATGATTTCCCTCCGTCCATTCGCCGGCAGACAAGTGTCATACCAGGGTCGGCCGCTAATAGACTGTTCCTTTTGGGCGTCCTTTCTGCCGCTTTGAGCAAATGCGTTCTGCCTGCTCCCTTGTAATTCATATTTTAGCATAACAAAAAGGTAAAATTTAATAATATTGAAACAAAACTATTCCATTTTGCGTCATAACAATTAGTCATAACAATTAATGGCATCGCAGTAATATCATTGCCCGGACTGCTTTCAAACAGTCCGAAGTATTTGCCCGAAAGCTATGAGCCATGCGTAGACGGCATGAAAGGTAAGGTTGCGCCATGAGTAGAAATCTAAAGAGCTTACTTCAAAACAAAAGAGTGCTGATCATCACAACAGCCGTAGTAGTCCTTGCTGCAGTACTTGTCACAGCTGCATTGACAGGTGTTTTAGGAGGCGGGAAAACAACTGCAGAAGAAACCGCCGGCGATATCAACGGGGATGCAGATATACAAACCGATACGACAAGTCCGTTGCAAAACGCAGGATTGCTGGATGCAGTCGCAGAGATATCGCCTGAAGAATCGGACAGCCTGGGAGTGAGCACTACATCAGCTTTCAGACTTCTGTTCAGCAAAGCCACAGACGAAGAAGCCGTAATGTCATCATTGAATGTAGAACCGCAGCAGGCTTTCAGTATAAAGAAGCTATCCGACAAAGAATACAAAATGGAATTTGAAAAGCCTTTGCAATCCAACAGTGTATATAACCTCACACTGAACGACAAGGATACCGGAGCAAAAAAGTCCTGGGCGTTCCAAACAAAAAAAAACTTCAGCGTGGTGAGAACGCTGCCCGCCGACAAATCTGTGCATGTGCCTGTAAAAACGGGCATAGAGATCACATTCAGTCACAGCGGAATAAAGGATCCTGAAAAACACATAGAAATAACTCCCGAAGTCAAAGGACGCTTTGAATGGAACAGAAAAACACTGGTTTTCGTTCCGGAAGCATTGGATCAGGATACGATATACACAGTTACAGTAAAAAAAGGTATATCCGCAGAAGGCAGCAGTGATACTCTGCAAGAAGATTACACCTTTGTATTCCAGACAGAGCTGCCTGTCACTTCAAAGAAATATTTTTCATTTTCGGACGATGTTTACAATTTTACCCCCCAGACAGTTCCCGCACTGGAAGTATACACAATGAATGAAATGGCTGGCAGCGAGGTACCTGTTGAAATATACAGCTTCCCTGATGCCGGCAGCTTCCTTGATAATATTAAGAAAAATCATTCCAAACCATACTGGACTATCAACAGCAATCGTGACAGCTATGATCTGTCCGCTCTGCAAAAGACTGCATCAGTAAACTGCACAATAGTACAATACATTGAGAATTACTGGAACAGGACATACCTCCTGCTTCCATCATCACTATCCGAAGGATATTATATCGTGGTCGCCGATATCGATGGCGACAAGTACTATGCTCCGCTGCAGATAAATAGAACCTCCGTATATATAATGACATCAAAGGACGAATGTCTTGCATGGGTCAATGATGCTTTGTCCGGTCAACCTGTGGCCGATGCGGAATTTGTACTTGACCAGAGTGAGGCTGCAGGTACCAAGGATACTGAGTTCATCCCTGGCCAAGGCACGTCCGCAAATACTGACGATGCCGGATTAGCCGTCCTTGGTGCATCGTTGTATGGTTCCGACAGATCACTTCACTTTTTCACCATAAAGCCCAAATCCGGCCTTCCATTTGTGGCATGTGTCCCTAACAACACTTATGATCCGTGGTACAGCAGCTATAATACTGATGTCGCAGATAGCTACTGGACTTATTTACACCTGGACAGGGGTATATATCTTCCGCAGGACACCGTAAACATATGGGGTATCCTCAAGCCCAGAAGCGGCACGGCAGATGAGACTGAAGCAGAGCTTGAGCTTATTAGCTATAACTGGCGTTTGCCCGGCAATGACAGCGCCTCGGTTTTGTCCTCGCAGCGCATAACACTGACACCGGACGGTACGTTTACCGGAAGCCTCAGGATCTCCAACTTCAATCCCGGCTCATATGAAGTCCGTGTCAGGGTCGGCGAAAGGGTAATGATCACTCAATATCTGCAGGTTATGGACTACACCAAACCAGTATATAAAATTGAAGCTGAACCGGACCGCAACTTCGTATACGCATGGGAAACAGTCAATTTCGATATTGCAGCCTCATTTTTTGAAGGTACTCCCGCATCAGGCATGAAGCTTGATTACACCACGTTTATAGACAGCAAAGCAAAAAACGGCAAACTTACAAGCGACCAACAGGGCTCATCAAAGCTGTCACTTCAGCCGGAAACCTCCGCGCCCGGTTGGAGACCTGTCATGCTGACTCTTTCTGTAAGCAACAGCGAAGCTGAAGAGCAGCAGGTCAGAGAATACCGGTATGTCAATGTGTTCCCGAAAGATACCATGGTCGAAGCCGAAACGAATATAGACGGTGACACAGGTACGATTTCTCTCACAACGAGCAGTATCGACATTTCCGCTTTGGACAGCAATATTTATGGTTATCCTTCGCAGGATGACTACAGAGGAAAAAGCGTCGACATACCGATTACTGTCAAACTATATGAAAGACATTACGAAAAGAGAAAAACGGGAGATTACTACGACCATATAAACAAGATCAGGAAGGATATCTATGGTTACTATGAGGTCAAGAATCTTATAAATGAATATAGCTTTACAACTATAGACGGAAAATATGAGATCGATTTCAACACGGAAGATGATAAACACTATACTGCAGAAATATTTACAAACGACTCAGAAGGGCGTCCGATCACTGAATCCATATATATTTACAATTGGGACTCCTACGACCCGTACACCAGCACCTACAGGCTGTCACAAACCGGTGCGTTCAAGCAGTACAAGGCTGGAGAACAGGTAAAAGCCGAGATTCTGTACAATAAAGAGGAGCCATTTGAAGGGGAAAACAGAAAATATCTCTTTATCCGTATGCGAAACGGCATCGTTGATTATACAGTATCAGACAGCTCAGTATATCAATTCCCCTTTGACACCAGCCTCATACCGAATGTCTATGTTAAGGCCCTATGCTATGACGGCAGCGGCATCTACGATGCCGGGATCATACAATACAGATACGACAATAATGAGAAAAAGCTGGATATCAAAATTACAACTGACAAGGAAAGCTATAAGCCCGGAGATACTGCGAAACTGTTGCTTGAGGTTAAGGATGCAAAGGGCGGACCCGTCAGCTCGGAAGTTAATATTGGTATAGTAGATGAGGCTTACTTTGCATTTTATCAGCAATATGTAAACACACTTGGATCACTGTACGGTGTGTCGATATCCTCCGGATTCCTCTCACAGTACCTCTCCTATGAGCCCATAGGGGAGTTTGGGCCTCCCATGGCGGAGGGCGGCGGGGAAGGCGGCGACACCAGCGTCCGCAGAGACTTCAAGGACACTGCTGTGTTCCTCACTGTTTCGACAGATGAGAGCGGCAAAGCAGAAGCTGCGTTTAAAGTACCCGATAATCTGACCTCCTGGAGGATTACCTGTCAGGCTGTCTCAAAGGATCTTCAGGCCGGCAGCAGTGTTATTAACATTTCATCAAAGCTCCCGTTCTTTGTGGATTCCATATTCAACAAGACCTTTATGACAGGAGACAGCCCATCCATACTTGTGAGAGCCAACGGTGAAGAGCTTGCGGCAGGAGCAGCGGTAGATTTCACTGTCACAGTAGAAGGAATGGACGGTTATTCGATATCACATACCGTCAAGGGAACTGCAAACACACACTGTGAAGTGCAATTGGGTACACTGGCTGCAGGAGACTACACCGTCAGGATAGAAGGTGCTTATGGAAGTCTGAAGGATGCCATGGAACGCAGCTTCAGAGTGACAGACAGTTTACTTGAGACCACAGTGACCGACTTCATACCCCTCAAAGAAGGTACTACCCTATCAAACGGTGTAAATGGTCTTACCACCCTCACCTTCTATAATGAAGATTCGTCTGCTCTTTATAACGAGCTTCGTTCTCTTTACACAAACTGGGGCTCAAGGCTTGATCAGGTGCTTGCGAGGAAGATCTCGGGCAAACTGCTGCAAAATTACTTCAATGAAAAAGCATACATTGAAGAGGAATTTGATCTGAAAAAGTATCAGAAGAATGACGGTGGGCTCGCACTTCTCCCCTATGACAGCAGCAGCCCTGAACTATCGGCAAAAATGTGCTCATTTGCAGCGGACGACATAGACCGCGGCTCACTTACCTTCTATTTTTACAGCCTAATAGAAAATGAAAACACTATGCCGGAGGATGTAATCTATGCATATTGGGGCCTTGCAGCGCTCAAGGAACCTGTTCTGCTGGATATTCGCTCCATACTGTCACAGGAAGATCCGGATCTCAAAACGAGACTGGTGCTCGGGGCTGCGCTTTGTGAAGCAGGAGACCATCAGGGAGCGGCTGAAGTATACAATGAGGTTATGTCGAAGCATGGGAGCATCACCGATACATTAGCGTGGATAGATACGGAAAACGGCACAAGAGACGACAACATCGATGCTTCAGCACTATGTGCTCTGATCGCTATGAAAACGGATGCACCAGAGAAGATGAAGCTGTTCAGGTATATAAGCTCCAACTCCACATCCACACTTCTGGTAAATCTGGAGAGTATGATATTCGTAACGAACTATATAAAAAATGCTTCACTTGTCAACAGCTTCACCTATGAGCTGGACGGAGTCAGGAAGCAGATAGAGTTAAAGAAGGGAAGCTTTTTCAGACTGGTGCTCACTCCCGACAAGCTGTCATCGCTTAAATTCAGCGGCATCACCGGAAATATAGTTGCGGCGCGCTCATACACAGCACCTGTCAGCGATATCAAGAAGAGCCCCGGTGATACCGTATCGATAGAGAGAAATTACAATACCGGTGGCATTGATAGCTCTGCAGTAAATTTCAAACGATCTGATACAGCAAAGGTGACCTTGACGCTTAAATTCAGCGAAACCGCTCCCGACGGATACTATGAGATCACCGATGTGCTTCCGGCGGGATTTAGGTATATCCAGGCTTCATATGGCGACAGGGGAGTTTCCGGCAATTGGTATTATCCCTCTGAGGTCACCGGGCAAAAAGTCGTATTCGGTTATTATTACAATAAAAAGAATGTCAGTCAGGATCGTACCATAGAGTACTATGCAAAAGCAGTATCTCCAGGCTCATATACAGCAGACAGCGCTGCTTTGAGCCACACCGACAACGACATTTCCGGCTTCACCGAGAGGACCCGGATCACGATAAGCGACTGATCATATCTGTGATAATACGCTATGTAATCGTGCAGGTACAAAACAGCGGACTCCTGCAGTGATTAAGGCTGCTGTAATGAAATAAATGGAGGTTATGTGATGCAAAAGCACGGCTATGGAACAATACTGATTCTCTCCGCTGCCGTGCTTTGCCTTTTTTTGTCCGGCGGTTCGGCAGGCAGTGGCATTCCCGCTGCAAACAGCAATAGCAGTACGATGAACGATACAACTGCTAAAGCAGCTGCTGACGCATCTGTCGAAGCCTCCTATGATACCTGTATCAGACCGGAACATAAAACAACATCAGTCAGTGCGGTTCCGCTGCTGAGATGCATACACTATACCGAGAAAGCTTTTCTAAAGTCAGTAAATGAAGCTCTAGAAAGATTTGAGCCGTCAACCGCCCAAAAGGATTCGGCAAATGGCTCGGGTACTGTCCTTGGCGGCATCGTACCTCACCATCTGCTGGCAGCGGGGATGATCGCCGGATTCTTTGAGACCCTGGCGCAGGACCCGCCTGAAACAGTAATCGTAATCGGCCCGAACCATAAACTGACCGGAATCAGCGAGCTTCATACATCATCGGCAGATTGGGGAACCTCCTTCGGAATATCAGAAGCCGACACTGAGCTGATCGATAAGATCATTAAGGCAGCTGATACAGCGGAAAATAACACTCTCATGGAAGACGAACACTCCATATCATCACTTGTTCCATACATCAAATATTATCTGCCTGATACAAAAATCGTACCGTTGCTGATCCATGGCAGTTATTCTGCCGAGCGATCAAAAAAGCTCGGCAAACTGCTGGCAGATATTATATCCGAAAAACCCGGGATCATAGTCATTGCGTCTATAGACTTTTCACATTATCTGGATGTGGCAAAGGCAGATGAATCTGATGCGGCCACATTGGATGCAATAAAATCATGGAATCTGGAAGCCTTACGCATGATGGGAAACGACAATCTGGACTCTGTCCCGTCAATAATGACACTGCTCACTGCAATGCAAGCAGAAAAAGCCACTGAAATAGAGGTAACCGGACATAATAATTCCTCCCGCATCACCGGAGGCGGTTATGAATATACAACAAGCTATTTTACAATGTTTTTCAGGAGGGATGGACAGGTTGATGCATTACCATGATTTACAAGCTGAATCCGGCACAAATTTGGGATTTCTGTTAAAAAACTGTTTAACATTTTCAATGTTTACGGGTATAATAGAGTTATACAAACAAAACGAGAAAAGAAAGCGAGAAAACAAATGAGATGGCTTGAAGTAAACTGCTCCAAACCACTAAAAGGTAAGATCAGGGCACCCGGTTCAAAAAACAGCTCGCTTGCACTGCTGGCTGCCAGCTGTCTGGCAGATGAGCCCGTACATATTTCGAACATTCCCGACATTTCAGATATAAAAGTAGTAATTAGGATAATGGACAGTATCGGTGTGTCTGTTACCGAGGATGACAAATCTTACAAGATCGATCCCAGGGGCATATATACTGCTGAGATAGATCCCAGCCTGTCATCGTCTTTCCGTGCGGCATATTACTTTATCGGCGCTTTACTCGCAAAACATCACAGGGTATCCATCGGTTACCCCGGGGGCGATAACTTTGTTTCACGTCCTATCGACCAGCATCTCAAAGGCCTCAAAGCCCTTGGAGCGAAGGTTGAAATGTTTGAAGACCATTATCTGGTGCAAGCCAATAGTCTCAACGGTACAGAGATATTCTTCGATGTTGTGACCTGCGGAGCTACGGTAAATGTAATGCTGGCTGCAGTATTAGCCAAGGGCAAAACGACACTTTACAATGCTGCAAAGGACCCCGAAGTGGTCGATACGGCAGTAATGCTCAATAAAATGGGCGCCCGCATCTACGGCGCAGGCACAGATACGATACGTATACAGGGCGTTGAGCAGCTTGGCGGCTGTACTCACTCATCTGCACCTGACAGACTCATTGCCGGTGCATACCTCATAGCAGCCGGGGTCACAGGAGGCTCACTGACTGTAGACGACGTCATACCGGAGCATCTTGAGCCCTGTATTGTAAAGCTCACAGAAATAGGATTGTCATTTGAACGTACCGAAAACAGTATAACCGTAAATGGCGGCGGCAGGATCAGAGCTTCAAGGATACGGACTGGGAAATATCCAATGTTTGAAAGCGATTTTCAACAGCCTGTCACTGTGCTGCTCCTAAAGGCACTTGGCAGGAGTACAATCAGCGACAGGATCTATCCAAAACGCTTCAATCACTGTGAACAGCTAAACAGGATGGGTGCAGATATAATAGTGCGCAACGGCATTGCCCGTATCAACAGCCATCGGCGCCTTACCGGCACGTGGGTGCATGCCGGTGACATCAGAGCAGGTACTGCTCTGGTCCTCGCAGGCCTGCTTGCCGACGGCACTACCAGAATAACCGGTATCGAGCATATCGAGAGAGGTTATGAGGATATAGTTAGAGACTTCAGAAAACTTGGCGCTGATATTTCGCTGGTCACCGGAAAGAGCCTTGATATGCGCAAAACTGATTTACTTGATTCCAGGCAGGCCGGGGTCTGAAGCAATCCGCTTCGCTCCATCTGTTAGTCCGTCATGACTTCTATATTAAGACCATATCGTTCAAAGTTTGTAGGATATTTTCTTGTCCCAATGAAACTAATGTGTCCGTTAACCAAGAATCCCGGGAGCCAAAGACTCCCGGGATCTATATATAAAGCAGAGGGACCAGCAGTCCCCTGCCGTTTGCCTGCCGCCTTCCGTAAAGAAGATCCATATATTGGTTGTTATGTTTCTTCACCGAAGGTCATTTCGAGGCTTATCTTTTTACCGTTCCTGTCAACGACGACACTAACTCTGTCCCCGGGCTTGTATGCTTCTTTGATCTTATCCAGATCCCGGACGGTTTCAACAGCCTTTCCAGCCATTGATACTATTATGTCTCCTGCCCTGATGCCTGCCTTATCGGCACCGCTGCCCTGCGTCACATCAGTAATATAGATGCCCTTGGCAAGGCCATAGGTGCTTGCATATATGCTTGATATCTCCCTGCCTGCTATGCCTATATATGCTCTTCCCCTGACATATCCATATTTTATGAGCTGATCAACAATAGGCCATGCATCGTTTATCGGGATCGCAAACCCCAGACCTTCCACACCCGAAGCTGCTATCTTCACAGAATTTATGCCTATCACCTGTCCCTGTGAGTTCAGAAGTGCGCCGCCGCTGTTTCCCTCATTGATTGCCGCATCCGTTTGTATGAGATTAAGGGCTCTGTCATCCATCTCAATAGTCCTGTTCAATGCACTGATCACGCCAACAGTAACCGAGCCTGCAAACTCCATTCCCAACGGATTTCCTATCGCCACCGCCAACTCGCCCACCTCCAGCTTGGAGGAGTCGCCCAGCTCAGCTGTAGGCAGGTTCTCCAGATCTATCTTGATCACAGCCAGATCTGTTTTTTCATCACCGCCCTTGAATACAGCCTTGGCCTCTCTTCCGTCCGGAAGGAACACCTCCAGTATGGTCCTTGCGCTGGTCCCCTTCTTTGGATCGGCTCCGCTGACAACATGATAGTTTGTCATGATATATCCGTCTTTGTTTATAATAATTCCCGAGCCTTCGCCTATCTGATCATTCCTGACTCCAAAGTAGTTGTATCTGGTCCCTGAAATCGTCATCCTGATACCAACGATTGCAGGTCCGGCCTCCTTTGCAATGGCTGTGACAGCCGAACCCTTTGGCAGAGCCGTATTCTGGATCTCACCCTGTCCTGTATTGCCGCTTGCGGAACCTTTAATGATATCTCTGCCGGCTTCATTTACAGCATTGTCATTCACTTGCGCCGTTGATGCTCTTAAATCATTCCCTGCCCCTTCTGCCGTCTGATGCACACCCTCAGGCAGTTTTTGTGCGCCGTTCCCCGAAGACAGATCCTTGTCCGACACAGCAGCTGCTCCGGTGATGTCTGCGGCCAGAGTGTCCATGGCAGATATTCGGGCCTTCTCCAGCTCTAAAGAAAATTTTCCATAAAGTACTGCCCCGACCGTCAGACTGCTGACAAGAGAAGTAACAAGTACAATGGCAATGTATGGCAGCAGCCGTCTTTTATTTCCCGGCCGTTTGTATTTCTGATATTCGTGTTCATCGAAATTAAAGCTGTTATACATTGATCAAACCTCCTAAAAACTACTGTGTTTACTAATGTAATAAGATTACTATTTAGTACAATCAAATATTACCCTAAATTTATGACATATTTTCAAAATTATTTTGAATATTTTGTTAATAACAGATTAAAATTTGGTTACAAAAGAAGTGGTTGTGGAAAGTTGGCAAAAAGAGTATGATTCTTCTGTATGGATTTTATATGTCAATTTCTCTATGTGGATTTTCTGTACGGTTAATTTGCATGGTTCATCTGTATGGTTCATCTGTCGAAAACGAACGATTTTATCAAAGCAAAATATTCCCGAACATACATCGCAGCCGCTTCACGACTGTCACCCGACGCAAGCGCATAAGCCCTCAGACCGTTTCTCTCAGCCAACATCCTTGAGCGGAATATATGAAATTTGTTTGTTATGAAGGTGATTTCTCCTGCAGATGCACCGGTTCTCTGCTCTATCAGCTCCCTGGCAAATTTATAGTTCTCCATTGTACTTGCAGCCTTGGATTCCGTGATGATACGGCCTTCATCAATTCCTGCAGCAACAAGAAACCTGCGCATAGCCTCAGCCTCTGTGATGTCCTCCCCTCTGCCCTGTCCCCCTGATACTATTGCCATGGCATCAGGGTATTTTTCAAGGTATAGGACGCCTGCTTTCAGCCGCTCCTGCAATGAGTCCGAAGGCGTTTCTCCAAAAAGCCTGGCACCCAGTATCAGCAGGTAATCTGTTTTTACCGCCGCATCGGAAGCACCACCTGATACAATCAGACCTGTAACTGCTGCAAACTGCAAAACAACCACAGCAAGCAGTATGAAAACAAATCTTGCAAATCCGGATCGTCTTTTGACTCTTGATATTATCTTCTGTTCGCTGATTCCTCTCAAAGCCTGTCCCCCGGTAAAAAACTGCAGGCATCTGTTCACATGAAACACCTACAGTTTTATTATAACACTTCGGTTCAAAAAAAATTTTCGTTTGCAAAAAGATTTTTATTTTTCACGGTCAATCTCACGCTTCTGTTTTCTGTGATTTTGCTAAAGCTGCAGCGAGATATATCTCACTCACATAGGGCTTTTAACAGAGTCTCGTTCGATAAGGCGGGCTGACAGCAGAATCTTCTCTGCAATTCCGTCACCGCCGGACAGCCTTGACAGTAGCTTGACTACGGCCTTTCTGCCCATCGCTTCCCTTCTGACCTGCATCGTAGTCAATTCAGGTATGATACCGGAAGCAGCACTTATGTCATCAAATCCAACGACCGAAATCTGTCCGGGAACACTTATATTGAGCTGATTTAGAGCCTTGCATAGCAGTATTGCTGTAATATCGTTGCAGCAAACGAAGGCAGAAGGCAGCCCGCCTGTGGCTTGCACCTGCCTGATCAGAGCAATGGCATCATCCAGCCATATTGATTCGGAGCATTCAAGTAAAAGAGAGCTTTGTTCCGGTATATCGACACCGTACCTTTCCACAGCTCTCCTGTAACCCATATATCGGTCATAAAAGCTCACCGAGGCTTTTATCTCGCCGAAAAAGGCTATGCTTTTGTGACCGCTCCTTATAAGATGCTCTGCGGCCGTATAGCCTCCGCAGTAGTTGTCCGTCAGTATGCAGTCAATCTCCATGCCGTCGATGTAGTTATCCACCATAATAACAGGCAAACCATAGGATTTCAGTGTCTGTACTGTGCTTTGATCGACCCTTCCGAGTGTTATTATCCCGGAAATCATTCCTTCCCTTATGCATAATGGGATCTGAAAACCGTTGCCTGTATCATCGTAATAGTGCAGTACAGTATTGATGTTATTCTTCTTGGCCTCATCCTCGATGCCCATTTGGATCACACTGAAAAAATCAAGTGAATTCTGAGCACTTTTTGGTATGACAAGGCATAGATTCCTGCTTTCACCTTGTTTCGCAGCAGACTTGTAACGGTATCCCAATGCATCTGCAGTATCAATGATCAGCCTTCGTGTACTCTCACTGATACCTCCCACACCCCTCAATGCAAGTGATACAGTGTTCTTCGAGACACCTAGCTTGTTTGCTATTGAAGTCATAGTCACTTTGGCAGACATATTACCTCCGTCATCATTTCCTTTTGATTAGTGATTCGTAAAGGGAGTATTGCTGGCACCCACTGCATCATCAGCACATTCACCCAAGGGTCTTTCCGAGTATTTCTATTGCCTTGATCGGAGTGTCCCCCTACCATTTTATCACTTTACTTTTAACTTGTCATCTGATACTATAATATTACAATACAAAAATGTAATATTACAATAAAGGAGGCCTGGAAAATGAGTATAATCGGTAAACCTTTACAAAGCATTCCCTGGCAGGACAAACCAAAGGGATACAACGGTGTTGTCTGGAGGTATGACCGGAATCCTATTATTGAGCGTAATCCTACAAAGCATTGTGCCCGCATATACAATAGTGCAGTAATGCCTTATGGCGACGAATTTGTCGGTGTTTTCAGAGCGGATCACACCGATGGGAAAGCCAGACTGCATATGGGTTGGAGCAAAGATGGAATCCGTTGGGAAATAGAAGACGGCCCCATCATGTGGAAGGATGAGTTCGGAAAGCCCTATGACCCCAATTATGCATACGATCCAAGGCTTGTAGAAATCGAAGGAACTTATTTCATAATATGGTGCACAGATTTTGGCGGCGCAGCGCTGGGATTAGGTATGACAACCGATTTCAAAAGCTTTGTCAGGCTCGAAAACCCATTCCCTCCTTTCAATAGAAACGGCGTCCTGTTTCCAAGAAAAACAGACGGAAAGTACAAGCTCCTTTGCAGGCCTAGTGACAGCGGTCATACACCATTCGGGGACATATTTATCAGCGAAAGTGCAGATCTTAAATACTGGGGAAGACACAGGCGCGTCATGTCAAGAGGAGGCAGCGGCTGGTGGCAGAGCACAAAGATAGGTGCAGGTCCGGTACCTATCGAAACAGACGACGGGTGGCTGCTTTTCTATCATGGAGTCACTACCACCTGCAGCGGATACGTTTACAGTATGGGGGCTGCAATACTTGATATCGACAATCCTGCTATTGTAAAATACAGAACCATCGAGCATCTGCTGACGCCTGAAAAGCCTTACGAAACCGCAGGCTTCGTACCAAACGTGGTGTTCCCGTGTGCAGCACTGCATGATGCCGGATCCGGCAGGATAGCCATTTACTATGGAGCTGCAGATACTTATGTTGCCCTTGCATTTGCACAGGCCGATGAGCTTATAGAATACATAAAAAACAATTCAGAAGTTGTACCCGGTGACAACATAGAATTCAGATAATCAGAGGTGGCGCCTTGAAACAGGATACTGGCATTCAACTAAAGGAACAGGTTGAAAAAGAGCTGAGAAACAATATTCTCAAATTCTGGTGCGAATATGCTCCCGACAATGAAAACGGCGGATTCTATGGCTTCATCTCAAAGGATCTGGAAGTGAACGATCACCACGACAAAGCGTCGGTACTGAATGCAAGGATATTGTGGACATATTCCAAGGCATACAGACTTTACAAGCAAAAGAGCTTTCTTGATATGGCAGTGCGGGCTTATGAGTATATACGCAAACACTTTATAAACTATGAAACCATGGGAGTCTACTGGCTGCTTGACTATAAAGGTAAGCCTGTGGATACGAAAAATCAGGTCTATGCTAACGCCTTCACCATCTACGCATTATCGGAGTATTTCAGAGCTGCAGGCGACAAATCTGCACTTGACCTTGCGGTCAAGCTCTTTGAAGCTCTTGAAGAACATGCCCGGGATAAAGCCCACGGAGGCTATCTGGAAGCATTTGCTGCAGACTGGTCTCCTCTGTCGGACATGAGTCTGAGCGAAAAAGACATGAATGTACCAAAGTCGATGAATACCCACCTTCATGTGCTTGAGGCCTACACCAACCTTCTGAGGGTCTGGGATTCAGACAAGCTGAAGGCAAGCCTCGATGCTTTACTTAAAAATGTACTTGAGCACATAGTGGATAAAAATTCATGGCGCTTCGAGCTTTTCTTCAGCCTCGACTGGACCCCATGCTCGGACATCACCTCCTTTGGTCATGATATCGAGGGCAGCTGGCTGATATACGAGGCAGCCGAGGTCCTCGGAGACGGTATGATGCTTGAGAAGGCAAGGACTGCGTCAATACGTATGGCCGAAAAGGCGCTGCTGAACGGTATGGATGAGGAATTCGGCGGTATGTACAACGAGCTTCACGACACAAAGCTCGATGACAATAAGGACTGGTGGCCGCAGGCGGAAGCAGTGGTTGGATTTTTCAACGCCTGGCAGCTCACCGGCGACAGGAACTTTCTGGACGCATCATATAAGTGCTGGCAATTTATCGACAAATATATAGTGGACCCTAAAAATGGGGAATGGCATTGGGGAGTCACCCGCGACGGCAGCCGGGTCACCAGCAGCGAGAAGGCCGGGCAATGGAAATGCCCCTATCACAACAGCAGGATGTGCTATGAAATCATAAGCCGCGTAAAGTGAGCGCAGCATTCAAGGGAAAGACAGTCAGGAGGTTTAATATGGGAACTATTTTTGAAGAAAGACTGAGGCAGCTTACAAGGGCATATAAGGAAACGATCGATAGAAAAAATGTACCGGCAGAGCCCGGCAACGGTATCTTTGAGAGGTTCCAATATCCCGTTCTCACAAATGAGCATATACCGCTGTTCTGGAAGTATGATCTCAATGAGGATACAAATCCGTACCTGATGGAAAGATTGGGCGTTAACTGTGTTTTCAATCCCGGTGCGGTGGAGCTTAACGGCAAGGTATATCTGATTGCACGTGTAGAAGGAAATGATCGAAAATCGTTTTTTGCTGTTGCACAAAGCGATAACGGTATCGACAGCTTCAGGTTCTGGGACTGCCCGATCATCATGCCGGAGACTGAGAAACCTGATGTAAATGTGTATGATATGCGCATAACAAAGCATGAAGACGGCTGGATGTACGGCCTGTTCTGTACAGAGCGAAAGGATCCGGATGCCCCGTTCGGTGATACTTCAAGCGCCGTAGCAGCCTGCGGTATCGCCAGGACCAGGGATCTTATAACATGGGAGCGTCTCCCCGACCTGAAAACAAAATCGCTTCAGCAAAGAAATGTCGTACTGCATCCTGAATTTATTAGCGGAAAATACGCATTTTATACAAGGCCTCAGGACGGGTTCATCGAAACCGGAAAAGGCGGCGGCATCGGATGGGGACTCTCTGATTCAATAGAAAATGCGAAAATAGATGATGAGCTTCTGATGGAATGTAAGGAATATCACACGATCAAGGAAGTTAAAAACGGTCAAGGCCCTGCGCCAATAAAAACAGAAAAGGGCTGGCTGCACATAGCTCATGGTGTGAGAAATACAGCAGCCGGGCTCAGGTATGTCGTATACGCTTTCCTTTCCGAGCTTGACCATCCCGAAGTAGTCACGCACAGACCCGGCGGTTTTTTGATCGCTCCTATAGGTGATGAAAGGATCGGCGACGTATCTAACGTCATATTCTGTAATGGTGCCATCGTCAGAGATGATGGGGAACTGCTCATATACTATGCCTCATCTGACACGAGAGTCCATGTGGCTCGTACCACTGTTGAAAAAATGCTTGATTATGTGGTCAATACTCCGGAGGATCCCCTCAGATCCTATGCATGCGTTCAGCTAAGGAAAAATCTGATCGATAAGAATATGGAAATACTGAGATCCGGAAGGGTAAAACTGCCTTGAGGCAGCACCAAAGGACGACTCTCAGATAATAAAGGGGGACAGCTCTTATGTTTACGCATGTTATCAC
The DNA here is from genome assembly GCA_023418915.1 of Bacillota bacterium. GTDB lineage: Bacteria > Bacillota > Clostridia > Acetivibrionales > DTU013 > DTU013. Next base: position 338,378 of record JAEZYU010000038.1, read on the forward strand.
AAGAACTGTCCCCTATCCAACTCTCTTGATTGACTCTTCTAGTTTCTTCTACAGTATATTCCACTCAACTTAATATCTCGTTTGTATGTTTGGCTCTATTGGTTTTACTGATCTATTTCTTCTTAGTCACATAAATGCTGAAAACATACCCTGCCTTGCCCTTTGATGTAGTCACCTTGCACCAGCCATCGCTTTCGGATTCTATTGTGACCGTTTCATTTTTATACAGCTTGCCTAGAATGCTCGATGAAGTGCTGGGCTTTGACCTCAGATTGAGTACAGCAACATTAACGGTACCCTTGAGCTTTGCAGGCGGCGGAGTGACAGGTCCATCATTTTGATCGCCGTCAGATGGTGTCGATGGAACTGCAGCGCCGGATTTCAATGCGGCAATTTCATCCTGCAATGCTTTTATTTTCTTATCCTGATCCGTTACCTTAGTTTTGAGCTCATCGTTCTGCCCCAGCAGCTTTTGTATCTCTGCCGACAGCTGTTCAAATGCGGCGTCCACATAGCTTTTACTCACGATAGGATCCTGATCTGAGCCGGGTACGGCTGTCTGGTTTATGGCAGAGACAATATTAAGGCTCAATGATATAACAAGAAGAACCATTATTGCGGCTGCTGTAAATTTGGACCGACGTTTCATTGCTAACCCCCTTTTTCATTTGTGCAAGTAAACTCTTTAAACAATCGTATACTATCATTATAACTCAACATTGGCGGTTTTTGGTTACAGAATCCTTAAAATAACATGACATATTGAAAAAAAAGCAATTAATGAGCATCTACAGGCAAAAATTGACGAGCAAAATCAACAATAAGAATTATAATAGAGTTATTTCATGGATGGAGAGCATAGGATGCAGCTTAAGATGGGTTTAGGGTCAAAAAGTGGGATATTTAGCGACAGATGCTTTTTGATAAAATTTCTCAGCATAGCTATACCGGTTACACTGCAGCAATTTTTGTCTTCTTCTCTTAATTTGACAAACAATATACTTGTCGGTCAGCTTGGTGATGCAAGTGTGACCGCTGTCGGGCTGGCAAACCAGGTATATTTCATTCTCAATGTCATACTGCTTGGCATAGGCGGAGGCATATCGGTCTATATATCTCAATTCTGGGGCAGTCAGAAATACGATCAGATAAAAAAGGTAGTATCACTGAGCATGGTAATAACATTTACGGCTGCACTGATATTCTTCATACCCTCATTCACAGCACCAAGATTCATGCTGTCACTTTTTTCAAAGGATATCAGCGTAATCGAGCTTGGCAGCCAATACCTCAGGCCGGTAAGTATCAGCTTTTTGCTTATGACCATCTCCATATGCTTTTCAAGTGCGCTGCGAAGCACGGGTAATGTCAGGCTTCCGCTGATAGCCAACTTTGCAGGAATCATTGTCAATACAGTATTGAATTACATACTCATATTCGGCAGACTTGGATTGCCCGCAATGGGCGTCGCAGGATCCGCCACCGCTACAGTCATAGCCCGCCTCATCGAGTCATCTATCATAATGTGGGCTGTATATGCCGGGAACAGTATCGTATCGATAAAGCCAAAGGATCTGCTGAATATAAGCGCCGATCTTATCAAACGCTTTTTCAGCACCTCTGGAGAACTCATCATAAAGGATGGTGTATGGGCCATTGGAACATCGATATATATGGCAATATATGCATTGATGAGTACAGAAGCGGCCGCTGCCGTAAACATTACCTCAACCATCCGAAGCATGTGCTTCGTATTCTTTCAGGGTATTTCCAGTGCATGTCTGATAATGGTAGGGAATAAAATCGGCGAAAATGATACCAAGACAGCATATAAATATGCTGTCAGATTTCTAAAAATAGCCCTTGTGCTCTCAGCTATCATAGCAAGCACGCTTGTATTGATAAGGCCTCTGGTACTGTCTCCGTACAAGGTATCACAGACAGTGGTGGACAGCGCTATGGGCTTACTTACAGCGGCCGCCGTGCTCATACCCTTCCAGTCCTTTGCCAGTGTTGCCATTGTAGGGGCCATGAGGGGCGGTGGTGATATCAGGTTCACCATATTCCTGGATCTGACTGCAGTATGGTTCATAGGTATGCCGTTGGCATGGATTGGCGGAATGGTGCTTAATCTTGATATCGTATGGGTATTTTTCCTTGTCACTCTCCAGGAGGTATTCAAGGCGGTTCTGTGTTTTTGGAGAATACGTTCGAGAAAATGGATCAACAATGTGGTCCGGGGGATATAACGAGGCCGACAGACAAATAAGTGTCTAAGTGTCGTGCCAGGCACCATAAATTACCTTCCACTGCTCCAGCTTCTTTTCAAACGGTATTGTGTATGCAGGGCTGGTGGAGGGCAGAATTTGAAAATCCTGGATCATATCACCCACTCCCCTTCTTTTGACAAAACGATTGTATAATCTGGCAGCAGGCCCGCCGTTGAAGCACACATGCCTGATCGCCGGATAGCATTGAAAGAGGCTGGCAAAATCATTCGGCTCCGGATTCTTAATGTCACTATCGCTGCTGCTCTCCCTCTCGCAAGCCTTCAGCACATCCCACAGAGCAATGCCGTGACTCAGCAGAAAAGCCTTTCGCAGGCTGTAATCCTTATCCGGTTCAAGGTCAAAGAGAGCATATATTATCCTCCAGAAAGCATTCCTTTCAAATCCGTAATACTGCTGCTTCTTAAGCGACATAACGCCGGGCATCGTTCCAAGTATGAGAACACTGCATCGCTCATCGATAACCGGTTCAAACGAATAAATCTTCATGACTGCTCAAACTGCCCACCTTCCGCCATACGATTCACGACTGTTCCACAACAGACTGCTTGAGTATTGCCGCCTCCAGCTCACTCCATAACAAGTCCCTCTCCTGCCCGGTCTCAGACGAATATGCGCTCAGACTGACATCCGCATTGAGCCCCAGGACCTTTCTTATCTCAGAGAGCCTCTTTTGCACCTGCCCGCGCGGTATCTTGTCCTTTTTTGTAGCTATGACCATATGCGCCACACCCTGCTCTGTGATCCAGTTGTACATCACTCTGTCGTCAGCAGTGGGCGAATGCCGTATATCCACCAGCATAATCACTATTTTGAGCTGCTTTCTCGTGTTCAGGTAGGTTTCGATCATCTTTCCCCAGAAAGCCTTCTCTCCTTTTGATACCTTTGCGTATCCGTACCCGGGCAGGTCGACGAAATACATGGTATCATCTATATTATAGAAATTGATGCCCCTTGTTTTGCCTGGTGCTGATGAGATCCTTGCAAGACCTCTCCTGTTTAAGAGTGAATTGATGATAGATGATTTCCCCACATTCGACCTGCCGACCAGCGCTATCTCGGGCAAATCCCCGGCTGGGTACTGCTCGGGCTTTACGGCAGTCAGCTCATACCTCGCTTTGTTAATATCCATGATACATTCTCCTTGTCTGCCTTTTCATTCACAAGCAACTATATTATACTAAAAAAAGCCGGTTTATATAATGCATGTTGAAAAACAACCATGTCTAAACACATAATGCGGCATTGCGATAGACCCGGCCAATACTTCATCAATAGGAGCCGTAATGCAAAATAAGAAAACCATTTCAGTATCGGTTCAGGAGCTGCTGGCATTCTCTCTCCAGTCAGGTGATCTGTCTTCCGGAGGTTATTCTCCTTCAAGAGCAGTTGAAGGAACAAGAGGGCATGCCGCAGTGAGAAAGCTTATCAGGGAAACCCTGTCTGACCAGGCTGTCTATGAAGCTGAAGTGCCAATAATATTCAGGTTGGAAAGCAGCGGCCTTGTGCTTGAGGTGAGCGGCAGGATCGATGGCTTGCTGAAGGATGCCTCCGGTGTCACTATCCACGAGATCAAAACCACCACACTGCCGCTGGAGGAGATCGAGCATGACCACAATCCCCAGCATTGGGCACAGGCGAAATGCTATGCATATATGTTCGCATATACGCACGGACTCGACTATATAGCAATACGGCTGACCTATTTTCAGCTGGATGAAAAACAGGAAAAATCCTTTATAGACCTCTACAGTATAGATACCCTTGCAGAGTTCTTCATACCGCTGTCCGAAGACTATATGGCATGGCAGCAAATAACCCACAGCTGGGAGATCGCACGCGACAGTTCCATAGAAAAGCTTACTTTCCCATACCCCGGCTATCGTCAGGGTCAGCAGGAGCTGATAGACAATGTATATGACACCATACAAAACAGAGAATTGCTTTTTGCACAGGCACCTACCGGCACAGGCAAGACAGTGGCCACGCTTTACCCGGCTGTAAAGGCGCTCGGCGACGGTCTGGTCTCAAAAATCTTCTACCTTACAGCCAAAACAACTACCAGAAGCCTGGCTGAAAAATCACTGGCAGACATGCGCGAAAAAGGTCTGCGAATCAAATCTCTGACAATAACGGCAAAGGAAAAGGTATGCTTTTGTGAAGAACAGATATGCAATGCAGAAAACTGCGAATATGCAAAAAACTATTACGGCAAAATAAAAAATGCCCTTCCTGATGCTCTGAATGGGGATGTGCTGGACCGGGCAGCTATTGAAAGGTACGCACTGAAGCATGTTGTCTGTCCCTTTGAATTGACGCTGGATCTGTCGCTTTTATGCGATGTTGTCATTTGCGACTACAATTACCTTTATGATCCCAGGGTTTATCTCAAGCGTTATTTCACTAAGCGGGGCGATTACTGCTTTCTGGTGGATGAAGCTCATAATCTGGCGGACAGGGCCAGAGACATGTATTCTGCTGAGCTTTCTAGACGTTCATTTTACAGATTGAAAAAGTCGGCAAAGGAGGAATTGCCGGAAATATACGATTCGCTGGACAGGATATACAAGCATTTTCTTGAAACCTCCAAGGCACTGGCAGAAGATTCTGATCATGGAAAGAGCTTCTACAAAGTACGCAGGATACGCCAGGATGAGCTTTGCAGCCTGTTGGAGTACTTCACAGGCATACTTGAAGGCTGGCTGTCGAGAAACCCGCCGGTCTCATTCATGGACTTCCTCCTTGAAGTATACTATGACAGCCTTCATTTCATAAAAATAACCGAGCTGTATGACGACAGATATGTGACATGCTTTGACAACTCCCCGGGAGATTTTAAGATAAAGCTCTATTGCGTAGATCCGTCCAGGCTGCTGCGGGATGCCATGAATAAAGGCAGAGCATCGGTATTGTTCTCTGCAACCCTCTCCCCTATCAACTATTTTACATCGATGCTCGGCGGAATGGATGATGCCCGCATTACAGTGATACCCTCTCCATTTCCCAGTGAAAACCTTTGCGTCTATGTAGATGATTCCATATCGACCAAGTATAAAACAAGGCAGTTTTCCTATGACAGGATCGCAAAATCGGTATTGGAGGCTGTAACGTCAAGGACAGGCAACTATATTGTGTTCTTTCCGTCCTTTGATTACCTCAATGAAGTCTATTACAGGTTCATGGGGATCTGCAGCGGCATACGAACACTGTATCAGACACCGGGTATGTCTGAGCCGGCCAGGCAGGAATTCCTGTCAGAATTTGAAAGTACAGGTGAAACTAGTCTTGTGGGCTTTGCGGTTATGGGAGGTGTTTTCGGCGAAGGCATCGATCTGACCGGGGACAAGCTTTCCGGTGCAGTCATTGTCGGTGTCGGCCTTCCTCAGATATGCAATGAAAGAAACATCATACGAAGACACTTTGACGAGCAGTCAGGCAATGGCTTCGAATATGCCTATACGTATCCGGGTATCAACCGTGTGCTGCAGGCTGCAGGGCGTGTCATACGAACAGAAAACGATATGGGTGTGGTAGTCCTGCTTGACGAACGGTTCTCATACCATATTTACAGGGAACTGCTGCCCCCTGAATGGAGTCCGATATCAAGGGCCTCCGACGGATGCCTCCTGAGCGATGTGCTCATGGACTTCTGGGGCTGAGCCGGTATGTGAAAGCTCGGCTGTTTGCTGATCCCTTGAGCTGAACCTTTTGCTTTTACACTCAGCAGTATCGCAGTGATTATCAGAGCGCACCCTAAGTAGGCATTGAAGCCCTCCATCCTCTCTCCGATGAAAATATATGCAAATACAGCTGCCGATACAGGCTCCAGAGTATATATGACCGTTGCTTTTTCCGGACGTATGAACTTAAGTGCGCTTGACTGTATCAATATAGTCGATACGGAAATGAATATGCTCAGCACCAGAACAGAGATGGAAATACCGTTCATATCACCTATAGACGCCTTACCTCTCTCCAGGAAAAACGCAGCGGCAAAAAACACTGCAGCGCTCGTGATGTGCTGAATAAAAGTGAATTGCGCCGGGTCGGTCTTTGAAGCAAACAATTTCTGCGAGGCCAGATACAACGAAAAAAACAAAGCATTGGCCAATGCAAATATATCACCCGGATCAAAGCTGAAGCTGTCAAAGTCAAGGGTCAGCAGCAACAGTCCAAGCACAGCCGTCAGAGAACCCAGGACAAATTTTCTGCCGGGCAGCTTTCTTTCCGCCGCAGCCATAATCATTGGCGTCAATATCACAGACATCTGCACTATGAAGGCTGTATTTGAGCTGCTAGTGTTTCCAAGAGCCAGCATGCATGAAATATTGCTAAATATGGAAAACATTCCGATACCGATGCCTGCCAATATTGTTTTCCTGTCAATAGATCTGAGCCTTCGGAAAAACACTGCCGTCAAAATCAGTAGTCCGCCCAGCGAATAAAAAAATAGTATCGTGAAATACGGCAGGTAGTTAAGAAGTATCTTTGACCATATGTAAGACGAACCCCACATCAATGCATTCAGCATTATGAATAACGATGCATTTTTTTCCTTTATAAAGCTCATGTTCTCACCCTTCCCTTATCGCTCCGGCTTCCCTTATCGCTCCGGTAAATTCTTTCTTACTGCTCGGACCCGTTCGGATCTACATGTTTACATAAATCAAATCAATTGTATTCATCTGTTATGCTTTTGATATATAATATTCAAACTATTTGCAATATAAATTGCTCAAGGTGCTGTATTGTTTGTTTATTGTGTGGTTGTCATAATATTTCACCATTATTGCGCCCCAGTGCATCGCCTCTTTACACCCTCATTTGATTACGATTATTTGAATACGTCCAATGGTATCGATTCTGGATTTCTATCTAAAGGATGCAATATGTACTCATCAGAAATGCAGGAACATATTATAGCTGTGACGGGATATGTTGTTGCTTGCCACAAAGCTTTGAAAACCGCAGCAAACAAGCTCATGTCCCGGTAGTATAAAAATTGTATGGAGATGGATTTTATGGGCAGCAGCTTTACACCTGATTCAAAGAGAGGGTGTCTAAATGGCGATTCTGCACCTGATTCAAAGAGAGGGTGTCTAAATGGCGATTCTGCATCCGATTCAAAGAGAGGGTATCTAAAGGGCGATTTTGCGCTCTTTCATCTGAGTGACATGAAGGATATGCAGTTCGAGTACCATTATCACGATTTCAATAAAATAATCATATTTATCAGCGGCAGTGTCACATACCTGATCGAAGGCAGAGCATACAAGCTAAAGCCGTGGGATATCCTCCTTGTAAGCAGCAGCGAGGTCCATAAGCCGATGATAGATCCGTCTGTCAGGTATGAGCGTATCGCTGTATGGGTCAACCCGGGGTTTCTGGCGAATCACAGCAATGAATGCGATCTTTTTACATGCTTCAGGCTGGCAAAAGAGAGCAATAACCTGTTAAGACTTGAAGATTCAAGGCTCAGTCAGATTCAGTCACTTCTTCTTAATATGGAGGAGGCCTGCAAAAGTGTCGATTTTGGCTCAGGTGTTTTGAAGAATTCAATCTTTCTGCAGCTGTTGGTCATATTGACAAGAGAATTGATAAGCGGCAGAGGAAAGTGTGAAATAAGTGACATCGCTTCAGATGAGAGTATACGGAGTATATTGGACCATATCAATGCAAATATACGTGACGATCTTTCCATCGACACTCTGGCTGCAAGGTTCTACATGAGCAGATATCACCTTATGCATAAATTCAAGCAACTGACCGGCTATACCATCCACAGCTACATACTTCAAAAGAGGCTCATAAATGCCGACAGCCTCATCAGGAACGGTGTGCCTGCTCTGCAGGCCTGTGAAGCGTCCGGTTTCAATGACTACTCAAATTTCGTCAGATTATACAAAAGATTTTTTGGTGTGTCTCCGAGAAATCGCATCATCAGTCGGCAAACCTGAATACCTGGTCTTTGGAAAATGTCCACTCCGGAGTAAAGAGCTCTTCGCCGAAATCCAGCTTATACCATGGGTTTCCGTCCTCATTGGCAGGGTTCTTCAGTATATGGATATCCTGTGCAGGCATATAGCTTTGCGCTATAATAAATATCCTCTCCCCTGTCTGGGGATTTTTTGCCATATCAATTAATATAACGCAGTGGCCGGGAGTACCTCCCTTTAAAAACACATCGCCTGGCAGTGCTTCTTCCACCCCGATTCTTTTCATCTCCTGGGACAGTGACTGCGTACCTGCATATGCAAAGACCATATCGAGGTACTTTCTGAAGCTTTCATATCCGGCGTCTCTGTCCTCATTCTCCACCCAGTACGCTTTGTTGCCGGAGACCATGATCCTGCTTCCCTCCAACCATTTTTCGTATTTTGCATTAAAACCATTGGTAAAATTAAAGTGTATCCGGTCATACATCCCCTTTGAGTAAAGGTATTCCGCCCTGAGCCTGATCACTGCATCGGCGCACTGCTGGAGATCTCTGGTCCCTACATCGATATCAATCACTGCCTCATGCACATCATATGGCTTTATCCCGCCGTCATAGTAGCTTACACTGGTTCCATGCTGCTTTACCGGCAGATCCCTCAAAAACTCACCAAAGGAACCCTCCGTAAGCTCTATTCTTTCATAACCTGCCGGAGTCCGTATCCTCTCTGATGCAGTCATCCCCTCTTCGTTAATCAGCTGTTCAGCAGCAGCAGTGCTGTTGTTATCGTTGTTATCGTTGTCCTTCGTTTCGCCGTATTCATTCATCCCATCGTCTCCGGCATGTCTGTTGCTGTGCTTGTCAGATGATACGGCTTCATCATTGTCATAGCCGTCATTGTACGTATTCATATCTTCCGGATCGCCGGTATCAGATCCCGGCATCGTCTTAACGCCATCCTCAGCGGTCAGTCCGTCTCCAACGGTATCCTGCCTGATCTGCGATAATATCAAAACAGCTGATGTGATCAGTATCAGCAGAATCAACAAAGTAATTATTGCTTTATTTTTACTCATATTTTCTCTCCATAACCATATGATGGACAACGCCTCAAAATCATAGACGGAAAAACCAGAAAAATGTTTCAAAGCAATCTGCTGTTGGAAACTATTCTATTGAAGGAATCAGAAATAAAATATATAGCAGCTTTTTGAGTCATAATATTTATCATACAGATATGCAAATATAATTAGAAAAGGAGCTATCTAATATGAAAGCATCGATCGACAGAGACGGTTGTATTGCCTGCGAGCTTTGTACATCCTCATGCCCTGAAGTATTTCGGATGGCCGATGACGGCCTTGCCGAGGTTTATGTGGATGAGGTTCCAGAAGATGCACAGGAGTGTGCAAAGGAAGCGGAAGAAGGATGCCCTGTGTCAGTGATAAAGGTCGAAGAATGATCATAAGAAGTTGAATTTATATGGGAATGTCGGAAAATTTGAGGTATACTGATAAAAGCATATTATGTGTACATTAAGGAGATTATCACCGGTGAAAAGAGATATGCGTTTTTATTTGAACCTGTTTTTTTCGACATTTACATTGAGCGCTTTTACATTTGGCGGCGGTTATGTCATCGTACCGCTAATGCACAAGCGGTTTGCAAAAGAGCTGAAATGGATAGATGAGGATGAAATGCTGGACCTTGTGGCCATTGGCCAGTCGGCGCCCGGACCGATAGCAATAAATGCTTCCATTCTGGTAGGATACAGGATGGCCGGTATTCCGGGTGCTGTCCTCACCATTCTCGGTACTGTTTTACCGCCGCTGATCACAATCACAGCAATATCCTTCTTTTATATAGCCTTTCGAAGCAACAAAATAATCCAGTCGCTGCTCAAAGGCATGCAAGCCGGTGTGGCAGCAGTCATCGTTGATGTCGTTATAACCATGGCAGCTAAGATAATAAAAAACAAAAAGCTCCTTCCTGTATCGGTAATGATACTATCCTTTATCGCTGCTTCATTTTTCAATGTCAATATTGTTATAATCCTACTGATATGCGCTATTTTAGGCTTATACACAAATTCTCGCACAAAACAGCACCACACTTGTGATGTGGACTCAAAAACCGAAAAAAAGGGGGATTCGGAATGATATATCTGCAGTTGTTCTGGAGCTTTCTTTTGGTAGGGCTGTTCAGCTTCGGAGGCGGTTATGCCGCTCTTCCTCTGATACAGGAGCAGGTTCTCGAAATAAATCAGTGGCTGACTGCGGCTGAGTTCATGGATGTTCTGACGATCTCTCAGATCACCCCAGGCCCAATAGCTATCAACGCATCTACCTTTGTAGGCGTAAAAATAGCCGGGATACCCGGAGCTATAGTGGCAACGGCAGGCTGTATCACCCCATCATGCATCATCGTATTAATACTGGCCGCACTATATTACAGATATAAAGGACTGAGTATGGTCCAAGGTATCATCAAAGGGCTTCGCCCCGCCGTGGTCGCTCTGATTGCATCCTCCGGTGTATCAATATTGACAGCCGCACTCTTCGGTAAGGAAGATATGCTTTCACTTAGCCTTTCGGACATCAATCTGATAGCTGTCATCTTGTTTGCAGCCAGCCTGTTCGTTTTGAGAAAATTCAGGCTCAATCCCATTTTTGCCATGCTTGCAGCAGGTGCAGCAGGTGTTGTGATATATGGCTTTGTAATATAACGCCTCATTTACTGATGATTGCCATATTATACCATATTTTCTGGCACTATGTAATTTTTCTTTGCGGGTCACCCCTAAAATCACCCCTAAAAACACTCCATTCATACCTGAAAGGTGATTACAGAAAGTTACGGTTAACCTACAATTGATATTGGAAAGGTAGGTGTTACCATGGCTTTTTATAAAGAACCCTGTATCCACTGTGGCTTCCTTCTTCCCCGGGATTCTCAGTTCTGCTCTAAATGCGGCAGCAGAAGTCCCTTTATCTACAGCTGTCCGCAATGTCTTCGTGAGATACATAAGGGGGAATCTTTTTGCCAGGGATGCGGCAGGCCTCTATATATCCTTTGTCCCAAGTGCATGGAGAGGACATTCATACAGGACACCTGCGAGTATTGCGGTGAAAGCCTAATGATGCAATGCCCGAATAAGCGCTGCCAGAGCTTGCAGTTCTTTGAGAATAAAAAGTGCACTGCATGCGGAAAAGTGCTGATCAAATGAATAGCAGACATGCTGACCCTGTTATCGGTCTGCTGCACGCAGCCATCCGGATCAGACATTGTATTTTGAAGCATAGTTTTAGAAAGTCCAATGGTTCTTATCAATAAAAAACAGAAACAGGAGGAGATTGTCCATGTTGAATTCATTCACACGCAACTATGAGGATAACAGCACAGAGGCAGGCTTTCAGTTCACATTTTACTGCGACCTGTGTAATGACGGGTTCAAATCATCATTCATTGAATCAGAAACATATAAGAAGGGCTCGCTGCTTCGCGGCATCTCAGGCGGCGCAAGAGCGTTAGGTTCTCTCTTCGGAGGTGCTGTAGGCAATGCAGCCTATAGCGCAAGCTATGGCAGTGATGTGCTTTCTGAGAAATTCAATGGTATGAGCCCGGAATGGCAAAAAGAGCATGAGAAAGCTTTCATTCAGGCTCAAAACGAGGCAAAGCAGCATTTCAACCGCTGTCACGGCTGCCGCCAGTGGATCTGTGATGCAGATTTCAATGAAGACGAAGGCATGTGCGTCGAATGCGCTCCCCGGCAGAATGTAACTGTTGCCAAGGCAAAAGCCAACAGGATGGTGCAGCAGATTGAAGAGGCGGCGGAAACAGCGAATGTGTTCCGAGGCGTCATTGAGAGCAAGACCATAACCTGTCCAAGCTGCGGAAAGCCATCAGGCGGCGGCAAGTTCTGCAACAACTGCGGCCACAACCTCTCAATGAACGTATGCCCGAATTGCGGCTCAAAGGTAGCTCTGGGCGTCAAGTTCTGCGGTGAGTGCGGCACCAGACTGTGAGACAGGGGACGATCGCATGAGACAGGGGACGGTTCTGTGTCTTACCCCAAGGGATGGTCCTCTCGCATTGGTACATAATCATTGGGGCGATCTCTGTGATTACAAACATTGGTAAGGCAATGCTGTAATATTGAAAGGTGAGGAATACTAAAATGAAAAGACTAATTTCTACCCTGCTGGCAATAGCACTGCTGCTGAGCTGCTTTGCCGGGTGTTCGCGCAATAGCAAGGACAAGAAAGGCGACAGTAAGGAGACCGTATCTGAAAAAAAGACCACAGCCAATACAGAAGGTCCGAAAAGAGGTCCTGTGGGCATATGGGACATACCTGTTCCGGAAATAAACCCTCTTGGTTCACAGGAACTATATCTTGATACAAGCCATGATAAGGGTGACCATACCGTAAAGTATCTTGAAAACTATGTGGAGAACAAGAAAGATATACAGGGAGAAATGTGGTCGCTTGCGGTACAGGATACCTCCGGCATACCTTTGGAATTTCTGAAGGAGTATGTGCAGGAGCTTGGGGGAACCGTTTTTTCAAGTGTGTTCGGAGATCGTCTTACATTTACATACAAAAAGGATGACGAGAGTCTGTGGTGGGGCGATGCCGTCCTCACAGATGAAGGCTACATACTCAGTGTAATAAAAGAGCGGCACGTACCGGTCGGCAAGGAAGTAAAATTCAGCACAAGGGATTTCGGCGACGAAGACGAACCGGTGATAACATTTGTTACACAGACGGAGGGAAAACGATTCCAGTCCGCAGCCTTAAACCTGCCAGACGGCGCATTATATCTTGAAATTGATTCAAGCAGCTCGACCGGGACATATAGGCGAACCGTTCATTATTATAAAGAACTATCCTCAATAAAAACGAATAAGTTCATAATCGACGACCTGCCTCAGGGTTCGGACGCATTGACATGGAAATTCACATGGGAACCGGATGCTGCTCCCCGGGAATTCTCCGTCAAGCTGGAGGAACTGGGTGAAATACCACAGGTGAAATATGGTGATGTACCGGGTGCTTTAAAGGTATGCAGATACTCAACCGGAAATGCATCAGTGGAACCCCAGGAGTACGTGGAATACGATTCAGAGGAAGAACTCAACCTCGATGGTGATACAACCCCTGAAGGTGATCAGCTGTTCTGGCTTCCCGCCGGTTACTGGAATGTACTGCTGCCATCAAATATTGCAGGAGTTGCCGAAACCAGAGCCAGACTGATTCCTGTCAGTTCAGGCGAAATGACGGTATTAAATGTGCCGGAATCTGTCAACAGCGCTTATTCGGCATTAAGTCTCGAATATGCCTCGCCCGAAGATTTCGCCGGTGCCATTGAAATAACTGAAACAAAGGACGATGGAGATACGGCAAATATCTCATTTGTTGTGAATGACCCAAGCGACAGAGATGTATTCCCCGACAAAGAGAATACTGCCATCACAGAGGGCGGCAAGAAAGTCGAAATACTTGATATTACCCGGAAGATACTTCCCCCGAGCGTAGTGCTCGTGCTGGACTCCTCCGGCTCCATGGGAAATCTGATGCCAGCCACCGTCGAATCGGCCAAAAAGTTTATCAATGGACTTCCTGATGGGACATATATAAAAGTGATAGATTTTGATACAGAGGTGAAGGTCCTCAAGGGCGAAACAAAGGACGCAGTCATCAAAAGCCTCAGCTCCGTGAAGGCACTTGGAGCAACAAAGCTTTTTGACGCAACTATTGAAGGTATCAGGCTGCTTGAAGAGAAAAACCGGCCTGCACTGGTCGTATTTGCCGACGGAGCCGATTCAAGCATAGACGGTCAAGGCGAAGGAAGCTATTCTACTATGGAAGAGGTCATCGATGTTATCAAGGAAGCAAACATACCATTATATACCATCGGATTCAGAGACGGCGCTGACAAAAAGGCGATGAAAGACTTTGCCGCTGCATCAGGCGGACAGTACTATGACGCTAAAGATAACAAGGCGCTCGACAGTGTATTTGAGGCTATAGGCAGTAAATTCGGAAATTCATTTGTAATAAAGTACAGACGCCCTACCGAGACTGCACTGTCAAATACTCCTGTAGTCAGCTTAATCATGGACGCTTCAGGTTCAATGGATATAGACCCTGCGGAAGAAGAGGGATGCGGCTGGCGCATGGACAAGACCAAAGCACTGTTCCATGACTTTGTACAGAAATTGCCCGACGGCTGTCTGATGCAGATGATAAGCTTCCAGAGCGGTCTGGTAAACACTATCAGACAGAATCAGATAATCACAGACAAAAAATCCCCTATACTTCAGGCGATAGGCTGCATGGACGCCAACGGCGGTACACCGATACTGGATGCGGTTAAAATCGGCTATGAAAACCTGAGGGCTATCCCGACAAACAAAAAGGCCATCGTCTTTGTAACTGATGCCGGTCTTGAAGTTGATGAATATGATCAAGCCGAATTTGAAAAGCTTCTGGGTATGATCAAAGATGACGGTATAAATGTTCTATGGGCAGGTATGGGCGTAACCGACAAGGAAGAATTATTCCGCAAGGCGGCCGAACTCTCCGGCGGACGATATATTGTCAAAGAGGATGTAAACGATTTGAAAGCCGCTCTGGATGAAACCCTGGGACTTATTAACAAAGAGGGGGGCTCTGCACATATTCCCCTTTCTATAACAATCAATGAGAAAACATCATCCGGTGACATATTTAATTATTCAGCTTCAACCGATGTTACATTTACAAAGCCTACAAAATCCGGAACAGCAGCAAAGCCCTCCACTGTGAGTTTTTCTACAGGTACGCGCCTGAATAATTACGATAGCAAACTGGCTGCAATGGTAACGGGTATGAGTATTCCGGGCGAGGATACGATACTGAACAAAAGGATGACACTAACCTCAAAATTAGCTAATGAGGCAGTTGAGATAACTGTAAAGGAAGCCTTCTTCTTTGAAAAGTTCATGGGACTTGAATCGGGAGACAAACAATTCCTGGCTTTAGAGTTGGAAATTAAAAACATCACCTCCGGCAGGATCCAATACCAGATACCCAGCTTTAAGAATCACTTTTATTTAAACTGCAACAATGAGGGCAGCTATCCTGCCTCTGATGCCACATGGCTGACAGAGAAGCCCATAACCGCTCCGGGAGAATATGAGATGAATATATTCCCTGACAAAACCTTGTCGGGTATGATGGTGTTTCTGGTTCCTAATGAGCCTCTGACCCAGTTTTCGCTGCATTTTTACGATACGGAATACGGCCATGTCCACATCCCGCTTGCAGGCAGGATGGAACATCAGTTGCTTGAACTGGACAGCTTCCCAACAACTGCTCCGGTAAAAATATCGGATGCTTTTTCGATGACCATAAAAGCTGTCGACACCATGGACAAAATACAAAAATACAGTGCAGAGGAAAAGACGACATTCCGGGTAATCGAAGCAGACTTTGATTCAAAAGTACAAGCCCTGCTTGATATTGATCCCGTCAGCAGACTGTGGATGAGGATCGATACCGGTTCGGGTCCTCTCATGACAAAAATGAATGATGTCACGGCGCTGTTGCCGTTTGGCTTCATGTCACCCGTCATGCTGGCACCGTCATCAGTGAACAGGGTCAGGATGGCCTATCCGGTTGCCAAATCGCTGCTCGGCGCGAAAGCCGAGATATGGGGCGATCTTGACAGCGGCAGTCTCCAGGTGCCTATAACGCAAGGCAGTTCATACGGCAACGCAGTAAATAAATCATCTGTTCAAGCCTTCGGGATGCAACTGCAGATAAATCAGTTAACAACACTCGGTGGTGTTGACGGTTACGGTTCCGATATCGCAGTGGCCGATGTTACATTCACCTGCCCGCCAGGTGTACAGGGCACCATTATTCCTGAGGATATGTTCTGCCTGGTACGTGAAGACTACCTGGATGCCTTCAATAGCAGCGGTCTTCCTCCCTCTTCAGGTAACAGCGGATCCGAAAACAATGCCGATGACGAGGAGGATAATGAAACCTATGATGACGGAGAGTCCTACGATGATGAGGAGTACTACGATGATGAGGAGTCCTACGATGATGAAGAATCCTACGATGATGAGGAGCCCTACGATGATGAAGAGTCCTACGATGATGAAGAGTCCGGTGCATCTTCCTACAGCGCTAATCTGGGCAACCTCACTTCAGTTGATTCAGGTTCGGAAGGTATTCTGGCTCCTGACAGTTCGAATCTTCTTTACAGCATAAACGAAGAATGGGCTGTTTTCAGCGGTACTCAGCGAAGAGGCCTTGTATTGTTCAGCCTGCCGGACGAAAGTAAAAAGTGGACATTAAAATCCAATTATTTCACAGATCTTAATGAAACCTTGTCAAATGGCAAGTATTCGAGCTCCGAGCTTCTGGTAAGAGATACGCAGGCGGATGTATTCAACGATGGATTTGAAATAGAGCTGGCACAGGCTGTGCAAAAATCGATCAAAAAGTACGAATCCTACAAAACAGCAGAAAACGGCGCCGGATATGTCAAGACAGTGGATCTTACTCAGGGTGACAGCAAAAATTATATACCGGTGCCGACAATAGTTACACATGGTATCACGAAAATCAGAGCTGCAAGTACGCCAGATCAAGCTATCAGCATACTGAAACCGCTCAAGTGGCTGCCATCCAGCGAGCAGTGGAGTTATCGCTACTCGCCTGAGGCTGTATTGACGCAGGGCTGGGGTACGGAATGGGATCTGGGATATCTGGCAGCTTCATTATTCGCCAAATGCGGCAGCAATCCGAAATTATGTGGCATCGCCCTGACAGAAGAGGGCTCGGTAAAGCTTTCTGAATTATGCCATCTGAATGAAATGAAATGCAAACTGCTGCCGGGAATAAAATACACAGATGCAAGCGGTAATGCAAGGGTATTTATTGTCCCATTCATGAAAGACATAACAGAGCTTGAAGGACTGGTCTACTTCACCGAATCTGTGAGCTATAAGGAAATCGAACCAAAGGAAGCTAATCTGACCGTATACGCCATGGCTGAGACAAAAGGCGATTCCGCATCATCGCTGACAGGTGATATCGGCAGTGTGCTTGGAGGCGGAGAGAGCGGCGGCATTGTTTATGAAGATATATTGCTGTTAACAAAGAGTATAACACTTCCCGAATTAAGCAATGATGTCATAGAAGTCGGATATGCCCAGGCAGGTCCTGGAACAGGCTCAGGGAAGCTGTATATGGCTGTCATCAGCACCCCGGACGGATTGGAGCCGGGCGAATATGGAGTTGACACAGGAAAGAGCAAGGTCACAGCGATAAAGATAGAAGTCGAGCTTCCCAATGGAGTTGTTTCGCATGTCAGCACATTACCCGAAAACGACACGCTGGACAAGGTCTATCACAACATCGCCATCAACCTTCCCGACCTTCCGGCGGAAGCGGCAAAAACCCTTGAGGACGCTTGTAATAAGGAATACAGGGCTGCCCAGAATCCAAGCTCCATGTCTGCGCTCAAATGGTACGGACGTAACATCATAAACCGCTTTATCACGACGCAGACGGCTTACGACAAAGAGACAGGAGAGAAGATGGGCCTTACGCTCGGACGTACAAACAAGGAACGTTTCATGGTACTTACATCACGAATGAGCAGTAAGGACAGCAAATTCTGGACTTCGATGGATCTGGTTCAGGCTTCCAACCAATGCCATAACGGAAATATGGAAACAGTGAAAGCATATAATGTTGGCTCAGGCATATTCATGTCGCTGCTGGAAGGTGAAGTTATACCGGGTATCAATATGAACTTCCAGACATCATGGGCTAATGCCCCTGAAGGTACACAGCTCGTTTACATACCCGGCGGCAATATGAACAGGGAGGCATTTATCGAACCGATGCGCAATTACGGCTTCCCCGAGCGTCTGCTCAGCAGTGTGGAGAATAACAGTAACATAATATATGTCACCGATAAGCCAACTTTATTCGGAGGTGAAAAGCGCTGGATGTGGCTGGAGATCAATCCCGAAACTTATGAGACCATATCTGTGTCAGATACTGGCGAGCACATGGGTGCAGGCTATGTCCAGACATTGATGCGCTCAATAATACAGGGAGGCGCCAAATTCATGGCCGGTGCTTTCTTCGGGCTTGAGACAGCCATTTGGTCGATTGCCTCATACTCATTATTGTATTCTGATTATGAAAACATAATCAGAGCCGCTGAGATAACAACTAAACAAATCGGAAAGCATGTTGCAAAGATAGAGTCCGTATATTCCGACCCGCTGGGCACAGTGAAGGATACCATAAAAGAAGAAACCGGAATATCGGATATAACATCAGTTAAGGACGAAAAAAGCGGCGCATCGGCTTCGGCGGGTGAAGGCGGCTTGAGCGTCGGCGGCGGAGGAATCAAGCTTAACGTAAAGGTTGCGGATCTATGCAATATGGATTATGAAGTAAGCTTTAGCTTAGGTATAATCCCAGGCTTCGGAGAAGGCTTCAATAAAGCTGCAGAGTACTACTTTGAACGATGCGGTGATAGCGGCAGCGGCAGCAGCGGCAGCGAGTAAAAGGAGGACAGGGGACGGTTCTGTGTCCTGTGATAAACATAAAAAGTATAGCTCTGGGACACAGAACCGTCCCCTGTCCCAGACATAAGGGGGTAAAATCATGGCAAATGACATTTTAGGCGGTTTGTTAAAGGGGTTCAGTTCATTCATGCCCCAGGACGATCCAAACACAAAGCTGTTCAATCTCAATAACCATCTGAGTGAACTCCAGCAGCAGGAACTTCAGGCTTATGCCTCAATAGGAAAAAGAGTATATGAAAGTATCTCAAATGATCCTGCATACAACGATCTTGTGCTGGAGATACAGACAGTACAAAGAAAAATAGTTCAGGTGCAGGAACAAATAAAAGCCGTACAGGATGAAAAGGATGCACAGGAACGAAAGGCACAGGCTCTAATATGTCCTGAATGTGGCTCTGCGAACCAGGAAGGTGTTAAATTCTGCAGTGAATGCGGTGCAAAGCTGGGTTCCTCCGCCTGCAGCAACTGCGGTACAGTCAACCCGCCAAACACCCGCTTCTGCGGCGAGTGCGGAAATAAGCTGATTTAAGGATGGTGCCAGGTGGGGTGCGGACAGGGGACGGTTCTGTGTCCCGGAGCTATACACTTTATGTTTAGCCCAGGACACAGAACCGTCCCCTGTCCTACCGTCCCCTGTCTCAGTTATATATTTACTTTTTTCCAGAAGGTCGGAGCAAACAGCAGCAGCACCGGCAATACCTCCAGCCTGCCTACGATCATGCAGAAGGAGAAAACAACCTTACTTAACACAGAAAAGGATGAGAAATTCCCAATCGGTCCTACGATTTCCAAGCCTGGCCCAATATTGCCCATGGTAGCTGCAACTGCTGTGAAATTCGTGATCATGTCCTTTCCTTCGAGAGATATGATAAGCACCGCCATTACAAATAGAAATATAAACGCATAGAAAAACACCATGACACCTGAAAGTACATTTTCTTCTACAGTTTTTCCGCCGATTTTTACAGTATAAACTGATCTGGGATGGATTATCTTGTATATCTCTCTTCGCACCAGCTTCATCAGCAGTACAAAGCGTATGCACTTCATACCGCCGCCGGTCGAACCTGCACTGGCGCCGATGAACATAAGCATTACCAGGATCGCCTTGCTGAATGAGGGCCATAGATTAAAGTCAGCTGTTGAATATCCGGTCGTTGTGATGATCGAACCGACCTGAAATGAAGAGTGTCTGAGCGACTCCCAAAATGAACCAAAGACCTTCCCTGTGAGATTCAAAGTAATAAGCGCCACCGATGCCAGAATCAAACCAAGATAGAAGCGAAATTCAGTATCACGAAAAAACGCTTTGACATTCCCTTTGATCATTTGATAATACAGAGAGAAATTAACTCCAAATAAAATCATAAAAACTGTTATTATTACTTCAGAAAATATGTTATTGTATGATCCTATGCTCGCATTTTTAATAGAAAATCCACCTGTTCCGGCAGTACCCAGCGCATGGATGATCGAATCATACATAGGCATTCCGGATATAAGAAGCATAATGATCTGTATCAATGTCATAGCTGTATATATAATATAAAGTATCTTGACTGTCTGCCCCATTTTGGGCACAAGTTTTCCTGGATTCGGCCCGGGGCTTTCAGCTACCATAATATGGACTGTACTGGCTTTTACTGATGGCAGCACAGCCAGCATCAGAGCAAGCACACCCATGCCTCCGACCCAGTGCGTAAAGCTTCTCCAAAACAGAATACCCCTTGGCAGACCTTCTATTTCCGTCAATATAGATGCTCCTGTGGTAGAGAAGCCGGATATAGCTTCAAAAAATGCGTCTACAGGCGCCGGAATAGCACCACTGATCAAAAAGGGCAGTGATCCAAAAAGCGGCACAAAAAGCCATGACAGAGATACTATCGCAAACCCGTCCCTTGCGTACATCTGACTGTTCTTTGGTTTCAACAGATGAAGCAGGAAACCGACAATTATCAGTATAAGCATCGATATCAAAAATGCATACACATCGTCCTGTCCATATATGGCCGAAACCAGAAGTGAAGGTATCATCAGCGCAGCCTCGATGCAAAGAACAGTACCAAGACTGCTGAAAATCATCCTAAAGTTCATCCGGTATTCCTCCAGGTACGATAATATCATTAAAGTCGGAAAAATGTTTTTCCTTTACTATAAGTATAACGCTGTCACCCAGTTTGATCATATCTTTACCGTGAGGGATGATTATGTCATTTTTTCTGACGATTGCAGCCACCAGTATGCCCTCCTTAAGCTTCAGATCCTTTAGTGGTATATTCAAGAATAATGTTGACTGCCTGGCTATAAATTCGATGGCTTCCGCCTTGTCATCGATTATCCTGTACAATGTTTCGACAGGGTTGCCCATGGCATTCTTCAAGCCTCTTACAAACTTGATGATACCGTTGGCAGTTATTTGCTTTGGGCTTACAATGCTGTCGATCCCCATGGTCTTTATCAGTGATGCATAATTGATCCTGTTTATCTTTGCAATGATCTTATGGACGCCGCACTGCTTGGCATATAGCGAAGCCAGTAGATTTTCCTCATCCCGGCCGGTAACGGCAACAAATGCGTCCATGTCACTCAGGTTCTCCGAATTGAGCACTGTTTCCTCAGATCCATCTCCATTAATGATCAATGTGTTGGGAAGTAGTTCAGACAATTCATAGCACCTGTCTCTGTCGATTTCGATTATTTTAGCCTTCATGCCTGCTTCACCAAGATACTGCGCCAGATAATAGGCTATTCGGCCGCCTCCGATGATCATGACATTCTTTACCTTATCATTATATAGTCCTACACGGCTGCAAAAATCATATACATTGTAAGGCCGCCCGATAATATATATCATGTCGTTTTCATCAATCTGGAACTCACCCTTCGGGATGATCACTTCCTCACCCCGGAGTACTGCGCCTATTAATATGGAAGAGGATATCTTGCTGGATATCTCCTTGAGCTTCATTCCGATCAAAGGCATGCCTTCAACGACCTTCACTTCCACAAGCTCCACCCTGCCCTTGGCAAAAGGCTCCACATTCACCGCAACCGGATAGCTCAATACCCTGCCAATTTCATTTGCACAGGCATGCTCAGGATTTATGACCATATCGAGTCCCAGATCTCTTTTCAGTACGGAAAGCTCACTGGCATATTCAGGATCCCTGATTCGAGCTATTGTGTGCTCCGCTCCAAGCTTCTTTGCAGTAAGGCAGCATACCATATTCATTTCGTCACTGGTCGTCGCCGCAATTAAAAGATCAGCATCCTTCACCCCAGCTTCCATCAAAATCTTTGTACTGACTCCATTTCCCTTGATACACATTACATCCAGATATTCACTTGCTCTTTTTAGAGGCTCTGGGTCCTTATCGATAATAGTTACGTCATTGTCTTCCTTGGACAGATTTTCTGCCAGTGCATGTCCAACTTTTCCATCTCCGATAATAATGATCTTCATCTCTAATCTCCCATTAACAGCGTCATTAACTCAGAACAGCTTCCTAACAGTTATATAGTCAGGTTTTATGATTATGTTTATATAATATGCAAATCCATCTGCAAATAAAAGGCGAGGTGCTCATAAAGCCCCCACCGAATCCCTAACCTTTTATCAAAGCCTGATGTCCTTACTTATGTTTTGCATTTTATAACATTAGTAAAAAAAGGTCAATTATATTTTTGCCGTAACTTCTATTATTTTCCATATAGCCCAGCAAAGAATCTCTCGTTTACCGTAATTTGCACTCATTTATACCACTGCCTTCATGAATGAATTTGCGAGCAGAATATCATCCGGTCGTATTCCTAATGAGCTATATGCTTGGTCAAATCACTCTTACTGCACATTACTTCCTCCGGCAGCCTCTTGAATGTGCAAGAAAATCATCCTGCATATCGCCATTGAAACGCAAAGAAATACCCTAAACAATAAGAACATTATATCAAATACGGTATGAATAAGCAAAATTTGAAATATAACAGCCTCCTTTCTCAGTTTCTCACAAACTTCGCCTTCAGGCTATACAAAAGCGCTCTGTCTCAATATTCTCAGGTAATGGTTGGCTTCACGCAGTACATGGTCACCGAGAAGCGGATATGCGATCGATTTGATCTTGCAGTCGATCAAGCCCACAGTACCTGCATTTTTAAAGTCTCTTATATCACCGGCTGCTTTAAAGCTTTCTTTTGTGACCGCAGGCAGCAAAGCAGTCTGATCCATTGCAGCCATAGCTTTTTTTGTAAGCTCATCGAATTCATTCCCAAAATCATTTGCAGAGCTTATTAGCTCCTCTTCAGTTGGATCAAGCAACCCCCGAATGAATTTTGAGTGTTCGGCCATGATCCTGTTCCAGAATACCTCCTGTTCGGCAAGATCATCTGCTCCCACCACAGCTTCTCTGTTTTGCAGCCTGCTTATAGCCCTGAGATAGAATTTTGCTTCTCTGAGTATATGGTCAATCAGCAACGGATAATTAACTGTGAACAGTCTGCACGCAAGTACATTGCTCAATATCTTTGTCTTAAAATTGATCAGAGCCGTCACAAGTACAATGGCCTTCTGGTTAAGATAGAACACCCTCTGCTCCAGTACAGGCGAAGGCAATGCTCCATCGTTTCCTGCAAGCCCGGCCTCCGCCTGTGTCAACCCGAAGTTGATGGGTATCCCTGTATAGAATTGCGACACCCGCTCCGCATTTAAAGTATGCGGAGTAATAAATTCTCCGGCAGCAACCGAAGCTGTGCTCACAACCCCATTTGCCAGAGCTATGGTCTCAGCAAGCAGCATTTCAAACTGATTCTTCAAAAGATCTGCCTCACGTGCCAGATATGCGTCTTTAGCTGTGAATGCACTCTCAAGGAAAATAGAATGCTCCTTGGCTATCCTGCCGAAAAACAAATTCAGCTCAAGTGATAATCGTATATATTCCTCTCTTGATAACATAACGCCACTCCTCACTCCAAAAAAACATAAGAAAAACCCAGCATAATACATATTATGGCTGGGCTACATAAAGAGTGACGTAATTATTTCCCGCTAGTTTCACCATCTCTCAACGAAACTAACCGATTTATCCGATCTATTCTTACCAGATCATCTTACCTTATCAATGATACCGGCCAGAGCACCCTCTCACAGGTAAGTCTGGCCGATTTAGTTTGTCTCGTCAATAATGACAGCGGATTCAGCTTGTCTCGTCAATAATGACAGCCGATTCTGCTTGTCTTGTCAATAATGACAGCGAATTCCGCTTGTCTCGTCTATAATGACAGCGAATTCAGCCTATCTCGTCTATAATGACAGCGAATTCCGCTTGTCTCGTCTATAATGACAGCCGATTCAGCCTATCTCGTCAAAGAAGCTGATCGGGATAAATGTCCTGCTATCTACTATAACAGCTGCTGCAGCTAATTTCCGATTCTCACCATCATAATCAAATTCGTCCTGTCCAATCTTCAGCAAAATTCTATCTCCCAGCGCTACACTCCTGTCTGCGCTGTTCCATACAACTTCCAGGCCCAGCTCTTCAGCAACTGCCCTGACCGGTACCATCTGAACACCCGAATCACTCACAAAGGCGTCAGGAGCTTCTATACTATTTCCGTTCACGAGGACAACACTGTCTGAAACCCTGACATCAACAGACGTTTCATCTTCCGGTACCGGCTGAGCATCGTTTTCATCCTCGGCAAGCACTACTATTTTGTCAGGTGTAGTCTGCGCTGGTATGCTCTTTGTTGAAGCTCCATATACGACTACCAGAACCCTGTCGGCAAGATCACCTTCATATGCGGTGCCATCTTCATTAACTATATTCTCGACTTCGGAAACGTTTATTAATTTCAGAGTATTATCATAGCTGACAAGCTCTTCATCGAATTTATCTGCTTTTACATTCCTGTCGCTGTTTTTGACAACAACAACATATGCCTTGTACTGCGCCGGGTAGATCATGATCATAAATGCGTTAGCATCATAGTAAGCAGAAATATCTGATCCGACTTTGATTTCCTCATTATCAAGTATGTATGTTTCATTGTCGATTATAATATTGGCAGGCGCACCGTCAGCACTTTCAACAGACACGAATTTTGCTCCGTCGATCGGCTTATAATCCGTAATTTCCTTCACCGTACCCCTGAATGGCTTGTAATACAATTTTTGCACTGCATCCGGTTCCATGCGTGCAGGGATATCCATATCTGCATCCGGCGTGATATCTCCTGTGGCTGCAAAAGCTGCTGCAGAAATTGCCAGGATAGCGGCGGATAAAACAACCGCAGCTATTTTCTTCGTATTCATGATATCTTTTCTCCTTTTGACATTTTTTCTTTTACTTATTAGACGTAACAAATGCCAAAAGCGTTGCAATTTTTCACAAAAGTGAGCAATGTGGCTTAGAGGTGTTGGATATCTATCGCATTGACATAATGAAATAATAAGAAGCAGGATCAATCCTTGTTACTGTATGTTCATGTCTTTGCGGGCACAAATTCCTTGGTGATCTGTTTGATCCAGTTAAACCTGTTGACCTTTACCACAGCAACAGCACATTTTAAGATCTGATCGCTCTTCAGGCACAAAAATACAACCCATGCCGGAGCTCCGACAACAAATGCCGTAATGTACGATAAAGGAATGACCACCAGCCATACAAAAATCGAATCATTAACAAGAACAAAGTGTGTCGCTCCGCCGGCTCTGACGATTCCTGTCAGACATGACATCTGATAGGAGGTGCCTACTACTGTGACTGAAAGTACTATCATAAGAGATCTGGCCAACTGTCTTGTTGCGGGAGCCACATTGTAGAAAAAGATAACGTAGTCCTTAATTAAAAATAATAACAGGCCTGTACACGCGCCGATAATCAGAAAAACGAACTGGAGCTTTCTGGTATAGGCTCTGACTTTGTTGAAATCTCCTTCACCCACAGTATTTCCTATAATGATGGCAGAAGCACTAGCAGTGCCATATACGCCTATGCTTACTACAGAAAATACTGTATTTGCTATGCTTACAGCGGCAATCGTCTCAGCCCCGAGCCTTCCTACAATGGCCCCCTGTACCGACAAATTAATTCCCCAGAGAATATCACCAAGGATGACAGGCATTCCGTATCTCACAAAATCCCAGAGCAAAACGCTGCTTGATCTAATCAGATCTGACAGCCGAATAAACAGTTTTTTATCAATTCTTGCAACATAGATCACAATCACAAAGCACTCAAGTATCCTGGATATAAGCGTGGCTATTGCAGCGCCCTTAATACCGAGCGCCGGCATTCCCAGTTTGCCAAAGATCAACACCCAGTTTAAAGAAACATTCACTATGAATGTCATTATGGAAAGGTACATTCCTATGCTGACCGTACCAACACATCTCATAGCGGCAGTCAACACATTCGTGATACAAAAAAACACATATGAAAAACAAATGATACCCGCATATTTCATCGCTTCATTTATGGCGGAAGCATCGTCTGTAAACAGTCTAAGCAGTGACTCAGGATAAAAGAACAACAGCCCCCAGAAAACCAATGCAAAAACCAATGCCAGCTTCATCGAAATGCCAACGATGCTTTTTACACTGGCAGAATCACCTTTGCCCCAATACTGCGAAGCAAGAACAATCAGAGCGGCTCCGATGCCTGCCACAAGCATCTGAAGAAACACCTGAATCTGATTACAGAGATAAACGCCTGAAATAGCGATCTCACCTAGCCTGCCGACCATAATATTGTCAGCAAGGCTCACAGCAAAGGATATGATGTTTTGCAGCGCTAAAGGCACTGCAAGTAAAATCAGTTTTTTATACAGCGATTTACCGTCATCATGCGAATATCTGGTAGTCATGTTCATATTGTAGTCAGCCGCAACAGACAGCTAACACTCCTTTAGGCAATATTCAGCTATTGTAACGCATCGTTCAAGAGAAAATATCGATTGCAGAAAATTTTTCTTACCTCTGTGCGTTTCAACGAGGCATATCTTTTGCCTCGTTATCGCACAATCCTTCAGCGTATAGCATCAGCACTTCGCTAACGCTGCTGTCATTGCCTGTATCAGTATCCCAGCTCTTCGCCGACTATTATCACCTTTATACGCCCTTTTACCTTTTGGTATCCGGATACGACATAACTACAGCAAAGACGCGACGGGCTGTCGCAGCCGCATGCCATACCGGTCTCACCTGCATGCAGTGACATACATTCTCCTTTTTCACTACAGTAGGTCTTACTGGAAAGTCTTACTGCGTTAGCCGGTGCAGCTATTTTTTTAACTCTTTTTACAGCGTCATCGATATCATCGACTATTTTGTTGTAACCTGCTACGATGATGACAGATTTTGGTCCATAGCATATCGCTGCCACTCTGTTGCAATTACCGTCCACATTGTACAGCTCTCCGTTCTCGGTGATGGCATTTGAGCTGCTGATGTATGTATCAGAAAAAAAAGTCTCTCTGAACAATTTTTCTATATCGTCTCTTGACAGGCCTTCTTCATAGCGATCCAAAAAACTGTACTTACCGGAATGCAGCAGATCGATCACGCCACATTCAAAAAGCGTCATAGAACCACCGACAGATACAGTCTCCCCGTCCTTCATCAGCTCAGTAACCTTATCTGGCACTTCAGCCTTGGTTTTAACATAAAAAGCCTGCATATTATTTTTCTCAAGATTTGCAATTGTTTTAGCTATCCTTTTTTCATTAATTGACTTAAGATTGTTGTCCACGAAATGGTCAGCCTCCTCTTAGATTGGTTTGTCAGCACATTTGCCTCCCTTAATATAGCAGCTCTACATTTGCCTCCACTTATTATAACAGCTCTACGACTGATTTTCCATTCCCAGTATTGATGCAAAGCTGCTCATAGGTGTCAGTACATATGATAAATGGAATGCGAATGAGATGAGTATTGCCCCTGGGTACGGAAGTAAATCTTCCCGAAACGGAGTCCATATCGCTCCTGAAACAGAACAAAACGGCTTGGAACTGCACAAAGCATATTTCCAAGCCGTTCTATAGAAAACCTGATTGATCTCACTGTGCTGTTTACCTATGTATCTCAGTCAGGGTTATACTCACTTCCTGATAACTATATTTAATGTGTACCCCCCAACATTTTTACTTTAACGGTCTGGAATACATATAGATACCGTCTTGTTATTAGCAGACTGCAACGATTGCATTACTGTATAACTGTCTGATTAAATCACCACATAACGATTGCAGTCTGTGTAACTGTCTGTATAAATCACCAGATAACGATTGCAGTCTGTGTAACTGCCTGATCAAGTCACCACATGAGAACCGATGCCTTGTCCACCAGTTCAAGGAATTTCCTTCTGTACTCCCCGGCATCTTCTTCGATCGCTCTTTTCGCACGCTGCTTCACTCCTGCAAAAGATGAATCACCTTTATACTGCGAATTCCTCAAGAGCATACCAAACTCGATGACCGCTGAGGCAAAAATGAAATCCTGAGATGGTTCGTCAGTTATGTGTCGGTCAGTGACTGTATGAACGATCTTGCTGCTTGTTTCGGTATTGGGTTCCTTGTATCGGAGCCTTACCTCCATCAACTCATTTTGCCATTCCTGGCGCATTTCTGTTGTCTGATATTTCAGTTGTGGTTCATCAGCTGCTTCACCGCTTTTATATGGAACTATTTCATAGAAGGCTATGACTTCATGCCCTGCACCGATTTCCCCGGCATCCTTCGTATCGTCATCAAAATCCTCATTGCGAAGGATCCTGTTGTCATAGCCGATGAGGCGGTATTCCTTAATTTTAGCTGGGTTAAACTCTACTTGTATCTTCACGTCCTTTGCGATCGTTAAAAGAGTTGCTCCCATTTCATTGACAAGCACTTTCTTTGCCTCCATCATGCTGTCGATATAAGCATAGTTACCATTACCCTTATCGGCGAGTGCTTCCATCTTATTATCTTTTATATTTCCGGTGCCAAAACCCAGAACACTGAGGAAGATACCTTCCTTCCTCTTATTCTCTATCAGTCTGGTAAGCTCTCCTTCACTGTTGACGCCGACGTTGAAATCACCGTCGGTAGCCAGTATCACACGGTTGTTGCCGCCACTAATAAAATTTTTCCTTGCCATCTTATAGGCAAGCTCGATACCAGCGCCGCCTGCTGTGGATCCGCCTGCCTCGAGCCCGTCCAGTGCAGCCAGTATCTTCTCCTTCTCATCGCCGCGGGCGCCTTCGAGTACTAAACCGGACGAACCGGCATATACCACGATGGAGACCTTGTCGTTTTCGCCAAGCTGCTCGACCAGGAGTCCAAAGGACGATTTGAGCAGCGGAAGCTTCATCGGACTATCCATTGAGCCCGATACATCAAGTAGAAAAACGAGATTTGATTTAGGGAGCTCCCGGCTTTCGACCTCTTTACCCTGAAGTGCAATCATGGCCAGGTAGTTATCTTCATTCCATGGACATTCTGCCAACTCCGTCGTAACCGAAAACGGTACTTCGTCGGTTGGCTCAGGCAGATCATAGGAGA
Organism: Bacillota bacterium; assembly: GCA_023418915.1. GTDB lineage: Bacteria > Bacillota > Clostridia > Acetivibrionales > DTU013 > DTU013. Next base: position 367,740 of record JAEZYU010000038.1, read on the forward strand.
AATAATTGACCATCTCTTCGATCCGTACAGCATCTGCAGGCGGAAGATATCCATCCTCCAGAAATCGCCTCATATTGCTGTAAGAAGCCGTATCGACATCAATGGAAAAGGTGGACAGCGGTGACATGATGGCCTTCATCAGTCTGTTCTCTTCTATCACATTGTATTCCTCAGTATTAAAAACGCCACCTTCCTTCGGCATCACAGGAAACAACCCGTTATCCCGCTGTACATCCATTACCATAGCCATTTCTGGTTCTGAAAATGTTACCATCGGTTCAGCCATCGTACCCCCTGTCAATTGGTCTTTGGATTTACTGGCACTGCTCGTGTTTTTTGTCTCATCCTGAGGTGAAGTCTGAGCGATGGAATAACCGTCACCTTCAGCACTCGTGGGTGTGGAAGCATGATCTGCCGGCGCTCCGTTCCCTGCCGCCTGAGATGTATGCTCTGAAGCTGCTCCGTTCCCTGCCAGCGGTGCCACGTAATCTGCCGACGGAGGCTCGTAATCTGTCGGCGTTTCACCTCCGGCAGCCGCAATATTTGCCTTCTGTGTACCGCACCCTGCCATCGCCAATACTATAGCTGTGCATAGCAATGTCGCTAATAAAGCCCTTCCTCTCTTTTTCATTTTTTGTTTCCTCCTTTTATATATCTATCTCTCTATATATTGGATTAGATTGAATTTTTAGTTTAAAAGTTCCATATGGTTATCATCCTTCCATTACACATAAACCGAAATATTAGTCCCTCTGAGAATAGGAATGGATGAAGTTGCTGACTTTTCTTGTGTCACTAGACAACCAATCACTGACTCAGTCTTCTATCTAGCAAACTCATCATTCCAAGGTACAGCATGAATTATTTCATTCGAGTTTATAATGCTCAAAAATTCAGGTTTGGTGGTGTCCAATAGTGAGTTTTTTCAAGACTTACTCAGATAACGCTATATGATTCCATGTTATGTAAAACAATCATGGATAACAATCAATCCTTGATTTAATTTACTTCTCAAAACCTGTAATTTTGAACATTGCACTTTTTATTTCATTATGTGAACCATACATTCTCCATTGATGGAGATGAAGAAGATAGCCGACCGAAGAAACATGTTCTCTTTTTTTGCATTTGCTAATTTACACCATCATACGGACGTAATAGATACGGACATATTTGATATGAACATAATTGATACGGACATTACCGATACGGACATTACTGATACGGACATTACTGATATGGACATTACTGATATGGACATTACTGATGACATAAACACTCGATATCAGATTATGGTCAAAAATTCAAGTATAGGCTGAAAACGCAGTTAAAAAGTGAATATTGTTTGGTTTTATATGGTATAATTACACTATTTTTAAGCTTATGTCAACTAAAAGTGCCTATACTTGAATTTTTGACCACAAATCATCTTTTCAACAAAAAATTAAGTTTACTGGGAAAATATATCTGATCGAAGGCACCCATACTATAGTGATTCCTGATAAAGATAACGCTTGATGAGGCCAAAAAACGCAGTATGTCTGGGGAGCGAAGGTATTGATCCAGGTATCAAAGAAAACCTAGACACATTTAAAGACCGACGATAGTGATGCTTACGATATGAACCCTATGGAAGTGGTCCCCAACAAGAGCGGACCCTGACGGAAAGTCGACGCAGGCCAAAGCGGACTTCACCGGTTAGCAGGTGTCGACAGAAAAGATACTACCGGAAAGTCGACGCAGGCCAAAGCGGACTTCACCGGTTAGCAGATGTCGAGGGAATAGATACTACCAGAAAGTCGACGCAGGCCAAAGCAGACTTCACCGGTTAGCAGGTGTCGATGGAAGAGACACTGACGGAAAGTCGACGCAGGCCAAAGCGGACTTCACCGGTTAGCAGGTGTCGATGGAAAAGATACTACCGGAAAGTCGACGCAGGCCAAAGCAGACTTCACCGGTTAGCAGGTGTCGACGGAAGAGACACTGACAGAAAGTCGACGCAGGCCAAAGCGGACTTCACCGGTTAGCAGATGTCGACGGAAGAGATACCGACGGAAAGTCGACGCAAATCAAAGCGGACTTCACCGGTTAGCAGGTGTCGACGGAAAAGATACTACCAGAAAGTCGACGCAGGCCAAAGCAGACTTTACCGGTTAGCAGGTGTCGACGGAAAAGATACTGACGGTAAGTCGGCGCAGAAGTGGCTGACACCTAATAAAAATGCTTGTCACTGAAAATGATTAGGAAAGGTCACCATCTTCCAATACAGATAAGGCGTTCTAAAACCGCTACAATGGCAGTTGTAATAATGTTGGAAGAAAGTATGGCCAGTATAAGATTACGTTTGTTTGAGGTGTCTTCTCTAAGAATGAGATACACTATTGGCAGCTCTATTATGACGGTCAGCAGCAATGACCCAGTGAAAATCATGTAATGTGGTCCTTTGTTAAAAGCGGCAGTAAGAGAGAACCCTCCTGTTACAGGTGAAAAACGGCTTGCACGCTCCAAATATGGCGCAAGAAACGAAAACAGATTCGCCAGTCCTATCACCAGGAATGCCTTCTTGGCCTTATCGACTTTTGCAAACTTGACGACCGCAAGAGTCTCTATCAGTAACGTGAAAATAACTGCAAGTGGAAAAATGGTCATTGGGCTAACAGTTACCCAGTGCCATGAAGAATTAGCATATACACCGGCAGGCAGCAACAAAAATATGGCTGCTGTACACAATGCGTCTCTAAAAAAACCCAGTTTCATAAATGATTTCCCCCTACTGAAAGAGATTTATAGCTATTTATATACATGTCGACTGGTATCTATGAAATATTGTTCCATTACAGCTTATATCCCAAGCAGAGGAAATCCGCAATGCTTCAGGGAAATATTCGCATATTCGCACGCCACTATTACATACCCTGAACAATTCATTACCCACCTACGCTTCACTTCTGCGAGATGTGTAGCTTAGAGGTGGGCGTTTTCTTGTATTTAGTGATATATTTGTGTACATTTGGGTATCAGTGCAACTCATTGAAATAATAGCGCTTGATGAAATCAAATCATTGTACAACTCCGAAACATTGGTTGGTGTCGCCCTTTATACCTTCTTTTCTTGTCTCTGTGTCCTGAATATTTTTCTGCAGATCAGCCTGCATATTACTAATATGAAATAGCCCAGCATCCCGCCTGCAGTATTCAGTATCAGGTCATCCACATCTGCAGCTCCGGCGGCCATTAAGTACTGCATAGCTTCTATCGCCAATGAAGCTCCCAGTGATGCAATCAATATCCTAATGAACCGAGAGGTTTTTTCCCATATCAGCGGCAGCAAAAATCCCAATGGCATAAAGGCAACTATATTACCAAGTAAATTCGTTACAATAATATTATTGTTGATATTAGCGTTCAGATAAAGAAATATCGTTCTGAACGGTACCAGATTCATGCTGCGAAAGAACGAGTTACGCATGTAGCCACGGCTGAACAAGGTAAGAAAAATCAACAAAGACAGGTACATTACCAAGAGGATAACCGATATTGCCCTGCTGAACGGAGCCACTTTTTTCAACACTTTGACAATCCCCTGTTTTTCTGCATCAGTCTGTTCACTTTCACCTTTCACGCTTGAAGTTATAGCGTTTTGTTTATTGCTTTTTCCAACACATAAAGCCGGTGTAGTTTGCATATTATCTTCTTCCACTCCTAAAGCCGGTGCGGTTTGCATATTATCTTCTTTCACTCCTAAAGCCGGTACAGTTTGCATATTATCTTCTTCCACTCCTAAAGCCGGTGCAGTTTACATATTATCTTCTTTCACTCCTAAAGCCGGTGCAGTTTGCATATTATCCTCTTTCACTCCTAAAGCTAGCTGTTGCAGTTTGCATATTATCTTCTTTCTCTCCTAAAGCCGGTGCAGTTTACATATTATCTTCTTCCACTCCTAAAGCCATTTTTACAAGTACATGCTTTTAAGTAACCCAATTCCGGTGTCGGTCTTAAAGTACTTCTGACCGATAACCTCTATATGTTCCAGTTTAGAGTTGTTTTCAAATATATTAACGAGAAAATCAGCCTCAACTAGAATCTGAAAATCGGTGCCGTCGATTTTCCCATAAGAATGATGGTTTCCTATCAAATAACAGACCCTGTCAATAAACTCGCCGCTCAAGTCAAATTCCCGCAATATATTACGAGCTACCGGAGGGCCCTCAATTTCCTGATATTTTCCCGCTGATGATGAATATTTTCTTTCGCTTTCCACTATACCAATATCATGAAGAATGGCAGCTGTCTCAAGTATCTTCAGCTTATCTTCAGCTATGCTCTCAAGCTCACCTATGCTTTTTGCGAACCCATATACCTTTATTGCATGGTTTACTCGCCTGACATCTCCATCGAAATACTCTATCATCTTCTTCATAATGGTGCCTGATATATTAGCCATATGATTCCCCTCTTTCAATGTCCAAATTTTCCTAACTTTTTCTCAACCCTTCCAGATTGTATTTTCATAAGCTAGTTAACACTTTCCTCAAGCAATTCTATCTTGATAGCGCTTCGGGCTGTTTTCATAAGCTACTCTACACTATCCTCTAGTCTATCTCGCTCATACCTTCGGGCTGTTCTTCATGCGTTACTTAACACTTTCCTCAAGCCTGAAAATTTAACCTAGACCTATTTTCTGTCGCTGAAGCCACAACTACTATCGACAATGAACAGGCACTGAATTCGGAGTCATTACCATGCCAACATTCAGTCCGTATCATCACTATCTATATTATCAGGAAATTCAGCATCACATGAAGCGTTCCTGCTGGTCTCAATTATCTCTCTTGCTTTTTCCAGCAGTGGAGACGGCACAAATAAATCTACTCCGAATATGGTTCGGCCCATAAAGACCATCATATAGCCTCCGGCTTCCTTGTATTTTCGCAATACCGGGATACCATCCGCATAGAGGATTGCTTCGATAACATCCGCTTCCATACTGTTCGCAGCAGTCATCAAAAATGCACTTTCACTGCCTGTATCGTCATCATCTATTTCAGGTTCAAGTTTATCAACCAGGTCACAGTCACATTCACTACATCTGTAAAAGCCCTCTCTGTATTCCACTCTGCATTTGGGACAAAATGACATAAAATCACCTCTCATTCGGATTTTCAGGACATGGACATGGTAGTTTAAGTTGCTATATACATATAATAGCAATACTTTTGTATACATTCAACAAACAAAAGCTTTTACAGTCCACCTGTCCACTCTGGTCTAGTAATTCCAATATTTTTCAGAATTAATTGTGAAACTCTAAATCTTTCATCCAAATGAATATATAAATACAATGAATAAACAAAAACATAGATCAAAAAATAATGTCGATCACAGCTGTACAGAACCAGAAGGGAATCAATACAATGCTTCAGCTAAAGGAAGTAACAAAAAGCTACACCACAGGCGGATTCGCACAAAATGCTTTAAACAATGTAACGCTGAATTTCAGAAAAAACGAGTTCGTGGCTGTATTGGGACAGAGCGGCTCCGGGAAAACGACATTGTTGAATATCATAGGCGGATTGGATCAGTATGACAGCGGCGAGATGATCATTAACGGCACATCCACAAAGCATTTTGCCGATACGCAATGGGATTCGTACCGCAACAACAGCATAGGCTTTGTCTTCCAAAGCTATAATCTGATCAATCATCTCAGCATAACAGACAATGTTGAGCTGGCAATGACTCTCAGCGGCGTGACAAAGGCTGTAAAGCGAAAGAAAGCTCTGGAGGTGCTCGAGAAGGTCGGGCTGTCAGAGCACGCCCGAAAAAAGCCAAATCAGCTCTCCGGAGGTCAGATGCAGCGGGTAGCTATAGCCCGTGCTCTTGCAAACGACCCGGACATTATACTGGCGGATGAGCCGACAGGTGCTCTGGATACTGCTACAAGCAGACAGGTTATGGATCTTGTCAAGGAAGTTGCATATGATAAGCTGGTAATTATGGTAACTCATAATCCTGAGCTGGCAGCCCATTACGCAGACCGAATCATAAAAGTTGAAGACGGTAAAGTCGTAGATGACAGCAATCCTTTCGAAATCACAGACGAAGATGCACAATACAGTCTGAAAAAAACCAGCATGAGCTTTATTACCGCTTTGCAGCTGTCCGGTAGAAATATTGCTACAAAGAAGTGGCGGACAACGCTAACCGCATTCGCATCCAGCATCGGTATCACAGGAATAGCCCTGATCCTCAGTCTCTCTTCCGGCTTCAGAATCCAGATCGATAAATTTCAACTAAATGCTCTTACTGAATTCCCGATAATAGTATCTCAGAATTCTATGAAAACCGACAAATCAAGTATTGATAAAATGCGCGGCGAAATTATGACCGAAATAAATGAAGATAAAAAGGCACCGGAAAAAGGGGACAAAAAAATCATAGCATCAGATGAAGTCCACCTTCACGATCCATCAGAGAGCAGCCTTGCACATATAAATAAAATAACCGATAAATATCTTGATTACCTCGGCAAAATCGATCCTGATATAGTAAACAGCATAGGATATACCCGGCTGACCGGAATGAATCTGGTTCGCCGAAAAAACGGAACAGTCATACCTGTATCGTTCCCTATTGGCATGAATACAGGTATGGGCGGCAGTCGCTCAAAGTCGCCACATATGCAAAGCTTTTCCGGCATGAGAGGCATTGGGCTTGCCTCCTATCCCGAAACACTGGACCCTTCTGAGACATCATACCTGGAAAAGAACTACGATCTGCTCGCAGGTAAGTATCCGGCAGCTGAGACTGACCTGATACTTGTCGTTGACGAAAAAAACCGTGTAGAGACTTCAGTAATGAAGGACCTGGGCTTCGACACCGATAAGGTTAAAAGCATCAAATATAAGGATATAGTCAGCACCGAATTCAAGCTGATATCAAATGACGATTATTATTTCATGACCGATTTTGGCACCTTTCTTCCTGATGATGACTACGATGCCATGTATCGGTCCAAAGACAGCATATTGTTAAATATCTCGGGCATCGTCCGCCTGAAGGAAGACATTCCACTCGGAATAGTCGGGAACGGAATAGCATATAGTGATAAACTTGTACAGCGTGTGATCGAAATGGCCGACGATTCTGACATTGTCACAGAGCAAAGAAGCTTCAGCCAGAATGTTATGACGATGGAAGAAATGGATGAGGGCGAAAAGGACAGATTCCTTTCCTATCTCGGCGGTACTTCATTACCATATATGATCTATATTTATCCTAAGAATTTCTCATCCAAGGAGGCAGTATTATCATATCTTGATAAATACAACAACGGAAAAACTGATAAGGACATGGTATTCTACATGGACCTTGCCAGCTCCATCACAGAACTGACAGGCGATATCATGAACGCTATCACCCTGGTATTGATTGCCTTTGCTGCGATATCTCTTGTGGTATCGCTCATAATGATCGGTATCATAACGTACATTTCCGTGTTGGAACGCACTCGGGAGATCGGAGTGCTCCGTGCACTTGGTGCAAGAAAGAAGGACATTACACGAGTTTTTAATGCCGAAACCTTTATAATCGGAGCCATTTCCGGTATTTTAGGTATAAGCACCGCATATTTGCTGACAATACCTGTAAACATGATCATCGAACGAATGACCCGGCTCTCTGATGTAGCCAGGCTCCCTACACTCTACGCAATCTTGCTGATAACAGTCAGTATTATACTTACCCTGCTTGGTGGAATAATCCCTGCCAAAATGGCGGCTGGGAAGGACCCTGTCGACGCCCTCAGAACGGAATAAATTTAAGGAATTGCCATATACACAGCATAATTGTAATACTTCCAAACAACATCCACTATTTTGAAACCGGCATCTCTTAACATATCGATATGCTCAATCATCGATATTGGCCTGTCTTCCTCATAGTACTTGGGGATCCATTTGTTTTCGGCCTCGTCTCTTTGTACATTCTGGAGCATGAAGCTTTTCCACTGCTCCATATAGCGTTTCTGGAGAACATCCGTAGATGCTAGTACCACATCCGCATTAATAAATATGCCGCCAGAATTGATACTCGAATATATCTTTTTGTAAAAATCGTATTTGTCCTCTTTAGTCACAAGATGATGTAGTGCAAGAGAAGACACCACAGCATCATATTTTTTATCAAAGCTGAAATCATAAAAGCTGCTGTTAATAAAAGATGCATTCTTCGTATCTCTCAACCTCTCGGCAGCTATTTGCAGCATGTTCTGTGAAATATCGACGCATGTTATTTCTGCTTCCGGATAAGTATCCTTAACTGCCCGTGAAATAGTACCTGTGCCGCACCCCAGATCGATAACCTCAATTTTCTCAGAGCTGTCAAAGGGCAAAGCATTTACCAGCGCTTCTACCATCAGATGATAATACGGTATAAGGTTTTTTATTATACCGTCATACATCTCGGCTTCCTTTTCAAAGTGGTTTTTGATTTTATTCATTATGTCCATAGCTTCACCATCCTTCCCGCAATTATAAATTTACATATATAAGCATGTCAAGCAATTTTTTGTTTTGTAACCACATATGATATAATTATTATATAGAAGCAATAACAGAAGGGAGGTGAAACAAATGAAAATCTACAAGCTGATGAAAAGTAATTACATCACGATCCGGCATGACGAAACCATCGAAGCAGCTCTCGATAAAATGAGCAGCATGAAGGTCAACGGTGCTCCTGTGGTCGACAGTGCAGGTAAGCTGGTCGGCATGATCGTCAAGGCTGATATATACAGATTCTTGACTACACCGGGTCATATTGACAAATGTCCAGTTGAATGGGTTATGACAAAAAAGGTGATAACGGTATCCGTCGAGGATGATCTGCTAACTACAGCAAGAAAACTGCGAGAGAACAGTATCATCGCTATGCCTGTACTGGATGGCGAAACTGTCAGAGGCATGATCAGCATAGAAGATATTTTGGACTTCTACATCAACTCGTGAGATTTTCTCAAAAAAGCAGCATTACACTTGATGCGAATACTATAATTCATTACTATGGCAGATAGTCTTATCCCTCTAGCTGCCGTGTACTTTAGCTTGCCTTACAGTATCAGTCAAACATTTCTTAAGCTAAAGCGGTAGATGTCCCCACCCCTTTCCTAAACTTCATTCAATTTTATTATATTTGGTGAATATTAAGCACTTTGTATAGTTTGTGTTTAGCAACTTACACTTGATAAGCATCTGTTTGTTGTATTTTAATCATAATGTATTTAAACTAATTAGCGTGGTTGTTTGTCAACACAGTGTATAAATACAGGAGGGGATAATTTGCACAAATTCTCTGTAAGAGTAGTCAAGTATAAGAAAAGCATCATGTCAGTATTTTTAATAGCTGCTGCAATCAGCGCAGTCCTTGCTTTAATGGTCACAGTCAATTACGACATGGTGGAATACCTGCCAAAAGATGTCCAGTCCACAACAGCAATTAGGATAATGAAGGAGGAGTTCGGAGGTGAGCTGCCCAATGCAAGGGTTATGCTCACTGAAGTGTCGATAAATGAAGCGCTCGAATACAAGGAAAAACTGGCGGCGATAGACGGTATTGTATCAGTCAGCTGGCTTGATGATGTAATGGGTCTGGATACACTCAGGACAATTCCGCTGGAATTCATGGATGCATCGATATTGAAAAACTACTATAAAGACAACAATGCATTAATGACGCTGACCATAGAAGGCGGAAAAGAAAACAGTACTGTCAGTGCTGTCTATGAGCTCATTGGCGAAAACAGCGCCGCAGCGGGAGATGCAGTTAATGCGGCACAGACACAGTCGATGTCGGTCACAGAAGTACTGAACGCAATGGCACTGTTACTCCCGATCATTATCATAATATTAATATTAACGACTGAATCGTGGATAGAACCTATACTCTTTTTGTCAAGCATAGGCGTTGCAGTAATAATTAATATGGGAACCAACATAATATATGGTGACATATCCTTCATAACATTGACAGTCAGCCCTGTATTGCAGCTTGCAGTATCGCTTGATTATGCTATCTTTCTGCTTCACAGCTTCAACAGCCACCGGCTGGTACATGAGCCCAAGAAGGCCATGATGCTGGCAATGAAGGAAGCCTTTCCTTCCGTCGCAGCAAGTGCAGCCACAACGTTTATCGGATTTGCGGCATTGCTGCTGATGCGCTTCGGTATTGGCGCCGACCTTGGGCTCAATCTGCTCAAGGGAGTTATCCTCAGCTTTATTTCAGTAATAGCATTCCTGCCGGTTTTGACCCTCAGCCTCTATCGTATGATCGATAAAACCAGGCATCGCAGGCTGATTCCAGACCTGAAAAAATCAGGGAGCTGGCTGATGAAGGCGAGGACACCCTTCCTTATACTGGCACTTGTACTTGTTATCCCCTGCTTCCTTGCGCAGTCAAACACCATGTTCTCATACGGATCGGGCAGCATGGCAAATGCTTCACGGGCAGGAAAGGACGCCGCACTTATCGAAGAAAGCTTCGGCAGTGAAAACACTCTGGTGCTGCTGGTGCCAAAAGAAGATGCCGGCAGGGAAGCTGAACTGTGTGACACACTCGCCAAAGCACCCCATATAACAGGCGTCGTTTCCTTCGTGACATCCATAGGAGCAGAAATACCGCCAGAATTCGTACCGGAGGAAGCAGTTGAACAATTTTATTCTAAGCATTACTCACGGATAATCATCTACACGGACACTGCTGAAGAAGGCGAAGCTGCCTTTGATACTGTCCGGACAGTTATGAACACCGCATCGGAGCATTATGGCACATATTATCTTGCCGGACAAAGCGCTTCACTTTATGATATGAAGCAAGTCGTAACAGCAGACACACAGCGCATCAATTTTGCTGCTATAATCGGTATTTTCATAGTATTGCTAATAACCTTTCGCTCCCTTACGATACCGCTGTTTTTACTGTTTACCATAGAAAACGCAATATGGATCAGCCTTTCCTTCCCATACTTCGCAGGAAGGCCTCTGAGCTTTATCGGATATCTGATAATCAGTACAGTACAGCTGGGTGCAACAGTGGACTATGCTATATTGTTCACCAACGCTTATATGAATAACAGAAAGACTCTTCCAAAGAAGGAAGCCATGAAAGTGACCATCGGAGACAACCTGATTTCCATATTGACATCTGCCGCTATCCTTGCCACCGCAGGATTTACTCTGGCATTTACCGCAACCAACCCCATCATATCCGATCTGGGAACACTGCTTGGAAGAGGAACACTTATGTCTCTTGCCATGGTGGCGCTTGTGCTGCCGGCATTGCTGTTGTTGTTTGACAGGGTCGTCCAAAAGACCACACTGAGAGCAAATTTCACAGATCAAAAAACAAAACAGATAAAAGGAGCGTGATAAAATGAAAAAAATAATTTCTATACTGCTTATAGCAATATTACTGCTTGTATCCGGCATCCCCGCTTTCTCCGAAAGCATCCCATCACAAAAGGAGGAGGTCGTATACGGTATACTGGACACAGATGGCAGTATTGATAACCTATATGTCGTAAATGTCTTTAGCGGCGGTTCTGTCACAGATTACGGCAGCTACACTGAAATACGCAACATGACGACCTCTGACAAGCTCCAAAGAGACGGTGATCAGATAACTGCAGCAACCGATACGGACAGGTTCTGCTATCAAGGTACTCTTGAAAGAAGGGAACTGCCCTGGGACTTTGATATAAAATATCATATCGACGGCAAAGAGATGACCGGTGCCGAGCTTGCCGGAAAAAGCGGACTGTTGAAAATCGATATGTCTGTCAGGCGGAATAAGAGCATCAGCCGGACATTCTTCGAGAACTATGCCCTTCAAATCACCTTTACCCTGGACAACAGGCTGTGTTCAAATATTAGAGCCGACAATGCGACCATCGCCGAAGCAGCAGGCAAAAAACAGCTGACATATACGGTCTTGCCGGGCAGTGGGACGGATATCTCTGTGACGGCTGACGTCCGGGATTTTGAAATGGAGCCTGTAACCGTAAACGGAATAAAAATGTCACTCGACATAGCCATCGACACAGTTGACTTTACCGGGCAGATATCTGAATTGAAGGATGCCATTGAGGAGCTTGACGACGGTGCCGGTGAATTAGCCGGCGGCGTTGGGCAGCTGGCAGATGGCATGCAGGAATACGCAAAAGGGCTGAAAGCCTTCAAAGACGGCATTGGCCTGCTGACAAGCGGTGCCGGAGAGATGGAGGGCGGCGCTTCTGCCTTGAGTTATGGTCTGTCAGAGTTAACAAAACAAAACGATACTTTGATGTATGGAGCAGCAGCCATCCAGCAGGCAACCTTTGACACAGTAAATGGCAAGCTTTCCGAGATGGGTCTGGAACTCCCTGTCCTGACCCCGGAGAATTACAGCGCAGTACTGTCAGCAGTACCAAGTCTTGCGGCAGTCAAAAACCAGTTGGATGGAGCGATCGGGTTCACACAGGGGCTCAAGGAATATACGCAGGGCGTGGCGCAGCTTGGAAAAGGCGCCTCAGAGCTGACAAATGGTGTATCTGAATTCAACGCCTCATCATCAGTAATAGCACAATCCGCCAATGAATTATACAGCGCGGCGGTGGAGTTGAATGGTGCAGTAAGTGAGCTTCGTAACGGCCTTAACGCCTATTGGGACGGTACGAAAAAATTCAAGGATGGGACTTCAGACATCGATTCAAAAATAGATAAACAAATTGACGAGGTACTTGGAAGTATTTCTGGCAACGGTGATAAAACAGTGTCATTCGTTTCAGAAAAAAACACACATGTAGCTTCAGTACAGTTTGTACTCAAGACAAGCCAGATAAGTAAAGCTGAAGCTGAAAAACCGGTTGCAGCCAAACCTGTAAAGCTGACATTCTGGCAAAGACTGCTGAAGCTATTCGGGCTATATAAGTAAGTCGGCATTTACAGTTTGCTTTCCATACGGCGATAAAAATATCCTGCACTGCCTTCCCTTTTGTGTAGTACCGCATTTACAGGGGAAAACGGTGCAGGATATTTTTATACTATTCCTTTATCGTCCTCATATTATCTTATCAGCGTACCCGGATCATCATTCGATCGTTAGGACTACCACGGACATTGGCGGTAATTCTGCCCTGAGAGCCCCATCCTTTATACTTGCGCCTTTGAAGGGCTCAGGCTTTATGTTTTCAGGGGCATCAAAGGTATTATGCGCATTCATTACCGGTGCGGTCAATATAGTCCCGCTCACAGCCGATACCTCTCTGCCTCTTAACAAACAATCGATATCAGCAGCTTGCGTATGGCTCAGATTACATAATGAGATATGGATCCTGCCTTCCCCATCCACGGATGCTGAAGCGTTAATCTGCGGGATGGATTCCGCAGCAAGACTGTATTCATCGCATTCCAGAGTTACAGGCAGCAGCTGTGCATCCTGATGGACCTTGTACATATCAAATACATGGTATGTAGGCGTAAGGACGATTTTTTCGCCTTCAGTCAGTATGACAGCCTGCAGCACATTGATAGTCTGAGCGATGTTTGCCATCTTGACCCTGTCACAATGATTATTGAAGATATTGAGGTTGATTCCGGCCACCAATGCATCCCGCAGTGTATTCTGCTGATACAGGAACCCAGGGTTGGTACCCGGCTCTACATCATACCATGTGCCCCACTCATCGACGATCAACCCGACCTTCTTATCGGGGTCATACTGATCCATAATTGCGGAATGGCGTGTCACCAGCTCTTCCATATGCAGAGTCTTCTTCATCGTATCAAACCATTTATCCTCATTAAAATCTGCAGCTGAACCCTTGGTGTTCCATTCGCCCGGAACCGTATAGTAATGCAGGCTCAATCCATGCATCATGGCGCCCGCTTCCTTCATCAGTACTTCAGTCCAGCGATAGTCTCCCGAGTTGGCTCCACAGGCTATCTTGTATACTCTGTTGTCACCGAAATTCCTGATATACGTCGCATATCTGCGGTACTCATCAGCATAGTATTCAGGCCTCATATTGCCGCCGCATCCCCAGTTTTCATTGCCCACGCCGAAGTAGGTCAGCTTCCACGGGTTTTCCCTGCCGTTGGCCTTTCTCAAATTGGACATCGGCGATTCGCCGTCAAATGTCATGTATTCTATCCATTGCTGCATTTCCTTTACAGTACCGCTTCCCACATTTCCGCATATATAGGGTTCAGCGCCGATAAGCTCGCAGAGCCTCAGGAATTCGTGCGTACCGAAGTGATTGTTCTCAACAACACCGCCCCAGTGGGTATTGACCATTTTAGGCCGCTGTTCGTATGGCCCTATCCCGTCCATCCAGTGATATTCATCTGCAAAACATCCCCCCGGCCACCGCAGGACAGGTATCTTCATTGCCTTCAACGCCTTGATCACATCATTGCGCATCCCGTCGGTATTTGGGATCGAAGAATTCCTGCCGACCCATATTCCTTCGTAGATGCATCTTCCCAGATGCTCTGAAAAATGTCCGTAAATGTTTTTGTTGATCCTTCCCCTCTTGATTTCCGCATCCAAAATTATGTGTGCCATAACTTATCCGTCCCTTCAATTTATATTAGTATATTTCAATATTATTTTTCGCTTTCATCTATCAGACATCATAGGTACTGATCCTTATAGGTCTGCGATCTGTAAAGCCTGCTTATCATAAATTCCTTCATGATGAACCGAATCAATCAAGCTTGAACCGGTTGATGCTTTGCTGTAGATCACCGGCAGCCTTCTTCAATTCATCCGCCTTGACTGCAAGATCCTCTATACTGGCCATTTGCTCCTGAGTAGAGGCTGTGACCTCTTCAGATGATGCTGCAGTCTCCTGTGATACTGCGGAAATGTTTTGTATTGAATTGATAGCTTGCTCCTTGTTTTCTTCCATTTCTGTTATCAGTAAAGCTATCTGTTCAACCTTCTGTGATAAATTCTCCATTGAACTGAGGATGCGCCTGAAGGAGTCTATTGTCCTTTGAACAGCATCATTTTGCGAACTAAGAATAGCTTCTGTGGCGGATGCCTTCTGTACCGTTTTTGAAGTCATATCCTGCGTATTCTTGATAATAGAAGAAATTTCACGCGCTGCATCCATAGATTGAACAGCAAGCTTTCTGACCTCATCGGCAACCACTGCGAAGCCCTTTCCCATCCCCCCTGCTCTTGCTGCCTCTATTGCGGCGTTTAGCGACAGCAAATTGGTTTGGTCAGCGATTTTTCCAATCACCTTGACAATCATTCCTATGGATTTGGACTGTGTATCCAGTTCTTTAATTTCGCTGATGATTTCTTTCGAAATGACAGTAGTTTCATTTGCCTTCTGCTTCAGGTCATTAACAGAGGAAAGACCGATATTTGTTATCTCCATCGTATCTTTTGTCAGATAATCGATTGTTCTGGCATTCTCTGTTGCAATATTTATTTTTTCCGCAAGCTCTCCTATTTTTTTTACTCCCTGCTCTGCATCAGCCGCTTGGGCGGCAGCTCCCTGTGCAATTTCCTGGATTGCCCTGGATATATCCGCAGAAACGGAAGAAACATATTCCGAAGTGGAAGAGACAGTGAAAGCAGAGGATGTTACCTTTTCCGAAACTCCAAAGGTTTGTTCGATCAGTGCGCGCATACTTGCAATCATCGAGCTTATACTGCTTGTCAGCTTACCAAGCTCATCTCTTCTTTTGGAATTTATGCGGATAGAAAGATCGCCGGAAGCAGCCTGGTCAGACGACTTAATGATTTGGTTTATTGAGCGGCTCATACTGCTTGCAATAAAGAAGCCGGTGCCAAGTGCAATTAAGACCGCTGCCAGAACAATAATCACAGTGAACAGTATAACATTTCTGGCGGCAGTATTCAGGTCGGTTTCAGGTATCATGCCAAGCAGGACGAGTCCTGTATCACCAACGCTATAGTAAGAAGTCAGATAGCTTGTAGCTTGATACGAAGCATTCCCTGTTCCCTTGATCTCTCCATTGTTCTTAATTTCAGTGAAGAATTGCTGCTCTGAAATATCGGAACTCTCAACCATATCTCCATTAAGAGTTACTCTTCCATCTGAGCTTATTGTATAAATCTGCGTGTTTTCACCAAGGTCAATACCTGAAATGAAATCCTTGATCATTTCAGCTCTCACATCAATGATGAGCACAGCAGCCAATTGTGATGTTTTCAGATTTCGAAGCGGCTTCACATATGTGAGGGAATAACTGTCCGAATCCTTCATGCTCAACTCATCCAACTCTTTATGATAACCGAGCCATATGCCTGATGCCCGATTTTGATCTAAAGCCTTAATAAATGAATAGTCCTTGATATCTTCATATGTATAGGTTGTAAAGAAGGAGGAAGCCGATTCAGTGCCGGATACTATCATAGTACCCAGAATGTTCTCGTTGAAGGATGGGGCTGCAGTCAATTTGCCGGTAACCTTTTTAGCTGTCTGTGATTTCTGAAGGGACTCATCAATGTTGTCAACATTCCAGCGCTTTGTGTAATACTGCTGTACATCACTGTCAGCACATATTTGATCGGCCTGATCCGATATGGCTTTGAGCACTGAAGCAAGATATTTCCCGCTGTTTTCTATAGAAGTCATTGAGGATTGTGTTGCAAGGCTTACAGTTGTACCTGTTATGTTGATATAAGAAACTGCGCCCAGCAGCACCAGAAGAATAATAGGGACCAAAAAAGCCAGGATGAGCTGCGTTCTGATGCTTTTTGAAGTCATTATCCTTACAGAGAAACGACCTGCAGCGCCTCTTAAACTCTTGCTTATTCTTGATACGATCAATCGAATTCCACCCTTTTTACTCATAAACCCTTCCTTTTCTTTGCTTATCAACAAGCTCTTACAACGTTCGTTTTCACACCATTCATTCTCGCACCGTTCGTTTTCACCCCGCTTATTCCCTCTTTTTTCTGGGATCGATGCTAAAACGTACCCTTCCTCCTTCCAATTGTACAAAAGGACCGGCTGTTCTCACACCGGAAGCTGCATTCCCAAAAAAGTCGTTACTGACCTTTTTATCTGCTTTTATTTCAGGCAGAGCGTCTTTTAATTGAAGCTCCATTGTCAGGTCGTTTCCGTTTATTTCGATATCAATATCACAGCAGCATCCCGTAATATCAAACCCGCAGAATTCCTGCCACGCAGCAAGATCCAGGCACATCTCAGGTTCCGGATACATTACCCGCAGATAACCTCCGGGCATCTTCGCATATGCATTCCCCTCTGCCTCATTATGCTCGTTGGGCAGTATTATCGCTGCGTCTCCACACTGATAAAACAGATTGTTGAAAAATTTGTTTTCTCTTGACGTACCGCCTCGCTTCGGATACAGCCGAAATGCCACAACCTTTGCGAAAAAGCCGGTTTTATTGCATTTACCTATCAGGTTGTTAACGATCCTGAGCCTGTCGGTGCCTTCCAGATATATACCGTACCCATTGCGTACATCAGTCTCCGCTGTCTTGTACCAGCCGGAAGAACCCGGCTCTGCCGGTACTGCATTCTTGTCATATCTTCCTTCGACATTCCAGATTATATTATTATCAATAAGGTTTTCCTCATCCCGCGTACACTCAATAAATATATGCTCTCTTGAATCGATACCGTCAAGGAACAGATTTGATGTAATGCGGTTGTTCTCGTTGCCCACATCCATCCACAACGCATCACAGCCATAACACTCCCTTATTATGTTTCGGCGTATAAGAGAGTTGACCGAATTATGTACCTTTATGCCTCCCGCTTCCCATGAAAGCTCCATGCGCTGCCAACCTGTACCGGTGATCAGATTGTCCTCAATAAGCATGTTTTTTACAAACATTCCGGCAATTCCGCACACTCCGGCATCCTTGATCATATTACGGCGAATAATTGTGTTTCCGATGATTTGACCCTCTATCGGGGTATGGTGCCAGCATTCATTTCCGCAGTCGATGCCGGTTGCATTAGACCAATCTATTGTACAGTCCTCGATAATCCAATGATGCCCGCGATAACAGGAAAGCGAACCTCGCTGGGGAACAGGTGCGCCGGTGGCTGCATGCGCCATTGTCAGTCCTTTCACCTTGATATAGGACAGAAACGGTATCTTCGGTGAAAAGCACTGTTCACGATTTGTAAGCTCAATGACATGATTCATCGGATCGTCATCCCCGTCCAGCCGGATGTGTACCTTCTGGCCGTTCGCTTCGACCCAGTATGCGTTCTCGTGTTCGCTGAGCATATAATACAGCGGCACCTGCTTCATCGGTCTGCCGTCAACAAAGACCATGCCTCTTCTGTTCAGGTAAGTGGTCATATCCGTTTTATCATACTCGATAAACAGACGGTCATGCAGGATGTTCATGGCACAGAATGGATTGTAGCCTTTGAAGTCTTCCGGATCGAGTTCGATTTCCCATATTTTCAGTCCATGTGTTTTTACGGTGTTCACGCCAAACCCTCTGGTCGTCCTCCATCCAACACTGGGGCGAAAAGCTTTCGCCTCCACAGAGGCCTTGATAACCACCTCTTCCCCTTCAAAAGCTTCATAGCTGATCATTTTTTGCGGATTCAGGCCTCCCATTGCAGGCTGAACCGTTTCCCGATATATGCCGCCGCGGATCAGCACTCTCGTTCCCGGATCTGCCATCTGTGCAGCCGCATTGATCGTCTTGAGTGGCTTTGATTCAGTACCCGGGTTTTCGTCAGAAGCACATGGATTATTTGTATCCACATGGATCTCACGGTCATATTTTTGCGGTACTTCCCAGAATTCAAACAATTGCCCGTCTGGAAGCAGCGCAGCTGGTTCAAATTGGTTCATAGTCATGCCTACCTCTCAAATCAGAAGATTTTTTACCAAGTGCAGTCATAGCTGCTTAAGAATTCTTTCTAAAAAACTCCCTTAAGAGGAATTTCATCAAATCACTCGGCTCTTCTCTTGAAAATTCAGCCTTGTCCGCAAACAGCATGCCATACGGCGCCTTCGAAGTATACGGTTCCCACTTCGGCATTTCTTCCCCGGTAGAATCCTTACCATTCGGATCCCCTGAGCGTATAAAGTTTGCCCAGTAATTGCACATCTGGCGGGCAAGATCATAGTGCTTGCCGACAAACGGTCTCCAGCATTTTGCTAGTGTTTCGAAGAAAAACCACAGATCCACCGAGTGGAATGTGCCCGGATTGTCCCAGCCGGGTATTTCAGCATCAAAATTGTAATAATACAGCGGTGTGCCTGTATTGGTCGCATCATTGGCCTGTCCCGCAATACGGATCGCATATTCAAGGCCGCTGACCGACGCCCTTGTCCGCACCTCTTCAATGTCACCTGCCTGAGCACGACAAAGAGTAAGAAATTCATCGGCATGCTCTCCGAACAGTTCCACAGCCATGCTCCTGAACTCATCAATGGTCTTTGCCTGCGGAATACTGAAAAACTCAGAAGATGTATGGCCCAGCATTACCGGCACCTTCCATCGTTTGTTTCTCAAAAACAGCTCATAGGCATTGCCTGTACAGAAAACATCGTCAACAACAGTAGCCCATATCATGCTCCAATAATCCTTGTATTCCAGTGATCTATCACGTATAAATTCCGCATCGAGCATGCGGGCTTCAGCCAGAGATTTGACTCCTAAAAACTCAAAAAATTCCACGCCCTCCTGTTCGGCCTCCGGCAAATCCCGTCTCATACCAGGCGTCCGGTTTCCGGGATATAGGGGAGCCATCATTCCGCTTTGGATAATTGCCCTTTGGAAGAGTCCCTCATTTTGAGGCGAAGTGAGCTGAGTCATGACACTTCCGGCACCTGCCGACTGTCCGCCTATCGTTATATTGTCAGGATCACCGCCAAAAGCTGCTATGTTACGCTTGACCCAGCGCGTTCCGGCCTGTTGATCCAGATGACCGAAATTTGCCGGAGCATCCGGAGCCTCGGCTGTTATTTCAGGGTGACATAAAAATCCGAAAACATTCAGACGGTAGTTGACCGTTACTACAACGATGCCTCTTCGAGCTATCCGCTCACCGTCAAATTCCATCTCAGCCGTATTCCCGACCTGAAGTCCTCCTCCGAAATACCAGACATAAACCGGTAATCTCTCGTCGGCACTGTGTGCAGGCGTCCATACGTTAAGGTAAAGGCAATCCTCATCCATCGGGATATCAGGGTCTACCGACCATTCCCTTGTATATATGTTGCTTTCATCTATCTCTATTCTGGCCTGCATCGATGCCGGCGCAAAATCATATGCCATCAGCACGCCGTCCCAGTCATCCGCAGGCTGTGGAGCCCGCCAGCGATTTTCCCCCACAGGAGGCGCCGCAAACGGAATTCCTTTGAAGCTTGTGATTCTGGGATCAGCCGCCGGAAGCCCTTGAACCACACCATTTTCAACCTTTACTGTTCTCAGCATATATTACACTCCATTTCTGTGATTATTTAGAATAAGTCTTAACACAAAGTAATATTCACACTGTTCAGCCATGGACGGGCATCACCTTTCCCGAAGGATAGCCTGGCAAAATTGTAGGCTCCGTTGTACCATACAAAAAAGTCATGTTTTCCGTCCTTTACAACTACCCTGTAAAAATCTCCAAGCTTTTTCCCTGCATACTCGGCAAGTCCATCGGCTGCCTTAAGATAGCCGACATTATACGCTATTTCATCTTCACTTCCGCATGTCATGTAAAGCAGTTCCAGCTTATTTCCGCAAGATGCTATACTTTCACCGAGAACCCTGCCGTCACTCGATGTAGGCGCATTTGAAAAAGCGCCTGCATAGGCAAACAGGTCAAGCATACCCGGCGCAGGAACCGTCGCATCAAGTCCATTTTCCCAGCCGCTCAGAGTTCCGGTATATTCTGTCGAATCACACCTGTATCCTCCGATAACCATATTCAGCGTTTGCATCCCGCCCATTGAAAGTCCGCCGATTGCCCGATGCTTCCGGCTTAAAGCAATTCCCTCCGGAGATGTGTCTTTAATGTTCGCTATGGTATGAAAACTTGATTCAATGAATGGTATCAGATCATACCTCAGCTCATAATCAAAGTAGTAGAAACCCAATAAATTTGTTCCCTTCGTATTGAATGAGCGGTCCTTCCAGTCATATGCACTTCTGCCCTCAGGAAACACAATGATCATCGGGTCGATATCTCCATTTGCAATAAGGTGGTCAAAAATATTACATATCGCAGCATTTCCGCCGGTATTTTCCTCAGCGCTCAGCCATTCAAAGCGATTGCCGCCTACTCCGTGAAGGAGATATAACACATTGTATTTTTCATCACTGTTGTTTTTATTGTAGCCCTTCGGTAAATAAACACAACATTTCTTTTTTATCGCATCACCATTTACCGTTTTCCTTCCTGCTTCCACCGAATCAATGCTGTGATTGGTCACTAGCTGCCGTGACAGTCCGATATAGTTTCCGACACTGTATGATATCTCAAAAACAGTACCTTGAAGCTCCTCACAGGATGCATCTAAATATATATCCGGTACCATCGTCACTTCAACATGCCCCATTATCAACTCTCCTTATAACACTTTGGTTCTGTTGCCTCGTTATATTTATTAACATAATTTCGATTTAGTGGAGTCCAAAACACACTTGTTTAGCGAAGCTTACATAAGCTCTATATCCGGCAGGAAACAAAACAAAGCAATAATGCAGGAGGGGATTGAACATCGATCAACCCCTCCTGCTTACGGCTATTATTCGGTCAGTAATGCATCTCAATTTCTACAGCAATGGATTATTTTCCTACAGCTGCATTCTTGGCATCCAGCTCGATCTGCCACTTCTCAAGATCAAACTGAGCCAGCTCCTTATATCCGTTACCGATCATCTGCTCTACCATCTCATCCCACAGGGCATCGAATTTATCATCACTTCCGCAGAAGATCATCTTCCAGGAGTATTCCTCGAGGACCTCTCCGCAGGCATTGCGGTAAACAGAGATATCATTTGTATCACTTGGCAGTGTTACACTGACATTCGGGCTGACCTGCAGAACATTATTCTTCTTCATCCACTCTGCAGGCTCGGCTGCTCCGAATTTAGCAGCCCAGTCATTCTTCATCTGGGTCTGAGTTGCAGCCTTATATGTGCTCCAGTAAGTTCTGCTGTAAGGCTCACCAGTGTTCGGGTTGATGCTGATAGCATCGACTATCCACTGATTGATTGCATTGTTTCCGTCATTGTAGCCTCCACCGCCAAATTCTTCGGGAACAGGCAGGTTGTCCATCAATGCGTTTTCATTCATGATAGTCAATTTTCCATCGGATCCTCTGGTATAGTTGAAGCCTTCAATACCGATATGCTGGAATTCCAGGCCTTCAGGACTTGCATACCAGTCAAGGAATTCCATTATTCTGGCATACTTCTCATCATCCACACCTGAACCTACACCAAAGACACGGCCGCTTCCATAGTAGGTATCAGAATCTGCATAATACACCTGGTCTTTTACAGGAATGAAAATAAACGCTGAACCATCAGCAAGCTTCTCCGCTGTATTCCAGAAGCCACCTTGCCAGCTGTACCAGATCAGATGAACCTGCCCAGCAGTTATTTTAGGATATACTGCGTTCCAGTCCTGATCCTTGGAATCGGGGTCGATAAGACCTCTCTGCTGTGCATCATACAAGAAGTGCAGCAGCTTGTAGTAGGTTCCATTCTTATCAGTCAACTCATAAAATGTTCCGTCGGGCTTGAGTACAACAGAACCTTTTATTTTCTCTCCATACCATGTGGTCAGCTGAACAACATTGGCAATACCCAGCATGTTGTCGCCGCCATCCCAATCAGGCCACAAAGTCATTGCATAAGCTGGATCACCGGCTTCATTTGTTGGATGAATCTTCTGCATTTCAGCTAATGCATCAAGCAGCCCATCCAGATCAGCAATATCAGGTGCTCCTATATCCTGATACAGATCCCATCGAAGCTGTGGGCTTGAATAAATAACATCCTGTGAATATGCTGTTGGTGATGTATTAGTCATCTGACATGGGATGCCAAATGTGTTACCGGCTTCGTTTCCCGGAAGCCCATTATTGTATACGTCGATCTGTGTTTTGTAATCCATCAGGTTGGGCCAATTCACAATTCCTGCACTGATATCCTTAATCAGTCCGTTTTGGACACAGTCGGCAAAATCTGTCGGCTCAAGGATAACAATATCGCCCAGATTGCCTGAGCTGATACGCGTCTGGTATAATGCGTCACCGGCTACCTGAGGTGCCAGAATGTTAAGCGCCAGGTTGAATCTGTCCTTTATCACCTTGTCGAACCATCCGCTCTGCAGTCCTTGATAATTTGCTGCAACATCATAAATGTCGATTGTAAGCTGTTTGTCATGAGAAATGGCTCCAGTGCTTCCGCTATCTGCGCCGCTTCCGTCATCTGTCGTACTTCCGCCGTCACTCGGTGCCGGTGTGCCGCCGGAATCCTTGCTGTCGCCTGTGGTGCCGCCGCATCCGGTCAATGCCGCAGTTGCCAAAAGGCAGATTACCAGCAGCAATGACAGTAACTTTTTGAAACTCATACTTTGACCTCCTTTTATTACTGAAATGATATATAATAAACAATGAATTTTACCTCACCGTTTATTGTCCTACCCCTTTACAGCTCCGATCATGATGCCTTTTACGAAAAATCTCTGGAAAACCGGATACACCAGTATGATCGGTGTTATAACAAGAATGGTGACCGTCATACGGACAGAAGTAGCCGTCTGAGCCTTCGCAAGGCTTGCAGCCAGATCTATCGTAGTTGATGAGTTGTTTATCAGGCCTTTTAAAGAGTTTGCCTGATTGATGTACTGATATAGTACAAACTGCAGTGTATACAGCTTATTGTCCGTTACAAGCAGAAGTGTATCCTGAAAAGAGTTCCACTGTGCTACTGCTGCGAAGATCGCAATCGTTGCAAGGATCGGTTTTATGATCGGAAGCATGACCTTGAAAAAGATTTTCAACGTGCCTGCACCGTCAATCTCGGCCGCTTCCTGCAATTCCTTCGGCGTGGACTCAACGAAGGTCTTGCACAATACTATATAGAAGGGCTGTACCACGACCGGCCAGATATATCCCCAGAAATTATTGGTAAGCCCCAGATTCAACATAGTAATAAACCACGGTATGATACCTGCATTAAAATACATCGTCACCACCACAAAGCGGTACCAGAATTTTCTGTGCCACAGTGTTTCCCGAGTAAACATATATCCCAGGAAGGCTGCGAACAAAACCGTAAGAACCGTTCCCACCACCGTTCTCCCTACCGAAACCTTCAGAGCGTTGAACAGATCCGGGATCCTCAGCACATTTACGTAGTTGGAAAAGTGCACTCCCAACGGGTAAAACAACACCTTTCCCTTATCACTCAAATCATTTGCACTGATTGAGTTGATCAGAATATAATAAAACGGATAAACACATACAAAAGCAAATATCGAATACACAAAATAGGTTGCCACACTTATGAGCCTATCACCTATACTGACGCTCATCTTACGTTTTGGTGCATGCGTCTTTTTCTCATTCATCTCATATCCCTCCCGACTATACAGATCAAATGAATCCCTGGCCTCTTACCAGCTTGGACACTCCATTGGCACTACACAGTAGTACGATACTGACCACACTCTTGAATATGCTGATCGCAACTGAAAGAGAATAGCCGCCGTTGCCCATGGCAAGATTGTAAACATACAGATCCAGTACCTGAATATAGTCCTTGTTGAATGCATTCTGGAAGACATAAAACTGTTCGAAGCCATTGGATAGAAAATTCGCAAGATTCAACATAACGATAACAAAATAAGTCGGCAGCAGGCTCGGGATCGTTATATGCCAAATGATTTTCATCCTGGAGGCTCCGTCTACCTTTGCTGCTGTTATGAGTTCCTCATCGATACCGGCAATTGCCGCAATATACATGATAGCTGCCCATCCGGCATTTTTCCAAGTCAGCCACAGCCACATCTTGAGCCAGATATGCTCCGAGGATGCCAGGAATATTTCCGGCTCATCAAGCAGTCCAAGGCTCATCGCAACAGTATTGACAGCGCCTGTGCTGCTGAATACGGAGTATGCGACGGAATAAACCAAAACCCAGCTGATAAAATTCGGCAGCGTCGTTACTGTCTGTACAAACTTTTTAAATTTTCCAAACTTTATCTCATTAAGAAATATAGCAAAAACCATTGGGAACCAGGAGAACGCAAGGCTGATCCCACTGATTGCAAATGTATTCCTCAAAACCTCGATCAACTGGTTGATCCTTACCTTGTTTGATACCATCGTCTGAAACCATTTGAATCCTACAAATTTGTCCCAGGTCAGAGGAAATGGCGGTTTGTAATCAAAAAAAGCATAAAACCATCCATACAGAGGATAATATGCAAAAATCACTACTATAACCAGAAATGGCAGAATATAAAGGAATTCGCGCAACGATCTGGCCTTTCTCCTATCCCCTATCAGCTTCATTAGCACAGCCCCCTTAAATTAGCAAAAAGTCACACCTGAATTTCTTATACAAGGTCAATCGTTTTACCGCTTATATTAATTATACACACATATGAACGGCAGTGTCAACTATTATTGGTAATAAGTTTTGTGCAGTTTTGTTATATGGCGCTGTTTCAAGTTTGATTTTTTTACGTTTTTCACAAATTTATAGGCATTTGGTGTGTCAATGTGCCTCAGTAAATCGTTTTTGCAAATATTTATGAGTACTTACAATATATGCATTATTATCATGATATATGCAAAAAAAGAGCGGTTTCATCGCAGTAAACGATTTCATCCCGCTCTTCCTATCGTTAATTTTATATCATTCGGTAATTCGTTTTATTTAATCAATTTGACAGACTCACGTTCAACTAGTCCGCATGGTATCTTTATGACTTCCGCTGACGTTGCACCTTCAGTGCCTTGCGTCAATGATTTTATCATGAGTTGTGCCGATTTGGTGCCGATTTCGGTAAATGGTATCTCAATTGTCGTTAGGGCCGGCTTTAAATATCCGGAGATATCCATGTTGTCATACCCTCCGATAGAGATATCCTCTCCCGCTTTCATGCCGTGCTCATATAAATAATCATATACACCCGCGGCCATATCGTCATTCATACTAAAAATTGCAGTAATGCCTTCTTTGATCAGCCTCTCAGTCTCATTATATCCCGACTGTCTCTGCCAGTCTCCATAGCTTATCCAGTCAGGGTTATATGGGATCTGCGCTTCATACAGCGCCTTCTGATACCCCAGACTTCTCTTTTTCGTATGCAGATTGTCGGCAGTGCCGGCTATGACGCCGATTTTCCGGTGCCCCTTCGAGATCAGATACCTGGTAATATCATACCCGCCCTTTTCATCATCGATTACGATGGAAGCAAATTTGGGAGACTTCGAATATGCATACACCACAATTGCCGGCACCTCAAAATCATCAGGGAAGCAGTTGACGATCCTGCCATGACCGGCAACATACATGATCCCGTCGACCTTTATGGAAAGCAGCTCCTGAATGGCTGGCTTTAAAACTGATTGCAGCTTCTCCTCATCGTTATACCATGTATTTAACCATTTATCGTACATACGCATGTTGATAAGGATCGTCCTGTAACCCATATCCTCACAGTGGGCCATGATCCTCTCAATAATCGGCGGGGAGCTGAACTGGATCAGATCCTCGGCTATGATGCCTATGATATTCGTTTTTTGCTTTCTCATACCTTGGGCAAAATAGTTGGGCTGATATCCGGTCTGCTTCACAACTTCCAGTACTCTCTGCCTGGTGGTCTCACTAACCTTGCGTTTCCCATTTAGTATGTTTGAAATGGTAGATATTGAAACGCCGCACATCTCTGCTATTTCCTTCTGTGTAATCAAATCAGCTATCCCTCTCTTAGTACATTTGTTGATGGTAAAACCATTTACCCTTCTATAATAACTATAATGAACTCCATTTTGCAATAGGTGTTACTAAAAAACGCATATTATACTGTTATACAATTGAAAAAACTATATTTTCATTCTTCATTACCTACATACTTTTCCGCTTATGAAAAAAACTGTGTTTGTCTATGACAACACAGTTTTTCCTGCCCTGAACAGCATAAGCCAAGCTGACTTCAATCGCTAGTCCCGGGTTTACCTCGTCTCACGCTTCCCGAACCCATATTTCATAAAATCAACATAGTGATCCAGATTGTCGAGCATTCTGTCCATCTCAAGATCCTCTTCCCGGTTGAATATCTGATCGAACTGCATGAGAAGGTGTCCAAGTACCCTCACAATGAACTCTATGGAAAATCCGCTCCTGAAATCTCCATTCTCAGCAGCCTTTCTAACCATATCCTCAACTATTGACTCGCTGCTTCTTCCGAGATATTCCTTGGCCTTATCGTATATTTCGTTGCCCCTTTCCTTGAGGAACATAATGCCTAATTTATAAAACTCGGGATATGCAGCAAGAAATTCTGCCCCAAAACGAGCCTGCACCTTATATGCTTCAAACATATCCTTACCGGAAAAATCCACTGCCATCTCATTCGTTCTTCTCATCAAAAACTCAATCTTTGCATCCGAGGCGCATTTGAGTAAAAACAGATAAAGTGCCTGTTTATCCTGAAAGTGATAGTAAAACGTCCCCTTGCTGATACCGGCGTTTTTTATGATTATATTAAGCGATGCATCCTCATATTTTTTAACAGTAAATTCTTCCAGCGCCGCCTTGATCAGTTCGTTTTTTCTTTCAAACGATTTTACCTTTTGCTTCAACTGTAAACCTTCCTCCTTCTCCGGCAGCTATTCCTCATCTTCTGCCGTGCTATTCTTCCTGCTTCTCCGGCAGCTATTCCTCATCTTCTGCCGTGCTATTCTTCATCTTCTGCCGTGCTATTCTTCCTGCTGTTCATTATTTTACCGAGCACCTTAATTTTTACAACCATAACCGCAACACAACCGATACCTATCAAAACCCACCAATACCATGCCATTTATCACACCTCCCTTCCATCTGAGTTTTTCATATGCTAGTTAACACTATCTCCAAATGAACTGTATAGCTGAATATTAAAGATTGCAATCTGTCACCGTATGCCAAAGTGTTTTTTCATCGCCTTCGAAAGTACAGCAAGCAGCACTGTTCCCAGTACAAATGTCATCATTATGGAAATCCAGAAATCGCTGCTGACAGCCCCTCCCGAATAAATGATCCTCAGCGCTCTGAACTGCCAGTAATTGGGGAAAGGATAGAGCAGCACCATAAGCTTATCGGGAATGAACAGTGATGCCAGCGGTATCGTAAGAAAAACGGGCATTGCTAACTTGATCGATGATATGGCACTGATCTGGTTGCTGGCCATTCTTCCCACTACAAGACTCACCAATGCAACAAGTGTGCAGGACGAGGCCAGTAAAACCAGCAGCATCAGATAATTAATCCGGCTTCCTGAGATGATAATGCTTCCGATCAGAGTGGCAGCAACACTGATCACAAAAGCAACAAGCCCTCTTGCCGCTATGAATTCACTCATTTTCAGCGGTGAGACCGAAAGTGCGCGAATAGCTTTTGTATCCTTCTCATTTACTACTGTAAAGCCTGCCGCAACTCCACCCAAAAATATTGATGTCATTATGATAAGCACAGTTAATATCTCTCTCAAAAAAGAATTACTGCTCTCAAGACTTACAGCCTTGAAATCGATCGGACTGACCTCGCCCGCAATTTCAGAGAATACAGACCTCATGCTTTGTACCAGAGCATCATTTTCATTTCCCTCAAGCAGCATTACCAGAGTGCCGCCTTCATCGACTATGCCCGGAACCATGTCCTGACTCTCCACTCTTTTTATTACATCCTGTTTTCGTTCAAACAGTTCAACATTACCGTATTGTTCAAGCTTTGATACATATTCCGCACTTACACTGCCATCAACGGCAAATGTCAGTCGGGCGTCTTCTACAGACGGCATGAACAGCCTTAATGCCAACGCCATGATTATGGGGCCGAGTGCTATATATGTGATAATGCTGTCGCGGAGCATAAGAGTGATATCCTGACGTATCAAACCCATTATCCTCTTCATCATTTCCCCTCCTTCATAAGCTTCCTGTTGACGGCAGCATGGCATACAACATACACAGCAGCCGCTTCCGCAGCAAGTATCAATATCGGAACAAACAGGCTCCTGCCCGATGGAAAGAATATTTCATCAATGCAGTGCAAAATCTGATATGAGGGAAACCACGTAACCCATACCGGTGAAAAAGATGGAAACTCGTGGGAAAAGGCCGGAGCCATATTGATGAATAACGCTGCTATTCCAATGAAAAACCATTCCGATATATCCTTGAAAAATACAGCTATGACCATTCCTATCAGTGTATACAGTATGAATCCAATCACAGTGACAACCAGCAGCAGCAACAGATTGATTTTTAGCCCGATCGTAAAACCAACCAGCATAAAACCATACACAATACCGATCACAAGAAATGCCAGAACCTTTGACACTATATATACAAACGTATCACCTGGAGTTATCCTGTATGCGCGTATACTTCCGTCGTGCTTCTCCTGGAATATGAATACCGCAATCATGAGAAATCCCAGTATAAGAACCTCAAATACCATCAGTACAGATACGAATGACAGATTTTTGGGCACTGGTTCGATCCTCTCACGCAGGAATCTCACCTCCGGACCCGACGCATCGACTTCAGCTTCCATGCCGGAAGCTCCGGCTGTCACAGCTGATACCATTTTACCCAGTGACGCACGTATGATATTTATATTTTGCTCACTCAGCATCCCCTGGTATATCAGGGTGATCTCAGGTGCTTCAGTCTTTCCGGAAAATTTAATGCCCACCGCTCCGTTTTCACTCTTTACTCTCTGCTCCAGCTCAGCTTCATTTTCCAATAAGTACTTCTCATCAATCCCGGAAGCCTGCATCATAGTTTTATAGACGATACCCTCAGTACCGTCGTAAACATATTGTGTCTGTAAGGCACCACTTTCCTTTGGCAGTGCAAACTGAACGACAAGTATCATTACAACAAGCGTCCCGAACAGGACCCAAACCAACGAATTCCTGAAAGACAGTATAAGGCTTTGCAATGTCATACTGCTAATTCTTTTCAACATCACACAAGACCCCTTCCTGTAAGCTGTATGAATATCTGCTCCAGTGTAGCCTCCTGAGAATGGACCGTTTCCAGCTCACGGCTGTTGATTATCTCATACAGCCGCCTTCTGTCCTCCTCATTTGCAGGAAACAATACTTTACCTACTGTTTTGCCGTCCTCCTTATACTCTATCCTTATCGATTTGTCTCCATATTTAAGCTTGAGATTCCGTGGTGTGTCCAGCGCAGCCATTTTTCCCTCTGACAGGAATGCCACACGGTCACAAAGCTCATCGGCGATAGTCATGTTGTGTGTGGTGAGAAAAACTGTACAGCCCTCGCTCTTTTTTTTGAGAATGATCTCCTTTACCATCTCTGCAGTGGATGGATCCAGACCGGATGTAGGCTCATCCAGAAACAATATCTCCGGATCATTGATCAGCGCCCTGGCGAAAACCAGTCTCTGTTTCATACCCTTGGAAAAAGCCGATGCTTTTTTTCCTGCTGCCTCTCTCAACCCCACCATGTCAAGCAGCTTCATTGGATCCTTAGTCGGTACATCAAACAGTCCTGCGAAATATTTCAAGTTTTCGTACCCGCTTAGCTTCGTGTATAAATTAGGATGTTCAAAGGATACTCCTATTCTGTTAAAGAAGTCATGCTTCAGATGCCTGACCGATTTTTCACCATATAAAACATCACCCTTCTGAATAGGCAAAAGGCCCGTCATGATGTTTTGTACCGTGCTCTTCCCAGCACCGCTCGGGCCCAGAAATCCAAATATCTCCCCTTTGCTTATCTCAAACGACAGATCCGATACTGCATAGTTCCCTTTCCCTGTATAGTCATGATATAGTTCCCTTACTTTGATCATATACATATCACTCCATTCATAGACCGTTTAGTCTAGACTGACCGGTCTATAATAAGATTAACACCTTGCTAAAGAAATGTCAATAGCATAATGATATTTATGACAGATTTCACGAATCGTCTCATTTCACGATGTATCCGGCAGACAATAGTATTTACCAATTTATCTCCAACCCGCTGATTGAGCGGTGATTTATCTATTTGCTACCGCCTGAAAGGCAAACCGGTACCCGCCAATAAGCGTTTTTAACCTGAATAGTTGAAAATGCATAAATTAGTGGGGGATATCTATCGCCTCCCTCACTAATTTGAAATCGCGCATTAGTATCGGTAACAAAAAAATGGGATGCGTCTGATTTTCTGTATACATATCAAACATGGATGAATTTTCAATTAATGGACATTTATTTGTTAACAGGCCACCTTATTTATGCATTAATCCAACAATAATTGATTCTTTAGTGCTATTATGTCAATCAATTCAGGAGTCTATTGCATTATTGCGTCCATTAATTGCAAAAACAACCACTAACCATGATGGCGGGGTTTCAGCATCAAATTTTCTGATTTGTATTACTTTACTGCTTTTTAGCCTGTTAGACTGAAAATTTTCTTGTCATTCACACTTTTCTGTCTTATCTGGCGAATATGTTGACCGGATTTATATTGGATATCCCCAGCTTAAATCTATATTTGTCTAAGTTACTGAAAACTAAGTTGTCTCACAGCATAAATTAGTGGATCAATAATTGGAGCTTATGATTTCAATCCACTCTCCCCGTGTGGGGAGAGACATAGGGGTATTTATCTTCTGTACTTTTCGTAAATATTTCAATCCACTCTCCCCGTGTGGGGAGAGACAATCAAACAGTACGCATACGCCAAGGGCAGACCGATTTCAATCCACTCTCCCCGTGTGGGGAGAGACATGGCTGGTTGCTTCGACAGGACATCATATGGGCATTTCAATCCACTCTCCCCGTGTGGGGAGAGACATAGCAGAGGCGGCGGAGGGTGCTGGAATCAAAATTTCAATCCACTCTCCCCGTTGTAGATGTCAAGTATAATTTTACAATTTTTGATCAATAATTTTTTACACCTATTATTTACCAAATATGGTTTCTCGGTGCTTCAGTCTATAGCTGTCCCCATTTAGGTTAAGAACTTCACATTTATGCACAATGCGGTCTAGTATTGCCGTAGTAATGGCAGGATCTCCAAGCAATTCACCCCATTCCTCAGGCCCTTTAT
>JAEZYU010000005.1 GCA_023418915.1 Bacillota bacterium
CAATCCCAGTCGGCCCACCAAAATGACTGGGATTTGAACCTAGGTTCGATGGAGCGCAGCGGAGATGGGACGCACACCGTGCGGTCGCGAAGCGATGGCGCAGCCACCAATCCCAGTCGGCCCACCAGTGAACCCAAAACCGCCCCAGCCGGGGCGGTTTTTTGTGGGCGCACCACTCAGGATTTTTTCCCGGGAAACCCGTTTGCCTACAACGAAACGCTCCTGCAGAAAGTCTGCGCGAGTCCGCTTTCGCAAGAGTCTCGCCTCTCCCAGCTTCAGTTCGATGACGCACCCCATTCCCGGCACGTCCTTTTCTCCGTCCAGTCTCGTCGCGATCGAATTCACGTCGAGGATCGGCGGAGTAGAGGCGCATTCTCTCAGCGTGTAGGCGGTCATGTCTTTTAACCAAAATCCCGAGCAAATCGCCCGCGACGCCATCGACGCGCAACTCCGGGCCAGCGGCTGGGCGGTTCAGTCGAAAGATGCCATCAACTTCCACGAGTGCGAGGGTCAGGCCGTCCGCGAATACACGACTGATTCCGGCCCCGCCGACTACGTGCTCTTCGTCGATGGCAAACCCGTCGGCGTGATCGAGGCGAAGAAAGAAACTCTCGGCCACAACATCACTACGGTCGAAGAGCAATCCGCCGACTACGCCGCCGCGAAGCTCAAATACATCCAGCACACCGGCGTCCCCCTCCCCTTTCTCTACGAAGCCACGAGCGTCATCACGCGCTTCACCGACCAGCGCGACCCGAAGCCCCGCTCGCGCGAGATCTTCTCCTTCCATCGTCCCGAGACGCTTCGCTCCTGGCTCAGTCCCGCTTCCGCAGCCGGCTCCGATCAGCCCGCACGTTCCCTCCGCGCGCGCCTTCACGATCTCCCCGCGCTCGATCCCGCCGGCCTTCGCGATTGCCAGATCGAGGCCATCACCAACCTCGAGAAATCCCTCAAGGCCGCCAAGCCCCGCGCCCTCATCCAGATGGCCACCGGCTCGGGCAAGACCTTCACCGCCATCACGTCGATCTACCGCCTGCTCAAACACGCCCGCATCCGCCGCGTGCTCTTCCTCGTCGATACGCGCAACCTCGGCGAGCAGGCCGAGCAGGAATTTCTCGCCTTCACGCCGAACGACGACAACCGCAAGTTCACCGAGCTCTACACCGTCACCCGCCTCGCCTCGTCCTACCTGCCTTCCGACGCCGAGGTCTACATCTCCACCATCCAACGGATGTATTCGCTCCTCAAGGGCGAGCCGCTCGACGAATCAGCCGAGGACGAAAACCCCGCCGAGCGCACCGACCGCCGACGCGAACCGATGCCCGTCGTTTACTCCGCCGCCGTGCCGCCGGAGTTCTTCGACCTCATCATCATCGATGAGTGCCACCGCTCGATCTACAACCTCTGGCGCCAGGTCCTCGACTACTTCGACGCCTTCCTCGTCGGCCTCACCGCCACGCCCGACGCGCGCACCTACGCCTTCTTCCGCCAAAACGTCGTTTCCGAATACACCCACGAACGCGCCGTCGCCGACGGCGTAAACGTCCAGGGCGAGATCTACGTCATCGAAACCGACGTCACCAAAAACGGCGGCACCGTCCTCAAGGGCCTCGTCGAGAAACGCGAAAAACTCACCCGCGCCCGCCGCTGGCAGCAGCAGGACGAGGACGAAGCCTACTCCGCCAAGAAACTCGACCGCGACGTGGTCAACCCGTCGCAGATTCGCACCGTCATCCGCACCTTCCGGCAAAAACTCCCGGAAATCTTCCCCGACCGCTTCGACGCCGCCGGCGCCTTCGAGGTCCCCAAGACCCTCATCTTCGCCAAGACCGACTCCCACGCCGACGACATCATCAACATTGTCCGCGAGGAGTTCGGCGAAGGAAACGCCTTCTGCAAGAAGGTCACCTTCGGCTCCGGCAAGGGCGTCAAAAAAATCACCTTCAAACCAGACTCCGACGAGCGTCAGATCGAGGACGACTACGTGATGCCGCCCGAGGACCCGAAGTCCGTCCTCTCCCAGTTCCGCAACGAATACTACCCGCGCATCGCCGTCACCGTGGACATGATCGCCACCGGCACCGACGTGAAGCCGCTCGAGTGCCTGCTCTTCCTCCGCGACGTGAAATCGAAGGGCTACTTCGAGCAGATGAAGGGCCGCGGCACGCGCACGCTTGACCTCGACGGCCTCCGCAAGGCCACGCCCTCCGCCAAGTCCGCGAAAACCCACTACGTCATCGTCGACGCCATCGGCGTCACCAAGTCGCTCAAGACCGACAGCCGCCCGCCCATCACGCGCCCCTCCGTGCCGTTCAAGGACCTCGCGATGGAGGTCGTCATGGGGGCGACCGACGCCGACACGGTTTCCTCCCTCGCCGGCCGCCTCGCCCGCATCGACCGCCAGCTCACGCCGCTGCAAAAACACACCCTCGCCGAAAAGATGGGCGGCACCACCGTCAGCCAGATCGTCGGCGCATTGTTCAACGCTCTCGACGGCGACGCCATCGAACAAAAAGCCCGCGCGATCGCCGGCGTGCCGCCCGACGCCGATCCCGGCGACTCCGCCCGCGAAAAAGCCCAGCAACAACTCGTCGCCGCCGCCCGCGCCCCGCTCACCGGCGCCATCGTCACGCAGATCGTCGCCTTCTGCACCGAGAACATGCAGACGATCGACCACGATACGCAGGACAAAGTCCTCCGCGCCGAGTGGGACGCCGACGCGCAGACCCGCGCCGCCGCCTTCGTCTCCGATTTCGAAACCTTCTGCCGCGACCACCGCGACCGGCTCGACGCTCTCACCATTTACTACACCCAGCCGCAACGCCGGCAGGAGATCACACTCCGGCAAATCGAGGACGTGCTCGCCGCGCTGAAACAGAGCGCGCCCCGCCTCGCGCCCCTCCGCGTATGGGACGCCTACGCGCGCCTCGACGCCCTGCCCGACAACGCCCGGCCCGAGACCGAACTCACCGCCCTCGTCGCGCTCATCCGCCGTGCCTGCGGGATCGACCAAAAGCTCACGCCCTTCGCCGACACCGTGCGCCGCAACTTCCGCGACTGGATTCTCCGCAAGAATGCTGGACAACCCCTCGACGCCGAACAGACCGCCTTCCTCCAACTCATCCGCGACCACGTGATCACCGCCTGCCGTCTTGAACGCGACGACCTCGACTACGCTCCCTTCGACGCCAAGGGAGGCCTTGGGAAAATGTATCAACTCTTCGGCGACCGCATGGACGCCCTCATCGAAGAAGTGAACCAGGAGCTGACGGCGTGAGTGACGAAGCGCTTCCTACCAGCTGGGTTTCCTGCACCCTTGCTGACATCGGCCGAGTCGTAAGCGGTGGCACTCCTTCCACCAAGGTGCCCGAATACTGGGGGGACGAAATCCCTTGGATAAGCCCGTCCGATCTCACCGGCTATAAAGCCAAGTTCATTGCGCGAGGCGCAAAATCTCTGAGCAAACTTGGGCTAGAGAATTGTTCCGCGAAACTCATGCCCGCGGGCAGCGTGCATTTCTCTTCACGTGCGCCGATCGGCTACGTTGTCATCTCATCAGAAAGCCTTTGCACCAACCAAGGCTTCAAAAGCCTAGTTTTGGGCGAAGGCGTCTTCAACGAATACGTCTATTTTTATCTCAAGAGCATAAAAGCCCTGGCGAACTCTCTAGCGACAGGGACGACGTTCAAAGAACTGTCCGGCTCAGCGTTCGCGAAGCTTCCATTCCCACTCCCTCCGCTAGCCGAGCAGAAGCGGATCGTGGCGAAGATCGAGGAGTTGTTCAGCGAGTTGGAAGCCGGGGAGGAGAGCCTGCGGGCGGCGCGGCGGCAACTCGGCGTCTATCGCCAGTCGCTCCTCAAACAAGCCTTCGAGGGCAAGCTGACCGAAAAGTGGCGCGCCGAAAACTCAAGCGAGGCGGTTGCCCCAAACGTTCCAGCGATCACTTCAGATAAAGAACTCGGCGCGCTTGATTCACTCCCAACCGGATGGGTTTGGACTCACTTATCGAACCTCGGTGAACTGGGGCGCGGTAAATCCAAACACAGACCAAGAAACGACGCTAAGCTCTTCGGCGGACCATATCCATTTATCCAAACCGGAGAGGTTAAGGCGGCATCGAAAACGGTGACCACCTACACCGAAACATACAGCGAGTTCGGACTCGCTCAGAGCAAGCTCTGGCCGAAGGGCACGCTTTGCATAACGATCGCTGCCAACATCGCTGAAACGGCGTTCCTAGGGTTCGACGCTTGTTTCCCAGACAGTGTTGTTGGGTTTGTTCCAAACCAAGAAGTAGCAAACGCTGAGTTCGTTGAGTTGTTTATCCGTTCAGTTCGCAGCCGCATCGAAAAATACGCGCCCGCTACCGCTCAAAAGAACATCAACCTTACGACGCTCGAAAGCTTGGTTGTTCCTCTCTGCTCCCTCCCCGAACAACAGGAAATCGTGCGCCTGCTGGACGAGCAGTTCGAGGCGATCGAACGGAACGAGCGGGAGATCGACGCCGCGCTGAAGCGGAGCGAGGCCTTGCGGCAGGCGATCCTCAAAAAAGCCTTCACCGGCCAACTCGTCCCCCAAGACCCCGCCGACGAACCCGCATCCACCCTCCTCGCCCGCATCCGCACCGAGCATGAGACTTCGGCATCTAGCAGCGGGAGGGGCGTCCAAAAAAATAAGTGATACCATGGCAATTCTTCCCCTTACCAAACCACGGTTTGAGGCATTGCTTTATCGTCGGATGCCTTGGACGGAAATGCTCACCACCGAACTCGAATGGTGGAGTGCAGGTGATGAAGCTCTTATCGCGACGGTTAGTCTACTCCGAACGCATGGACATGATGTGGATCATGACTTCACAAGAGTTCGTAGCGGCCTCGGTCCAAAACAAAACCGGTGAGAACAAGGGCAAGCGCTCGATCTGGCTCAACGGCAACCGACTCAACAAGCAGACCGGCAAACGCGAGGACTACTGCAAACCTCAGTTCGAGACATTCCTCGCAAGCGACTTCAGCCGCCTGACCGCGCCTTATCCCGTTGACGCAACTTCACAGCCACCGGTTCAGTTAGCCAGCGGTTGCCGCCATCCTTGTGATTTAAGTCCAAGCACGTCTAGTCTCCCGATCCGATGTCCATCGTGGCTCCAGTTCCCGTCTCCGCCGC
Source organism: Bacillota bacterium (assembly GCA_023418915.1). Taxonomy (GTDB): domain Bacteria; phylum Bacillota; class Clostridia; order Acetivibrionales; family DTU013; genus DTU013. The sequence continues at coordinate 5,161 of JAEZYU010000005.1, forward strand.
CGTGCTCGTCTGGGCACGGACAGAAAGCGGTTATTCTCTGGAGCAGGTCGCGGACAAACTGGGCGTGAAGGCGGAACGCCTCGGCGAATGGGAGAGCGGCGAGCGGCAGCCGACCATGCGGCAGGTCGAAAGTCTGGCGCGAATTTATCACCGCCCGCTCAGTTTGTTTTTCCAGACGAATCCGCCCGCCGTGCCGCCTTTGGCGATGGAGTATCGCCGTCTGCCCGGAGTCGTGCCCGGCGCGGAGTCGCCGGAGCTGCGGCTCGCGATTCGCAAGATGTCGGCGCGACGGGAAACGATGCTCCAACTGCTCGTCGAACTCGGCGAATCGATGCCCGTTTTCGACTTGGCGGCGCATCTCTCCGAAGCGCCGGCCGCTGTGGCCGAGCGACTTCGTGCCGCGCTGGCCATTGCCCCTGACGAGCAACTGGATTGGGCGAACGAGTGGCAGGCGTGGGCCGCCTGGCGGACCGCGGTGGAGCAAATCGGCGTGCTCGTCTTTCAATTTCCCAAGGTGCCGCTCGAGGAGGCGCGCGGGCTCTCGTTACTTCGCACGCCGCTTCCCGTCGCGGCGGTAAATCCGAAGGAAATCCCCGAAGCTCGAGCGTTCACGCTCATCCATGAAGTTGTGCACCTCATGCTGTCCGGCGGTCAGGAGGAGGCTCCGGCGGCTCGTGAGACACGGGACGGTGCAGCTTGGGCCGAGGTTGAGCGTTTTGCGGAAGAGTCCGCGAGCCACACCTTGGTGCCGGAGTTCCTGTTGAAGCAGGAACTCCAACGAGGAGGGCTTCCCCGCAATGGTTGGGACATCGGCGACGTGCGAAGCCTGGCTCGCCGGTTCAAAATCACGCCTCTCGCGATGGCGACTCGGCTGCGTTCCTCCGGCTATTTCGACTGGTCACATTATCAGAGCTGGAAGCGCGGGTGGGAGGCCTACGTTGCGAGCCTTAGGCCCAGAACCGGCGGTTTCGCGCATCCGGTTGATACGACACTTGGGCGCGCGGGACGGCCCTTCACTCGCATTGTGCTCGAAGCGTTGGATGCCAATCGGATCACAGCGGTAAACGCCGCGCGATATCTGGATCTCAGGTTCGAGCACTTCGAGAAGCTCAAAGCCGCTGTTACGAAACGCCCCGGGGCGGAGGCCGCGGACGAATAACATGGCCGGTCCCACCTACGCCCTCGACACGAATGTGTTCATGGATTGGCAGGCGCGGTATTACCCGACTGATATTTTCGCGTCTCTCACGACGAAGATCGACGGACTGATTGGTGAAGGACGCCTGTATTCGCCGGCGTTGGCCAAAGAAGAACTCGGAGCGGTTGGCACTGCGGAGCTGGCTAGTTGGGCAAACGCACGCGATGGCATCTGGATTCCCACCGAGAACCTACTCGCGGCTGCGCTGACGATTCAGGGTCGCTTCCCGGGACTACGGGATCCGAAGGCGGAATACGAAGAAGCCGATGCCTACGTGATCGCGCTGGCACAGATTCACAACGGAAACGGCATCGTGGTGACACAGGAGACTTCGGCCGCCGAGAAGCGAAATCCGCGCCGCCCGATGTTCATTCCCGATGTGTGCCGCGAACTCGGCGTGACTTGCATCAGCCTGCAAGGGCTCATGCGGCGCGAAAAATGGATTTTCTAACGTGTCATGACCACCGACAGCATCATCTCCAAAGTCTGGTCCTTCTGTAACACGCTGCGCGACGACGGCGTGGGCTACGGCGACTATCTGGAGCAGCTCACGTATCTCATCTTCCTCAAGATGGCGGACGAGTATTCGAAGCCGCCGCACAACCGGAAAGTCGGCGTGCCCGCGCGCTTCGCGTGGCCGGTCATGCGTCCGCTCAAGGGCGCCGAACTCGAGGTGCACTACGTCGAAGCCCTGCGCGAACTCGGCACGCAAAAGGGCATGCTCGGGCAGATCTTCACCAAGGCGCAGAACAAGATCCAGGACCCCGCCAAGCTCGCGCGCCTGATCGACATGGTCGACGACGTCACGTGGACCACGCTCGATGCCGACACCAAGGGCGACATCTACGAAGGCATCCTCGAAAAGAACGCCGAGGACACCAAGTCCGGCGCCGGCCAATACTTCACGCCCCGCGCGCTCATCAAAGCCATGGTCGCCTGCGTAGCGCCCGAGCCGGGCAAGACGATCGCCGATCCGGCCTGCGGCACCGGCGGATTCTTCCTCGCAGCCTACGATCACCTCAAGGCCCTGCCGCTCACGCCCGCGCAAAAGCGTTTCCTCAAAAACGAAACCTTCCACGGCAACGAGATCGTCGCCGGCACGCGTCGCCTGTGCCTGATGAATCTCTTCCTCCACAACATCGGCGAAATCGACGGCGAGACGCGCATCGCCTCGACCGACGCGCTCATCGCTTCGCCGTCGCAGACTTTCGACTACGTCCTCGCGAATCCGCCTTTCGGTAAAAAGAGCTCGATGACCTTCACCAACGAGGAAGGCGAGCAGGAGAAGGAGGACCTCGTCTATAACCGGCAGGACTTCTGGGCTACGACGAGCAACAAACAGCTCAACTTTCTCCAGCACATCCGCTCAATGCTCAAGACCACCGGCCGCGCCGCCGTGGTCTTGCCCGACAACGTGCTCTTCGAAGGCGGCGCCGGCGAGACCGTGCGCAAGAAGCTCATGGAGACGACGGAGCTCCACACCATCCTCCGCCTCCCCACCGGCATCTTCTACGCGAACGGCGTGAAGGCCAACGTGCTCTTCTTCGACAACCGCGCGGCAAGCAAGGAGGTCGCGACGAAGGAGGTCTGGTATTACGACTACCGCACCAACATCCACCACACGTTGAAGCGGAAGCCACTGCGCTTTGAGGATCTCGCGGACTTCATCACTTGCTACAATCCGGCAAACCGTCACCAGCGCACCGAGACCTGGCATCCTGAGAAAAACCCGGAAGGCCGCTGGCGAAAGTTCACCTACACCGAGCTCGCCGCGCGCGACAAAACCAGTCTCGACCTCTTTTGGCTCAAGGACGACAGCCTCGCTGATCTTGATAACCTGCCCGAGCCGGCCGACCTCGCCGAAGACATCATCGAAAACATCGAGGCGGGCCTCGCCAGCTTCCGCGCGGTCGCTTCAGCTTTGAGCAAGCCATCCTGACCTCGTCGCTCGGGCGCAGTCGGTTCTCCCCAGCTCCATCTTCGACATGTCTCACCCCGCGTCTTCCGAGTCCTCGGATGAACCAGTCATTTCGTTCTACTGGCCAGAAAAAGGCCTTCGTTCGCATCCGGATATTCTTCCGGCCAGGTTCTTTCGGACAGAGGGCTTTCTTCCGGGCCAAATTCACCTCATTGGTTCCCGTGCGGGAAAGAAGCTGGAAGCTAAATGTGACGTGCGAGTGAGCGGCACGATCGCTGAACTGAACTACGAACCGTATCCCGATTTCAACCGAACGAACGGTGCCTTGCTCGGGGTCACACGACTCACGTTTTCGGACGACACGAGAACCGAAGTGCTTTCCGCAGAGTGGAAACCACAAGGACAGGTTTTCTTCGACTCGCCGGTGACGAGTGCCTCGCGCGACGGGTTGCTCGAAGCGAGATCTGCACCTTCTCGGACCTTCTATCGCGTGATGCTCGGGAAGAAGAGCGCTTACGCCATGGAGTGCTTTGCTGGCGGGTTCATCGGAGCCCACTTTGGGATCGAAGAAGACCTCACCGGAAAGCTCGGAGAAGACTGGCCCGACTTCAATCAACGCTACATTCCCGTCTACCTCGCCAAACATCCAGACAAGTCGAAGATCAGCGCCGGCCTAGCCTGCGGTTTCCTCTGGACCGTTTCGAAGGGGATAAAGATCGGCGATGTCGTGCTCTGCCCTGACGGCACCGGGCTCTACCGGGTTGGCGTAGTCGCGGGCGACTACTACTACGCTCCCGGCGAAAACCTGCCTCATCGGCGGTCCGTTCGCTGGACTGACACATATCTCAGTCCGGACGAAATGAGCGACAGTCTCAAACACTCGGCTCGCTCGATCGGCACCGTCAGCAACTTAAGCCGTGCTGGTCACCACCGTGAGCTGGAAAAGCTTCTCGGCGCGGTCAGCACTCCTGCCGTCGCCACCGATTCTCCGGACGAAGACCCAACAAAATTCGCTCTCGAAAAACACCTCCAAGAGTTTCTCGTCCACAACTGGAAAAACACCGAGCTCGGAAAACGCTACGATATCTACGCCGACGAGGATTCTAGCGGCGAGCAGGTGAAAGCGGACGATGGCTACATCGACATCCTCGCCATTAGCAAAGACCGCAAGGAACTTCTCGTGGTCGAACTGAAGCGAGGCCGTGCCAGCGATGTCGTGGTGGGCCAGATCCAGCGTTACATGGGTTACGTGCTCGATGAGCTCGCTGAAAAAGACCAATTGGTGCGCGGCGTGATCATCGCACTGGAAGATGACCGCCGAATCCGCCGCGCGTTGCGCGTAACACAAAATATCGAGTTTCTGCGCTACGAAGTGAGCTTTCGCTTAATCAAAGCATCGCCCTGAAAAAGGCCTTAAACCACATCCGCGCCGGCGGCGGTGAGGAGGTCTCGGAGGAGCGAGCGGTGGCAGTGGGATTCGTCGGCGCAGTAGCAGCCGACGGAAAAATTCGTCGTGTGCGAGAGCGTCGCGAGCAGCGCGAGGGCGTGGCGGGGTTCGGGTTTCTTCATCTCGGCGCGGTAGCGTTTCGCGAAGCGGGTCCACTCGGCGG
>JAEZYU010000039.1 GCA_023418915.1 Bacillota bacterium
CCGCTTCAGGCCCTATGTCCCCGAGTCCAAGCACAGCAGTTCCGTCAGTGATGACCGCCACAAGGTTCCATCTTTTGGTAAGCTCGTATGACAGGTTAATGTCCTTTTGTATCGCAAGGCAGGGTTCCGCAACACCAGGTGTATACGCCAGCGAAAGCTCTTCCTTATTTTTAACTGAAACAGAACTTATAACCTCAATTTTGCCTTTCCATTTCTCATGAAGTTTCAATGCTTCTTTTCTATAGTCCACTATCACCGCTCCTTGTATATATTTTAAGTTATTTCACCATTGATGATTTTGCTGTTCATGCTAATAAAATCCAGCACCTGATCCATGCTTTGTATACCTGCTGTTGCCCCGACCTTTTGCACGCTTATTGATGCAACGGCGTTTGCAAATATACAAGTTTTTTTAAGCTCCCATCCTTGTAATACTCCAGTCAGAAATCCAGCAACAAAATTGTCTCCTGCTCCTGTTGTATCCACTACATTTACATCAAATGGCTTAATCATAAAGCTATCCCTGCCAGATTTAACATAACAGCCATCCTTCCCCAGCTTAATAACTACTGTTCTGGCGCCTGCATCCTGCAATACTCCAGCCATTTTAGAAGGATCCGTTTCATTGGTAAGGTATGCAGCTTCATCATAGCTTGGCATTAAGTAGTCGATATACGGAAGTATATTCTTGATACCATTAAATCCAACGTTGAAGGAGTCATATTTCATATCTGCCGCCGTTATCACGTGATTGGACACGGCCTCTGACAATATATCAAATAATCCTCCCCTGTCTAACATGGGCAAAGCAAAGATACTTCCTATGTTAATTATTTTAGTTTTTCGCAGAATCGAAAAATCAATATCATCGGTACATAGCGAATTGTTTGCTCCCCTAAATGATAAAAAATTCCTCTTTCCGTCTTTATCAATAAGAACAACACATACACTTGTCTTTTCACTTTTTTCTGCAATAACATTGGCCGTATCTACTCCAATTTCGTTTGCGTATCTGATCAACACTTCTCCAAAATTATCTTTGCCTACTTTGCCTATAAGGCCTGTACTGACTCCAAGCTTTGCGAGAGTAATTGCCTCATTCATAGCATCTCCGCCCGGGAAAAGCTCTATAGCGTCTACTAAATTGACATCAATATCGAAAACATCCTTATTTACAGGGCGTACCGGCAAATTAGCTACAACAAGCCCTATACAATAAACATCACTAACTTTATTCATGAGTTCAATTATCCTTTGATATGTGTTTTTGAGAAGCTTTAACCATTGCCTCGACTAATGGAAGTTTCTTGCCGGAAATATATCGAATCATAGCTCCGCCTGCAGTGCAGACAAAATTGATTTTATTTAGGTCTATGAAACGACTGGCCGCACTTACTGTATCTCCGCCACCAATAACCGAAAACCCTTTTGCGTTTGCTATAGCATTCCAAATTTCTCTTGTACCCTTTTCAAAAATCTTATTCTCATATGCTCCTGCGGGCCCATTAACAAAAATTGTCCCGGCATTATTTACATAATCTTTAAATATCTCTATGGTTCTTGAGCCAATGTCCATAAACAGTTCATCTTTTGGGAGATCAGTTACTGAGATTTCTAGCCTCTCACCATCTTTTTCATACGCAAGGTCAACCGGTGCAATTATTTTACCTGGGTATCTATACAAATAATCCTTGGCCGAGGGAATGAACACATCAAGTGATCTGTCCTTAATAAACCTTTCTTTCCTTTCGCCTATCGACATCCCTTGTGCCAGCAGCATAATTTCACCTGTTACACCGCAGGCCAATATATTATCAGCAGTACCTTTTTCCAAAACTTCCTTTAGCATTCCAAAGGCATCAGATATTTTTGCACCGCCAAGTACAAATACAGCAGGTTTCCCAGGGCTTTTCACTACCCTGTTAAGTGCATCTATTTCATTTACTAGTATATATCCGCCTGCTGTAGGAAGAAGCTCCTGAAATGCAACCATTGACGGAGCATTCCTATGAGCTGCCGAAAACGCATCATTCACGTAATAATCCGCTAATGGAGCCAGATTTCTTATCAGATATGTATTCATCATTTCTTCAGGTTTTAATTTTACAGCGTCTTCAAATGTAGAAATTTCCTCAGTAAGGTATCTCAAATTGCCGAGCAGCACTGCCTCACCCGGCTTGAGATTCCTTATGGCCTCTCTTGCTGCAGGTCCTGCCACATCATCAACATATCTGATTTTTTCACCCAGCAGCTTGGACAACCTCTCAGCATGCTCCTGCAATGGTATTAAATTATGGTAATCCAGTGTATCTCCCTGATGTGCCAATATAACAAGCTTAGCTTTTTGACCCAGGAGGTATTTGACCGTAGGAACACTCATTTTAATCCTGTTATCGTTTACTATTCTCTTAGTATCTGGATCTATTGGTGAATTTATATCCAGTCTTAGTATTACGGTCTTTCCTGTATATTCGAACTCATTTATTGATCTTATACTGGAAGTCAGCGTTTTATCCATTTCCCCATCCCCAAGAAGTTATTTGTAGCACTTACTCCTTCAAGCCTGTCCTTCTGCATTCCCATTGCTGCTCTGATAGCATCTACAGATTCGGGAATTGTGACAGATTCTTGTGGAATATTGATTGCAAACATAATATCGTCCCCGGAATTTACAATCGATTCCTCCCATAGTGCTATTTCATACATATCACCCCTGGGATTTCCCAGGTCTCTGGCATATCTGAAAAGTGACGCATTTCCAAGAAAACCGTCCGACAGCCTTACTGTCCTTATCCTTGGGTGCTGGCTGAATACGCTTAAAGCTTCTTCCTTACAAATCTTCTTATTAGTTTTTGCAACTATAGAGATTATGTGTCCATGCGTTACAGGTGTGTGAACAAGTATCCCTGTTGCATCTATATGCGGCATTATTGTCATCAAATCAACTGCTTGATGGCTTGGCGCCTTATCAACCTGTAAAGCATTTGTAAGTCCCCTGTGATAATCTCCCGGATCAGCAACACGCCTGATTATTGTGATTGCCACTTTATCTACGCCGACTGCTCTGTCCAGACAGTCTACCGCTCTGATCAAACCGGTAGTATTACATGATGTAAGCTTTAAGAACTGTTTCCCGATGCCCTTTTCATAGTTTGCATAACCATGAAAAAATACATCAGCTACACTGTTCTTCTCACCGCCCTGAAAAATAGCCTTTTTATTATATTTCTGGTACAGTTCCTTGTTTTTTGCCCCCACTCCGGCACTGGTTGAGTCCAGTATGATATCACATTTCTGAATAAAATCATTAAACATTCCTGATACAGGGATATTTAGATCATCAAATAATTTTTGATTTTCAGGAAGAGCGTTGTATAAAGCATACGGCATCCCTTTTTCATATAGAGCTCTTACAGCAAGTGTCGGTGCTATATCCGCGACTCCGACCAATTCCATATCCCCTTGCAAAGCCACTCCGTCAGCAAGCCTTTGTCCAATTACTCCATATCCGACGACTCCTACTTTAACCATGTAACATCCTCCTATCAAACCATATTTTTAAAGAATACCTTTCTTAAGAAAGCCAATGACTGTATCGCATCAATTTTTAGGTCATCGGTAAACGCTTCTACACTGATTCTTGAGTCATACCCTATCTTTTTCAAATTGTTCAGGAAAGGTAAATAGTTTTCATTATCTGTTTCTTTAACAAATCTTCTTCCCTCAGGTCTGGATATATGAATATGACTAACATATTCGTTTGCGGTCAAAACTACATCCGCATCTTCTTTTTCGAGCGCTGAGTGGAAATAATCTATTACAATTTTGGCATTTTTTCCATGTGAATCCTTAGCCAGCTTTAAGCCGTCCAATGTTGAATTAATGATATTGCTTTCCTTTTTGTTGTACGGTTCTACTGCCAGAGTTATCCCATAACTATCTGCCATTTCGTCGAATTCCTGCAGGATCTCAACCAACTGCTGCCATGCTTTATCCTTTGAAAAACCCTCAGGTACATTTCTTGCAGGACCGCTTCCATATATGATCACTTTAGTATCCAGTTGTTCAGCTATATCTACTACCTTCTTAAGGTGATCGGAGATAACCGATCTATTGACTTTATCCCCAGTAAGCCTGATTTCCGCAGGAAACAGTAAATTGAAAACTTCACATCTCATTCCACATGCATCCAGCACACCTTTAAGCTTGTTGAAATCATTCTTCGGCAGATCTATTATCGGAGCTATAGGAAGCTCCACATAGTCATAGCCGATTCTTTTGAGCGTTTCAATGCCGCCCATACCTATAGTGTCTTTTTCAGTTGCGAACATATTTGTACAACAGCCTATTTTCATACCTTCCGACCTCCTTTTTTTAGTTCTGCATTATCAATGTGCACTTATGCTTTCCCGTCAGCCATACATGCCTTTATCCATCTCTTTACTTCGACCTTTATGTTCTCAATTGCACGTCTCGCAACATCCACTGTGTGTGTATCCGGTTCCATGGTTTCGAGTTCCTTTTTAACAGTGGTCAGGTATGTGTGACGTATGATCGTTCCTACATTGACCTTGTTGATACCTTCTTTCACGGCTCTTTTAACATCTTCTTCCGGTATCCCTGTCCCGCCGTGCAGCACCAGTGGTGTCTCCAAAGCCTTATTTACCTCAGCAAGCCTCTTAAAATTGATCTCAGGTTTTCCTTTATAGAAACCATGCGCCGTTCCTATACCGATAGCCAGCAAATCCACTCCTGTATTTTTTACAAGCTTAACAGCCTCTTCTACATCCACCAGGAATTCTCCGCCGGTAAAGCTAGCTTCGTCCGTCTTGCCCTTTATCCTGCCCAGCTCAGCTTCAACATGCACTTCCCTTGCATGGGCATACTCAACTACTTCTGTGACAATCTTTATATTGTCATCCAAAGGGTATTTTGACGCATCGATCATTACCGAAGGATAACCATTGTCCACAGCTGCTTTACACAGGTCTATATCATTTGAATGGTCCAAATGATGTATCAGCGGGACCCTGGCTTTTTTCATAGCTGCAAGTCCAAATGCGCCGCATATTTCAACACCGATGGCATTTGCCACCTTTGGTATGGAAGCCACAAAAACCGGTGCTCCCTCTTCCTCAGCTGCCTCAGTGATAGCAATAAGATCCCACAAATCAGAATAGTTGAAGTGCGGAATAGCATAACCCCCCAAATCAGCCTTTTTTAGCAGCTCACTTACAATTTGCCTGTTCATCATTCTTCTCTATCCTCTCAAGTATTTTTCTATTTCTTCTGCAGTCGGTTCCACAGGATCCGGCTTAAGCCCTGGTATATATCTGCACGCTTCATACAACGCAGGTGCAACCTTTCCATGAACTCCCACACAGTGGTGGATATACGGGCCATAAATAAATTTGTGTTCCCATTTTGGCCAGTCCTTGAATTCTATCCAGCCATAGGTACCAAGCGTAGATGGGCCTGTAGTTCCTTTGCCGTGTCCCATCAGCAGTGAATAATCTCCATTCCTGCCATCAAATCTCGATACCGTCAAATCTCCGCCTTTGATCTCAAAATGGCTGACGGCCGGAACCTTGCGATTGTAATGGCAATTTAGCTCAGGACTGCCGCCTTCTTTCATCAAGCTTTTTGGGAAGACACCACAGTGCCAGAACAGTTCGGCATTGTCATTTTGCGGATGGCGTATCGTTACATCAGCAAGAAAGGTAGGAGTCTCACCCATAACTGCTCCATTGACAAGCAATGAAGTAACTGCTCCGTGCAGATCGTCTTCGCAGATCGTTGGAAAACCAAGCTCAGTTAATTCCGATAATGCATAGCATGGGGATATCCCAGTTATATCGTACATCGGACCCCAGCATTGAGTTGCGGCAGCATTGAGACCTTCTACCTTTGCCCATTTGAGTATACTTAATTCCAGTGCTGCTACATTTGTGAGATACTCCTCGTCAAAATTGATCTTTTTGAAAACAGACTTTGTTTTATCAATCAGTTCTGTAATTTCCTTTTTGCTGCCATCTCTTGTTTGATCATATAACCTTTTTAGGTCAGGTAATGTCATCGTTACAATTTCTATGCCAAATTTTTCCAGAAGCTCCCTTTCGTTGATCTTTACAGACCAGAATGAATCAGGGCGAAGGCTAATCTGGCCGATCCTCGGATTCCGAACAGCCTTTACAGCTCCGGCAGCTTGCATGAAATTTGTGAAGCATCTGCTAAAAAGCTCATCTTCCAATCTGCAGCTTGTTATGTATGTAAAGGGTACTCCCATTGTCTGTAATACCTTAGTGGTAGCAAACAGGCCGCATTGACTGTCTCTGTATCTGTAACCCTCTTCGTCGGTTATGTCCTCCCTGGGACCCCACAAAAGCAGCGGAAGGTTTAAACGCTTTGCCAGTTTTGCCACAGCGTCTTCACACCCAAAATTACAATGCGGAGCAAAGATCGCATCCACTTTCTCTTCTCTAAATTTCTCAACAACCTTATCCACATCAAGGCCATGGAAAAGCAAGCCTTCTTCATTAAGGAAATCTAGGTTAACATAATTAATGCTATTTGTCTTAAGCCAGTCTTCTATAGAATCCTTGCATTTACCAGCTTCAGCCTTATTAAAAGCTTTTTCACCATTCATTGTTCTTCTGGTAGGAGCAAACCCCAGCTTTATTTTGTACATGTCTAAGTATTTTTCCAGCATATACATTCTCCTCGTATAATAGTATTTGTTAAAACAATTCTATACAATTTCCAGTAAGTAACTGGAAGTTTCATAGCAATTCATTTCTTCATTATTCATATCTTTTCGTCCACTCTGCCAGCTGGTGGACA
>JAEZYU010000049.1 GCA_023418915.1 Bacillota bacterium
CAAGGCGTTTCTCCTCTTCTGCCTGCTTCTCTCCCACCGCCTGCACTACATTCCATACTCCTTGATGGCTTATACTCTGGTTCGTCAGCCCCGTGACGGTTTCTGACACCTCACGGTACGACATTTCGCACTAAACTATTCCTATCACGCCTCCTGTTTTTGTTGTCTTGTCAACTTCTAAACTACAGGAAAATCGTGATTATTATGGGAAGACCTCTTATGAGGTCTTCCCATAATTTTGCCTACGATAATTTTACTCTAGGAAACCCTTCCGCTTATGATCAACCTCTTCAGCCATAATGACCAAACCCTTCCGCTTATGATCAACCTCTTCAGCTATAATGACCAGACCCTTCTGCTTATTAGCATTTGATCATCGCGGGTGAAAGTTAATAATTTGTGCATCTGAGCCTCAGCCAAGTCGCTCCAGATTCTCATCAAGCCAGTCAAACATCCGCTGTGTCGCAATAGCTCCAGCCCCAACCTGACAGTGCTCAGAGGCAGAGTCCTCATCTGTAAAAAGCATATACTCCTTCTCACAATCCAGCATCTCATACAGCTCCCTGGCCTGACCCTTTCCCCACTGCTCTGATGTCCCATCCATCACAAGCATCCTGCAGCGTATCCTTCCGACAATATCGGTATAATCAAATTTCCTGACATTATCAAGAAATTCAGATGGTGTATCGGCTCCGAACACCCACATTCCATGATATATGCCCCACCTTATTCCAACCTCATACCCTGCTATCTCCTCGATCTTCTTATTGAGTTCCAGAGGATCCTCCTCATAGAGGTTTATAAGCTCAGGTGTAAGATAATTTTTGATTATATCGTATATGTTCACATACCCCGGGTTAACGATGCACAGCTTAAGCCTCGGTTCAAATGCTGCAGCCCTTACAGCAAAACCTCCACCCATGCTTATACCCATGAGCATAACGTTTTCTTCATCAACACCAGGGACAGTAAGAGCATAGTCTATCACAGCTGAAACAACATTCTCCCAGTCAGGTCTGAGCGGAATATTTTGACTGCGTATCGTCATTCCCTGCCCGGGCCCTTCAAAAAGCAGACAGTGGTATCCTCTTCGTACAGCCTCTTCTGCTATATATTTTGTAGATTCTATAGGTGCGTCATACCCCTGATGCACTAAAAGTATCGGGGCATTTTCGCCTGCTTCAGCCTTAAAAAGGTAACCCTTAATTTTGGAGTCCTCATAGGGTATCCACACTTCGGATGCAGGTATTGAGAGCAGCTCCAGCGCTTTGACAAAGTATTCCCCGCCCTTTCTGTAAGTCTCTTCGATCCTTTGGTCATCCGGATTAGTATGCAGCATCACTTCTGCAGTCAGATAGTAATTCGATGCCCTTAGATATGCCTCTCCGGCACTGATCCTATGTCCCTTTTCAAGGCATTCATCCCCAATGCTCCTGATCCTTTCAGCTGTTTTGTACCATTCCCTGTACCAGCTCAGCTCGCTGGTGTGGCGTATCCTCCCGGCTGTATCAAGTATCTCGTTGACATTTCCCATACGGTGCCAGATGCCATCCATTGCAAATTTCACTCTGGTATCCATAAACCAGTTATCCATGAAGGTGATTCGGCCCTTCTCATCGATTATGTCCCTGACAGCATAGGCTCCGCCGGGCATGATTCCACTGCTCAGGGTGGTTTCACCGGCTTCATACGGCACAGAGCCGCCTGCCCCTTTTCCGGTATCACCGCCATCATGTGGCGAGGTGTTGCCTGTCTCTTTTTTCATACCACCGGAGCCATGCGATGTAGTTCCGCCCGCTGCCTTCCCTGTATCACCGGTATCGTAAACCCCTGTCCCGTATCCCGGCCTTATTGTATCACCGGTATCGTAAACCCCTGTGCCATATGATGCCTTGCCAATCTCATCAGGACCGGATGTTAGCAGCAGTGTTATTCCAACACAAACTATTGCGGTGAACAAATAGCCTGCCCATACAGGAAACCCTGAACTATTCGTTCTTATTTTCTTTTTATTTTCCAACATAGCCAAACAACCTTTCTGCATAAATGTACTCCACTACATAGAACAAAACTACATTGTAAAGGGATTTATCCTGTCATTTATTCAAGATCCAAATAACAGTCAATTCTGTTCGCTCTACGAGTCAAATGAAATTTAAGCTTTTGCCTTTCGGATGTAAGTTAAGCTTTTGCCTTTCGGACGAAATTTAAGCTTTTGCCTTTCGGATGTGAGTTAAGCTTTTGCCTTTCGGACGAAATTTAAGCTTTTGCCTTTCGGACGTAAGTTGATCTTCTACCCTCCAGACTCCTACCCATCCGGACAGATTTTAGCTCCTGTCTTTCCGAACAGAATGAAACCTCCTACCCATCCGGACAGTTTTTAGCTCCTGTCTTTCTGAACAGAATGAAACCTCCTACCCATCCGGATAGATTTTAGCTCCTGTCTTTCCGAACAGAATGAAACCTCCTGTCTTTCCGAACAGAATGATAACTCCTGTCTATCCGGATGCCCTTCCGAAACAATTGGCGCATCAATTCCGCCATAACAGATACCCTCTTTTGATCCTGTGCCAGCAAACGGGTGATATTCTGGTAACACAGCTGTAATCCGGGCTTTAGCGGAGCAAAGAGTGAGAATGACATGATCAGTAAAAATCCAATCAAGGTATCTGACAGCATGAATCTGGGATAAATAAATTCGCCGCCCAGGATGTATGCAATAGCACCTTTGCCGATATACAGACCTCCCTGCTTGAGCAGATGCAGCACGATACCTGTAATACCAAGTGACAGCACAAAGAATATCAGCGCCAAAATGAAAATCTCCAGAAATATGATCAGAAAGCTGTCGGAGCGCTTGAATCCAATAGCCCGAAGCGTCCCAAATTCCCTCATCCTGTCAAACAGGTTCATCCTGACCGCTGATCGTATACCTACGGCAATAATAAGAAGCATGAATACGATGAAGACAATAAACAGTATTTTTAAATACCTTGCGATGACAAGGTAGAACTCACCGGAAAAATCTATAGATTCAGCTCTCAGCACATCAGACCACTGCAGCAGATAGTTGTCAAGCTCCTGCGCTAATATGTCCGCTTTTTCCTGCTCATCAAGATACAACCTCACAGAATGAAAGTATGCGGGGGGCTGATCAAACAATTCATGAAAATCAGCATCAGACATATATACATAAATACTGTCATACTCCGAATTGCTCTCATATATGCCGGTAACTCTGTATTCCAGTGAATTTACAAACCCGGCGGCGGTGTCACTGTCAATGACGACCCAGTCACCTGGAGTGATATCACTCAACCTCGCAGCCTCGTCACTGATACATACACCAAATTTATAGTCGAATGGAAGACCTCCCTGCTGCAGTCTCAATACACCATTCCTGATGAGAAAATCCGCCTCACGCCGATCCAGACCGACGATGATGCTGTAGGAGGCGTAGCTGCCGGTGTCAATCAGTCCATTCCCCTTCAGTGATTTGTAATATTCGGTAATTTCATCGCCATGGCTTTCGATAAAGTCATCAAGTCTTTCAATTGACATACGGTTCTCAGCGTCATTATCTAATTTATATTGTGAGAAAAATAGCCTGCTCGGGTCTGACACATCATACTCCTTCACATTTTTCCACACCACTGTCACATCACCCGACTGGAAGCTTCGGTACTGACCGAGTATCTGCTGCGCCATGCCGTTGCCGATGGACAGGCTGACAAGCAGAAAAACACAGGATATGGTAAGTGTCACACCAAAAATCATTGTCTTTTTCACATTCTGTATGATGTTCCTAAATGCAATCCTGATAAATACACTCAATCCGATCACCTCCTATGTTTGGCGCACCGCTTGTGCAGGATCGACGGAACAGGCTCTGTATGACGGTATAAACGATGCAATGGTGGAAAATGCAAGGATCATCAAAACATTGGCTCCAATTATGCCGGCATCCATATCAAGGATCAGTTTTTTACCAATAATATAACTTAAGAAAGATATCGGTGTGTCAATTCCGAACCATTTTCCAATCAGGATCAAACCGGTACAAAACAAGACCCCCGCAATGGAGGAAATTAGGCTGATCAAAAAAATTTCCATCATAAAAATATATATTACCTGTCTCCTGCTGAAGCCTACGGACCTTAACGTGCCGATCTCCCTGTAACGCTCGATGCCGGTCATATATACCAGATTGAATATCAGGATGCTTATTATAACGATCAAAAAAGCAGACAATATGTTTACGACTATAAACATTGTTTCCCCGGCCGCTCTATAAGTCTTTCCCATTTCTTCAAAGGTGGAGAGAACCAGGCCATCCTCATCAGCCTCTCCGTCCTCGAGTGTTATGTCCCTTGCCTTCAGATCCTCGCTTGTGATTTTTTCTTCCTTTGAGATCGAATATTCAATACCGATCTGCTTCAATTCATCAGCCAATTTCTTTATTGTCTGCCCAGCTGCAGCTTTATCAGGCAGAAAAACAATTATGTCCGTAACTTCATCACCGGCATAATCCGCAAGCTTCTGAACTGTATCATATCGTGTATATCCTGCATTGAAGCTAAATAGTGAGAGCATGACAAAATTGCCGATCCCAACCACCTTAAGTTCACACGTCGAATTCAAGCCATAGCGGTTTTTCGTCACTGCTGTTACTATATCTCCCGTTCTCACTCCAAGTATGGCAGCCTGTTCTTCTGTCAGAAGCACTTCGTCGGGCCGCTCAGGATCAAGATATCTCCCTTCAGACAGCAGAAATGCATCTCTGTAAGTATCCATGCCAGGATACAGACCAAGCAGAGTCAGCTCCTGACTTTTGCCGTCCTTATTGAGTTTTGCGCTCCTTCTGACCAGTTTGGTGTGATCTGCTTCGGTATACCTGTCGGTCACGATTTTCTCAATCGCTGACGTCAAGGCTGGTTCAATGGGCTTTAGTGAATCCCACTTGCTGATATATTGCGCCGCCATATCCTGTTCTCTGCTGTTCGCCGATCGAAGCTGGATATGGCCGCAGATCCCGCCGGTTATAACATTTTCGATCTTGTTTGCGGCCGTCGATACAAAAATATTAGACAAAATCAATATGAAAGATGCGGCAAATATGAAAAAACCAAGAGTCAGTGAACGCCGGATATTGACGCTTGCACTTTTTAAGGATAAAACGGATATATTCATACCGCATTCCCCTTTCCGCAGCCATCCTCAAGATAAAATACCCTGCTTGCCATTTCAATGATCTTTTGATCATGGCTGGAGAAAATGAAGGTGGTGGATTGCTGTCGGTTCATTTGATGCATTAGCTCGATTATTTCGATACCTGAACGTGAATCCAGATTGGCCGTGGGTTCGTCTGCCAGTACTATTTTTGGCTTTGTGACCAGCGCTCTGGCAATTGCCACTCTCTGCTGCTGACCCCCCGACAGTTCACACGGCCGATGATTCACCTGATTAGTAAGTCCGACTTTTTCTATAAGTTCAATGACCCTCTCCCTTCTTTCACTGCGCCGGATGTCTCTGCGCACCAGCAAAGGAAGCTCAATGTTCTCGTATACGTTCAATACAGGAATAAGATTGAAGGATTGAAAAATGAAGCCTATATGGTATAACCTGACCTTGTTCAGCTGTGCATCGGAATATCGGCTCACCTCCATATCTTCAAGCCAGACATCTCCCTCCGTAGGATGATCCAAACACCCAATGATGTTCAACAGTGTTGATTTGCCGCTGCCGGACGGACCTGCAAGCACAAAAAACTCTCCCTTTGAAACCTCCAGATCGATTCCCCGCAAAGCATGGACTTCCGTTTTACCAAGCGGATAGATCTTTTTTAGGCTTTTTACAGTCACGGATCTCATATGACACCCCCTATATTAAAACTGGGCTGCGCACTTCTGCTGACTAATCATATGTATTAATCTCATGTATTAAACATTTGTTTTAATCTTATGTTTATTATATTCCAGAAGATACTAAAATGTCAAATAGACTTTTGTCATTTTCTTGAATTTAAAGCTGCAAAAAAATAGCGCATATGCGCTATGAATATTTCATTTATGATAATAGTTTTATAGTTCCCCTGATTACGGTAAAATGTCACTGTCTCAGCCTTTTCCGGCTATTATGCTGCCTCAGCCTTTTTCGGCCGTTGTGCGGTCTCAGCCTTTTCCGGTTATTATGCTGCCAAGCTCTTTTTCGGCCGTTGTGCTGCCTTATCCCTTTTTTATGCCTTTGTATAATGACTTAGTGTATTCAGACGCAAAATCATCCGCATCATCCGGATAATCAAATTTCAGCATCGCTGCCGTTTCTCTGCCAACTTCCCTGAACATGCCCATGGTAATAAAAAGAGCGTCCCAAATATCCCCCTCATCGTAATGAGCAAAAGCATTTTTCATTGCCTTCAGCACAGCAGGCTCGACCCACTGTTCGAAAAATCTGTAATCATGCCATGTGTCATATTCAACACCATTTTTACAATATGCGTTCCATCTCAGCATGTTTGCCATAAGCTGCTTCATATAGTTGTCGCAGCACGATTTTGCCTGCATCAGCTCGCCGCGTCTCAGTTTTTTAGCCGTCCATACGGTATGGAACCAGAAATCATTGATGGTATTCAAAAACTCTTCCAACCCGGGCAGATGATTTTCCGGAACATATTTGTCCGGCGCCTTAAGTCCTGCCGCCAGCCCATCCTTATCTACAATGATCTTTACTCCCCTGCCGATGATAGATGGAACCATATCACTGTTTGCAGCCGCTTTTGCATTATCTGATGACATAACGACAAAATCTATTTCCAGACCACATTCAAACAGCACACGGCGTTCTATGTCACCCGTAGGAGTTCTTTCATTGAAAACCACCTTAGGTTCATCAATATTTTTCAGCCAGTCTGTTTTTTTTAGGAGCCTGTCTGTGTCAGAAGCTGCGATTATTATATCCATATCTGACCATTCATCTGCTGGATGGTCATTTCTTGCCCTTGATCCAACAATAAACGCCAGCCTTACAGCCGGCTCACTGTTTGCCCATGTGAAAAAATTGTTCAATAAATTGTCGAATGTCTTATTTTGTACCACTGTGGTAATCTCCTTTCAAGCCGCAATCAGTATTATCGTTATGTTACAGGCAATCCGTGAAGATCAATATGTAAAAGCTGTACTTTGAATATTAGTCACCGAAATAATCAAGCCATTCAGTAGCTTCAAAGCCATCTTCCCGCAGGATGCTGTCACAATAGCCGGTATGATATTGTATATGTCTTGTTAGCATAAACACAATGTCCATATTGGTGATCTTGTCATATAAAACCGAAGTTGAGTTCAGCCATGTTTCATCTTTACCAGCAAAGAAGGCATCGCAAACCGATCTGACCTCCTTTGCATAACCTTTCAATTCTTCCTTTGTCAAGCTGTCCTTTGGATCGCCATCCAGCTCCGGGTATAGTACCTTCCCTTCAAACGGTTCAATGAAGCGTTCGTTGGCCGTCCTCATCCAGAAATTGACCCCTGTCAACGAGTGCAGTATCTGCTGCCAGAAAACGTAACCTCCGCGTTTTTCATTCCACAGATCATCCGGGCACTTTTGGATCAAGTCCTGCAACATTTTATAGGATAGATCAAAATGTGTCTTGACTGCATCTACCAAGCCTCTTGCCATACTTAAACCCCCATTATCTTTATTTAGATAACGAATATTGCTGTTTTTCACAGGCCGCTTTTTACACTGCTGCGTTATGCTTTGTACTGCTGTTGTTATGCTTTGTACTGCTGCGTTGTGCTTTGTACTACAGCTATTTTGCTGCATGTAACAATTCATTTGATTTTCAAATCACTCCTACACTACTTTATGACTCCACCATGAAATATACACTCAAATACCTTTACACCGTCATTAAATATTTCTTCGTATCCGCCGAACCAATGAAAGTCACCTTTGACAGTGCATTTGTACAAATGATCACCGTTCCGGTATTCAGCCGGCCCCCTGTAAGGCATATCAAAAGGCACATTAGCAAGCGCCTGCTTTAGGAAATCTCCAGAAAAGCCTTCAGCAATTGTCCTACCGCAGTAATTCATAGCCCAGATAGGTTTTCCGTCTTTCCAAACTGCCTCCTCACCAGAAAACTGCTCACCGCCCAGATATGAATCAATGTAAAGCAGATCACCTTCAAAATACTGCAAATCATGTGAAGCAGGCCTCGATGACTCGGCTTCTGGGCCTTTTCCGGCATAAGTCGACTTCTTTGCCTCCATAAGGAATTCGACTAATCTTTTTTCCATAGCTAACCACCCCATTTACATTTCGAACTTAGGTTCAAATTCTACCACATTATGGTTATAGACACAACGTTTTTTATCGTCAGCAGGTGTCATTACGGCAGACTCTCGACCGCAGCATCGACCAGTGATGCCAGACATTTAGCTGATATAGTATTCATATGCACTCCATCAACCGTAACTGCCAGTCCTCTATTTTTACTTACTTGATCAGTAAAAGGAAGATACGTAGTGAAAACAGTTAAAAATACCGGTTCAAGAATACTGCTTGAGAAAAACTTCGCTCCATGGTTGTTCAGCTTGGTTTTTATTTCACTTTGCAGTTCCATAATATCGATAAAATAGACTCCAAGTTCTCCACACAGCTCTCTGATGATCCTGTTATAAGCTTCAGCTTTTACATTTAACTCAACTACATTTGTCTCAAGTAGTGGTATCCCGAATATGATGACTTTTTTATCTGTATCGGCAAGCATTTTCAAGAGCTCTTCATATCGAACCCTGAATTCTGTTTCATCCGAACATGGTACGCTTCCTCTTCCGATCAGCCTACCAACGATTTTTGTCCAGGACTTCGAAAAACCTCTTAGATAAGGATGCAACACATCATTCGTACCAATCCCAATGATCACAGTGTCAGCATTACTATACTTCGCATCACAAAAAGCATTTTTTAGTCTTACAGTCATACCTGCCAGAGTATCACCGCCGAGACCAAAGTTTACAAATTCTCTTCTATCTCTGACATATTTCAGGTATGTCACTCCAGGTCTTCCTTGGGTTATGCTGTCACCGAAACAAAGTATCATCTCAATAAACCCTCCTCGCAGTTGTTTTTTCACTTATGCGGTTTCTTCACTCGTATAGCTGTGGGAGTGCGCAATAAAATGAAATCATATGTGAATGCACTCGGTATGAATAATTTTATACAATGAATCTGGTATGAATATATTATTATAGATATCTATATTAAAGCTCACATTCTTCATAATGTGATATATCTCCCCACTTAACGGCCTTCCAGCCAGCACTGCCCTGATCATATTCAACTACGCTCAGGCTGGTAGGATGCATAAAAGCTCCGCTCCACAGATCCTTCAATTCCTTATTTTCAACTATCATCAATATGACCTTCAATGAGACTGCATGTGTCACGACCATGATGCTTTTCCCGTCGTGCCGACTTGCCAGCAGCTCCAGCGTGCATTTGATCCTGTTTATTACATCAGTGAATTCCTCTCCGCCGACCGGCTTGTAAAGGTGAGGGTATTCCCAGAAATTTTTGAATTCCCTTGGATACTCCTTCTCCGCTTCAGAGAAAACCATACCTTCCCAGTTCCCGAGGTTGATCTCCTTTAAGCTGTCCATGGGTATGATCGGAATATTCCTGTTTTCAGCTATTATACGAGATGTCTGTAGTGTTCTTCCGCTTGAACTGGAGTAGACCGCTTCCAGTTCTATGTCCTCTAGCGTTTTTGAAAGCAGGGCCGCCTGCCTTTTTCCTTTTTCAGTCAGATCAGAATCTTTGTGCCCCTGCATCCGTTTTTGCGTATTCCAAAGGGTTTCGCCATGTCGTGTTATATATAGCCGTACCATATGTGCCTCACAATCTGAAATATATTCATAGTAATTCTCACAGTAAAACCATAGTATTCTGCATAGTCCTTCGCATAAACTCTAAGCTCAGAACAGTTTAATTTTTTCAATTCCAATATCTCTGGTATTAATGTAATATTTTTTCAGAAAATTTCTCCATCTTCCACATATAACGAGAATGTCAATACTTGTCCCTGACATATATATGTTTGATCCTGGAATTTCTCGTCTTTCTGTACTCAATTTCAAAGCGGTCAATGCTTTTGATCAGAAGCGTCAGCTTTGGAAACCCATAATTTCTCGAATCAAAATCAGGCTGTTTTTTTGATATCAGATTGCCAACTTCACCAAGGAAAGCCCAGCCGCTTTCATCAGCGACATCATTAACAGATGCGGCAATCATATTAATCAAACGTTCATCTATCTCAAGAGTACTGTTTTTTGTATCCTGATGATTAACGCTCTCCTTGCTGACCTCCTCATCCAATCCTTTGTTTTTCTCATGCATGTTGATTATTTCGATGTAAATAAATTTATCACAAGCTACGATAAAAGCACTCGGTGTTTTTCGTTCACCGATGCCTATCACGCGCATTCCCGCTTCGCGAAGCCTTGTGGCAAGCCTGGTAAAATCACTGTCACTTGACACTATACAAAAGCCGTCGACTTTTTCGGAATACAATATATCCATAGCATCGATTATCATAGCTGAGTCGGATGAATTTTTACCGGACGTATAGCTGTATTGCTGGATCGGCGTTATGGCATTCTCCAGCAGTGAATTCTTCCATCCCGTCAGTGCAGCGCTTGTCCAATCAGCGTATATCCTTTTTATAGTAGGAGTACCGTATTTCGCGACC
The DNA here is from genome assembly GCA_023418915.1 of Bacillota bacterium. Lineage (GTDB taxonomy): Bacteria > Bacillota > Clostridia > Acetivibrionales > DTU013 > DTU013. Next base: position 10,751 of record JAEZYU010000049.1, read on the forward strand.
TCCTCCAGTATACCCTTAATATTTTTATACGGGACATTTTCCGCATCAATTAGAACTGCCAGTCTGAGTTCTCCATTATCAGGCATCTGCATTACCTCATTTCACTAATATCTGTCATTGTTGTCTACTATATATTTCTGTTATTTATTATCTGTTACTTATAGCCTGTCACTTATTGTCTATTGCTTATTGTCTGTCGTTTATGTCTGTCGTTTAGCTAATATCTATCATTTTATACCTTATTCTACCATACGGCAGCACGGTTAACAATCTTTCAGCTCCGATATTTCCCTTAGGTACATACTGCATCGGAGTCTGCAACACTATTATTTAATGTGAAAAGCCACGAACAGGAGCAGGAATTATCGTTAATATCAGGATAGCAGCTCAGGCATTTACAGGTAATACGATTGTCTATTACCTTAGCAAATTCAGAATATTCGATTATATTCTTTTATTCTCCTCGCTTCGATTACGGTAAATTTCCTCCATGCCTCCATGTCATGATAAATAGCTTCTTCCATACCAAACTTTCTCTCCACAGATTGGAACCATACTCCATCCATAGCAAGCCAGTTTTTTGAATATATTTCTATAAGTCGTATCAAATCTTCCTTTGAAAGATGATTTAGTATTTCGTAGTTTTTCACACGAAATCTCCTCGTTTATTTACACATCCGCATCCATTATTACACTTCGGTTATAGCACTTCGGTTCAAAGAAAATTTTTCGTTTGTAGAAAATTCCGGCCATAATGAATTGCATGGGAGATGCTGCATACAATTTACAAAGTCAGGGGACATTTTTGTCCCCCACGTTACAATACTATATCACTTTTTGACCTAATATGGAATTCTTCAAAATATTTGTTTTCCTTCGGTACCCATTCCTCCAGAAATCTTTTGTGCATGACCGGCCCGTTTCTTCTAAATATCCGGCGGCTTTGCTCATCCGCTTCCACACTCAGAAAAATTTTAAGATCATAGTTTTCCGACAATGTCGGATGCATACTGTAAGACCCCTCGATTATATTGAGGTTTTTTGGTTTGACTTTTACAGCTCTATCAATAGTTTTTGTAGAACAATCATATATTCGGTATGTAAATTCGCATCTGCTTTCAAGTCCGTTTATAACTTCGTTTTTAAACCTGACATAGTCCACATTCCCTCCAATTTCTCCGAGCCTTTCATTAGTCCTCAATTCCGGCGTAAGAAAAAAGTGGTCCATATGGAATACATTGCAGTCATAAATCTCACTGAGCAGCGCTGCCAGAGAGCTTTTGCCCGAGCAGCTGTTGCCATCGACAGCAACAGTTATGTGATCTTTTGTGTACTGTTCAGATTCCACTCTTGTTAACAGGTGATCGATCTGGCAGAATATCTTAAAATACCTGCAAAAATCAGCCAAAACTATTCGATATGCAGGATTGTTTATGTTACGGTAGCTTCCGCTATGGCTGACAGGGGGATAACCTTGCTGTTTATAAGCTAAAATATACTCATCAAGCTCATCAATGGCAAAAGGCAGAGTACCCTTATTACAGCAGCTCCTCAAAACCTCAAGCTTATCTTCAAAGCTTTGCACTGTACCTCTTTTCGATTTTGCCGTACAAATGAAAAACTTGTTCACAGTTTCAAGTCTGATCGTATGGCTGTCCAACTCCGCCAGATGAATCCTGTAAAGCCCGTTGCCTATATCTTCAAAAACACGTTCAGATCCAGATGCTTCATCGCAGTTGGTGCCTGTGATGTGTTCATCGATGCCGGCCGAGATATGCAGACCTTCGCCAGCAGGACTGGGTTCGTCTCTGCCGGCTGGACCGCACCTGTCTCTGTCGGCTGTGCCGCACCTGTCTCTGCCGGTTGTGCCGCACCTGTCTCTGTCAGCTGTTTCGCTTCTGTCTCTGCCGGCTGTGCCGCATCTGTCTCTGCCGGCTGTGCCGCATCTGTCTCTGTCGGCTGTGCCGCATCTGTCTCCATCGAACGAGGCACACCTGCCTTCACTCTTATGTATACGCTCACTTGTGCCAGCCAATTTATACTCATATGAACCGCAGCCTCTGCCATTTTCTCTGCTGTCTGATTCATATCCGATCAACTTACACTTCCCTGTTACGATTGAGTACTCCTCCCGCAGACGGGAAAGGCTGTCATTTTCATCGTTGATCAGATGACCCCCGGCAAATTCATTCTGATAAATAAGCTTGACCATATCCTGTATCTGCATACAGGGATACCTTTTATAATGTTTGACAAGAATGTCTTCCAGCCCTGCAGTATTATTCATCTCTCAACATATTACCTCTTTTCAAAGCAATAATGATTATTGGGATAACTACAATTTGCAGAATTATTCCCGGTATAGCATTCATTACAGCACCTGCGGTAAATATCTGCCATGTGAATGGTTTATCACCAAATCCATAAATCACCAAGCTTACTATTCCCCAGACGATCCTGCCGCAGATCATTGAAATAACCAATGTCACATATATGAACACATTCTTCTTTGGTAACAGCTTGTAAAAGAGCCCTGTAACAAACCCGTATACGGCCAGTTCAAAGGCCATAGCAATTGCTGTGGGAAACATAGGCGGCATTCCAAACAGCTGGCTGCGCAAAAGCGGCGTTATGAATCCAATAGCTAAACCATATGGCCAGCCGCATACAAAACCGACCAGCAGTACAGGTATATGCATCGGCAGCAGCATTGAGCCGATAGTTGGGATCTGACCTGTTAAAAATGGCATAAGAAGTCCTAACGCAAGAAATAACCCAGATAATACAATTTTTTTTATTGATGATGCTCTCATTTTTACTTCCTCCCTAATTAATATAGATGTTGATCAGGTAATAGCTCCTACTTTAGTCATTGCATAACTGCTCCATAACCTGCGGATACTACACCAAAAATCGATGAAAGCTAAACTTAAAATCCGGAGAAAACTGCACAAAAAAACCACGCAGTTCTCGTTCCATAAAGAAGCCTTCTTCATGAAAGCAAATACCTTCGTGGTATCATTCTGTTGCTGTTGTATTAGTTGTTGCTTCATATCCTGATGCTTGCCTGCTGCTCTATCTGCTCGCCCGCTGCTTAAGATGCATACCTGCTGCTCCAGCTGCTCGCCCGCTGCTCTGAATGCTCGCCTGCTGCTCTATCTGCTTCCAGCAATATCAGATGCACTGGCTTCTGCCAGTTATTTTGCTAAATTATATCATATATATAACAGGATCTTCAATATGTTTATGAGGGGTACACATAATATGTGACAAAGTGAACTGTTTAAATTTTCTATTAGTGGGAAGATAAATCGGCAAAAAATGGACTAATGTCTATGATTAGATTACATAATTCGGTGCTTCATCGCTTTATTTTACCCCATAGTAAAGAAAAATGAGTAGTCATTTCCCATTACTTGAATTTTTAAACATTATGAGCCATAAAAGATTGGGCACTCACCATTTACGAGCAATTACAGAGCGAAAATGATCTATATCCATATAATGGCACTGTTGCTAACAGACATATCATGGCACTGTTGCTAACAGAATACCTCTTTGTCGAGAATGCGTTCGATAAAGAGGTATTATTTACCCTTATGCTCAATAATTAGCAGGTCCTTTTAGATATTTGTCTTGCATTCAAATCCCATTTGAAAATAGGAGCGTTCTACATAATCTGTCGTAAATAAGAGAACAGCAGGTGCCTAATATCTGCCTGCATGTCCTATTTCGGGATACACGATTCACACGGAACACCAAACTGACACAGACCGCAATATCTTGTATTAAGATTAAAGTTTTCATTTATGTATTTCGAAGCAATCTGAATTTGATACTCCTCACATTTGACTTTGTCATGCCCATTTTCATTTATTGCACCTGCAGGACATCTTTCAGCACATTTCATGCATCCTCCTGTTGAAAAATGCATGCAATACTCATTATATGCTGAATACTTCCTATCTGTAGCTTCTATTTGTATTTTGGAAACGACTGACCCTATCCTCACTGCTGTTCCCGCTTCAGTGATCAATGTATCAGTCAGACTGAATGTGCCTAATCCTGAAATAAATGCGGCATGTTTCTCGGACCACGAAGAAGCCTTGCCATATTTATCCGACATTTTAATACCCCAATATTCTGATTGAACAGGTACAACTGTCTCATGTCCTTGACTGTTTAGTATATCAGCAATGTACGTTGCAACCTTTTGATTAAAAATTTCGCCATTTACACGTGATGCCAACGCAGCTCTTTCAGCCGGATATTTATGTGCTCTGCGCATATCAGTCTTTGTAGCTTCAGTTTGAGGTAGTATCCAGCATATCACAGATAAATCCGATGGCTTTATTTCAATTGTAGGAAAGGTTTTAGTGAAAATTTCGTATGGTGTAAGCAGAAATTCACCTATATCTTTCTTGAACCATCTGTAATACGGATCATCACCATGGGAAAACCCAACTAACGGTTCTGTCCATGCCTTCTCATCATATGATCCACCTATACAATTCTCCTGTGAGTCATTCACAAAATCAGTTATCGTTTTTCTTAGCCAGGATGCATGTTCTGCTCTGTCCATATTTGTACAACTGTTCATAAGGACACCCTTTCCATATCTGATTTCCAGCCCAGGCTAATTCTGGTTCAATCAAAAAATATCAGCGCAGTGCCAGTGTACATATTATACCATAGTTTACATAGTATGCAATGAAACGATCAGTTTGTACTGTTTTTCAGCTTTTGGGCGCATAGTAGTTCAATTTTAATTTTGAGACAGATATCAGTTGGTTATATCCCAAACAGAGGAAATCCGCAATGCTTCAGGGAAATATTCGCATATTCGCACACCACTATTACACACCCTGAACAATTCATCACCCACCTACGCCCTCGCTTCCGCAAGATATGTAGCTTAGAGGTGGGCGTCTTCTTGTTTTTAGTGATAAACAAATGGTACGCTTCTCTAGCTTTCATTTCACCATCTGTAATACTGAGGATTTCCGCCAGGCCCTCCTGAATTGTATTCATTTATACGATAAAGTTCAGATTGTTGCTTATCCGGCTGCTGTTTATCCAGCTGTTGTTATAACCTCTGCTTATCTGCCCTGTTGTTTATGCGATAATATTTACTCGATTACTATTTATCCGGCTGTTGTTTATACAACTATGTCATTTATCCTGCCGTTGCTTTTCTAGTTACCGTTCACCTGACTATGCTGCTTATCCAGTCATCTCTTAGCAGATCATCCACTTCAAAGTCTGATGGATTTGCTGTCGGATACGATGAAGCTTCAAGGATGACATCCGGGGAAGTACCAAAGATGTGGTTTGGCTCCTCGTTATCATTTAAGGTCAGCTCTACATCCATTGTGAAGATGATCCCGCTGTTGGGCAGAGCAATATCGATCGGCGATATGAAGCAGTTTCCGGCACCTCCTGTATTCGTACCGATAACAGAAGCGATTCCCATTTCTTTCGCGGCAGCTGTAAAAGAATCAGCTGCTGAAAATGTATTTCTATCTGCCAGGATATAGACTTTGCCATTGAATGGAAAGCTGTTGAGATGTGTGAATCTTTTTGTAATCCTGTATACCTGCCATTCATTATTTTCAAATGTGTCCCTCTGTATTTCCTCCACACCAATAATATGATTGAGATCCTTTTGCAGCAGGTCGTTTCCGAACAGCCATCTATAAATATGGTATTTCATCCCCATCCATTTAAATAACCCTTTTTTGACGGCAGTTAGCTGCACATAGGTTTTGGGTTCGGATAAAAGAGGGCGAACCAGATTTTCGCTCCAGTAATTGATCTCTCCTCCACCATTTCCTCTGATATCGATGATCAATTTTCTATATTTTCCTTTTGAATCATTCATGAACTTTTGCAAAACACGATTATCATCTTCAATATATTGACCGGCAAAGCTGAATATCTTTATATATCCCGCATCCTCTGTCAATTCCCTGCAGACCGCATTTGGATATGAGCCGGGCTTTATAACAATATTAGCCTCATTATTAGCCCCAATATTAGCCTCATTATTAGCCTCATTCGCAGCATTATGATCAAGCTTATTGAGGTTTACGCTATAGACCGTTCCATCCTCGAGCAGAAAATCAACTCTCCAGTAGTCTTTGCCGGAAGTGTTGTCTTCAGGAGCATTATCATAGGAAACATTAACATTGGGGACTTTATAACAGTGAGCATTTTCGTTCGTAAGATTATCGTTCGTAAGATTATCGTTCGAAAGATCATCGTTTGAAAGATTATCGTTCGAAAGATCATCGTTCGAAAGACTATTTTCGGAATCATTATCTACTGTAAACAAACCAGCAGTAAAGCACTTTTTTAAAGCAGCATCATACAGGAGCCTTGTTTTTGACTGAAGTGCTCTAACATAACTGTCCACATCCATCCCATTGATACTGGCAATGACAGTACCACTTGGCAACACCACACCATCTGCCGCATATTCTCCGCCAAGTACATATTTGCCGTCTTTATATATTACATATGCATCCGAAAAAGCATTCCACCTGAGCCTTGTCGCTTCTCTTCCCCAATATGCCGTCTGCTTATAAGCGCTCCTCTTTATGTTATAAATATAGCTGTGATATACAGAGCTGTTCATCGGAAAATCCTGTCCGAAGCAGACACGGGTATGTCCGGAGCCGTGCCTTAACCGCTGAGAGTATTCCAGGACCAGCCTGAAAAACTCCATATTGTTTTCTGTCTGGCCGGCTTTGTTAATGTACTCACCTTCCATTGCTTCGATATCATCAAGCCCCATATATTCAACAACAGCATCATTATATGGGTACACCTCGCGGACGAACCGGGTGAGATACCTGAAATCTTCGATCTTCTGTTTGGCTGACAGCTCAGGAACAAAATCCACATGGTCTTTATGGAAAATCTCAAGGCGGATCGCTTGATAAACAATGTACGATAACAGCAATGTAATAGAAATAACTAATACAGAAATCAAAATTTTGACCCCTACCTTTTTATTTTGCCGCATATTTTTAGTTACTACCTCCAATAGGCCTGTTAATAATCCTTTAGTATCGCCTCCATGATGTATTTGGCAACGCCGTCTTCATTGTTGGAAACAGTTACTGCATCGGCGGCCTGCCGTACCTCGTCAATTGCATTACTCATTGCTACACCGATACCTGAATACTGTATCATCTCAAGATCATTATAATCGTCACCGAAGGCTGCGATTTCCGATCTGGAAATACCCATCTGCATCGCTAGCTGCTTTACTGCATTTAATTTAGTAGCATTCCTGTTCATGATCTGGCAAATAGTTCTTCCATCTGATAGCAGGCAGTAAAGATCAGCTGATAGAAGTGATTGTATTTCAACATATTCACTGTCTGAATTTAATTCGACTATGATCTTGTCAGCGTCGATTTCAGGCAGCTCGCTAAAATCTGTCTGCACTGTAGAAGCCTCCAGTATCTTTCTATCCCTTGGCGACTTACCCCATATGGATATTACGTCAAAATTGGCATATATCTTATCATCGATCTCGACAGAAAGCTTTTTACCCGGATATCTGCTCTGTAATGCTTGTACTAAGCGTATTGCCTCCTTATTGGGAATGCCATAACTGCTGCCGGCTCGCTGCCCTTCCAGTAAGGCTATTGCTCCGTTATGGTAGACAGCAGTGCTGCAGTTGACTTGCTGCATATAATGCCTTATCGCTCTATATGGCCTTGCTGTCGCAAACACTATTTTGATCCCTACATCATGAGCTTTTTGCAGTATTTTTTCAGTATATTGTGAAATTGTTTTGTCAGATCGAAGCAGTGTATTATCAAGGTCAAGTACGAGCATCTTTATCATATTGAAGCCCCCATCCAATCATATCAATTGCCTGACTTTTCTGGTTAGCAGCAGCATACTGAGTGCCTTTCAACAACTATCACCGGAACCAGCATCTCCTGTCTGGTCAATCCTGCGTGCTGTGCCCTGTAAACTCTTCTCGGCTGGTAATTGTTTGTCGCATATCTTATCATTTTATTTCCAATTGAGCAAGCCAAAAAATCGCCAAGAAAATCCGGCACCTTCCTATGTGTTATACCTGAACCCAGTATCCCACTTTTTAACACCTGCTCTTTGGGAATCAGAATGAAATCGTCTCCAAAATAATCATTGAACCTTTGTTCAAATATGCGAAGCTTCTCCGGTCTGACAAAAAGTGAGGCTGCGCGGGATTCTATTGACGGAGGCATTATCAGGCATTCATCTATCTCTGGGATTTCATTTAGAAATACTTCCTCAGAAATATCTATCAGTCCATGGTCTGCCGTTATGATAACGACCGTGTCATCTATTTTGCCGCACATTTCATTTATCCGTTCATCTGTGTATTCCATGAAGGATATGACCTCATCCACATAACATCCTTCCCAATGCATCGTCCTGTCGGGATCAGGCCAGTATGACATGATGAACTTCCTTCCTTCATTACTACATAGGAACTCTATGTTTCTGCATATATGATCCACGTCATTTGCTTCAATATTCAGATTGGGGCCAGCGGAGATCATGATGCCCGGTGGAACGATGGCACAGGAACTGATATTGCTGTTTGTTGCTTTATCGATCGCTTCAAAAACAGTGTTATACGGCATAAGCGTGAAGGCTGCGTGTTTTTCGCCTGCACTTGTCTTAGTGAAGCTGTATTGGTTAGTGAACGTGTCAATACACCCATCGTATTCCCTGAAGTACAGTGACCATCCCAGCCAGCCGTGCTCATTTGGTGAAAGGCCAGAATAATAGGCAGTCATTGCAGCTGTAGTGGTACAAGGGTATACAGACGTTGCCTGGCGGTACATATTGCCTCTTAAAAAGCTGTTTTCAGAAAGATTATGCTCCAGCATGTCTATACCCATACCATCAAAAACCATGAGCACCACATTTTTATATCCCTTCGAGAGAATCGTATCAATGTCGCCGATACTTTGATATCCGGAGCATGCGCCAAAATGCTTCATGATTGAGGATGTTAAGTTTAATATACAGTTGTTATAATCGGGCCTAACGACGTTTTCCTTCATACCAATCGTTCCTTCGCGCCAACTTTTCCTTCATACCAGCCTTTCCTTCATGCCAACCTTTTCCACCATGCAATGTTATTATTATTACCTCTTCGCTAATTATTGCTCCTGTTTGGTGCCCATAATATCATCTTCGCTCTACCGATTTCTCGAGAAAGCATACCTCAAACGGCAAATGCTTAAACACCTTCATGCCTGTCTCTATAAATCCGTAGTCCATATACCATTTCTTCAGCATCCGGTTTTCATTGATTATACCAATTGAAACCTTATTTCCGCTATTTTTCTTTACAGTCTCAAAAACGAAATCCATCAGCTTCCTGCCGATTCCCATATGCCTGTATTGTGACAATACAGCAAGTCTCTCCATATACCAACGATCCTCATCTGCTTTTTCTATTGCAACGAATCCAACCCGCTGTCCACTAAAGTAAGCACCATACATCATGATCCCCTTTTCTTTCATTCTTTCAAGTGAATCAGATCCTGCGAATGCAGGATTGGTAGGAGCATTTTCCCGGGTAATTTTAAACTCATCTGCAACTGTAACAAAGGATCTTCTGATAACAGAAGCCCACATATCGAATTCATCATATACCGCTTTGATTTCAATATTCATACTGCACCTCATTACAGCTTTATGTTCTGCACCGCATTACCGTTCTGATTTCTGTTTTTATGCTCCTCCACTATATGCCGCTCTGATTTCCATATGCGTTCTGCGCTTTTAAAAGAAAGCCGGTTTCCTGCGTATATAAATAAATCGCAATATTTATCATACGATTGTATCATAATTTATCTCATATTTTAACAAATATCAGACAAAGAGCTTTTCCGGGATTAAGCCACAATGAAACTTTTCCGGATTAAATCACAATGTAAATCTTCTGGATTAAGCCACAATGATCATTGAGTTTTACCGCAGCCGGAGGCTTATTTATTTGCATTTTTGTTTATAGGCTCCAGTATTTCAACTATCCTTTTGCCTGCTTTAAAACGTTCGAGCCTTTTATAGCTGCTGTTGTGAATTTTTTGAGAACGGTCATGAATAACCGCAATAATAGAATTGTTACCAAGCACACATTTGATAGAATCAAGAAGTAAATCAACCGCATTTCCTTTGTCATCTGACCACAAAGCAAGATTTCCATATGGAACATCGGCCATAATGATATCCGCCCTGAATTCCTCATTACAAAAAGCTGTTTCATTTAGCGAATCTGCAGTGAAGCACTTTATTTCAGGGACAAATGGACGATCCTTTATAATCCCGATAAACCTGTCTGCACTCCTTAGCGCATCCTTGTGAGACTGTTTGTTGTACAGGCTTACCATTTCGATGATTTGTTCTCTTCGCTGATCAAGACCATCTAATGTCAATAGGGACAGATTACTGTTTGTGAGATCAACTGAAGCTTCATCAATATCAGAACAGATGAAGCCCCCGATAACAGCAGGATTAAGAAGACCCAGAACAGCGACCATATAGCCTCCTCCGCTGCAGGGGTCAAACAGAACGATATCCCTTTTCTTGTCCGAATATTCAAGGCATCTTTTAAATATCTCATCTGCCAGTCTTACTGGAAAGCTTGGCATTCCTGACCGATGATACAACACCCTGCCACATGCAAAATCCTCAAAATTCTGCTCTGTGCTGAATCTGTATTCCATTCACGACTCCTTCTGTAGTTTGGTCAAGTGATCACTCAAGTGAAATCATATAATGAATTCGGCTGAAAGATAGTATACATCATAATTACCTGTACCTTTGAAATCCAGAATATCTTTCACTATACGATACTCGCCTTTGTCAAGGCTTCCATAAAGCCATTCCCAGTCAACAGTCCATTCACTGTCACTATCCGGGGCCAGGTCATACCCGATAGAGTTGAACCCATAATTCCCTTCAAATTCAATCGGGACCTGATACCAGCTGTCTCCTTTTTTCTTCTCAAGGGTATAGAACTCTCCGTATATACAATCACTTTCAGACTCATTGCTGAACACTACCGTTAGCCCTGTAGGCGAAGCAGTACCTTCTTTTGCCTTCATAGTTACGCCTTCCATATTATTTACAGCTTGTATCTCCGTAGGCTTCCACTCCACAGCATCTACAGTATGTCCTTCTCCGGTACCGTCTGGTGTCTGAGTATTGTCCGCTAACTGTCCGTTACTTTTTTCTGATTGTCCGACATCTTCATCTGCATGAACCTGGCCGCTGCTGTCTGCTTCATTATCCTGTTTGCCGGAAGAGAATAAGCCTGCTTCCGACTCATTATTTAAAAGATTTGAGCAGCCTGTAGTCAGAAGTATTCCACCAATTATACAGATCAGGGGGAATAAATGTTTTCTCATATGATCACCTCTATCTTTATTAGACTCGTATCATATAAGTAAAGTTCGTTTGTCTCTGCCGTAGCTGAGAACAACCTCAGTCTTATCTCCCCTGAGCTTTAGTACTATACATATTCTCCTACATGGCAACGGCTGTCAAAAAAATATGTTGTCCGCTTATTGCTTCTTTCTGGCTTTTTTGTTGAGCCTAAGCACTATATTCCTCCTAGCTGCCAGAGCTTGAAATAATTCTGCGGCAAGCGCCGCTTTTTCTTTAATTGTTAAATTCTCCGAGTCTGCATTTGCTGAAATTTCTTTCACAATTGATTTAACATCCTGTAACTCCAAAAGGTTAACAGCCAGACAGAAAAAGCTTTTTCGCCGACCATCATTGAAGTTTGCCAATAGGAACTTCAGAAGCTCCATTTTTTCAGCCAGCTCAGACATATAGGTGTCTAGCCCAATCTTAATTACTTTTTTGAAATCCTTTAGTTGGTTGCAGTGAGTTATAAATGAGTCAAACATATCAATACCAGCATATTTTTCACAAGGATACTCATGGCACAAATAGCAGAATTCAACTCCATCATGCTGCAGGCTGCACCTTGCTATGGCACAAGGCTGATTACCAGCCCCACCTCCGCAGCCGGGACAATAATTATCCACATGCATTGTACACAGTCCGCAGTTCAATCCGCAAAGAGAGAATTTAAGATTGGACCTATTGAAATTATTCATATATGTATTCCTCCATTACTCAGCGATCCCATATCTCAAACCACTCATCTGCCAAAATAGCATATTCGTAAGTGTCACTCCAAATGGGTTCACCTTTCTCATCCCTTTTGAAGTATATGTTTTTACGTAAGTGTCCCTCTCTCCTCATTTTCAAGCGTTCCAGAAGTTTCCATGATCGTGTGTTTTCGGGATTGCACATGGCAACTACTCTGCGCACCTGCAACTTTTCAAAGCCATAATTGATAATCGCCCTGCAGCTTTCTGAAGCATATCCATTGCCACAATACCTGGAGTTGAAAACATATCCGATTTCCCAATTAGAAAATTCTTCAGGCTCCTGCCGGCTAAAATACACATTTCCTATCAGTTTACTGCTTTCTTTCAGGCATACAGCCCAAAATGCCTTATCTGATGAACGTCTTGCAGCTTCAATTTTACAGTCCTCTTCGGAAAAAACATCGTATGGTTCATATCTGACCACATCTTCATTGGAAAGATACTCATACAAGTCCTTCCAGTCATCACAGCAAAACTTTCTCATAATCAATCTACCAGATTCTATTTGCATACCACCCTCACTTTGCTGGAGCTTCTTCATCTCAGATTCAAGTACCGCCCTAGTGGTTGGGGACATATATCACCTCGTTATAACGCATCATTCAAAGAAAATTTTTCGATTGTAGAAAATTTTTCTTACCTATGTGCGTTTCAACGAGGCGGGAGATATGCTCGCCGCCTGAAAGACAATCGGTACCCGCCACATATAGTGGTTGGGACATATATCACCTCGTTATATTACCATCCCTTTTTTCTTATAATCAGCATCAATGGCTGTGCCTATGGCCAAGCCCAAACATAATCCTATGGGCACGCCGAGTTCTACATAATCAAATATGGTCCCTAGCGCAGCACCTATTGCCAAACCAATGCACATATAGGTACTCATGTACTGCCCTTCAGAAACAAGCTTATGCTTGCTTTGTAAATGCGAAATAATACTACCGGTATCTCTGTAGTAGCTTTTAATCTCCTGTTTGCTTCGAGGCTTGCTGAACTTATCTGTGTTCTCTATATGATAAATGATCAAATCAGTATATTCCCTGCAATTTTCACATTCATCATAATACTGTACAAGCCTTTTGCTTATTCGCTCAAGCTTCTGATAGCCCTTTCGTTTTGCTTCATTCGGATCAGCGCATTGACACAACTCCTTGACTAAAGCCAGTAACTTTTCCTTTTTGTTATCTGTTTCTCCCAACACCTTCACCCCCTAGGTTTTCTTTTACCAGTATAATCTATTGATACTACCTTAAAAACACAAACAGTATTCGCCTGTTCCTCCGAAAATACAATATCCTGGCCAATGAGCGTCGTGCTATGTTAATACAAACACCATTTATTTAATTCTTCCTTTACAGTATAACCCATCATTACCTTAAGTCTATCAGGAATAAAATCCGGCTCAAGCATATATACTGTTAAACGGAAGTGTCCCTCCAGAACAATAATGTTCTCGTGATCAGAGACCAAAATCATTGGCGGAAATGAGTTCCCTTCGGATATATACCTTGCTCCAGCTAAGAATCCATCATTCTTAACTCCAAATATCTCGACACCGTTTCTGATATTGCAGACTGCATCTTTTACTGATCTTGAACCTCCCGACAACTCTATCCAATAACTATAATTAATGTATTTTACTTTTTCGAGATCACTCGTCGTCAGGTATACCCACGTCCAATGGACATCCTTCGGAAAACCATCGAATATCTCTCTGTCCTCTCCATATCCTCTGAACCTGGACAAAATATTCTTTCGCATTATATTCTCTTCATCTGAGCTTATATCAGGATCAAGTACTATCGATTCATGTACCTCAAAATCTGACATGATCCTAAAAATGGTGTCGCTATAACGAGCCGATTTGACTTCAGTCTGCAAAAACAGCGATATCATCTCATTTTCCGAGGATTCACCTATGTACTCCATTGTTGTTTCTCCCTATTGCTTATTACTTTCTGGAGGAGACACTAGTCAAATAATGCTTCCTCATGTTTTACAAACCACATTACTTTCTTAACTCTTGACACCCCGGACAAAAATAGATATTACCCCCAAGGTATGCCTCACGAACAACTGCGCTGCCGCATACAGGGCATGGCTTGTCAATGGTTTTGGAAGACAGTATGGTCCGATAACCTCCGCAGCACCCATATAGATCCTTCTCAGTGTTCCTCCCGCCATTTGCAGTCATCTCAAAAAGTGTACTTTTTACTGAATCGTATAATGAAATAAATTCATTATCAGACAAGGTGTTCATTTTGCGCTTCGGGTGAACCCTTGCATTGAACAGAATGTCCTGCAGAACACCATTGCCGAGACCAGGTATACGTTGCTTTGTCGCCAGAAATGCCTTGGAAGACAGTTTGCCATCCTTATCGGAAAGCATCGATAGAAAATAATCCTGGCTAAAATCGTTTGAGAGAGGATCCGGCTTACTCCTTGCACATTCATTATACCCATCTGTCTGACCATCACCCAGAGCCAACAATCCTCCATACATCTGTACACTGCAAACAATAGAGGATGAATCCTCAAACTCAATATGCAGCTGATGTTTTTGCGGAAGCTCTTCACCTGCGAAAAAGTAGCGGATATTGGTTCCATCACAGAAGATAAGGCGTATATCCTCTGCCTGGATTTCTACCATGCCGCCGTATGCCGATGCAAGCAGTATGTTTTTGCCTGTAAGCAGGCTGTGGTAGTTTGCGGGATCACCGGTAAACCATGCAAATTTATGCGGTGATTTATTGGCGGTCACATTTTTGATTTTCTTCCCCTTCAGAGTCTCATTGATTTGATTAGCCAATGTCTTGCTTTCAGGTAATTCGATCATATTCCATCCACCTTTCATAACACCAGCCGCTTCACATGTACTTTTTTTCACCAATAACAATAAAACGGCAGCCTACACAAACAATAAAACAGCATCCTATCGGTATAAATCAACAATACTCTACTAACACAATTCGACTCCTATGTTAATGTAAAAATCTAAGGTTTGTTCTGACCGATGATATTTCCCTTCGATATATCTGAATAATGCTTTCTTGGGTTTACTCATACCCGCCTTCCTTTCTACTTTTTCATCATGTAACCAGGCTGCACAGAATTTCAACTTTTGTGTGAAAAATATAGAGTAGTATTGAGTTGTGTCTATAAATGAGTAACATAAGTTGTAACTTTATTGCATTATCACACCTATATTATAGATATTTGTACATTTCAAGTCATATAACTTGAATTTTTGTTCAGTGTACTCAGTATTTCCTGACATATTTCCCTTTTGATTCTGTTGAGATACATGTCATGCTCACCACCTTATCTCATATAAACAACTACTGTCACCACGCAGGACAGATTTGATAACCTTAGCCGAAACATCCTGTTGCAAGACTTTAGAAAACATTATTTCAGCAAACCCCTCAGAGCAACTGCACATTACAGATGAATCGGTTTTACTTAATTCTACTACCGGGCAGACACAACAAGATTTATTCTCGTCAGCATAAATAGTCTTTGTTTCTTCATTTACTCTGACCTTCCAATTCCATTCCGACTCTAAGAACTTGATAAATCCGTTTATATCACCTGCATATTTACCAATAATCTCATCCATATTCAGTGCATTATAATGAGCAGTACAGCAGCGCTTTATAGTCACTGCTCTGCTTTCATCAGGAAGCTCGCCGATATTATCAAGTAACTGATTGAGCCAAGCTAACGTAACCTTAAGTCCAATGTTTTCCGTATCCTTTGCGTCAAGCTCATCATAATTTTCGCATCCCATAATGTCACTCTCATAGGCACTATCCCTTATGCACTCTTTTATCTCCTCCAACCTGCTCTCAAACTGGTCTGTGTGCCATTTCAAATGACGATAGTAATCCTTCACCAGAAAGCCAAGCGAAAGCTCACTCTCATCTATTTTCCACGCATTATCAACAGCTTTTTCATCCATAGTATCGATGATGTTCAACAATACACAGTTGTAGCTGTACCAAAGCGCTATTATGTCCTTCCAGGGCACGCTGCTGTAACTCTGTGCATTTATCCACGGTTCCGCATCATAGGCAGGGAAATGCACTAGATCCCCAAATTGCAGCCTGACAAATCGCTGGTGATTGTTTGATGCCGAATCGATCAGATGTCCAATGATCTCCTTCAGCGACCACTTGTCCTCAGACAGCTTAATATCTGTTATGCTCTCAGAAACCGCAGCAAGCTTGCTGTTGAATGAATTGACAACTTCTTTGAATTTTTCAGTATCTATCATAGAATCCCCCTCAATATATGCTGCTTTCAACCCAAGTTTTTTAAACCACAAATAGATAAATCCTAATTTTTTCATCCATACTTCATCTATGTGCCGCAGCCGTATTCTCTCTGTCTATTTCCGGCCGCATTATCTATGTACACAGCCACTTGACACATGCTTACTCGAAGTCCTTAAATAGCAGGCTGGGCTGAATACCTTTATTGTTCTGGTACTTACCGCTTTTATATTTGTCATAGTCGCCTTCGATTGTGTGGTAATATATCTGACAAATCTCCACATTCGGATAGACCTTCACGGGCTGCACGCAAAAGATCTCAAGAGTCCAGAAACCGCTGAATCCCACATCCCCGAAGCCTGCCGTAACATGAATGAACAGTCCCAGTCTGCCGATGGAAGACCTTCCCTCGAGCATGGGTACAAGGTTCTCTGTCCTCGTATATTCTACAGTCCTGCCCAGATATAATTTGCCGGGCTCGAGTATCATGCCTTCGTCCGGCATTATCAGCTCCTTTGCCCTGTTCTCTCTCTTCATGTCAAGAACCCTATCCTCATAGACAAGCATTTCATTATGCAGCCTGAGGTTATAGCTGTTTGGATTCAGCTGTCTCTCGTTATAAGGTTCAATGAATATTTCTTTTCCCAGTCTTCCTTTGATTTCTTTACCTGATAGGATCATATCTGAGGTATCCTCCAAACTCACTCTTTTTGAACTGTCCCACTTTTCCACAGTCGTATTTGCCTGTTATCCCCTTGTGAAAAATACAATACGCAAATCACATCTGCTTTCTTACTGTTTTGTATTCATCATTGATTCTGAAATACGGGCAATTATCATATGATTTCTGTAAAAACCTGCTGTACTCGTCTTCATCAAGGTTGACAAGACATACATAACAGCCGCACTCATCATCATATTCATAATTTATACAGTATTCACAGTTTACCTTTCCATTCATTGTGTGTACCCCTCGAAAAATATTCTTTGGCTTTGCATCACAAGCCTCATTTACCATATCATTTTTTATTGATAAGTATAAGCCCTACAATGCAGAATACCGAACCGATGACCTTTGTAAGTTCAAACCTCTCTCTATAAAATATTATGCCAATGGGTATCAGCATAAGCGCAAGTATAATGTTGGCAACCAGCGAGCCTACACTGATATTCCAGCCTGCCCTGTAAGCCATCAGATAACCGAATTCCAGCCCAATTATTGAAACACCCAGAGCAATGCTTGTCCAGTTGATATCCTTTACGGATTCTATAAGCCCTTTTTCGGGTCTGTAGAATACCAGAGTTATCCCAGTTAACACAATAGCCGTTAAGTATGTCACCACCAGGGCAACAAAAGGGTTTGCCCTTTCCGGTGTTGATTTCTGACAGATATTATACATTACATTAGATGCCACTATAAGAACTATTGAAAATATGTACATGAACATGGGTAAAGATTCCTTTTCTGTTTTATCTCTTTCTTTTCAATTTGTCAATTGATTTCATCTCCTGCTGAAGCCTTTCGTGCTTTCTTATACCTCTCGCCGTCTTTTTTAGTCAGCGTTAGTCTTTTAGTGCCGTCAGCAGTACACACCTCCAGCATTACATGCCCGCTGCGCACCTGCGGATGCCTCAGTATACGAAGGCTGTCATCAGAGCTGCGTGCTATGCGTGTGAATGCCACGTAGCTGAATTTCTCGTCCTCATATGGCGCTTCTCCTCCCTTCAACCGGCGATGCAGGCGGCTTCTAGCAACCCGACAGGTAAAGTGACACCAGTCGCCCGTGCCTTTTGGGCAATCCGCCTCATGCGGACAGGGAGCAGCTATATGAGCACCCCGCTCAAGCAGTATCCTGCGCGCTTCATTCAGATGCGAAAATCCAACAGGCGTGCCCGGTTCGACAAGCAGCATAATCATTTGCGCCGAGTCCCACAGCTTATCAATTGCTCGTCTGCGTCCATCCTCTGTCATTTCGTTCAGTACATATGAGGCAATCACAATATCTACTTTGTATGGTATGTCCTCAGCATCAAGGTCATATTCGATCCATTCGGTCTCCTGCAATACCTGCGATCCATTCTCCATAAGCGCTTTGCCTAGTATGCGCATCGCTAACTCTCTCTCCAGGCACTTCACATTTTTAAGTTCCAGTATGGTATCGGCAGCCCAGGAAGCCGCACCGGTACCCGCTCCGACATCCAGTAATGTAAGAGGCCGGCATATTTCCTTTTCAAATGTTCCGGTAATAGTTTTGTCCAGCGCCTCAAAAACCGCCCCAAAGGTTGCCGGCATCCTCGATACAGCATACGATAATGCTTCATCATCACTTGTCAGAAGTCGTTCTCCCTTTCCGCCTTGAGTCCTGTATCTCAAGCTGATAGCCTGTGAATCAAGCATCATCTGATCAAGCTTTTTATCCTGCAATTGCTGCTCCAGAGCTTCCCGAAGCTCAAACGGCATCTCCATGCGGCATTATCTCCTACAGTTTGTTTTGTATGACATAACAATTATATTGTATAATGCCGGCCAGATATCATCACTTCGGATATAGCTTAAGTCCGGCACACCAGTTTTTGTTCAGCAAGTTTCTATTGAGCCAGCCTTTCCACAGTCGCTTTCGGCACTACTATCGTATCGGGATCATCAGAACAAACAGTAAACTTAAGCGGGGCTGTCATACTGGCAATAAGCTTGCTTCCTTCACCCTCAATTCTTTCAACCAATCGATCAAAATATTCCCTTTATTGTAGCATATTTTGCTGGAAAGGCTCTGATTTACTTCAGTTGAACACATATTTTAACTTATTTTTTAACCTATTATCAGATGCATTATTGATATTATAAGGAGCAATCTCTATGTGGATAGTCTTCATGTGGATAGTCTTCATGTGGATCTTGATTATTCAGTCCTTTATCTTCTCTATATAAGCATATGGGCACTTCTTTTCAAGCTCAGCCAAAAAAGCAACCTTATTAGCAGGTGAAATCATAGTAATCTTACCATAGTTGATTTCGATTCTATCCAGCGAAAGAGCTGCAGACGAAAGTGGATTTCTTGTTCTTTTTACTGATATTATTCTTTTATACGGTACTATTTCCCTTATAGGACCACACCTTATGGTTAGGCTCTCCTCATCACAAACATAGTAAGTACCGAACCATATCCATGCTATAAATCCAATAACTAAAACAAAAATAGCGAATAAAATTGGTGATTGATCTTCATAAAAGGAGACATATCCCGTCATATATAAGCCATATAGCACAGGAATCCAAATAACCAATCCGATCCACAAATCCTTCTTTGACTCAAATCTCATATAAACTTCCCCCTAGATAACCTGAACACTCTTCGCGTTTAGAAGCTGAATTTAGGTCAAAGTTTCTTGACTATGCCCCGTTTATCTCGACTCATTTATAATCACATTATCTCAGCAGCTTTGCCCAGGCTTCACCTTCTCTTCACTCAGTACTCTATTTTCGAACACCAGCCAGACCGTAAATATTATCTCGAATACAAGCATAACGGCAGGAATCATATATATTTTATCTGTACTGAAATAACATCCCGTTATTAATGCTCCCAAAGTAACAACGACAGACATGACAAGATATGCCGTGGATCTGTATAACCATGAGAAGGGCAGCAGATGCGCGCCAAAAATCATGGCAAGTACCATTACCATACTATCGGGGGCATCAGAAAAGGCCCACATAGCAATTAGGATATAGAGCAGTTCGTTCATGGAAAAAAGAATCCCAAGCTTATTCAGCGGATTATCCTTTGCCGAGAATTCTGCCTTTATTACTTTTGAAATAAGGAATGATAAAGGCATCAACGGCACACTGAGACAAAAGGTGAGCATATTTCTTATCCAAAAATTATCTGTAGGCAAAGTCCATACGATCAATATCCCTGCCCAAATAAAAACAGATGCAAGTATGAAAGACATACCCTTTTTATTTCTTACTGCAAGATCGGATCTTAACTCATCAACATTCATAGTTTGTCTCCCTTAAATTCAATAAAATGCGTTTCAACAAGGTCATACGTATATTAGTGCCTCGCTATAATGCTTAGCATTCAATATCGCTATAACTGTTATTTTAATTCAGTTGGCTTATATTTACAATAGCTTTGGTTATTTGTTCTATAGTTCGATACTCATTATTTCTTCGAGATGATCCATCAAATACCGTTTGCCTGTGTCATTTATCACTACCATTTCATACTCTGCTCCATTAAATGATCTTGTTATCATCTCAAAACCATACTCCTTTGAGCTAGAGTTGGTTACTGTCCTTGATTTACCTGTAACCGTATTGGTCTCTTCTCCGAGTACTCCCATTTTCTTAAGCCTTTTATTCAGCTCCACTCCAGTCAGGTTTTTGCTCTTACTTTGATCTATACACTTATTTACTTGTTTTGAAAATTCATTTACGCCTATCAGACCGTCAGGAAGGACCACCATCGCTTTTTGCTCCGGGGATATGAAAAAGTGCGTCAGCTTGCCGCCTCTGCTATATGCTCCATTCATAACATTATCCAGGACTTCGGTTATGTAATAGAAGCATCTGATAATTTTAGGATCATTTAGAAAGCTCTCATCCTTGATCGGTTCTCCATTTATTGGGTTTATACCCTTTGCAATTTTCATCAGTACAGTTTTGGCCTTGTCCATTTTCTCAAAATCACTTACCACAATACTCCCTCCAAACATCAAACATGATTTACCTATATTTTATCCAACATGATAAAGAAGCGCAACAATTTCCGAACATTTGTTCTGTTTATCTGGTAGGTTATCCAGAAAGCAATGAAAAACAAGGCTTTATCTCGAACATAATTTCCCATAGAATTCAGAAAACATCATAAACGCACTTCAACTTATTGCCATATGATCCGATAATATATATATATATGAAATGCAAATCCGGTCAGGGACGACCGGCAACAAACCCATATGATGCAAGGAGGCATATTATAATGAGGATCGACAGCTCATCCATTTCACTGCACGGTAAAAGCACATCAGTAGAAATCCACACCAAAGAAGAATCTTTGAAAATGTGGACAGGCAATACCCGTCCGGTCTTTGAAGACGAAAAACCGCCGTCATCCGTTTCTGTTGCCATGAATTCACCTGCAAAGGATGTCCTTCAACTCTCACAGGAAGGCAGAGATGCCCTTGAAAAGCAAATCAATGAAGCCATTGGATGCAGTTCATGTGCAGATGATGAGGAACTACTTGAAATAAGCGATAAGGACAAGCAGAAGATATACCTTTTACAGAGAATGATCGAGGCACTTACAGGCAAAAGATTCAAATTTGCACTTCCGAAAAAGCTGAAGCATAACAGCCGCAGATCCAACAGTAAAGGTCTGTCAATGGAAGGAATAAGTGCAGACCGTACTGATAGGGCTGCACAAAAGCAAGGATGGGGGCTTGAATATGATCTTCATGAAGCACATTATGAGAGGCAGGATATGTCATTTTCTGCAAAAGGGTCAGTGAAAACGTCTGATGGAAGAGAAGTTGATTTTGACCTCGATCTGAATGTATCAAGGGAGTTCGCTTCAAGGCTCGACATATCCATTCGTGCAGGAGATGCCGTGATAAAGGATCCCCTCGTTGTGAACTTTCTAAACTCATCCACAGCTTTGACATCCGAAAAGTACAGCTTTGATATCGACTCAGACGGTATATCCGACCAGATAGCCTTTACTTCCGCCGGCAGCGGATTTCTGGCTTTCGACATCAATAATGACGGTACGATCAATAATGGGCTGGAATTGTTCGGCCCTCAAAGCGGAAACGGGTTCAATGAGCTCGCACAGTATGACGATGACATCAACGGCTGGATAGATGAAAATGACGATATATATAACAGTCTTCGCATCTGGACCAAGGATGAAAACGGGGATGATCAGCTGTTTGCACTCGGTGCGATGGGAATAGGCGCTATCTATTTAGGCAGCGTATCAACCTCCTTCGATATAAAAACAAGCAGCAATGATACTCTTGGAAACATTGCACAAAGTGGGATTTTCCTGAGAGAGAACGGGACTGCCGGCACGATCCAGCATGTCGATCTGGTCGTATAACCGGTAAAGCCAAAATTTCCTTTAAATCTGATATTGTTGTAGTCCTAAAATCATGAATCCTGCAAAACAGACTACATCCATTGAATTTTGGCTATGCAGCAGATACTCCTTAGCAAGCTTTCTTATCCTTGATTCCTTTTTACAACTTCAGCAGGCCATCTTTCACTAACTTTATCTTCGCCGCTGTAATAATTTACTCTGTCTCCAGTTTGGTAGACTTCTCTATGTGGTAGGATGTTCACCTTTCCCGAATCAGGATACTCGCACACATCCAGCCCGGTGAATGTTCTAATATCAATGTATTTACAGGGCTCATTTGTATGATTATATATTTGGTGAGCTCCGTCTGGCCCGATTTCAAAATATATAATGTCGCCTTCGGATATCTCTTCAAATCCTTCCGGTGTCCTTAATGTAGCCTTTCCTGATAATATGACAAACAGCTCTTCAGCATTTCTGTGAAAGTGGTATGGATAAGAGTATTTGCCCGGGTCAATCGACTTAACATCAAACTTTAATAGTTTAGATTTTGCTATGTCATCAAGCTTGGGACTAACATGCCACGCAAACTCAGGTATTGGGGATTCTCTTCGGCTAAATGCCAATTCGCTTTGTCTAAATACTTTTGCCATACTCTAACCACCTCTATCAATATAGTATCAGATTTCGATGCGCTTTGTTAACAATGTAGAAACCATATAGAGTGCTTTTAGATTATTGCCTAACATCGTATGCTGCCAAGTACCTATTCTTAATTTTTTCTGTGCCTTTTCAGATTTGCTAATTAGTGAAGCTATTGGTGCAATCGCATTTTCTAGATCATCGATGGTATAATCTGGAATAACAATTTTCCCCATTTCCTTTGATATCAATGATGACCCTATATATAGCGCTTTAAGCCTATTCTTTTGTAACGTATTCTGAGAAGTGCCTTGTGCAAATTTTTCTTTTGCATTCTCAGTCCTGCTAATCATTGAAGTCATAGCTTGGAGCGCTTCTTCCATATCTTTCTCTTTGAAATCATCCATGAATTAATCTCCTAGTGATGTACTCCCAATTACTATTTTTTAGTTGCCAACAACCTAAGAAAAGTAATATTTCTTCCGTTATCAACTTCCATACCCTTACTCTCGTCCGGGTCAAGAATCCATACAAAGTCATGACAAATTTTTACGCCTTCTTTATCTTCAAAAGCATCTATAATGTTTATATTGATTGATTTTGCTTTTTCCCATATATTACGCCACCATGCAGGAGAATGGTAAGAATCAAAATCAGAGTGCCAATATGGTTTGAGATATTCAGGTACTTCGGTTAATTCGTTAAAAAATCCGGGTATTACAACACCGATTTGTCCGCCCGGTTTTACAACACGCGCCAATTGTGAGTCCGTAAAATTTTCATTCATTCCATATGACCATATAGAATTAATGCTGATTATTGCGTCAAAAAATTCATTGGCAAAAGGCATTTCCAATGCGTTTCCTTGAACAGGAAATACTAAATTCTGTACTTCAGCCTCTCTGATACGTTGCCAATTATCGTTCGCGTTGATCTGTAAATCAAATGCCCAAACCTCAACGTTAAATTCTTTTGCTAAAAAAATGGAACTTAATGCTTTGCCGCAACCAAGATCTAGTACTCGCATACCGGGCTTCAAATTCATGCTTTTTATCAATGCTTCTGTTAACCAAAGGCAATTCGATCCCATTTGATTGTCTATAATCCAATGGGGATCGTACTTTGACGACAAGGGGTATAATGGATTATTCATTTTTTCAATGCGATTTAATAAGTTCATAAATAACCACTCCTCAATAACCACTCCTCAAAATAAACAATCATTATTTTATCGTACGCAATATGACAACAGCATGCCATATTTGAAAATATAAATAATTAGTACTTCAAAATATACTAAGGCCGGATTTCCTTTCTCATTTTATACTTATTGTAATCTTCCCTAACAAGACC
Source organism: Bacillota bacterium (assembly GCA_023418915.1). Classification (GTDB taxonomy): domain Bacteria; phylum Bacillota; class Clostridia; order Acetivibrionales; family DTU013; genus DTU013. Next base: position 35,315 of record JAEZYU010000049.1, read on the forward strand.
ATACATTGAATAGTCACATATCCCTTGATTATTCCAATCTCCCTGCTTTATTGTTCCTTCAAAAATCAGCCCACATTTTTTCATTACTCTGCCTGAATTAGGGTTCTTAGGATCATGTCTGCATTCAAAACGATTTACTTTAACTTCTTCAAAGAAAAAACGAATCAGTTCGGAAAGTGCTTCAGAAGTTATCCCTTGATGCCACCATCTCTTACCGATGCAATAACCTACATGTACCATTCTAATTCTATCATCCATTTTGACAATACTTATACTTCCAATGGGTTCACTTCCATTTGACTTCAGAACAATAGCCCATTGGTAGTATGTATCATCATTATAACGATTGACCCATTCACTTAATACAGATGATGTAACACCAACATCTGTATGTGTAGGCCACATCAGATACTTAGTAACATCAGAATCACTCGTCCAGTTATTATATATTGCTTCTGCATCAGTCAACTCAAATTTGCGCAGTTTCAAGCGATCAGTTTCCAGTTCCTTTGTTCCAAAATGTGTCATCTACATCACCCCTTACCGGAGTCAGTCCGGTCTTTTTCCTTTCTCCTTTTTTCATTCAACCTTTATAAATAAAGCATACCAGAAGTATTCTTTTGTATATAGTAAACCACTTCATTTAGGCCAGTCAACCGTATTTGTTCTAATTCACCTGCATTCAATGTACCAGAAGCATACAGGTTGAGATATTCTTGACTTATTGTTTGATTAAAAATCAATAAATCATCTGTATTAATAGTAATTGGTACCCCTGCATGATACAGTTGCTTAATCGGATGGTTTCGGTATTCATCAACAACCCCAAGCATAACGTTACTCGTCGGACATATGTTAAGTTGAATTTTATGATGAGCTAACCAGTTCATTATGAATATTGACTTTGCAGCTGCAATCCCGTGATGCACTTCATTCAATTCTAATTCTTCTACGGCTTCCATTACATCATCAGCTGTACCGAGCTCACCTACATGAGCCTTAAGTCTCAAACCATAATTTTTTGCCTTTTGATAAAGCTGTTTGAAGTTTTTAACTGGTTGAGCAAACTCATTACAACAAATATCGATCGACTTAAAAAAACCGTATGATAAATAATCCTCTATTTCAAATAATTCCTTATCTACGTTACAGGCTCTATCATATGTTAGTTCTGGCAAAAAGATAGTGGCAGGTGTAATTGTGTTATTAAAGTCAGTAAGAGTATTAATGAATACATCCATGCCTCCGACTAACTCAATTTCAGAAGTAGAAAAGCTTAATGCTAATACAGCGATATTATCCTCTGCTGCCTGTCGAAAGCAAGCCTCCCAACGCTTGAATTGTCCTTCTTTCCCTTGTGTCAAACACCTAATATTATCAGAATACCATTTCTGCATATCAGAAAGCGATGTGAATTTTTGAGGAGGTAATGCAATTTCTTTCCCAGTCCATTCGGCAATATCTTTAACATTTCCACCACGTCCTGCATGACTATGTAAATCGCTCTTTTTAAATGTACTCAGCTCTTGTGCAGAACCATTTTTTAAGGCTGAAATAAAAGTCCTTTCCAATTACGGAGTCTCCTTTTTTATCATAATATTAGTCATTTTACTTCGCAATAAAAATATTGCGCAGAGCATTTATTCGCCCGACGGCTGTAGCCCATGCGACAACACTTCTTGATGTCAAATATATCATATCCGCACCTTGTTTATACCAATCAACAGTCCTTTCACTAGAAGTACCAATAGGCACATAAGCAGCATGATTAAGATGCTGAAACAGATTTTTGGGTGGCATCTTAAATTGGATATTTCGCTGCAAGCTCGCGCAACCGTTCTAATGATAATCCTTTAATTAGAAATCGATCCTCGCTAGCAGCAAATGCACTTTGTTCAAGTTCAACAACGGCTTTACAATAATCAACATTCCCGATGACTAAACCTTCTGTCGTGCTCACTAGCGATAGTCTCCAATCCTTCACTGGGCGGCCGTCTATTACAGCAGATGGCCTTATTTGTAGGATTGTGTCTGTGTTCTCCGTTAACGCAAATGCTCCAAAAACTTTACCGTCCTTACTGTAAAAGTTTGCTTTCGACTGATACGCACTGTTCCAAATATCTTCGATTTGCACCCTCACTGCACCCTCCACTTTTTGCATACCGTTATGTGGCTTTTTATTCTTTCTCGAAAACAACCCCATTTTTATCTACCCCTTTGTCATTTTCCTTTATATTACTCTTTATTAAGTATAGTTACCTTCATAAGGCATTGGTTAGATCCCGTTTTGATACTCTCTATTAATTCTATGTCAACATCACAATCGAAAGCATATTCAAATATTTGTTTGTTATATCCAATCGTGCAATAACACCAAGTTTTGGTAGGTAAGTCACTGACTTTTTCGAGCATAGGACATGGACACGAAAAAAAACGCCCTTGCGCCATATGCTTTGTTATACAAAGCTGCCGCCCTTTTGGCTTAGCATGGACGCTAATCCAAAATAATCCAAGCATTTGTATAATAAAAGCTGATTGTTTTTCTAATCAGCCTTCTCAATTTAAATTAAATTTTTCTTATTTCCGCCTTCAATAACTTTTATTTTCAAATCGTGCTGATCGACTTTTTCCGTTAACTCATCCATTTTATTTTCTAATGAATCTAGTCGTCTATTTGTATCTACTTGGGATTCATATAATAAATCAAGCTTATTCTTTACTTCATTTTCCATTTCTATTTCTATTTTTGTCAACCTATTGTTTATAGAATTCAAATCGCCTTTTATATCTTTCATGTCACACTTAAATTCAGTTTTAGTATTTTGAAGTTCTATATAGACTTTTTCTAATAAGTCAAATACTTTATCTTCCATTATGATATTCCCCTTTTCCTTTTTCCAATTATAAGTTTATCATATTTGATATGTACCTTACTATACGATAGTATATAAAATATTTCTTCAAAGCAGTGCTCCAATATGCACGCAAGAGCGTCACTTTATCTTACAATCAAAACAAATGTCAAATTCTCACTAAATCAGATTTGACAGCTGCAGCAATCGCTTTACCATCACAGCAGCCTCCGCTCTGGTCAAGTTATCTTTCGGTGCGAGCATCTTTACAGTTCTGCCAATAACATTTCCGGTTTTTATGCACGATGCAGTACTTACTTTCGCATAATCCGCCAATTCCTTTATATCACTGAATCCTCCCAGTATCCGGTCAGTTTCACCTGTTTCCAGCTCACTCTCAAGTCCTGTGATTTTCATTGCCCTTGCAGTCATGGTTATGGCCTGCTCACGCGTGATATTATCCGAAGGTCTGAACATGCCGTTTCCATAACCGGATATAATGCCATATTCATAAGCAGCAGATACCGCATCATAATACAACGAATCCACTGCAACATCCATGAAGATGTCCTTACCGGCTCCGGTACGCATAAGTCCAAGCGCTTTTATCAAAGTCTCAGTGAATTCTCCTCTGGTTATTTCGCTGTCCGGCTTAAAACTGTCGTTTCCTCCAACACCGTTCATCACAAGTCTTGATCCCATATCATTTGCCGCATCCTTTGCCCAATGGCGGGCTGTGTCTGAGAATTCCACATTATTATATATGACTGAGTAGGTACTGTTAGTCAAGCTGTTGATTTTCGCATAATATTTTCCGTCAATTACGGTAATCAAAGTGGGTACATGGGAGAAGGTCCCATCCTCATTCACTATAATGCCTGTTGTAATTTTATCAGGCTCGATACCGTCAGGTATAGCAACTGTTCTTTCCACATACGTACTGAATTTCGAGATACCCACCGTCTTGCCGCCAGCGGTGCAGGTAATCTCAAATGCAACAGGTCTTACGACAATTTGGTAATTTCCTTCATCTGCAGTATCTTCAATTATCGCAGCTACATCCTGCGAAGGCGCAGATATGTTAACGCAGACAGTAGTATCTTCCAATTTCACTTGTTCACCAAGCTCACTCAAAACATCGTCTATGTTGATTTGAGATGCAGGAAGTGTATAAACCACATTACCGGTTTTGATCTCAAGTACAGCCTCTTTATTCTCCATACTCTTGACTGTCTGCCCGTTTAGCTGACTGATAATGTCATCAGCTTCGCTGTTTACAGGTATTGTGACCACAGCGTTATTACCCTCATGCTGTAGCTTTTCTTCTATGATTACGTCATCTATAGTTACTGTTGCAACAGTCTTGTTATCAATAGCTGTTATAGATGATGTGGCTGCTGTTACCGGTTTACCGTTTACAAGCACCTCTATTCCTGCTTCATCTGGCAGCACCTGATCCTGCGGCGTTGGGCTGCTGCCTTGATCGCCTCCGTCAGAAGGACTTCTGGGTGTCACTGAATTTGACGGTGCTGAAGCCGCACTATAGCCTGCGTCATTGACGGCTTTCACTGAAAATGTATAGGCAGTGCCGTTAGTCAACCCGGTGACTGTTATGGTCGTACCGGTTCCTGTTGCAGTAATATTACCCGGTTGCGAGGTAACGATATAACCTGTGATCGGACTTCCGCCATTGTCTGTTGGTGCAGTGAAGGTCACCATAGCTTCTCCGTTTCCGGCTGTTGCCGAAACTTCAGTCGGCGCTCCAGGTACTTTTATGGGCGTTGCACTAACTTCATTGGAGTTAGGACTGTCTCCGCCAGGGTTTGTTGCCCTTACTACGAAATAATATGTTGTACCATTGATAAGGCCGGTGGCGGTGTAGCTGCCGGCATCACTGCCAACCGACGCTATCGCCCCGCTGTAGGAACCCGGCGTCGTACTCTTATATATCTTATATGCTATTGCTCCTGGAGTTGTGTTCCACGTAATACTCACCTGTCCGTCACCCGCAACCGCAGACAGCAACACAGGCGCTCCTGGCGCTGCCACTTGGGGCATCGCACTCACTTCGTTTGAATTTGGGCTTTCTCCTCCCGGATTGACTGCTCTTACTACAAAATAGTATGTTGTGCCGTTGGTCAGACCAGTGGCAGTATAGCTTCCGGTGTCAATGCCGACTGTGGCTATAGCTTCTGCTCCGTAGGTACCTGATGTGGTACTCTGATATACCTTATACGCTATTGCTCCTGGAGTTGTGCTCCAGCTAATACTCACCTGCCCGTCACCTGCAATTACTGTCTGAAGCACAGGTGCTCCCGGCGCAGGTACTTGGGGAGTTGCACTCACTTCATTTGAATTCGGGCTTTCTCCGGCTGCATTGACTGACCTGACTACAAAGTAGTATGTTGTGCCATTGGTCAGACCGGTAGCGGTATAGCTTCTGACATCACTGCCGACTGTCGCTGCCGGCTCTGCTCCGTAAGCACCAGGAGTGGTACTCTGATAAATTTTGTACTCTATTGCTCCTGCGGTTGTGCTCCAGCTAATACTCACCTGCCCATTGCCGCCAATTGCAGTAACCCCTGCTGGCGCCGGCGGCTTTACCATCTGGGTCACAGTGAAGGTTTTATCTGCCATTTTAACTGCAGATATCGTAACTGTTGCCGTATAGATCCCAGCATCAAGATTGTCTCTGGCTTTTATTGAAAAAACAGTATCAGGTGTATCATCGTTTAGGGTCGTATCAGCAGGTTGAGTTATTATGAAGGCCTCCGAATATGCTCCGTTTAAGGCAACTGCCAAATCCCTCAATTCTCCTGTGCCGGTTCTTGTTATTGTGATAGTCTTTGCCTCCTGGGCGCCTGTATCATAATTCGCATCCAGAACGGTCATGGTCTGATCAGCGACATCACCGATTGTATATGTGACTGGTATCCACTTTGCATACAGCCAGGTGTCAGCTGTAACCCTATCTTCGTCAAAATCCCATGGATTGATTAATCCTGCCTCCTTATACCATCCTAAAAATATATTATCTTCCTTATAAGGTGCTGCAGGTTCGGATATTAGCTCCTCGTAACGGACACCCGTTATATCGCCGGTATCACTGCCTCCGTTGGAATTGAATCTTACGGTATACGTATTGCGATCATAATAAAGCTTCAGCCTCAAACTCCCGTCACCAGAAATCGTTCCGCTTGCCAGACGATCACTGTGTGTGGTGTTTTCGGTAAAACCGATATAAACCTTGGGCACTGCTGCTATTTCAATATCTGTCGTTCCGGTCAGGATTTCAGTCTCAGCTAATACATAACCGCTTGCATCAACAGTCTGTTTGTAGTGCTCTGCCTTATACCCTGTATCAATATTTGCTTCATACTGTGCCGTTATGTCAATATTAGTGGTTATATTGGAAAAATCGGAGGGCAGCCAGCCGGTAAAGGTGTATCCGTCTCTTTGTGAAACTTCAGGAGCTGTTGCAGAACTCCCGTCTGCTACATATTCAGTTTTCAGTATGCTGCCGTCAAAGTCTATAAAAACTACCTTATTGGGCACTTCTATAGCAAACACCTTTTCAAAGAACAGTCCTCTGAAATCTGTAGTTCTTACAGTGATATTGTAAGTCTCCCCAAAATCTATAGCTGAACTATTGTTTATAAAAATTTTATTATCGGTTATGCCAAACCTGCCGCCTGCATTACTAACAAGCATCAGGTCATGGAAATCTCCCTCGTCCGGATCAAAGGTGTTCAAGGTGCCCACTACAGTTCCGTTTTCCCAGCTTTCATCCAGCAACGTATTGGAGATGGTAATATCAGTCGGCGCTTGATTTACTCCTTCGATTATATTTATGTTTACAGTAACAGTCTCCGATTCCTCTCCGCCTTCTTTTTCTTCAACAAGCTTATAGGTAAAGCAATCATTACCTGTAAAATCATCATTTGGTTTATATACAAAGGCACCTGTATTATAATCAACTGAACTTAGTGTTCCATTCTCAGGTCCATCAACGATCTCTATTCTGTACATATCCAGTTCCGGGTCATAATCATTAAATAAAATGCCTGAGAATCGATCAACCGTCAGAGTATCATTCTTTGTTGCTCCATAGCGGTCACCTTGTGCTACAGGTTTTGTTGACCCGGGGATTATATCTACAGACTGGACATTCCCGTATACCACCTTCTCCTGTGAACTGTTATAGAAGCCGAACTTTCCTTCCTTGAAGCTGCCGATTTCAGTTACATTAAATATCACATCATCATCGATAATTACTTTGATATGATCTCTTGTATAAAGTATTTTAAATATGTACTCCTTAGCGACTTCGTCAACCGGGTCGCTCCACCCTGTTCCATCGCCATATCGGGTACTAAGTACATCAAATTTACCTTCTTCTTCGACATGAAACCAAAGATATTTTGAATAGCCGCCCAGACCTCCATAGTATTCACCATCCGTCATCTCTGCGGTCAGTCTTGCAAGCGTCAAACCTTCATATGCAGCCTGTGCGGCTGCTTCATACACTCCCGCTTTATCGTTTTGTCTTTTTTGCTTCCAGTCACATAAGATAAAGTCATAATAATACTCACCATTGCCATCTTCATCTTCAGGTTCCTGATAACCCAGCACAAAACCTATCATGTCATCGTCATTTTCTGTTTCAACTTTGATCGTCCCCGTGATCACTCTATTGATATAGTTATCGGGACTTATAAAAAAGCCCGGATCGGCGTTTTGGGTCTGTCTGACTGTCCTGCCGCCCGTTTCTACCACCCAATTACCATCACGGTGTTTGGCCCAGTTACTAAGATCTACATAATTCAGACTTTGAGATGTGGGATCCCATGTACCCTCCCCAAACACTCTTTGAGAGACGGTAAAGGTTTTATCCTCCAAATTGGCTGCAGATATAGTAACTGCCGCAGAGTATGTACCTGCCGGCAGACCGTTTCTTGCTCTTATTGTGAATGTGGTAGAAGGTGTCTCTGCATTCAGTTCTGCAGCCATCGGCTGAGTTAATTCAAAGTCACCGGCATTTGCTCCGCTTAATGCAGTACTAAGGTTGACCAGATCTCCGGCACCTGTTTTGTCGATGTGAATAGTTATGGTTTCCTGTGTTCCTGCATCATAGCCTTCTATCAAGGCTGTCATGTTTTGATCGGAAACAGGTGCTATCATATATGAAGCCGTTGCTGTATAGTTCTGTCCGGTCTGGTCGGCAAGCACCTCAGTATAGGTTGTATTTGCTGGAGCAAATACATAGCCCGGTTTTCTCGGTGTAACCGTGCCCGACCAGTTATATGGCACTTTGAAGCTGTATTCCCCTGCTTCATCAGCAGTAAATATTCTGGCTCTGCTGCCGTCACTATAGTTCATGACTGCTCCTGCAGTTCCTGCATTGCCCGATATAGTTCTGGCCGGGATTATATCGATATATACAGTTTGAATATTTGAATATTTGTCTTCCGGATCTCGGACTCTGTATTGAAACGAATCTATGCCTTCTTCGAGATAATCAGTCTCATATGTGAATGTGTTATCCTCTGTAATAGTAGCCGTCCCCTTGCTTGCTTGTGTCATTATTTCAAAGGTCAGATCCCAATCAGCCCCGTCTGTGCTTGAACCGTCAATATCCGATCCAACCAGCTTCCCGCTGAGTATTGCGCCTGCATCAACAGTCCAGCTTCGTATATGTGAATCAACCCAATTACTGTCGGTGATATTGATTGCAGTTCCATCGTTTACTTCGGCTGAACCGGCTGAATTTACGACTGTTGTTCCGTTGCTTTGATTAAGTTTATAGTAGTAAACCAAATCATCATAACTGGGATGAGTGCCGTCGATCTCCCTATACATCCAGTTAAATATTTGCTCCTGGCAAAGTGCAGTGTTCCAGAATTGAACCTCATCGATTCGCCCATCGAAATAGTTGCCCTCTAAAGTATCACCGCCAACACTTATATCACCATTGACCAGAGCAGCCGGTGTTTCATAGCGTATGGTATCTAGAGTAAATGCATGGCTCTGTGTACCATTGATATATGTTTTTACACTTTGTCCGGATTTAGTTAATGCAATGTGTGTCCATTGATTTATAGAAAATTTGACGACATCGGATGGTATGCCATCTCCCCATTGCCAAGACCATTGCCAGCCAACACCGGGACTGAATTTGTTGAAACCAACGTACAGAAACCCATTTTGGGAAGATTCATCATACTCATATCTCAGCCATACCCCTAAAGTACCGTCATCTTCTCCATGCTGACGGAACAGGGTTTTGCATCCGGTTTCCGCTCTGGGATAGATCCACATGGAAACAGTAAAATCAGAGTCGCCGGCAAGCTTAGTTGTATCATTGTACGGAATATCTATCCTTCTGTTTTGTTCAAAGTCAAGCGCTTTCTCAAAACCTGCAGTGGGTAGGCTGCTTGTTGCGAAGGCATTATTGCTGCCTGCTGCGGCCCAAAAGAGAATAAGTAAAAGAGCTGCTAAGATCAGTTTACAAAAAGTCTTGCTAAAAATGCTTTTCAAAAGCACTCCTCCTGTCAACTTGTTATCAATACAGGTTTCTACTATATAATTATATTTGAGCTAATAAGACCTTAGCAAGCTTTTTATGGAAAAAAACAAAAATTATGTCGAATAATCCGTTTGCTAACAGCAAACTCCGTATAGGTAAATTAGCCGATAGAGAATTATGGTAATAAAGTATGCGTCCTCAGAGCCCCAGTAGCTATTTACTTCCTCCAAATACTGTAAACTCAAATATCTTGAAATACCAGTCAGCATCTCCATATATGAATCTCCCTCTGTGACAATGTTGTATATATGTGTTATAATCCACTAGGGACACTTCCTGCAGGAAGTTGAGCAGGCAAAGGGTCCTTTTTTAAGTATTAAAAAGGTCCATCTGATCTTGAGGGATTGAGAAAGGAAATGTACAGCTGGTGAATCTTCTGACCGCAGAAAACATATCAAAAAGCTATAGTGAAAATGTACTCCTCAGCCGCTTATCTCTGGGTATAAATGATGGTGAAAAAATCAGTGTCATTGGAATAAATGGAACCGGCAAATCCACGCTGCTTAAAATACTGGCAGGTGAAGAAACCGCTGATGAGGGTACTATAATAAAGGCCAATGGTCTGCAGATCGGATATCTTCCGCAAAATCCTTTCTTTAATGATGACACTGCTGTGCTTGAATACGTATTCAAAGGCTCATCACCTGTTATGCAGCTGTTAAGGGAATATGAAGCTGTACTCAGGAGCATTGAAGAAAACCACGGTGAGAACAGACTTGAAAAGAGGCTGCTGACCCTTACGCAGCAAATGGATGCTCTGCAGGCCTGGACACTGGAAAGTGAAGCTAAGACCATACTCACAAAGCTTGGTATAACCAATTACAGCGCCAAAGCAAAAACTTTATCAGGGGGACAGAAAAAGAGGGTAGCAATGGCTGCAGCCCTTATAACTCCAGCTGATCTGCTTATACTCGACGAGCCAACTAATCACATAGACAACACAACTGTCGACTGGCTGGAAAAATACCTCAACGGACGCAAGGGAGCTCTCCTCATGGTCACTCACGACAGATATTTTCTAGACAGAGTGTCAAATAGGATACTTGAGCTTGACCACAGCAGGCTGTTCAGCTACCAGACAAATTACAGCGGCTTTCTGGAAAAAAAGGCTGAACGTGAAGAACTTGAACAGGCTACTGAAAGAAAAAGGGAAAACCTGTACCGTCAGGAGCTTGCCTGGATAAGACAAGGTGCCCAGGCTCGCTCAACAAAGCAAAAAGCCCGCATAGAGAGATTTGAAAAGCTTGAAAGCGAGCAAGCTCTGCAGTCAAATGGAAGTGTTGAAATAACGGCAGCTTCCTCCCGGCTTGGGAGAAAGACTATAGAGCTTTCACATGTAAGTAAAAGCTACGGTAATAGAAAGATAATAGACAAATTCAGCTATATATTGCAAAGAGATGACAGGATCGGTATCATTGGTCCCAATGGGAGCGGAAAATCAACGCTTCTCAAGTTAATCGCAGGTGTGCTTGAACCGGATTCAGGCCTGGTGACTGCAGGCGAAACGGTAAAGATCGGTTTCTTCACCCAAGAAAACTCCGATATGGATAACAGTATGAGGGTCATTGAATATATAAGGGACGAGGCTGAGTATCTTAAAACTCCCAATGGTATTATTACTGCTGCTCAGATGCTGGAAAACTTCCTCTTCCCTCCTTCAGTACAATGGACACCAATTTCAAAGCTGTCAGGTGGAGAAAAAAGGAGGCTCTATCTGCTGCGTGTTCTAATGACTGCTCCGAATGTATTGCTGCTGGACGAACCTACCAACGACCTTGATATACACACTCTCTCAATATTGGAAAGGTATATCGACGACTTCAGGGGTGCAGTCATATCTGTGTCTCATGACAGATATTTTCTGGACAGAGCAGCCGATAAAACATTTCTCCTCAAAGGCGATAGCTCTGTGGACAGATATGAAGGCAACTACTCATATTACTATGAATGTGTTCAAAGCATACAGGTTGACGGAGATCCGGGCATCAAAGTTTCACCCGCCAAAAATATTCAACGCAAAGAGCGCCCACTTCGGTTTACGTATAAGGAACAAAAGGAGTTTGAAAGCATAGAAGATTTGATCTCCGGACTCGAAAAAGAGATCACATCTGTCGACAATCTCATAAATACCGCAGCTGCGGACTATCAACGTTTACAGAATTTACTGGGTGAAAAGGAACTGCTTGAAAGCAAGCTGCGCCATGCAATGGAGCGCTGGGTATACCTAAATGAGCTATATGAAAAAATAAATTAATTATGTAAACCGGCTATGGTGTATATGCTTTCATTTACATTATTATCTTTGTAAACGTTTTTTAATTTATGCTCATTTTATTTATTATAGTCTTATTAAAAAAGGTATCCTATTATAGGGCCAGAGAAAATGGCTAAATAGATAAGCGTAATCCATGGCTGATAATTTATATAGAATTCTTTGAAAGAAAGACTCCAAGGATGTTTAATTATCACCCACAGGACGTCGCTCCCTCAAAAACTCTTATGTGCTTTGATTTACACATATTTTAAAACATCCCAGTAAGACTATTTATTTAATTCCCAAAATGTTGAAGTAATACATGGGCTAAACCCAATATTATAGTAAAATTGTTGTGATGAACCTACATATGCCTGCTTCGCTCCAAGCAATCCACATCGGCGAATTGCCTCTAAAACAGCAGCTCGACCAAGACCCATTTTTCTATATGCAGGGTCAGTTGCAACTGGCTCAACCAATGCACTTTGTGAAGCATTATCCTGCCACATACCACAATAAGAAACAAAATTTCCATCAGGAGCTACAACAGCAATCTTTATATTAAGATTAACATTAGGACGATCAAATTCTTTTTTATATACTAGCATCTCTTCAGCCGTCGGAACATAAGGTCCTTCGCCATTTAGTTCGTGATTAAAACCTTTCCACAGCACTTGTCCATACTGATAAAGATCAAAGGTATCTTTCATGCTTGTGATTGAAAAACCATCTGGTAAAGAGTAATTAATTTTGTTGGTATTAATATAATAAACAGAATCACAATCTTTTTTTTGGGTAGGGATATAACCCATTTCCCTTGCTGTATTCTGAAAGATAGTGTCACCGTCTCTGACTAGTAACTGTACCTTGTCGTCACATGAGAGATTCTCTGCTGCATAGGAAATCATTTCTTTACGCAAAAACCCATAATCATTCTTTAATGGGAAAAAACATTTACCGTCAAGTTGGGTATCATAAGTAGCAATACCAACAATCTTTCCTTTGTGTTCCCATATCCCAACCTTTGATAATCCTTCTATAAACAAATGTGAATGAGAAATCATCCAATCCCATCTGCCAAATGAATAGTTTATATCATTAAGTTCTAATAAAAATTCTCTTATTCTGCAATAATCTTCTCCATATCGTTGTGAATCTATGTAGTTTCTAAAAATAATCCCCATAAAATACCACCCTATTCTTGAATATATTGTATTGTAACTAACCTAGATATGAATAACTATTAGATTCGACCTCCTCATTCATTATTCCTTATTAGTTTGCTGTAATTATTATACCCTAATTATTTGTAAAAATAAAAATCATTCTTGGTATCGAAAATACTTATTTGTCACACACCTGAGGGATTCCCTCAAATCGCCAGAATATCATCATCTTTTTCCATCATGTGCTACCCATTCAATAATTCCTCATAAACAAAACACTCCGGAAGATGGTCATTAACCATGCCCGTAGCCTGCATGAATGCATAAATTGTGGTCGAACCGACGAACTTAAAACCCATTTTTTTTAAATCCTTGCTTATCTTATCGGAGAGCGGCGTGGTTGAGAGCCAGCCTTCATGTTTCTCTTGATGACCCGTTATAGGCGTATAATCCACATATTTCCAAATAAATTTGTCAAAACTTCCATTTTTTTCTGCGATTTCTAAAAAAACCTTAGCGTTGTTTATGGCTGCTGTAATTTTCAGGCGATTTCTTATTATTTTCTCGTTTGCCATGAGTTCCTGAAATTTTGCATCACCGTAAAGAGCTACCTTATGAGGGTCAAACCCGTCAAAAACTTCCCTGAACGCCTCTCTCTTATTAAGTACGGTTATCCATGAAAGCCCTGCCTGCATGAATTCTAAAGTTAACATTTCAAACAGCTTGTCATCATCATGTACAGGTCGTCCCCATTCATTGTCATGATAGTCAACGAATATGGAAGGGCCTCCCCAACATCTGATTTTTTCACTCATAAAGCCTGTCCTCCCGAACTAATAACTTTTTTCAATAAAAAATTCATGAAAATCAAAGCCTTTCTTCTCATCTATGAAGGCAAAGTATTCACCGGCAAAAATATTTTCACCAAATGTCTTTTCCGCATTTTGGGCATCATCCACTGTCTCCCAGATAATTGAGTCAGCCCACCTATCGCCATACGCAAGTAGTTTCCGGGAAATATAGCCTTTTTGTGCAGAAAGACATCCGCTAGTAAATTTGTCTGACGCAAGTAGGAAGTCCGGTACATACGCTCCGTCTTTTAGACCAAAAGACGCATACTTAACAACATTACGCATAATAAGATCTCTCCTTTCAAAACATAAATTTCCCTAATAATATCACGTCCTTGTTGATCATAGCGTTGTTGATCATTCGTTCATCAAATAGTTGTTGCTGTCGTTTGCTTCAATCCATTCGTAAATACAATAACTGGCATACCATTTTTGAACAATAAAGGGGTCTTTCATCATCGTAGTACAAACAACTTGACAACAGTGTGTCATATTATAAAATATAATTTTTTTAACTTCACAGTTTTAATCGTAAGTTCGCCATATAATACAACTACGCAGAGCGCCATTTTCGCCCCAGCCACGGAGCTCTGCGAATCAGTGTGGTGCACTGCAGGGACTATAATTTCCGGAACCAACTCTGGGACTCAGACCTTGTGCATTCTTGCGCGACTGCATTGTTATGTGAATGATTGCCCATCCTCCAGCCGCACGGCGGAGTCAAGGCCGGATTTCCTTTAATTGATTGTTATTTCAAATCATCCATAAGCTTAGGATAGTTCATTCTTCCATCAACAATGTGATACACAAACACGGTATCCCCAATTAATCGATATATACATAGATAGTTTCCACAAACAAGCATACGATACCCTTCAAGCCTTAATGGCTTGTCTTTACAATCAACGCCTATATTTGGACTTGTTCGCAATAATTCAAGTGTATTGTAAATATGATTGGTGATCTTGCGAGCTGAATTGAGACCAACAAGTTCCATATGCAGTAAAGCAATTTCCTCGATCTCACGCTGAGCAGGCATGAGGATGTGAACTTTATACCTTTCGTTTTTCATACAATTTTTCTAGTCGCTGTTTAGATTCTTCTAAAGAATAAACTGTTTCACCAGAAAGCCGTGATTGCTCCGCCAATTCAATCTTTGCTCGTAACTTAATTAGCTCTTCACGCTTTTCAAATGCATCTATGCTCATTATGACAAGATCACCTTCACCGTTTTTAGTAATATATACAGGCTCCTGTGTATCATGTGCAAGGTTCGATATGGTACTATAATCGTTGCGCAAGCTAGTTGAAGATTTGATGATCAAATGGGCACCTCCTCTGATATAAACTATTCTAGCATTATTATATGATAATTCTTCATTTACATCAACAATTCTCTAGCTGTTTATGCGAAGTACCAATTACGCCCGATGGCCGGAGCCCGGGCGACGTATGATGAACCGCATTACGTATAACGTCTCGCAGTCGCGACGCCGATGAGCTGGACCTGCGAAGCCCTTCTCTCTGGTGGTGCTCGCCACCTGGGATGCATAGGCGAGCAGCCGACCATAGTCGGCGACCAGCCAGTATGTTGAGTGCGTTTGCACGAATTACCTCTACAACATACAACGGAGTGAATCGATGTGGTGCGCTGCTCGCACTCCTGCTGTCAATGGTATAAGGCCGGATGACTTTCTCCTGGCACCCTTTCGCTGACTGCTTTGTTAGGCGCCGTGTGATGTCTACCATGTTCAGAGGTCGTCACGGATGACGACCCCTGAAATAAAACTATAACCTTTTCAAGACCGATGTGTATTCCTCAACACTTATTTCTAAATCACTTATTATCTCACGTATTAGAGGTCTAGCTAAGTCTTTGCTAGTATGAAATGGAATGGTAGTAGTCCTACCATCGCTATGTCTATAAAATACATGACTGCCCTTTTGTCTTTTTCGCTCAAATCCTAGACTTAGTACTAATTTTTCCATAGTTTTTCATCAATCAACTGCAATTTACTCATAATGCAACCTCTATCTGCTGTACACCAACAAATTCGGGCAGTGCTTTTCTCTCATCTGGATCCATCTCTTCCAAACATAATGCAATAACTTCTTTTAATTTGATGTGCAATTCATCTAAAGTTTCTGCTTGGGTATGCGCGCCTGGTATGCTCGGAACTATTGCAACATAACTTCCTGATTCCACATCTTTTTCTATGAAAGCAACTACTTTAGAGTTCATAGCTCAAGTCTCCTTTCGTATAGACTTTGGCTTAATTATATCATAATTATACATACGGATGATTTCCCGAGCAGTGTATCTTCAGATTGCTTATAGAACTCACTATGAATATCATGACCTTCATAGGCTTTTACTACTGCATCAGAAACATCAATCATTTGACCCTCCCTGAATTGCTTATACTAACCCGCGCAACGGAAGGTGCGGCCATTTGCTTCATCTTTCATATAACGTCCCATATAGTGCTGCCAGTGCCCTTGTGCTGACTGCTTTGTTATGTGAAGTCGTTGTCGCTTCCCGGCCGCACGACCGGAGTCAAGGCCGGACTGCCTTTTTCCTTCTTTCAACCTATAAACATTGTGAAGCAAAACAACTTCTGATTATGCTTATACTATTCGCTGTTTCTTTTCTAATGCTATCGAAAAAAAATCGCGTGACATCGGAAACCTTAATTCGTCCGGAAACGAATCAAAAAAATCTATTAATTTCATTTCACTGTCAGACGGTAATTCACCCAAAGTATGAACGATTGAAAAATAAACCTGTACATTTCCTTTGAAATACCTGCCGTCTATTTCCCCGTTAACATAATAATCACAAAGTGGTTCAATATCAAAATTAATTGCTCCCGTTTCTTCATAAAGTTCCCTTTTTGCAGCTTCCAGTGGTGTTTCGCCTTCATCAATATGACCGCCTGGATTTTCCCACGTATCCCTTTTTTTGTGCTTGCAAAATATCCACTTACCCTTATACAATGCCATAATATCCACACAAAAATAATCTTTTAATGAATTGAAGAGATATACTTTAAACTCCATTATTCTCCTCCAATAATAAATAATGGTACTACGCAATATTATACGATTATGAACTAACTTACCATTAATATAAAATTGGTATTCTGCTTAACTGTTTTGTTTATAATAAAGATTTGCCAGTTTAGATAAATGTTCAACCACGTTAGGTTTCCAAGTTATTTTATTGACCAGCCATTGACACGGAAACTCATTACACAAACCACAAAACTGAACATTATGTTTTTGAGCACATTTGTAAATAGGACATCCGTTTGATTGTTTCCATTCTTGACAATTTCCATCAGTTTCAATACAACCACCACAAATTCCTTCTTCTTTTTTCTTGCATCCAACACAACACTCTCCACAGGCAGTAATTGTAGTAAAATCGAAGTTTTCCATATCTTTGTTATCTCCTATAGTTTATATACTATTTTTGATTTAATATGTGGCTATAAATAATTGTTCGCAATTTCTAACAATTACGCAGAGCGCCAATATTCGCCTAACGGCCGGAGCCCGGGCGACGTCTGACGAGCAAAATTTCATATAACGTCTACTCAGTCGCAATGCCGATGAGCTGGACCTGCGGAGCCCTTCTCCCTGGCGGTGCTCGCCACCTGGGATGCATAGGCGAGCAGCCGACCATAGTCGGCGACCAGCCCAGCAAATCGGTGTGGTGCCTGCTCGCGCTCCTGCTGTCAATGGTATAAGGCCGGATGACTTTCATCTGGCACCCTTGCGCTGACTGCTTTGTTATGCGATGGATGATGCCCCGTAACTCAGAGGCTGCCACGGATGGCAGACCCTTAAACTATCTTTTAATCAAATTTGCGTATTTTAGTATATTCCCTCCCAATACTTTTGCCTGTTGTAACCGTTTTTCTTGATTCAGTATATCTCCACATTTATCTGCTCTTGCTGATAAACCGTTTAATTCACCTGGTACGCAAATGGCTCCAGAAGAAAGATAAAAATTATGTATTATATTTAATGCTATGCTCTGACCTCCCCCTTCTCCTCTACCAACAGCGATCGCTCCCCCGACTTTTCCTTCCAGAGGCCTTTTATTACCGAAAGCATAACACCTATCAAATAATGCCTTAAGCTGAGCAGTAATATTTCTATAATAGGCAGGAGACCCAATTATTAATGCATCGCAAGAAGTAAACTCATTATAAATAAAATTCATATTATCACCTTTAATTTCACAGCTGCCAGTTTTCTTACAACTATCACATCCGATGCATGGGTTGATTATATTTTCACTTAGGAAGAACTCCTTAACTTCCCATCCCAACTCTCTAAAGGGATCTAATGCATACTTAATCAAAATTTCAGTATTTCCACCTTTTCTAGGACTACCTGATATTCCGATAACTTTCATACAACTCTCCTCTACAACCAAAACTATCGATATAGTATCATAAATAGGTTCTCAAAAGCCTCACATACAAGCCCGCGCCAAGGACGGCGCGTATATGTGCATCATCTTTCGTATAACGTCTCGCAGTCGCGACGCCGATGAGCTGGACCCCCGAAGCCCTTCCCTCTGGCGGTGCTCGCACGCAGTGAATCGGTGTGGTGCCTGCTCGCGCTCCTGCTGTCAATGGTATAAGGCCGGATGACTTTCCACTGGCACCCTTGCGCCGACTGCTTTGTTATGTGGAGGATGGTGCCCCACGAAGCCAGAGCGCCACGGAAGGCGCGCCTTAAATTCCTTTCAATTCAAAAACTTGACATACAAATCAGTAACTTGACTTAATATCTTCAAGCACCCTTTTAAGTCATTATCAAGTTCTAGAGAATGCTTTGCGCCATCTATTAGGAGTAATTCCACACCACTATACTTCTTAATAATATCTATATTTTCTTTAGAAAACACTTTATCTTTTGTTCCAATTATCACTGTACATTTTGAATTAATGACATGTGCTAGAGTCGTATTTATTGGCGTTAGAAATATATTATTTACGTTACCATAGCCGAGTTCTTTTGAAATCCTTCCAGCAATGTCGGTACCCAGACTTTTGCTTATAAAGTATATTTCCTTGTAATTATCTATTACACATTTTCGCATTGCATCGTAACATTCTTGAGTTTCTACTTCTATAGTGTCAACCAGACCTTTAATGGGTTCTTTACGACCATATGATAAACACAGAACATCATGACCAGCTATCAATGCTGCTTTCCTTGCATAATGTAGTAACGGCATCTCACAACTATAATTACCACCAGGAAAAATAACTACTAATGACTTAGTATCTTCAGATTGCTTATAGAACTCACTATGAATATCATGACCTTCATAGGCTTTTACTACTACATCAGAAACATCAATCATTTTGATTCTCCTCGTATAATAGTATTTGTTAAAACAATTCTATACAATTTCCAGTAAGTAACTGGAAGTTTCATAGCAATTCATTTCTTCATTATTCATATCTTTTCGTCCACTCTGCCAGCTGGTGGACA
>JAEZYU010000078.1 GCA_023418915.1 Bacillota bacterium
CCAGCATATGCCCGAGGGGTTCACCGCATCGCTCGCCGAGCGCCTGAGCCGGATCTCGCCCCTGCCGGTGAAAGAGACCGAAAACGGAGAGGGCCTGCAGACCGGGACAGTCCTGGTCTCAAAGGCAGGATTCCACTCCGTTATTTCGCGGGTCGTTTCAAGCACCGGGAGAAACCATGGGCGGGTCGTTCACTCGACCGCTCCCCGCCTGCATGCGGTCCGGCCTGCCGTTGATACGACCTTCACCTCCGCAGCGCACGTCTTTGGTCCGCGTACAGTCTCCGTGCTCCTCTCGGGGATGGGGAACGACGGCGGCGAGGGAACTCTCGCGGTAAAGAACGCAGGCGGCAAGACGATGGTATGCGCCGAAGAGGACTGTCTCGTATACGGGATGGCGCGATCCGCCCTTGCCAGGAACTGCGTCGACAAGGTGGTGCCGCTCAGAAGTCTTGCGCACGAGATTGCGAGCGCAGTCGGTCGGCTCGAGGTGAAGCATGTTTGACGAAGAGGGATACCGGAAGCTGTTCGTTGAGGAGTCACGGGAGAACCACGAGAACATCGTGAACAACCTCCTTGCCCTCGAGAACAGGGAAGACCAGCAGACAGCCATCGATGAGATCTTCCGGTCCGCGCATACGCTCAAGGGGATGTCTGCATCGATGGGCTTTGACGCGATGGAGCATCTCTGTCACTCGATGGAGGACGTCTTCTCGCTCGTCCGCAACGGCCAGAGGGAGGTGAGCGCGTCGCTCACCGACCTTCTGCTCACCTGCACCGACGCGATCGAGGGTATGCTGGATACCATCGAGACCGGAGGAACCCCCTCTGACGAGCAGTCCGGGACCCTGGTGCAGGAACTCCGGGCATTTACCGAAGAAGAGTCTCCGGATGAGCAGGAGGCGTCTCATGATGCTGCTCCTCCAGAACCGGCAGGAGAGGGCGACGGCTGTCCGCTCTATACGTTAACGGTAGCCGTCGACCCGTCCAGCACCATGAAGGATATCCGTGCCATGCTGCTCCTGCAGAACCTTCAGGAGATCGGGACAATCCTCTCGACAAAACCCTCGCAGGAACTCCTCGAGGACGGGAAATTCGACGGCCCGTTCGAGATCCTCATCGAGAGCGGGGCAGGGGAGGATGCACTCAGGACCGTCGCTTCCGGCACCGAGATCACTCTCCTCGCTCTCTCCGTCTCGCAATCCCCGCAGGCAATCTCCCCGGAGGTGAGCGAGGAGGCCCAAACGCCCGAACCGCAGATCGCGGTGCCGGCGCCACAGGTGCAGAGGGTGGCGAAGAGCCGGGAGATCAAGAATATCCGCGTCGATATCCAGCGGCTCGACCGGATGATGAATCTGGTGGAGGACCTGGTCATCAACCGCGGGCGGCTCGAGCAGATCGCAAAGAAGCACGGCATCAAGGAGTTCGACGAGGCGCTCTCCATGGTCGGCCGTTCGGTCTCGGACCTCCAGAACCTCATGATGGGAATCCGGATGATGCCGCTCGAGCGCATCTTCAACCGCCTTCCCCGGGTCGTGCGGGATGTCGCAAACCACGATGGAAAGGAGGTCGAGTTCACCATTGAGGGCGGCGAGACCGAACTTGACAGGAGCATGATGGACGGGCTCTCCGACCCGCTCCTGCATATCATCAGGAACGCGGTGAACCACGGCATCGAGACGCCGGAGATCCGCAAGGCCTGTGGAAAACCGCCGAAAGGGTCGCTGCGGCTGACGGCAAGGAGGGACAAGGACAACGTCATCATCGAGATCGAGGACGACGGTGCCGGGATCGATCCCGAGAGACTCAGGAAGAAGGCTGTCAGCAAAGGCCTCATGACGCCTGAAACTGCAGCGAACGCAACAAAAGACGACCTTGTCAATCTGCTCTTCGAGCCCGGGTTCAGCACGGCCGAGACGATCACCGACATCAGCGGGAGGGGTGTCGGGCTCGACGTGGTCAAAAAGACTATCGCGTCACTCAAAGGCACGATCAAGATCAAGACCGAGGTCGGCAGGGGAACAACGTTCGAGCTGGTGCTGCCCCCGACGATGGCCATCATCGACGTCATGATGGTCCACATCAACGGGAGGCGGTGTGCCATCCCGGTCAGCAACGTCGTCGAGGTGGCACAGACGAGGCCGGAGGCGATCCACCGGATCGGGAACAGCGAGGCGATCCTGCTCCGGGACCAGACCCTCCCCCTGCACCGCCTGGAGGATATGTTCGGCCGGGCAGAGAAGAGCGACACGCTGGTCGTGCTGCAGAACGACGGCAGGAGATGCTGTATTACCGTCGATACCGTGGACGGCCAGCAGGAGGTGGTGGTGAAACCGCTCTCCAGGATTGCAGGCAGTTGCCGCGGGATCAGCGGGATCACCATCCCCGGGGATGGCGATGTTGTACCGGTACTCGATGTAAATACAATGGTTTAGGAGAGATCTTTCATGGAATTAGATCCGATTCAGATGGATGCGCTGGCAGAGTTTGGAAATATCGGTGCAGCACATGCGGCAACGACCCTGTCGCAGATGTTGATGAGCCCGATCGAGATGACGGTGCCGGAGGTGCAGGCCGTCGATATCGCCCGGCTGCATCAATATATCAGCAACGAGATAACCGCCATGGTCGTCTTCCAGATTCAGGGGGAGGTCGCGGACGGCGGATATATCGTCGTCAGCATGCCCCGGGAAACCATCATCCAGCTGACGAACCAGATGCTCGGCACCACCGATATCGGCCGTGAGATCAACGAGATGGACCAGAGCGCCGCAATCGAGATCGGGAACATCATGATCTCGGCGTTCCTCGATGCGACCGCCGAACTGCTTGGTATCGTCATGCTGCCGTCTCCCCCGGCGCTGGCCATCGATATGGCGCATGCCGCCTTCGAGTCCGTCATTGCGCAGATGGCCGGCGACGTGAACGATGTCCTAATCTTCAACACCGAGCTCACGAGCCAGGCGCCGCCCGTCTACGGGGGTATCTACCTGCTTCCGAATGCCGAACTCATGCAGCAGTTATTCCACATGCTGGAACGCCTGATGGAGCCACTTCCATAGCCTGCCTCCGGGATATCATGGAGAACAATTTTTTTGGTGAGGAAACGGCCGTAGTCCTTGGTATGGGCGAACTTAAGGTCGGGAAATGCCCGATGGGGACAATCGGGCTTGGTTCCTGCATCGCGCTCATCCTGCACGACCAGCGGAAATCTCTTGCAGGGCTCGCCCACATCATGCTCCCTGAAAGCCGCGGGAACACCGATCGTCCCGGCAAGTTTGCCGACACTGCCCTGAGCGTCCTCCTCGAGGAGATGGAACAACTCGGATGCGTGAAATGCTCAATCGCCGCGATCGTCGTCGGCGGTGCAAGTATGTTTGAATTTTCGGCCAGTTCTTTGAATATCGGCGATCGAAACACTGCCGCGGTGAAGGACCAGCTTCGCGAACAGAGGATCAAGATCGAGTACGAAGAGACCGGTGGAAAGGTCGGGCGG
>JAEZYU010000097.1 GCA_023418915.1 Bacillota bacterium
TAGAGTTCGTTCTCCAGATGGGCAAACGACCCGGTCTCCGTCGCGCGGGGAAGTTCCCTCTCGATGACGGGATAGAACCGCTCGCCCTTGAGTGCCTCGACAACCCGTTCCGGAGACTCTTCTGCGAGAAGGCGATCGAGAGCGACCCGATCAAGCCTGCCGGCCGGGATCAGAACCTCCTTGAGCTTGCCGGGCTGCACACCCTGCATCTTACCGCGCAGGATAGTGACTACGTTCTGAATATCCCATCGGCGCAGGTAGCTCGTGGTGAAGTATTTCAGTTCCCCGGGCACAAGCTCCAGGATGTTCTGGTACTCCTTGGCGAGGTTCCAGCTCAGGGCCACCTCGACAAGGTTGATACCGGAGAAGGAGGTGCCGAGTTCATCGATCTCGGACCGGTAGGTGGTCTCGCCGATGAACCGGGTGATCTCAGGCAGGCTCATATTCAGCATCCGGAGATAGTCTTCTCGCGGTATCAGCAGTGATCTACGCACCCGCATGCGGGTACAGGCGTAGATGTAGTTGGTTGCCAATCCGCTACTTACCCCTGCCATGTATGAACCTCCTCATGCAAACAGGATAGCTGACGCATCCTTCAGGCTGGATTCCCAGACTTCGTCCAGGAACGTGCCGTAGCTGTAATCGATCTGCAGCTCGCCGTCGTTGCTCTCGATGATGACACCGCCGGAAATCTCAGCAGGATCGCCGACCGTGTAGCCGGAGAGGGATTTTGTCTCGCCGAGAATCTTCTCGACAACAGGGATATCCCGTTCGTTTGCGTGCACGACACCCTTCTTGATCTCCTTTGCCGCTCTCTTCAACAGGTCTGTGAGCGCCTTCTCGTGGAACTCTGCAGGCAGATCACCGACAGCAGCGAGCGAGGCCGAATAGACCTGATCGAGGAGCGTCTTCTGGGCGTTTAAGACCTGCCGCTTGACGACGAGGTTCGCCGCCGAGGCTTCCTGATTGGTGATGTGGGTGGCCGCCCGGTCCGCCTCCTCTTCAGCCGAGAGTTTGATCTCGGCGGCGCGGGCCTGTGCGTCCTTCAGGATCTCTTCGACTTCGGCACGGGTCTCTGCCCGAACCGCCTCGACCTCCTTTCGCCCTTTCTCCCGGATCTCGTTCACGACTGCTTCGAGTCCCATGGTTCACTCCATCAGAACAGAAGCAGCAGTGCAACCACAAGACCGAAGATGACGATGGTTTCCGGAATAACCGTAAGGAGCAGCACCAGACCGAATACGTCACGGTTCTCTGCCGTCGCTCCGACGGCTGCAGAACCGATTGCCATCTCCGCGATACCGGCACCGATGCCGGTCAGACCGACCGCGAGGCCTGCGCCAAGTGCCCTCATTCCCAACTGCGATGCCTGTACCATTTCAAGAGTCAGTTCTGCTGTGCCAAAATCTACCATTTTCTTATTCCTCCGTAAACTTGGATTTCATACCGAATGGGTTGTACTTCTTTCCTCCACCTTTGTAGAACTTGGTGAAGAACTCAACATAGTGAAGACGAATTGAGTGCAGACCGCCGCCAAGGAGGCCGAGTGCCGTATTCAGCACGTGACCCACCAGGAAGACGAGAATGCCGACGATGATGAAGATCACGCCGAGCGGGGTGATCGCTTCAAGCTGGGGTTCTATCATCATGCCGATCGCGATGAAGTTGATCACCATCGCTATGGCGACCGATGATAAGCCCACCGCCACAAGACGGGCGTAAGACAATACGTGACTGATGATCGTCGGAAGCTCGACGATCTCGAGCGGGTTCTCCTGCGCAATCCCGAGAATGCCTGCCACCAGCAGGACGGCACCGACCGCGATAGCGACAGGGAAGCCTGTCAGGTCGGGCATCATTGGAATAGCGTAGAACGACCAGATCAGGATGAGGATGCCCCACATCGTTCCAAGCCATCCGGCATTGGCGATTGCCGCCTTTGTCGCGTGCTTTCCGTGGTGGAGCTTCCGGGCATTGATCATGCCGAGGATGCGCCCGAGCGTTATGTGCAGGATACCGATCCAGATCGAGATGATCATGAGCTCGGCTACCTGGGGGCCGTGACCGCCCGCCGCGCCTCCGATATTGAGGTGGCGGGAGAAGATCATTGCATCCCACGGGAGCGCGAACCCAAAGAACTCGCTGTAGAGTATGCCAAAGACAATACTTGAGATGCTTGCGTAGCTGAGCACCTTGAGGAGCATCCTTCCTTCGTCGCCTTTCAGGAACTTGCGCAGCCCGAGGCTCAGGAAGAGCAGGACCGCTCCGTAACCCACGTCACCGAGGATCAGCCCGAAGAAGATGGGAAACACGATGGCTACCATCAGTGTCGGGTCGAGCTCTGAGTACCGCGGCCGTGCGTAGATATCCATGAGCACCTGCGTTGGAGAAGCGAACGACGGGTTCTCGTACTCCACCGGAACCCTGGCGGCATCATCGACCTCCAGTTCCTCGAAGTAGATCCTGCCGTTGGTCACTTTCTCCAGCGCCTGGCGGATCCTGTCCGCCCGGTCGTCAGGCACCCACCCTTCGGTGATGAAGGTCTCCTCTGTGGTAGCAAACCGTAACGGGGCTTGCGCCCGCTCTACTTCAGCCGTGAGTAGTTCATCACATGCTACCAGGAAATCGGTGTGCCTCTCCCGGATACGCGCAATCTCCTTGTTGACCTCAGCGATCTCGGTGCTGCCGCTCTGGACTTCGGCAA
>JAEZYU010000099.1 GCA_023418915.1 Bacillota bacterium
GCTCAGTAAGGATACATATGCCAGCATCAGTACAAAGCTGGCTGCCATAACGCCATAAGCGGGGGGGACAGCCTCTTTTTGAATAGGACCGTAAGCCTTGGCTGCGCGTACACCTCTTATAATGAGCAGACCGCTGAGAATAAGAAGGAAGACTGCAACCACCTTTGGAACAAAGTCGGCACCCAAGCCGTTGTTGTCCCTTTGCCTAATAAATCCGCTTGAAATAAAAACTACAAGCGCAATGATAGAGGTGGTAATACCAGACATCAAGTCGCCATATTTTTTAATCACTAAGATACCTCCCAATCTAGATGCTTAGGATTTTACAAAACAGAATAAGGGGGAACGGCCGTCGGTAAGATGGCAGTTTTCATACCATCTGTACCGACAGTCGCCGCAAAATAAAAGCTTATAGAAGTATCTTTAGGCAACAAACAAGTCTTTATACTGAATAAGGTTCTCGTACACTTCGTTTGCATAGATCAGGGTCTCCTGAGGATCCTTATACTCAGAGGTCAGGAAGCTTTTGGAAGCCTCGGCAATGAATTCAGGATTTTCGCAGACAGCCTTCATAGCAGCAGAAAACTTGTTGACAACAGCCTCGGGAGTGCCCTTGGGCATGGCGCAGAAGAAGAATTTGTTAAAGTCCATGGCAAAGCCCTGCTCGGTGGTGGTCATTAGGTCAGGCATAAGAGGATTACGTTCCTTGGAGCATAAACCAAGATTAATAAATTCGCCGTTTTTAAAGTATTCCTGATTTAATCCGTACTGGGTATTGATGACATCGGTTTTATGGCCCAACAGAGCGGTGGTTTTGGCAGCGTTGCCGCCAACATCAACCAGGTTGAAGTCGGTTTGGGTGATTGCTTCCAAGGCCAGACCAATGAGGTGGGGATAGCCGCCGGTCTGCATGCCAAACTCAACCTCACCGGGGTGTGCCTTTGCGTATTCTACCAGCTCGGGCAGGGTTTTATAGGGAGCATCCTTGTGAGTAGCCAAAACGGTGGTATTGTCCACAATGCAGGTGCCTGCCAACTCAAAGCCTTCCTCAAGCTTATAGTCAATTAGGCCGGCAATTTCGGTAAGCATAGCCTCAGTATGAAAGAACAGAACAGAGTGGCCATCGGGCTTGGAGTCCTTTACCTGGTCCATACCGATGGTGCCGCCGGCCCCTTCTACGTTCACAACTACCACAGATTTACCCAGTTCTTGCTCTAGGTATTTGGCAAACATACGGGCATTGAGGTCTGTATCACCGCCGGGCTTTAGGGGGACAATGAGCTGTACTGTATCGGTGGGATACTCAACATCGATAGCCTCAGAGGAGGAAACAGCAGGAGCCTCAGAGCTTACGTTGCTGCTTGATGCGGGAGCAGTAGAACCGCAGCCGGACATAACAGCCATGGACAATGCCAGCAGTGCAGCCAAAATTTTTGTCTTTTTCATGTTTTTTCTCCTTTTATTGTGTTTCTACATTATCATCAGGCCATACAGGCCTTGAAACCAATACAAACAAAATACACAACAGTTGTGACTACATTTTATAAGTAGATATAACTGTTATAACATACTTTGCGGAATAGGCTGCGTTTTCTGCAGCCTTTGGTTCTATACTTGTTTTAACACAAGAGCATTTTAATTTTTACCCCAGTTTTCAATAATGGGGTAAAAGGAATCCAAGATATGCTCCCGCATCATTTCCTCTGCTTTTTGAGGATCACCCTCTGCAATGACATCGATCAGGCGCATATGCCAGTAGCGGGGAACAGTAACCTGCGGACGTTTTTCTCTCAGCGCTTTGCACAAGAGCCAAAAAAGATTGATTTTACGCAGGGCATCCTCCAGCAGTGGGTTACAGCTAAACTCGGTTAACTTGGTGTGAAACTGAAAATGCATTTCCTGCATCTCATGCACAGTTTCGGGGCTATAAGGGGTGGTATCCAAAATGGTGGCAATTTCGCTAAGCACAGCCCTTTGCTCGGCGGTCATGGTCTGAGCTACTATGCGGGCGGTCTGACACTCAATGGCTTCTCGAAACTGGTACACCTGCTTTACCTTTTCCAGTGTGGGGACAGTAACAAAGGACCCCCATTGCGGCTTAGACTCAACAAGGTTATCTTCCTCCAGCTTTTTCAGTGCCTCTATAACAGGTATTACGCTGACGCCGGTGGCCTCGGCCATTTTGCGTCGGCTTAGTTTCATGCCTGGGGCAAACTCGCCGCTGAGTATTTTTTTAGAGATAATATTATAAGCTATTTCCGCAGAAGTATGGAAGCCATCCTCTTTGGATAAGGAAATGTTTTTATCTGGCATGGATAAACTCCTTTGTGGTATTCTTAGTTCTTTAAACTATCATATAACTGTTATAACGTATTGTCAATTGCTATAACGTTACGCAAAAGAAGTTTAGCTTGTTCTACAAAAATAAGTATTATATTTTAAGCAATAAACCCACATAAAATGCATTCTATAGCCAAATAAGTTTGAGGTGTCTAAAGAAAAACAACAAAGAATCTTCTTTGGGTTGCAGGTGGTATACGCGGATTACAATCTTAAATCATAGAGTGAAAGAGCTGCGGGTTTCATATAGGATTTGAAGGCAGCTTTGTCTTATAGTGCACCAAAGGCTACAAGACCGATAATTGAGCAAAGTATCCGTTAAGAGAGCAATAGCGGTTTAACGTTGTTAGATGGTTGCACATATAAATAGTATAAGCAATAGTATCACTTGGTGATGTATTTCCTTTTATAAGAGGTGAAGATAATGAATATTCCTGATGAAAGATTGATTCAACAATATAAAGAAGAAATGTTCAAATTAAGAAAAAGGAGCGAACAAGTTTCAGCTTCCATGCTGTTAGCTCCAAAACAAAACCCCGTAAGCCAAAGTGTCCAAAATTCACCCAGAGAAGGCATTTATTCTCAATCTGTAAACTTAACTGCAACTTCCAAAACAAAATTAAAAGCTTCAGAAAATAACGATTCAACGGATACGGTACCAGGTACAGAGCAGCCGGCAGAGACGGTACCAAGCCCTGAGCAGGGTATTGGATATTTTAAGGCGCAGGTATTTACGGGTAATCAGGCGCTGCCTGTTAAAGGTGCCAATGTAGTATTAAAAAAAGATGGTAAGATAATAGCCTTTTTAACGACAGACGAAAACGGGCAAACAAAAATCATTGAAACCGAAGCTCCTGCAAAACAAAATGCCTTGGACCCTAACAGTCCTAAAAAGACAGAGCAATATTTTGCAGATGTATGGGCCAGCGGTTTTACCAAGCGCACCAATTTGCTGGTGGAGCAGGCCGGCGGCGAGCTGTCATTGCTGATAGTCGACTTAATACCAGAGCCGGAGGGAGTGATGTAATGTGGAAGGTGCCCCTTTTATCCCCGAGAATATTGTAGTCCATCTTGGTGCGCCGGATGAACCGGCAGAAAATATTACCATACCATTTATTGACTACATTAAAAATGTTGCATCATCAGAAATTTATGCTGCATGGCCATTGGAGTCCATAAAGGCCAATATTTATGCACAGATATCCTTTGCGTTAAACAGAATTTATACCGAATGGTATCGGGCCAAAGGATATGATTTTGACATTACTTCATCCACACAGTATGAT
>JAEZYU010000110.1 GCA_023418915.1 Bacillota bacterium
AAATAAATGCCGCTGCTCCATGATGGACAAAAAATCAAGTATAGGATGAATATCGCAGTTAATAATGTAGAATAATTGATTTTTTGAACAATAACGACACTGTGTTCGAGATTATGTCAAGCAAATGTGCCTATACCTGAATTTTTGTCCATCCGGCAGTCTACCTCCGACCCTGAAACAGTCAAATAAAAAACCTGCCCTGGGCAGGTTTAGTCAACCAAATATATAAATGTTACCTTCATACCTTATGCTCTTGGATGTGTCTTTTTATATATCTCCTTGATCCTGTTCTTCGCTATCTGAGCATATATCTGTGTTGAGGAAATATCCGAATGTCCCAGCATCTCCTGTATCGACCGCAAATCAGCTCCATTCTCCAGCAGATGCGCAGCAAATGAATGACGCAGCGTATGAGGCGTTATATCCTTGTTTATCTGGGCCTGGTTCTTGTACTGCTTAATTATTTTCCAAAATCCCTGCCTAGTGAGCCTGTTTCCGTTAATATTGACAAAAAGCGCTTTCTCATCCTCACTCTGTATCAGCAGAGGTCTGGATTTGCTCAGATACTCCTTCAGAGCGCTGATCGCCATAGATCCGATAGGTATAATTCTTTCTCTGGCTCCTTTGTTGCATCTGATATACGCCAATTCCATATTCAGATCCAGCAGATCGAGCTGAATCAGCTCCGATACCCTGATGCCTGTGGCATAAAGCAGCTCCAGCATGGCCTTGTCACGATAACCCTTGAGATCAACACACTGCGGTTGCTCAAGAAGAAGCTCCACCTCTTCCGGAGACAATATCTGCGGCAGCTTTTTTTCCACCTTGGGTGACTCCAACTCTGCTGTTGGGTCATGATCGATCAGTTTATTTTTTGTTATGTACTGATAAAATGATCTGATCGAAGCCAGATTTCGGGATATCGTCGAGGTCGCTCTGCCCTTCTTCTGCAGATACAGCAGATACGCAATGACAGTGGTCTTGTTTGAGTTGGATATGTTCTGCAGATTGATCTCCTGCAAATACGTAAAATATTGTTCGATGTCACGCCGATAAGACTGCAGTGTGTTGAGCGACAACCGTTTATCCCTCTCCAGAAAATTGACAAACTTTTGAACTAAAGCTTCCATGTGTACTTCCCCTTTTTATATTTAAATATTGCTTATAACCAAATACCCATTTATTGATTGTAATATATTTCAATAAATAATTAAAGAAATATTTGCTAATACATAGAATTCTTTACTATTTCCACTATTAATATTCTATACTAAATTCCTGATTTTGCAATAAATATTTGTTTATGTAAATAGTATATACTATTTTTTACTATTTATACTTATTTTTTTTACATCTCCTATAAAGTCAAAGAAGGAGTTATCATCCGTATCAGAACCGGTATGACATATGCGTCAAATAAAATGCCTGCCACAGCAATACAGCTGAACAGAAGTGTAATCAGACAGTATGAAAGGAATGCAGACTTCAAGCTGCTCTTTTGTATTTCCTGAGTATTCTTATTTTTTGCTATCCGCATTGAAAAATTGATTCCATTAACACCTATGCATATAAGACATGGAATAATAATTATTTCCTTTGGAAGAAGTGCTACCCCCGAAAACAGAAGGCCCTTCATTCCCATCGCATTTATAATAAATCCGGAGCTGAATCCAGTCACGAATCCTCTGACGCCCATGATTATGAAAATAAAAGGAATGCCGATGATAGTTACTCCCAGTATCCAAAGCAATCCTATGATCTTGAGATTTTCAACTAGACCTATTGAAAAGAGTTCACTGCTTTTTACATTCTGGTTATTAAACAGCTGTAGAAAGCCCTGAAGATAATTAGATAATTCATCTCTCTGCATCGTACTTAATCCGTTTACAGTAAATGCTCCTGCAGATACGCCCAGTATGAACGCAAGAAGAAGAAACAAACAGGCATTTCTGTTGGCTGCCATATGTTCTTTAATAAAGTTTTGAAGCTTTTTTATCAAGACCGTTCCTCCTTTGACTTATATAAAGCTGCTTTTGAATCGAATCTGTTTTTATCCGCTTCATTTTTCACAGGTTCTCTTAAGAACGATATTGATGCTCCAATATGTTTTTCAGCATTGGTAAAAAAAAATTTACAATATCATCATATGCATGAGATATTGTAAACTATTCCTGTACCTGCAGCTTGACTTTAAAACATCTGTGTTTATCTATAATCAATGTTTATTTTGCCGCTTATTATCTTATCCGCAAGAAAGATACCGATAATACTCTTGGCATCGGTGATCTTCCCCTCCAGTATCATATCTAGCAGCTGTTCCACTGTATATTTCTCTGTGGATATGAATTCATCTTCATCAGCGCAGCTTTCTCCTTCTTTCAGATCTGTTGCCGCAAATAGGTGGAGCACCTCATCAGAAAACCCAGGTGTACTGTGGACGCTTACAAGGTGTGTCAGCTTCCCTGCCGTCAGGCCGGTCTCTTCCTTCAGTTCTCTGCCGGCGCAGATCAGCGGAGCTTCCCCATGGTCGAGTTTACCTGCAGGTATTTCCAACGAAACAGCATCTAGCGGTTTTCTGAACTGCCGTACCATGTACATTTCGCCCTTTTCATTCAGAGGAATCAATGCCGATGCTCCGGGATGCCTCACTATGTCGCGGGTGGCCTGCCTGCCGTCCGGCAGTGTGACTGTAATTAGATCGACATTTATAATGTTACCTTTATAAATATGCTTTTCCGATACTGTTTTCTCATTATATTCCATTACCGTCTCCCTCTCTGTTGTCTGTTGACTCACTGTCAACATCACCTTTATCTGCTGTATTCTTCTTTATCTCACCAACCGCCAGCTTATCACACCTGTTATTGAGTTCATTGTCACTGTGGCCTTTTACTTTTATCCAGTTCACTTCATGAATGCCAGCCAACTTGTCCAATTGCTCCCAAAGGTCTCTGTTTTTCACCTCGTCCTTGCTGCTGTTTCTCCATCCGTTCAGCTTCCAGCCTCTTATCCAGCCGTTGTTGAAGGCATCCACTAAATAAGAGCTGTCGCTGTATAATTCGACCGCACATGGGTACCTCAGAGCCTTCAGAGCCTCTATCGCAGCTGTCAGCTCCATCCTGTTGTTCGTCGTATCCGGACTATAGCCCGACATCGCCTTCTCCGTTCCCCCATAGATAAGTATGGCCCCCCAGCCACCGGGGCCTGGATTTCCTGAACACGCTCCGTCTGTATATATCATTACTCTTTTCTTTTTACCGGTCATTATCTACCTGCTTTCCGGCCTTCGTCCAGCTTATGGGCTCTTGCCGTACACTCGCTCATCGCTTCTATTATGGAATATCTGAACCCGCTTTTTTCAAGCGACCTTACAGCTTCTATCGTTGTTCCCGCAGGAGAACAGACCTGGTCCTTCAGCTCAG
The DNA here is from genome assembly GCA_023418915.1 of Bacillota bacterium. Classification (GTDB taxonomy): domain Bacteria; phylum Bacillota; class Clostridia; order Acetivibrionales; family DTU013; genus DTU013. Next base: position 3,423 of record JAEZYU010000110.1, read on the forward strand.
CCGGATGCAGACCTGTTTCAAGAACCATCTTTGCTGAACCCATCACAGCCTGTGCTGCAAGCCTATATGCGATTTTTCTTGGAATACCCTGCTGTACAGCACCGTCGGCCATCGCCTCTAACATTACAAAAACATATGCCGGGCTGCTGCCTGTGAGTGCTGTGACTTCGTTCATCAGCCTCTCTTCAAGTTCCTGCGTCTTACCCGAACATGCAAAGATGTTTTTTACGATATTTTTTTCATCTTCACCGATATTATTGTCGAAGCTTAAGAGTGTCATACCTTCTCCAACCATCAACGGAAGATTCGGCATTGTCCTGACAACCTTCCTGTCCGAGCCTATGTAAGATTTCAGTGTTTCCATGCTTATACCCGCTGCTATTGATATGAGCACCATGTCAGAAGTAAAGCTGTCCCTGATTTCTGTAAGTACCTGTTCTACATAAACCGGTTTTACAGCCAGTATGACATAGCTGCACTTATTGACAAGTTCCAAACTGCTCTCTGCTACGGCTGCCCCTGTTTCTTTCGCAAGGTCTTCTGCCTTTTTTTTATCCACATCGAATATGTAAATGTCTTCAGGTCTGGCTGCTGAAGAGAGCACCACACCTCTCACTATTGCCGAGCCCATATTGCCCGCACCTATAAAGCCTATTTTCGCTTCCATTTCCACCACTCCGATCCATGTCAGAATTCACGTTCTATAATAACATATTGTTAGAAGGAAATTCCATAGCTAAATTGAAATAACCCATTGACACATACTCGCTAGGTATTGTAGAATAAAGAAGTCATTCGGATGGCATATTTTAGCCTTGTCATGCTGATATTACAAAGCATAGGGGAGTAGCGCAATTGGTAGAGTAGCGGTCTCCAAAACCGTCGGCTGCAGGTTCGAGTCCTGTCTCCCCTGCCAGAAGTAAAAAAAGAAAGAAGTCGGTTAGAAGATATCGACTTCTTTCTTTTTTACGGAGAATACTATAACGCATCGATCAAAGAAAAATTTCCGAATAGGCGATAATTTGCTTATTCATCGGATATTTTGTGATAATACAGCGATTTTACGAGGCTGGCGCAAGCAACGCTTGTTGCTCGCCTATGCATCCCAGTCAATTATGTTTTCACTTGCTCTTATTGTCATCCCGGCCGATAATGGGCGGAGATATAATCCTTATTGGGTACGTCCGGCGAAGCCGGATCACCTGACCTAAAAATGATTTGGTATTGTAAAGCTTACAGAAATCCCTTATGGTAATCCACAGTTCCCTGGTTCTTTGCTTACATCCCTAAAGTCTTGTTTCGATCGGCTTCCGATGTGGATAAAATATCCTTTTTGTCCGATGTTGTATCATTGTTGTGTTTGACCCGCGATTTGATCTTTTGTATAAGCAACGATTCCAACCAACCTTTTTTATACTTTAGTGAAATATAGCCAAGTACTGAAATAGCCAAAGCTCCGATGGCATCGACAACCAGATCCTTCATCGTATTTGCCAGCGCATTTCGCCCTTCCAGCAGTGTACCATCTGCAAGGGCATATTTTTGCATGTTCAGGTTCAGCAGACTATCAAAGGAAAATTCATAGAATTCCCACAATACACCAAGCATCACTGCAAAGCAAAATGCGAATAACGCAACGAATATAGGACTGAGATTGACAGGTACCCGCTCTTCTTTATTGAGCAGAGTTACAAAAGAAAAACCCAGGGCTCCCAGCATGGCACCACTGACACCATGCAGCAGTGCATCCCAGTGTCTGAAGTGGTAATAGAAGCTTCTCACCTCACCCAGATATATCGCACAGAAAAGAAAAATGATAAACATAATATATATGCCGCTAGGTATCCTAACACTGAATCTTCTTGAGATGATGCCGGGCAGGAACATAATCAATATGCCCGCCGTACACTGCAAAAGCATAAGGATATATTCGCTTTCCAATCGTTCTCCGTCTCTATTTGTGCCGCCTGGTACCATTATTATCCTGACTATAATATATATGACTGATAATATCAGCGAACCAAATACTATCGCTGATATCACTCTGGATAACTTAGACTCTCTCATCCCTCACTATTCCCCCGTCTTCACAAAACACCACCGTCAGGACTGCAGTCTATCTGCCTGTCAATTCAAAGCTGCCTGCCTTAATTTTTTCCTGTCCTTGAAAATCGATCACCTCACAGCGCTTCAAAACCGGTTCAAAATTTTCATCAATTTGATAAAAAAGATCTACCTCTGCTATCATATTCACTGTTGCCATTCCGAATACCGGAAGCGGTACTTTTATTTCCGCCCTGCCGTTATTTTTTACCAGTGCAAGCCTGGAAGCCTCGCTTATATCCACAGAAACAGGATCTATCCATGTTCCATCCGCATAGTTGTACATCACATCTTCTGCCTGTGTGCCCTCACCTAAATCTTCTATTGTCAGATCTGCTTCAAAACCATAACTTTCATTAGTGACTGTCAGCTTGCTTCCGCCCTTTGTATAGCTGAATTCAAACGCTCCGATAAAATCGGCAAGCGTATTATCGCTGGAAAATGAGTAGCTTATGTCCTTTTTATAGCTGTATATGAAATAGTTTGAATAACTGAAGGATGCACCATACCCCGGGAGTGTAATAAAAATGTCTTTCGCTCCGTCACCGTCCAGGTCTTCGAATTGCATATTGGTTAAAAGGCCTGCCAAATCATTGTCTTTTTCCCGAAACACTATCTGTTTCTCATCATCTGCGTCATTTATCAGCAGTCTTCCTTCAAAAAGGTCTGTCCCACCCTCGCCGGAAGCCGGCAGTTCTCTCCTGACAGCCTTCACCTGCTCATTTATACCGTCATTGTCCAGATCTATACTGGCACTTTGCAGCAATACCTGCTCCAGATCATCTGTTGGAGCTTCGTTTTCATCACTGTCTATCTCATCACTGATCTCAGAATTATCGGCTGGATTATTCTTATTACTACCGACATCTCCTTCCACCTTATTTTCGTGTGATCCTGAAGAAGCTTCGTTCTTATTAGTTCCGCCTGCAGGAATATTGCTGACGGCACCTGTATCCTTGTTCTCACTAAAATCTGAATTCACCTGCTTGTCTGCTCCGCAGGCAGTAAGCGCCGCTAAAAACAGCAACGTCAACAACAATAGTCTAATGCGTTTTATAAAGATTACCCCCTAACAGTATACGCTGCAGTTTTCTCTTGAATGATGCATTACAGCAGAATGCTTGTATACAAACCTGCTAATCTCTATGATACCACTATCCATACCGCTTTTCCATTCAGGTCCTGAAAAAAAGCATGTATATAGGTAAGGCTGTTGCAAGCAGACAAACCAAAAACACCATAACCGCTCCCGGCTTATTCCTGTTTCTCCAATTCCACACAGCATAGCTGACTGTATGAATTTCTATAGCGATAAGAGCTGCTATAACTGCGATCCTTGCAGGCAATGACATAATAAGCCTCCTTCACCCCATCTGCCGCATTGATTTAATAATCAGGCCTGTCCTTCTCATTTTCAGCTTTACCTGTACATTGAACTCTGTATTTCTGTACTGCTCAGCCCAATTGAAATTCTTCCAGTCGTCCAATGTCAGGAATTTACCCTTGACATATCTGCCAAAGCCGCAGATGTCCGAATCAAATTCCTCAGTGGTTTTTTTCAGCATCTTGGACACCTCGCTTTTTATCAGTTCACCGGCTTTTTCCTCCATAGGCTTTGGAAAGCTTTCAAAGTTATGAGAGCTCTGGATAGATGTAAAATCACCTTCCAGATCAAGAATTATGTCTATTTTAGCTTTCCTGTCCTCCAATTTTGCAGTGACCTTTGGCCTGGTTCTCTGCAAAATATCCATAACGACCAGCTTGTTTTCGTCGTAGACATCTTTCATAGTCCAATAGGAATGGCCGTATTTTCCTGTAACCAACTGGCAGCATGCTGACTCAGCGCCATTTAACGTTCCGACCATACGGCCGTTTTTAAATATTGCCATACCCATTGCAACGTTTTTAAGGTCAGACACAACAGGTATATCACCTGCCTCGTAGACGCCCTCTGGTCTGGCAGCACTATGTTGACCACCGCCTTCACCAAGCTGTTCCACACTCTCCTTTACATTGGAACCGGTAAGGATGGCTGTAGGTTCCATGAAATCTGATTCATTCGCATAATGGAATTCTGACATTCTAACATCGCTAAAGGAGGACGCATAATCCTTTCCAAGAAGCAGCTCGTAATACTTTGCCGGGTTGCTCTCAAGTATGGGCTTCATGTTTTCAAGATATTTATCCGGAGGTTCATTTGAAACCAAAATAAACATATCAGGTCTGAACTCCCTGCCCCTTTGTATCGCCTGTATATAATGGGATATGCCGTTTTCTGCAAGCTTCCTTGAAATAATTATCACTTTGGCATGCGAAAGGTTTATTTCCTTGCTGATAATATTGTTTATCAGGTCAAGTCCCGAATATATTGAAGGCGTATCAACAGTAATGATGGAAGATGTCTCACCCTCGCCGCCTCCTCCGCCGCCTCCGCTTTCGCCTCCTCCGCCGCCTCCTATAGCAAGAGGTGCTGCCAGCTGCAGCGTCATTCTCAGTTCATTGGCCTGACCAACATCCAGCCCTACCGCAAGCGGGTATGCAAGCTCATCTATTTCCCTCTGGTCATAGCATCCGGAAACGGACATGACAATAAGTAACGAAATCACTACTAAAGCTGCCTTTACTCCCTTGTGTAAATGCTTCATTTACTGCATTTCTCCTTTCTTGTACGCTTCCTTACAGATGCAGCGGCCAAAATCAAGATTATGAAAGCAAACGAAACAAGCCAGCCAGCATTAGTAATATAATCAGCTTCTATCCAGATGACTGCTGTAAGGCTTTCCGGAATAAAGGCAGCACTGAAAACCATTACCGCAAATGGCAGTACCAGCGGTCTTATGTGCTTGAGCCCTGCGGTTTTTGCAAATGTATATACCATGAAATAAAAAGACGATGTCAGATACATAAGGGCAGCCATTGCCCATATGAATACGAAAATTGCCTCTATTCTCTGAAAAAAACGCCCAAAGCCGATCATCCTCGTCATATTGTATATAGGCAAAAACGGCTCAAGGCTTGACGGATATGGTATTGCCATAATATAAACCAGTGATCCGGATATCAAAAAAAATGCACAAAATGCGAATGATATATATCCAACGGTTTTTACTTTCTTAAAGCCTCCAAGAAATGGAGGTAGTAAGAAAAGCACTACCAGTTCACTGTATACAGACGACCTCAAAACACCCTTCACAACTATATCCTCAGTGCCGGAACCGAGAATCGGAGTTAGATTGCTAACATCGATCCTTGAAAAAACACCCAGCAGTATCAGGATATAACCTGCTGCTATGACTGGAATTATTATTGCATGATATCTAAGGAGAGCTTCCAAACCAAAAAAACATGCGACAGCTATCCCTATTATGAAAAAGAACATAACATAGCTGAGCGGAGATACGGGAAGAGACACAACTTTCATATCTTCTGAAAATTCTCTTATTACAATTACAGTAAGGAAAAAGAGTCCGACTGTAATAATCGCTCCTATTACAACCTTAAGGAATCTGCCGCCTGCTATCTCGGAAATATCAAGAATATCCTTGTCGTCAAATTTTTTATACAGGCTGAGTATTATTATCAGCATAATCAGCGCAGTAAGGCTTGATACTATAGCCGACAGCCATCCTGCATTTGCAGCATCCTCAACCGTCATCCTGCTATAGTAGAGAAACAGCTTTGTACATACCAGATTTATGATAAGCGTGATTGCTTCAAATCTGCCAAATTTGATTCTGTTTTCCATTTGCATATGGTAATTCCGCTCCGTTACTTTTTCTTATTGTTGATTTTCCATTTCATGCTATACTGATCCTGTCTTTTTTTCCTTTTTGTATTCAGATAGTCAGGCCTGCTCTCCATCTTCCACTCAGGTGCTTTAAGCATGACATTGCGGAAGCTGCCGGAGGTCCTTGGCCCCAATGGCGACATAAACGGTACCCCGAAGGATTTGAGACTCGTGGACCATATTCCAAATATAAAAAGACCCAGTGTTATCCCAAGAAACCCTGCAAAAGCACCTAAAAAAATAAATGCAAACCTCAGTATCCTGATTGAATATGCCAGCGAATAGTTAGGGATAGCAAATGAGCCTATGCCTGTTACCGCAACAATTATGATCAGTATGGGACTGACGATGTTCGCCGCAACTGCAGCCTGTCCAAGGATAAGAGCGCCTATGATGCCAAGTGTCGGTCCAATAGGACCTGGAACTCTGACGCCTGCTTCCCTTATCAGTTCAAAGGACAATTCCATAAGCAGGATTTCCACAAGAGACGGAAAAGGCACCTTCTCCCGTGAAGCTTCGATGGCAAGAAGCAAATCGGTAGGTATCATTTCATGATGGTAATTAGTTACAGCAAGATAAAGCCCCGGCAGCAATAGTGCGAAAAATGCCGCAATATAACGTACATACCGCAATAGATTGACATACGGATATCTTATATAAGTATCCTCTGCTGAATGCATCAGATCAAAGGAAGTAGTGGGAACAACCAAAACATTGGGTGAACCGCTCACTACAATTGCAACTCTGCCGCTTACCAGCAGCTCCGATACATAATCAGGCCTTTCAGTGGATATCACTTGTGGAGATGGATATATGGTGCTGTCTTCGATCAGCTGCTCAAGCACACCGGCATCGAGCATATAATCCACGCTTATCCCCTCAAGTCTGCGCCTGACTTCCGCCACGAGCCTTTCATTCACCACATCCCTGATGTACATTATTGAGCATGGCGTTCTGCTGACCCTGCCCACTATCACATCCTCTACTATCAGATCCTCATCCTTCAGCCTTTTCCTTATTTGTGCACTGTTGGTTCTTAAGACTTCATTGAATGCTTCCTGCGGGCCTCTGATAACTATTTCATTATTAGGCTTTTCTATGCCTCTGTGATCCCAGCCCTTCACATCTGCTGAGAAGCAGACTGAAAGGCCTTCTGCAAACAGTGCGCAGCCTCCGAAATTAACCTCGTCAATCACCTTGCTGTATGCCTTTTCTATCTTGACCTGGCAGTGAGGCATAAGCTGTCTTGCAATATAGTCCTCAAGATCCTCTTCAATATCCTTGAGCACCATCACCGTATTGACCATTAACGGCTTAAGGATGTAGTTGTTTATGACCTCTCTGTCAGTCATGCCATCAAAGAAAATGATGAAAGCCCTCACAGGCTTGCAGCCATATATGATATCAAACTCCCTGAGAACGATATCACTGTTCAATGGAATGCTGTACACCCTCTTGATATGCTCCAGATTTACTTCAAAATCATCGGATATAGCATCATCAGGCTCCGGTTCCTTCTTTGCATCCGCCTTTTTCTTCTCCAGCTCATTTTCAAGACTGTCTGATTCCTTACGCCCATTATCCGCTGAGTCATCGCTGTGCTTCAGTATAAACTTTTCCTGCTTTTCAGGTTCCTTGAAAAAAAAGAATTTTTTCAGTTGTTCGGTAATATAAGACAATGCCAATCCTCCTGTCGACACTACAGTTCTATATCTCTAGCTTTACCATTTCCCATTTTGACCAGATATACATCCCATTTTCTGGACCCGAGCTGTAATGCAAAATCCCTGTCCAGCACAGAAAAATCAAATCGGTGCCTTCCTTTGACTGCGCTTCCGGTATCCATAGCGACCGTATACCCGAGGCCTTTGATATAAAAAACTGTTCCAAACGGCCAATAACGGTCATCCACTGCTATCGAAACGCCAGGCACTATCGGCTCTCCGGATTTTGTTATGCCCTTGTCATTACCGCACTCCTCCTCGCTTGGCGTATATGCCGTACCGAGGAATTTCCCAAGATACTTTCCCCTATTCATGGTATCTCGAGGTTCCAAGCCTTCAAACAAAGAAAAGTTTTGCGGCTTTACACCTACGGATGCAGCCATCTTCAGCGAATTTTGAAGCGCTATGTTGTCGCTCGTCAACTCTTTCACTCTCTCAGACAACTCAGTATTATGTTTTTCCAGTTCATCGATCTGTTTCGATAAATCCTCACTGCCTCGTGATGTCTTATTGTAGTTTTCCTTAAACTGCTTCAGTTCAGCAGCCAATTGATCATATTTTTTATGCATTTCATTTTCGTTTTTTAAAAGGTCCCGATTTTCTGCCCTTTCTCCGTCTATGATCGAGTACGCCTGTACCAGATCTTGTTTTAATCTGTCATAGGAATCCAGCAGTACACAGTGATTGACACACAACAGTATAATAATTAAAAAGAGTGTCACTGCAGGCCAAAAGTGTCCCGATGTTTTTACTTTTTTTATTGTATAATGTCTAGGATTTTTCTGAGGCTGAACGCTGTTGGACGCATCAAACCCCGACATAACCAGCCCTCCTTATGGTTCAAAAACGAAATAATAATAAAATACCATATTATGGTCTCCATTATTATCATCTTTTTCGCTGTTTTTTATTCAAATGCTTATATTTGGCTAATAAAATCTGAGCATTCTGTATGCATATAGACTGCACGTCGTTTATGCTGAGAAAGTATTATAGAGTGTGAGTAATTAAACTAAAAAAAGCAGGTTTAGTATATTTATCTTATAAGGCATAAGCTTTGGAGAGGAGATTATGATTTAGATGAGATGTTTGAGTTCTATTTCACCATTCGGCCTTACCCTTGTCTCCGTGCTGATTGGCTTGATATTTGTAATAACACTGGACAGTGAAGAATTGGATGTGATAGGAAACGCACTTATCGGCATAGGCGGAATAATGGTAATCGCATCAGTCCAAGGTGATTATCTGACAGCTATCGAACATGAAAAGCAGCAAAAGGAGGACCTTAATAAGCAGCTTGATGCCTTAAATAAAAAAAACGGCAGATCCCTGCATTTTGCTACTAAATAAGAACTTAATATAAATAGGAGCAAATGACGGGCGCACCAAATCGAGTAGGGGGAAATTTCTTCCCCCTCTCACACCACCTGGCATGCCGTTCGGCACCAGGCGGTTCAATTCAAATAGTAGTCCACACAACTAATGAGCCCTCGCTTTGCGAGGATTTCTTTTG
>JAEZYU010000112.1 GCA_023418915.1 Bacillota bacterium
ACAACGCTAATTGAGAGGGGCGCTTTATGGACAACCATCTACCTGTATGAGAAAAACGGCACATCGTATTATGTGTTTGGAGAAACAATCCCAATCGACGTGAAGGCTTCCTCTGATAACAGCACATTTGGATACGAGACAGGCCTTTGGGAGTACGAAATGTTCTTTATTATGGATGTGGGGGGCTCGCAACCCATTATCATAGATTACCTTCTGGTTCCGGTTGAACCTAGGCAACCTGAGGATTTGGAAGGTAACGGGTAGTCACCTGCACGACCGACAAAAGGTAAGGAGGGAGAAATATGAAGAAGCGTTTGCTCGCGGTGTTCATGTTGGCGATGATGTTCATCCTGTCCACGAGCGTTGCGTATGCTGCTGACTATACCTACGGTTCAACCACGCTCGGTGCGACCCAACCGTCGTCTTACAAAGTCTATCCGAACGTTCGGAAGAAGTCCAGCACCACGAAGTATTTCACCAACAAGAATACTTACGCGAGAAAGACTTCCGATGAAACGGCCATGAAGTACTATACAAACGCGTGGGATGGGGACAAGAGCAACACGCGCGCGTCTGGTTCTTCTACGAACTATAACAGTGGCAAAACTGCCAATGTGACCCTCTACACAGCCTACCAGAAGGCAGGCGTGAACCTGCAGCTTGAGGTCGGCAACCCCAACGGCGTATCAATCGACGTGAAGGGGAAGTGGAACCCCAACTAACGTATCCGTTTGATGCCCAGGTGATCAGGCGAGGAAAGGGCGAGCACTTTCCTCGCCTACGGCGCAAATGGCAAAGAGGTGTTTATAATGAAAGATTTGGTTCGTGTGCAATTGTGTGAGACTGCATTATGGAAATGGCTGATTTTGCTATGTCTTATATTCGGAGCGATAAATATCAGCTTGACATCCTATCTTTCAACTGAGTTTTCGAACGCCCCGACATACGAGGATTTGCTTATACGAGCAACGAACGATAGTATCCTGGTATCCTATACCTATATGTTCCTGCTTCCTGTTCTGATCGGATATGCTGGTATTCCAACATCGTGGCAGGCGCAACTCTGTATGCGTTCTGGTTCGAGACGGTCGTGGCTGTTTTCAGTGGTGTTATCCCTGATGATAAAGGTTGCTTTGTACATTGCTATGATCTGCATATCGGTATTGATAATAGGAATACTCAATGGAGCTGTACTTGCGCGAAGCTGGACACAGATACGATCAGCACCGCACCTTTTTGACCTTTCACCCTTGGAAACGGCAGGTATCGCTCTCGGCTTGGTGTATGGACGTTTGTTCTTCTTTTCTCTGTTAGCTCTCCCAGTGAATATGGCCCTGCCAAAATATCGATGTGGCGCGTTGGTGTCTGTAGTGGCTTCATGCTGTATTGATGCGAATTTTTCTGTACTCTTTCCGTATGTATTGTTCCAATTATCCCCCAATTATCACTCAATTTTTGCATTTCCTAAAGGTTCGATTTATTGGTATCCTCGGGTTGAATTCGGCTGGTCTTTTCTCTATTGGGTTATATGCAGCGCGATGATCGTCTGGCTAACATATAGATTCGCGGTAAGAATTAATTTTGGAAATCAGAGGGTTCGATGATGCGAAGGATTATGTATACAATTCCACGAGAATTGATGGGATTCGCCTCAAGAAAAAGCGTTGGTCTGCTTATTCTCGCGGGTATACTGAGTGCAGCCTCAAGCATGATGAGGGTAAACGCCTCATCTGTCATTGATTCGTATTTATTATGGGCTTGGGGCGGAATGTCGCAAAACATTGATGCGTTCCAGCTATCTATCTGGCTCATCACCGGACTGAGCTTTGCCATCCCTTATGGACACTGGCTTGAAACGGATATCGCAACGCGTTCGAATACCCTGTATCGGTACGGAAGTTTTACCCGGTGGATTATCTCAAAATTAATCGCCTGCTTATTGCTTGCTGTAATATATACTATGATATTTTGTTTGACCAGTTTTGTGATGATTTATGTATCCGGGTCATTTCAGATTAGAGGGACGGCATACGGCCTGCTCGGCGCGCTATTCGTTCTAAATATCCTGCGTTTCTATCGAATATCGCTGACTGCTTTGTGCTGTTCGCAGACAAGAAATCAGTTGACCCGTACAGGCCCAATTATTATCACGATCTTTGAAACAGCTATTTTTATCGGAGGCGTAACGGCAGACACATGGATGCCTTCTTCCATTTACATGATTAGCTCTGATTGGCCAGTCACGCTTCGCATTGCTGTTTCTGTTTGTATATGCGTCATTCTTGTAGCCGTTTGGCTAAAGGTTATGTCGGTTTGTTATGAAAAAGCTGGATTAACCAGTTAGGAGGAAATGAAAGATGATCGCTGTTGAGGCAAGAAATGTAATGAAATCCATCCACGGGCATCAGATATTGAATGATGTTTCATTTTCTGCAAATGAGGGAGATCGGATTGGCGTCATTGGACAGAACGGCTCCGGTAAAAGCATGCTATTTAAGGCGTTATCTGGCCTGCTGCTACCTAATAGCGGAACCATAAAAGTATGGGGGAAAGTTGTGGGGAAAAACAGTTTCCCTTCTGACTTCGGTTGCTTAATCGAGCACCCTGGCATGCTCCTGCAATACAGCGGCATGGAGAATCTTCGTTTGCTGGCGAGTATACAGAAGAAATGTACCGCGGAAGACATTGCCGCACTGATGCTTCGGTTGGGTCTTAAACCTGACGATAGACGGCCTGTTCGCAAATACTCGCTGGGCATGCGTCAAAAGTTAGGCATTATACAAGCTATGATGGAAAAACCCAAGTTGGTGATTTTAGACGAACCGATGAATAATCTTGATGCTGAGAGCATTCAGATCGTTCGTGAACTCATTGGTGAGATGCAGTCCACATACGGTATCACAACCATCATCTCCAGCCATAACATGGAGGACATTGAAGAACTATGTAGCAATGTCTATAAAATGACCGACGGATCATTGCGAGAGGTGTGATATTCATGTGTAACATGCTGGTTCGAGATATGAAACGCGGATTTTGTAGTATTGCTTATTGGTTATGTGTGCTGGCGCTCATTGTCATGGCGTCCATTTCATTAAAAGTCAACATGCGGTATTATCCCATGCTGCTCAATGCAGGAGGGCTAACCATATTTCTTCACGCAACCGCATTATCGCTCGGCGGGATATTTAATGCGATTGCACCGCTTGCATGCATCATCCCATTTTCATTATCATACTTGGATGATATGCAAACCGGAAATGTGCAATACCAAATCACACGCATGAAGCCTAGAAAATACTTTATGACAAGGGCAATTTCATCCTCCATTATATCCGGCAGTGTGTTTTTGAGCGCATATGTGATTATGATTCTGTTGGCGGTCATTTATTCTCCCACGCCATCTTTTCGTATCGATTTTTCTCCACTGGTTGTTTTTCGGTCGATTTACGATCGTTCACTTTGGGCATTTATTGGTGTTTACGCAGTAAACAGCTTCCTATTCGGATGCACCTATTCGCTACTTGCTTTGGGTATCTCCGCAGTATTTGGCAACCGTTTTCTAACCATTGGATTACCAGCAGTTTTTTATCACGTCACTATATTCCTTGCTTGGATTTTCCCGAAGCAGATGATATATGATATCGTTAAATGGCTACCCTATGAGTCATTCAGTTTGCAGACGAACTCGGCATATAGATTGATATGGTCACATATTGTCATTTTCTTCATCGGATTATCTCTCTACTTCTACGGCATGTGGAGATATCGTGTATATGGAAGAACTTAGTTATCTTTCTGCGCAAAGTCAAAGGGCGCGTAGTAACAGCATAAGGAGGCGGCCCCAAGGCCGCCTCCTTATGCTAAGCGCGTTGGAAAGCTATGTTACAATCCCCGCATACCACGTTGACCTGCTTCGTTGCTCTGATGATTCTGTTTCCGTTGAAGGAGACGGAAGCCCGAGATCTGCTGGAGATCGTTGAAACCCGCTGCAAGAGGGCGTCCACGATCTTCTGCTCCCAGTTCGACACCCCGGCTGGCACGCCAAGATCGGCGAATCAGCCCTCGCCGACGCCATCTGCGACCGCATCGTCCACGACTCCTACACCATCATGATCGATGGGAATGACTCCATGCGCAAGCGTAAGGGCATTGTCGGCAAGGAATAGGAAACAAGGCGCCTTTGGCGCACTGAGGGTTCTGCCCTCAGACTCCCGCGGTTTTTCGCTTTGGTTTTCCAGGAGGACGGCGCGCTGCGGCGCGAAATGGTTACGAAGAAACGGCGCCGCAGCGCCGTCCTCCCGCCAAATCCCCTGCGCCGCTCGAGGTGCACCGCTGCATTGCTCTGTCCTGCGCCGAGGCAAAAGCACTTTTATGCTATCATGGGGCGTTCAAACAGCCAATGTCCGGTCTGACCGGTGATGGTGTCGGTTTTCGCTAGAGCCGCTGTAGCCTTTCGCCGCTGGCGGCCTTTTTGGCGCTGCAAAGCGAGGCTTATGCGCATATTGATGAGGCTCTATCACGTACCTTTTTCGTTAATGCGGACACGGGTTTGCTTGGAATCTTAGAGCAGTTCTCTGAAAGGAGATCGAGCTGCGCTATATTTTCAACGTGCGGATCGGTTTGAACAGGCAAAATATCGATGTGCTCCCAAGCCGCTGTAGCAATGTTGCTGAGTGTATCAAGGCCCGTTGGTTAACCTCCTGTTCCTTTTTGCACCTATCCGCTCCATAGTCGATTTATTATAACAGTCCCGTTGTATGTGGACTGATAGGTTGTTGATAGATGAGCTAAATACGGATTTTACCCCGCCAGCAAAAGGCGAGGTCTTGGCGAGGGTACACCATGCCCTCCAAGACTAAGTTTGGATTGGAGGGTTTGTCTGTGCCTTGGGTGGACTCACACGCTTCCATTCTTGCGATAAACAGCGGATAGTTGTAAGGCATTCCTCTCTTTTTCTGCACCTGCGCGTGGCCGATCAAGAAAGTCATTTCTGTGATACGGATAACTGTCCCCTTCGATTTAAACAAGTAGTCCAAAGTTCTGATGAAACTGTAGACACATCTGCATCTCGGCTCTCCTTGCCGTTTTGCAGGTGTGTTTTTGTATCTGTATGCGGCGTGTTTCCGCGCTGTCGTGGGCCACCGTCCTCTCCACTTTGATTCCACCTCAGAATCGAAATGGAGGAGACGATAATGGCTAAGGTCAACCTGCGGGATTACTATCCCGATTTTTATACCACGGATTTCATCATCGACATACCTTGCGAGATGGCGAAACAGCTTGCCCAATGGGAGCGCGACGAAAGGGCGTACGAGCGTCGTCGTTACCGCCATAAGGCCCATTACTCACTCGACCGCGACGATGGCATTGAGCATGACGCCCTGTTCGTTTCGCTCTCACCCGGTGAGATTTACGAGCGTAAAATCACCTACGAGCAGCTTCATGCCGCGATCTCCGCACTGCCGGACAAGCAGGGCAAACGTATTTATGCTCATCACTTCTTGGGGATGAGCCAAGCCGCGATTGCCCGCGCTGAGGGGGTGAGCCGCAACGTGGTGAGCGATTCCATTCAGCGCGGCCTCAAAAACATGGAGCAATTTTTGAAAAACTCCATGTTTTGACGGTTACAACAGCCTCTTTTTTGTCATGGCTTATGAGAGATGGTTTTTGCCACTCTCGCCGCACCTTGAAAACTGAATTGCGGATATCCGGATACATACGGCGCGTGCGCCGAGCGACAGGTACGCCACGACCCCTGCGGTCAGAGGACAGGGAGAGCGAACAATACCCATGCCGCAGGCGGGTCATAGCAAGCTCGCTGGCTGAAGCGCACGCGCCCGACAATGATACTTGCGTTTAGTCACAGTCCGAGCGTGAAGCGGCCATAGGGCCGCGAGCCGTCGCAGGCA
Source organism: Bacillota bacterium (assembly GCA_023418915.1). Taxonomy (GTDB): domain Bacteria; phylum Bacillota; class Clostridia; order Acetivibrionales; family DTU013; genus DTU013. The sequence continues at coordinate 5,913 of JAEZYU010000112.1, forward strand.
ATGAGAACGCCTCGCCAGCATGGGGAGTGGTGAAATTCCAATGAGGCAAGCCAAAGCCGTCCGGGTATCTGAGAAGGGAACCTTTACCCAATAAAGCAAACCATAAGATAGCCGCGCCGATTCGTGTCGTTCTGTTCATACGATCACGTCCCTATCGGCGCGGCCGTCATACATCGACGCTCCCTCTTCTTTCGAAACAGGCTATTGCCCTTATGATGCTTTATGTTTGATACGAGAGCAGATACGAGCCGCAACATTGATGAGCTGCACAATGATCCGTATAATGCAGGTGCATTGTATGACGCCTGGTGCAGCCCTGTCACCTGATTGCGGGAAAGGAGGTTTTAGCAATCGGGCAAACGAGTATGATCGCTGACACAGGAAAGAGGACTTATTCCGTCGCGGAAGTCAGGGAGATCCTTGGAATAAGCCTGCGAAAAGCGTATGAGCTGTGCAACTCGAATTG
>JAEZYU010000019.1 GCA_023418915.1 Bacillota bacterium
ACTGCGCCGGGACAGGACCGGGGACGGGCGGGACAGAACCTGCCCCTGTCCCGCCCGTCCCCTGCCCCGCCTGTCTTGGAATTCCCTTATTTAGGGGAATATTTCAAGCCTGAACCTGAGAATGGGATCATGATTTTTAGAGTAAATAGGCCGTCCCTGGCGCTGAAAATCGCCTGCCCGCCGTGGGCATCGGCGATAGCCGCGATGCTGCGAGTTCCGTAGCCATGTCCCTCCAGGGATGCTTGGGGAAGTCCGCCTTTCATTGAAATCACACCCGCGTAGGGGTTTTCTATTGAAACCAGAAGATTGGCCTTATGTACAGTGGCCTTTACAGACACTGTCCTGCGCTCCGGTTCGCGGCAATTGGCGGCGGCGGAAACGGCGTTTTCGAGACCGTTCGAGAGCAAAGAGCAAAGCTCGGTGTCACTTAACGGTATTGGACCCGGCAGCTTTGCGTCCACCGTCATCTTAACTCCCGTTTGCCTGGCCTTTGTAAAAAAGGTTGACAAAATCAAATTTATAGTCTCGTTTTCGCAAAAACGGATCGGGGTGATCGCATCCGTATCGGACTGCGCAATATTCAGATACGTTTTGATCTTTTCTGTACTGCCTTCGGAAGCCATGCCCTGTAAAATCGCAAAATGATGGCGCATGTCGTGGCGGTAGGCGGCAGCGATATTCTGCATCCTTCGCAGGGACTCTAGCTCTGAATGCGCACCGTGGAGCTGCGCAGCCAGCATATCCCGCTCTCTGTTGGCAAGCGCCTGCTTTTGCATTTCGATGTAGTGGAGGATAATAAAAACGAAATAGACGATCGATAACACAGATGGCATGAACTGGACCGCTCCCTTTACTCCTTTGTAAAGAAGATCGGTGTAGACCGTGGTAATGTAATCGAATAGGTAGAAAAACAACGGAACAGTGCCGAGCAGGACGCAGGACTTTTTGGATCTCTCCATTAGCTGACGCAGAGTACCTGCCACATGTTTTTGAAAGAGGTAATATGCCAAAAATACGGCAGCGATATAGCATATATGCTCGCCGAGTTCGCTGCTGAAGACTGCGCCCCCAATACTGCCGATCCAGCGCGGCACCTGACAGCAAAGGTAGCCTGAGAGTACACTGACGATAGATACCAACCAAGGACGCTTCAGATATAATGTGAGAAAAAGAAGCATCGGCAGGTGGATAATAAGGGGATATAGCTTTGACGTCAAATCTATTCCAAATAGCCACCAGCAGAAGTATTGCACAAAAAGGAGGAACATGCAATAGAAGCCAACAGCAATATTGTTCTTCCGTGTACGTTCCATGCCTGCAAAGCAGACCGAGAGAACCACTCCGAAGAGCAGAGAAAAACCAAATCTGATAAGTCCGATGTAAGTTGTTATCATTCAGTACCGCCTCTCATATCCTGCACCATCTCTTCCGCCTCGGAGAACAGGAACTGTGTATAGGCAGTCCGCACCTGAGGATAGGCAGCTCTGGACACGGGCACACGCCTCTCCGACACGGTGAGGAGTTCTCCCTGCCGCAGTTCTTGTACCCACTGCAGATTCACGAGATAGGAGCGATGCACCTTCATAAAACCGGATCTTTTCAGCAGGGTCTGTTCAAAGTCCGCCAGTTTGCCCGGTACCTCCCGTGTGCTGCCGTCTGTAAGAAAAAAGTAAAGCTTTTTTGCGCTGACCTCTATGTACTCAATTTTCGTATAAGGGAGGCTGAATGCGCTGGAGTGGGTTTTAATGAGCAGGGCATCCTCCGGCTTCTTGAAATCGTCCATCAGCCTGTCCAGGATAGGGGAAAGCCGTTCCTCTGAAGCGGGCTTTAAAAGATAATAGTATGCTCGCACGCTGTAGCTCTCCACTGCGTATTCAGGCGAGGAAGTCAGGAACACGATCTGTACCCGGCTGTTGCGCTCACGGATCTCCCGGGCTGCTTGCATACCGTTGATACCGGGCATCAGCATATCAAGCAGCAGCAGATCGTAATCCCTGCTGTCCATGGAGGCTAAAAGCTCTGAGGCACTCTGGAAACTCGCATAGGAAAGTTCCGCATTCCGGCTATGCCGGTACGATTCCAGCAATGAAGCGATCTGCAGCAGATCCCGTATATCATCATCACAAATAGCGATCCTCAGCCGGCCCGCCTCCTCAATTTTTGTTTACATAACATTTTACTGTAAATTGTAAGCTACTTCAAGGCTAAAAAACACAACGCCCAGACAATTATTTTGAAATTCGTGGCCAATAAGTGTCTAAGTGTCGTGCCAGGCACCTCAAAAGGCACCTAAAATATTAATATATTGGAATGACTGGAAAAATGGTTTATACTATGTGACAGATGAACCCTTCAAAGCATCCAACACAAAGAATAGGCATGTAGAATTCGTATCGGAGGCTGAACTATTATGCAGATCGTTCTTACGGCACGAAATAAAAACAATAGCAGTATAGAGTATGTGCTGCTGGAAAATGAAGGTTTACAGGGAAAAATCGAAAACGACGGGCGGCAACGGGTCTTTGCTTAATCCTTATAGAATACAGATAACGATATCAAATCGGACAAAAAGAAACTGGGAAGGTGTAATACATACAGAGTTCCTTTTTGACAAAAAAAATCCCCGTTTTTTCCTTCCCGGATTTATATATGGAAGAAACAGAGGAGAAGCTCCTCTGGATGTGAGAAATGAATTCCCGAGACTTCGGGAAGGAGACATGCAAAGACCGGCTTCCCCCTGGTGGATGGTTCGCAGCGATCGACTTTCACACCCGGCGGCTTTCGCATACGATCAGGGAAAGTTATACGGCTTGTCTGCCAGTCCATATTTCGTCGTACGAAACAATACAAAAACTGCATGGAATCCCTGCAATAAAGGAGATTTCTTTCAATATACAGGATTTACATGTTCTTTGGAAAAAGGCAGCATCGGGTATACGCTTGGATACGAAAATGCACCCTGGCTGTTTATTGAGTCACAAAACATAAAGGAACGCATGCCGCTTGGTCAAAACTGTTTCATGATCCAATGCGGAGAAGACATAGCATTCGAGATACTGATGTATGATTTGAAGGCGGAAGATGAACGGAGCTTTTACAAAGCAATACAGGCTGTTTACGAACTGTATTATGAAAAGCCGCGCAATTCCGGTGAAATTAGTACTGCTGTTTCCGATATTGCTTATGCTATCTTTAATGACGCCTGGATCGAAGAAGATAAAAACTATTCCGGGTTTGTATTTGATAAGCCGGATGGAACTTTAAGCTACAATAAGCTTTCTTCCATCAGCTGGACAAATGGACTTGCTGTTGCGGTTCCAATGATGCTGGCGTCTTATCGTTTGAACGATGAGAATATGAGAAATCAGGCACTGACATGCATAGATAATATTGTACAATGCTCGATCAATCCGAATTCCGGATTGCCATACGAAACTTTCAGCAATGGTCAGTGGAGTAACCGGGGGTGGTGGTTCGACAGAATGCACACACCGGGTCATTCTTCTTATCTGGTAGGGCAAGCCCTTTACTATCTACTAAAAGCATACGATTATGAAAAACGGGAAAAGAATTGTGAACACCATGATTGGTTGGAATTTACAAGGAATGTTATTTTGAAAATTGAAAGAACGAAGAATACAGACTATGAGTATCCCTATATATTCTCAGAAAAGACAGGGGCAGGTTTAGAATATGATTCTATGGCAGGAGCCTGGTGTATGGCAGCAGTAGCATATTACAGCCTGCTTGAGAAAGACACTGCTTTTTTGGATGAGCTTAAGAACAGCGAATCGCACTACTATGATTTCTTTATCAAAAGGGCTGAATGCTATGGCTGCCCGCTGGATACGGATAAAGCTGTTGATTCAGAAGGAGTTCTGGCCTATATAAGAGCAGTCCGAAGGATGCATCAGTTAACAGGTGAAAAAATATATATAGAGCATCTTCGTGATGCCCTATATTATGAGTTTTCATTTAAGTTCTGCTACAACTCGCCTGTAAAGACGCCTCCATTAAGTAAAACAGGCTGGTCAAGCTGCGGAGGGAGTATTACCTCTGTAGCCAACCCGCATATACATCCGATGTCCAGCACTATTACTGATGAAATGCTTTACTATGTAAGGTTGGAGAAAGATGCGTATGTAGAAAACCGGCTGAAGGACACCATAATGTGGAGCTGCCAGACATATAACAGATTCGATAAGGAATACGATTATGGAAAAAAAGGATGGATGTCGGAAAGGTTCTGCCATTGCGAAGGTCTGACGGTTGAAAAGTATCCTGATGGAAGCCCATCCAGTACATGGTTTGCATTAATGCCCTGGGCAGGAGGCTGCATTTTGGAAGGCTTGAGCGGGGATTGCTGGGAAGGTGAAATCGCGATACCGAATTAATGGCAAATGGCAGGCAGCTCCCACTGCCATGAAATGATTATGTGGATAATTGCAAAACATAGTATAATAGGAATAGTTATTTCTATAGAATGGGAGTTGCTAATAGTGAAGGTTTTGTTATTGACGTTGACAGCGGGACAGGGTCACAATTCCACAAGCTTTGCCTTGGCTAAGTACCTTGAAACACAGGGCTTGGATTGTACTGTACTTGATACATATAAGTATTTGAGCAAGTTGATTGGAGATATAATAGATTACGGCTATACATCCATGGCCAGGCATTCTCCGGAATTACATCTGCTTATGTATGACAAGGCTGAAAAGGATTCCTCAAATGAGAAAATTCGCAAGACATATTTACCCTACACGATTGCAGAAGCATCAAAGAAAAAAATGCAAAAGTACATCAATCTAAAAAAACCTGACGCTATCGTCTGTACACATATTTTCACTGCCATCATAATTACACAAATGAGGCGGGATGGCATCCTGGACAGAGAAATACCGGTTTTGGGCATTGTAACTGATTTTACACTGCATCCTTTTTGGGAAGATACAGTTCTGGATTACTATGTAGTAGCCAATGAACTGCTGCTTTATGCAGCACAGAGAAAGGGAATCAGTTGTGATAAGCTATTGCCTTTTGGTATCCCTGTTAAGGAGAAATTTTCCAAGGATATACCAATATCAGAAGCACGGAACCATCTGAACCTGAAGGATAAAACGACTATGCTGCTGATATCAAGCAGCGTTGGATTCGGAAATATTCCGGAGCTTCTATCTGATATCGACAAAGTTCCTATGGATTTTCAAACCGTTATTATATGCGGGCGCAACAAGCGACTATCCAAAAAGATCAGGGACACCATTTACAGCAAGGAAGTTATAGTTGTGGATTACGTAGATAATATGGAGCTTTATATGGATGCTGCGGACGTTATTATTACCAAGCCAGGTGGTCTTACGGTATCCGAAGTGCTGGCAAAGAGAAGGACGCTTATTATTACCGATCCGATCCCCGGTGTGGAAAACCGCAATACCTACTTCCTTATAAATAATAATCTGGCTGTCTATGCCGGAAAATACGCAAGAATCGATGATGTAATCATGCAGCTTTTTACACATCCCGAAAAGTTAAGCCAAATGAAGTGTGCTCAGGAATTGTATGGCAAAAGGCATAGTGCTAAAGCCACAGGGGACTTCATTATCAAGCTGATAAACCAAAGCTCCTCATGTGCTGATGATCCTTTAGCTTAATAATAGCAAATGATTGCTATATTCAATCTGAAATTGAGCTATTACTTTACAAGGGAAGATGATAGTGTAAAGCAGCTTATGAAAAACGGTGCAAAACACTATCTGAAGTAAATTCGGGAGGAATCGATATGAAAAAAGTGAAGATAACGGTAATGAAACAAACGGTTTATCAAGAATTGATAGACAAATATGAAAATCCCATACAGCACGCTTGTGGTATGAAAATCGGGCAGGTTTTTGTCGCCAATGGGTGGGAAAGACCTGAAGGAATGTGCGAAAGTGCATGGGAGAGCATGTCTGCCTTTGTGATGACGCTTGCCCACGGCGGGGAGGATTTCTATAAGGGCTGGATGAAGAATAAGAAGTCGGCAATGATTTCGTGTAATGACGGCTTCCGTCCGGTGAGCTTTTTGATCGAGACACTGGATGAGGATGCGTTATAGCAATACTAAAGTGTCGAACTCCGATTAACTGGATACCGATTTGCTTTTAACTCATAAACACTGAAAATAACCATGACAGAAACCAGTAAAACAGCTATACAGTAGAACATTGTTGCATAACCGAACATATCGGAGATTTTACCTCCAATGATTGGGCCAAGTCCCTGTCCGATATCAGCGCCGATATAAAATGTACTTGTTGCAATTCCAACTTTAGCCGGTGAGACTTTTTTGATACATGCGGATTGCAGAGAAATCTGTCCGCCGCCCTGCCCAATGGCTTTCAAAACCGCAGCGATCATCATGATGAAAAAGCCTGAGGTTTTCCCGGCAATTAGCATAGATATTGCAGTGAGCAACAGAGATATGTCTACTATTATAAGAAGCCTCGCCTTATCGGCAATCCTGCCAATGGTAAGCCTCATAAAGAACAGTACAATCGCATTTACCGAGAAAAAGAGAGCTATGTTTGGAATGGAACGCTCTGCTCCTACAAGGACAAGGAAGGAGTTTACAATTCCGTTTCCCAGTGAAAACAGACCTGCAACGAGCGCATATAGAATACATTCCTTTGCAATAAGGTTGTCGAAGGTTATTCTTTTACGTTTTCTACCGGGTTCAGGCATTTCTTGCACCGTCTGGATGACATCGTATTTCTTGACGGAATTGTATTTAAAGAAATAAATGAGAATGATCACTGCAGCAAATGTTAGTAAAGCAATAATAAGAAACAGTGTCTGGTAGCCGAACATATCTTTTATACTAATCCCGATACTTGGTCCTACAACCTGAGACATAATCTGACCCAGCCCAAAGTATCCAAGTCCCTGACCCATGTTTTTATCCGGGATATATTCACTGGCAAGTGCAAGATTTGCTGTACCGCTGATGCCAAACGCCAGACCGTGTAATATCCTCACGACAAAAAACATGCTTAAACTCGGAGCCAGTAAGTATCCAAGCATGGAGACGCCTATCAGAACTGTGGACAATACACATAGGGTCTTTTTATTGAAGATGTCTGCGGCGTATCCGCTAAGTGGCCTGCTGAACAAAGCCGAGATGGAAAATACTCCTGCGACGGTCCCCGCCATGGTTAATTTTGAGCCAAGCTCGACTGCGTAAGAGGACACTAGTGTGGATATCATACTATAACCAAAGGAAGTTATTAAGCTTATGAATATCAGTAAAATAAATTTTTTATTAAGAAGCTTTTCCGGTTTTTTATGTTCCAAATGTATATACCTCGTTTAGTTTTTATGCTAATAGCACTTTCGATTTAGCACGAAGATAAAAAATAAAAACCCTTTCGAGCAAATTTTTATTGTATAGCCTTACCTTAACTAATATAATACCTGAGTGACAATAAGTCAATTACTTTATTTTTGTGTTTTTCATTATGGTACATATGTTTCTGCTAATTATAGAAGGTTTTACTACTTATTAGTAAATATATTGACACAAAAAAAATAAGTAGTAGAATTAATTTAGCAGCTTTTTAGCAAGAGGATTTAGGAGGTATAATGATGGAAAAATCTACGGTTCAAATAAAACATATTGCAGAACAGTTGGGTATATCCCAGAGCACGGTGTCCGTTGTCCTCAACGGGCGGGGAGATAAAATACGTATTTCCAAGGCTACACAGAAGCAAGTTTTGGAAGCCGCAAAGGATATGAATTATCAGCCGAACATATACGCCAGAAGGCTTCGCGGAGCCGGCACAAAGCAGGCAGGGCAAATCATATCAATTTTCTGGAATACAAAGTACAACGACGACTTGGGAAAGTTTTTTAAGGGTGCTTCGATCGCTATTGAGAAAAACAGCTATAACATTGAGTTTATGGTGCAGCTTTTTGAAGAAGATCATCTCGATCAACTGGAGGATTTGATGTCGTCACAGAAATACAATGGGATCATAGTATGCGCACCAGGGGAACATGATATTGAATTTTTAAGTAATGCGACGTTTGATATACCGCTTGTCTTATCTAACAAAGGTAATAGCAAATATAGTGGTATCTATACCGACAATTTTGAAACCGGCAGGAATTGCGCAAAATTATTTGCAGAAAACGGACATAAAAAAGTTGGCGTGATCGGAGTATCTCGAAAGGGCAGCGGTTCGGCGGTAAGACGATTTGGGTTCATGGATGAATGTGAACGTCTTGGAATTGAAATAAAGAATGAATGGGTAACCGAATCACAGGACTACGATATTACCGGTGGATATCAATGCGCAAAAAAGATTGTTGACTGCCAAAATGTACCGACAGGATTACCGACGGGAATTTTTATATTGTCGGACACTCAGGCGATTGGTGCCATGATAGCCTTCAAGGACCATAATGTAAGAATACCGGAAGACATTGAAATACTCGCCTACGGTAATAATGATATGTTTGAAATGATTTCTCCCAAAATTTCATCGGTAGGAGTTTCTAGGGAGATAATGGCGGAAAATGCCGTAAACCTATTAATGACAAAGATAGAGAATAATATCACGGATCCCATTAGCAGAGTTCTTGTACCGGAATATATATTCAGGGAAAGTTTCGGCACAAATGAGCTAAATTTAGCAAAATAATCTTTTTTGCAAATCTTGATATCAAATAGAATATCGAAGTCTAATTTTCAAAAAAAATGAGTGTAAAATATCTGTAGAACATGTAAAGCTCTGAGTATAGGCTGTATGAGAGATAAATGGCAAACTAAAAACCTATTGACAACTTTTTTTACGAATAGTATAATGACAATGCTAAAACAAAGTAGCAAATTTAGGAGGTTAACAAGTTATGAAGAAATTAGTGGCTATTGTTCTTGTTGCGGTATTCTGTCTTACTATTGTCGGTTGCTCAAGCAGTACCGGAGATAGTAGCAATAATGCACCATCTTCTAAGCCATCGGGAACAACCGATAACTCATCAAATGCAGTGCCTTCAGAGACTGAGAAAAGCAAACCGATAACAATTTCTTTCTGGAACGGATATACAGGTCCTGATGGAGAGATCCTGATGGAGTACATCGACAAGTTCAACAATGAGAATCCTTATGACATTACGGTAGAGATGGATATCAATGCTGAATTCCTTACAAAAATAGCGGCGGCATTTGCCGGTGGGAAGGCTCCTGATATGGTTCTTGGGCCAAGCTCCTTCAAAGATCAGTATCCCAATTATCTCATTGATATGAATGAGGTATTCAGCACTACAAGTCTTAAAAAAGAGGATTGGGTCAGCAGCTATATCGACACCTGTTCACTCGATGATATACTCTATGTTTTACCATTGCAGATAACAGGGCGCTTTATGTACTGGAACAAGGACCTCTTTGCAGCTGCCGGTCTTGACCCGGAAAAAGGACCGTCTTCATATGATGAGTGGGCCGAATGGGCGTCGCTCATCACGGATAAGGACAAAAATGTATACGGATCCGGTGTGCCCTACGATAGTGTTTTCAATACAGTACATCTGCTCCAGAGGATGGGTGGACTGTTTATCGATTATGACAGTAATAATAAGCTTACCCCAAGATTTAAGGACAACAAAGGATATGCTTATTTTCTAAATTGGTATAGCGGTATGACGAAGTCCGGTGACAATCCACTCGAGAGAGATACTGATTCCATGATGAAAGCCGGCCAGATAGGCATTACACTCAGCGGTGCGTACCTCACCACCGGCCTTGAGGATGCGGGAATTGATTACGGAATATCGCAGTTGCCATATGGTGATGGCGGAGCTCAGGAACCGAATTCGGTCGGTGGCTTGTCAGTGACGACGTCTGCCAGTGAAGAAGCGAAGCTTGCGGCATTCAGGTTTATTGAATGGTGGTATAACGGCGATGACAACACGGAAACTACAGGAATACTCAACTGGTCTCTTGCCAATGGTTATCCCTCACTATATATTCCGGCAATCAACGATCAGAGATACCAGTCGTCTGAAAAATTGGCTGCTATGACAAGTCCAAATGAAGATGTCATTACGACATATCTTGCTCCGAAGGAGTTCACGAAGACATTTGAACTTGTAATGGAGGTAATTGGACCCATGATAGAAACGGTTGCATCCAGTGGTACGGACGTCAATGAGGCTCTCAATGAAGCTCAGAAAAATGCCGAGGTTTTTATAAAATAGGATAATAAAAGCTCTGATTTTTAGGTTTCTTGCAGCATTAACCCCAAGGAGACCTGGGGCAGCCCCTCAGGTCTCCATAGTTTATATAAATACGTGGAGGTCATTTATCTGATGGTAAACAGAAAACGCTTAAGTATGACCTTAGTACCATATCTATTTATAGCTCCAATAATTATTTTACTTTTTGTGTTCAACATACTGCCGTTACTATCAGCGTTTGTTATCAGCGGCTTCGATGTTTCTACGACATTTGGCGAGCCGAAATTCCTGGGTTTTGCGAATTTTATAGAAATATTTAGAGATTCGCGTTTTTGGAACAGCCTGATGGTCACATTGAAATGGACGGTAATGGAAGTACCACTGCAGGTCATTCTTGCGTTACTCCTATCCGTTGCTCTCACTGAAAACAATCCATTGAATAAAATGCTGCGCGGAATATATTTTCTCCCTATAATCTGTTCGGCGACAGTGGTCGGTATCATGTGGAAGCTGATCCTGCATTCTAATGTAGGTTATATCACTTATATTCTCAATTTACTTGGACTTGGTAAGATAAATTTCATGAACTCGCCTGTGCTTACTTTTTTTGTTATCGTGTTTATGTCGCTTTGGAAAGCGTTTGGAATATCCGTTATTATTTTTGTAAGCGCAATGCAGAATGTCCCAAAGAGTCTGTACGAGGCAGCTGAAATGGATAGTGCGGGCAAAATCCGTCGATTCTTCAGCATAACGATCCCATGTATAGCACCAACACTATGGTTCATTGTCATGACAAGACTGATAAGCTCATTCCAGGTATTCGATATCGTATATACGACGACCGGCGGCGGACCAAACTTTACTACGGAGACACTTGTTACTTATGTTTATACACGGGCTTTTGAAGTTTACAGGATGGGTTATGCGTCTGCGGTCTCTGTATGCCTGTTCATCATGATCCTGATTATCACTATAGTCCTGTACTCGAGAATGCTGAAACAAGAAAAAGAGTACTAGGAAGGAGGGGGAGCTTTGATCAAAAGAATTAAAAGTATTGCAATAAAAACTCCAATATATATTGTTCTCATTTTTCTTGCCGTTATTATCCTCATGCCAATTTTGTGGATGTTTTTAAGTTCAATAAAGCCAAAGGGTGATATTATTTCCTACCCTCCGACATTTTTCCCAGCAGAGTTCACATTCGATAATTATATAAGACTGGCCAAACGGGTCAAAATACTTTATTTTATAAAGAACTCAGTCATATATGCGATAATGTCAACTGTGCCGTCGGTGTTCCTTTGTTCTCTCGCTGGATATGCGTTTGCAAGATACCATTTCAAAGGCAGGAATGTACTGTTCATTCTTGTACTTGCGACCTTAATGATACCATTTCAGGTCATTATGATACCGCTTTTCCTTATTGTCAGTAATCTTGGTATGTATGATACCTATTGGGGACTCATTTTACCGAAGATAGCTGTTGCGATCTCAGTATTCCTGATGCGTTCGGCATTCACCGGGCTGCCTAAAGAGTTGGAGGAGGCGGGCCGTATCGACGGAGTTTCTGAGTTTGGTTTGTACTGGAAGATAATGCTTCCCCAGGTAAAGGCGACATTTGTTACGCTGGTAGTCCTGGGGGTAAATGGTTCCTGGAACGACCTTATGTGGCCGCTGCTCATTACTGGCGACATGTCAATGAGAACACTCTCAAACGGTCTTGCGATGTTTGTCGGAGCAGATACGTCAGAATACGGACCTGCATTTGCAGGGGCATTCATTTCAATCATACCGATGCTGATACTTTATTTGTTTGGGCAGAAGTATTTTGTAAAAGGTACCGTCACAAGCGGATTAAAGGGTTGATATAGGATTGATATACAGAAAGGGTTTTTTAAATGTCGTTATTTCATAAAATATTGCAGGATACCGGGCGGGAACTATACATCTATTATCCAGGCGAGGAAAACCGTACTCCGTTTAAAATGTGCAGTATAACGTTCTTGCTGGATCAGTGCGGAAGAAATGATGTTACAGAACTGATGAAACGATGCAGACTTGCCGAATTTGCCCATCAAAATCAGGTCGTCCTTTCTTTTCCCGTTCCGTGTGAGGGCGGATGGAACTACAAAATGGATCCGGATATGCAAGACGATGTGACGGCATTTCGTCGATTTCAGGATGAGATGACCAAACCGGATGATTTACCGCTGGAGATGGATGCGAAAGGGATACCGACATTGAAGGCGATGATGAGTACATGGCATCTGATGAATGATACAAAGTATGTCATTGGTATCGGGACAGGTGCTTCGATGGCATATACACTTGCCGCTTGTTATCCCGACAATATCGCAGCGATACTTGCGGTTGGAGGAGAACTTGATGCTGCCGCACTGGATAAGGCTGTATATTCTCCAATACCGGTCAGTATTGCGGCGGGCGGAAAGAGGGCTGCCGACTATTTTATAAAGGCTAATTGTGCAGTGTTAATTGAAGGAAATCTCAAAAGAACGGTTTATAAGAACCGTGTAAACCCATTGCAGTGTGTAGTTCACGATCTGGTAAGCAACGAGCTGAGTAAAGAGCTGATTACTAAGGTATGGGACAGGATGTTCTCAACAGTAAGACGTCCAAATACCGGTATGCACGGCGACTGTGAGCCGCGTATGGATTTGGGAAAGGTTGGCTTCGAATATTTCATGGATATTTTGCGTCTTGATGGGAAGCCCCATACCTGGTTCATACATATGCCATCGTGCATAAAGAATGGGACTGATAAAATGATCCCGCTGATGTTGTTTTTCCATGGGGGTTCGGACAATCCTGCCGAAGCAGCTGAAATGAGTAAATTCCATGAACTTGGTGAAAAAGAAGGCTTTATTACAGTATATCCGTGGGGCACAAACAGGTGTTCATGGAACAGTTCTATGCTGCCCGAACTTGATGATGATGTCGGCTATATCGCCGAGCTTATAAAATATATGACGGCAAATTACCCAATTGATCCCGGAAGAGTGTACTTGTCCGGATTTTCAAACGGAGCCGCACTTGCCCAGGCTGTCGCACTTGCTCATCCGGAGCTCGTGGCAGCTATTTGCCCAATCAATTCCAATTGGCCGGGAGAGAGGTTTTGTGCAAGCGAGGTAGACTGGCGCGACATCATACCCTTTGCAGAAGGAATGAAGAAGAAAATGGAGTTTGATTTTCGTATGCCGGTATGGTATACCTATGGTTCTCGAGAACCATCGTTTCCTGTGTACAATGGCAGTACGCAGCAGCATCAGTATGATTTCTGGAAGATGTACAACAATATAGAAATCAAGCCGACACCGGAAAGGGAAAACCCGGATCCGACAGGCTGTGGTGTAAAGGGAGACAAGACTGAGCTGCTAATGCCATCCGAAATCCATCCTCATCACAGGTATGGTGTACAGCGTTTTTATTCGAGGGACGAGACACCCCTGAACCTTTATAATTATGTTGTCATGCACGATAAGGGACACGATATAGCCCAAATGGATACAGCACTTGGATGGAATTACGTAAAACAATTTAGAAGGAACAGTAAAGGCGAACTGATATTAATCAAATAGCAGAAGGGAGAATTGCTTATGCAATACAGGTTTAGTAAAAATGAAGCCTTGCATACAGATGCTTTGTTTTTTGATGCAGCGCACCTTAAAATGAAGCTTTTCACTGACAGCGACGGAAATACCGGACCGAGGCATACCTACGAGTATCCTGGTGTGAAAATCGAGGAAAATGGAGATGTTACATTCTGCTTTTACGCACCGAATGCAAGGGAGGTCGCTGTTGCAGGATTTCCAGGCTCCGCTATGACAGATAAAAAGCACTATATGACTAAAGGTGCGGATGGCTATTGGCGAGTAACGGTCAGCGGCATTCCGGCTGGGTATCATTATCATGAGTATTTTGTTGACAATACCTGCGTCATGAACCCTCAGGCACCTGTTGGATATGGTTCGCATAAGGCTGTGAATTTTTTCGACATCCCAGAGGAAAGGGATTTTTATGCGCTCAAAGATGTCCCGCATGGCACGCTGCGTGTCGAGCATTTTTTTTCATCTGTGACGGGCAGATTTAGGGATTGCTGGGTATACACACCGCCAGGGTACGATATTGATGCTGAAAAAGCATATCCTGTGCTGTATTTGCAGCATGGCGGAGGGGAGACAGAGACTGGCTGGGTATGGCAGGGAAAGATGAATTATATCATGGATAATTTACTCGCGGATAATAAATGCCGAGAGATGATTGTCGTTATGAACTGTCTTTATTGTGTGAATGATAAAAAGGAAGAAGAGTTTCTTTCCGGTGATTTCGATTCCATGCTCATAAAGGACTGCATCCCTTTCATTGAAAGCAAATTCAGGGTCGAGAAGGACAATCAAAGCAGAGCGATGGCAGGGCTTTCCATGGGCAGTTACCAGACTGTTATGACAACTATGCGTCATCTTGGCTATTTCCCGTATATCGGGATATTCAGCGGTGCGTTGGAAAGACGCTGGTATTGTGACTTTGACTACTATAAAAATTTTGAAGATCCGGAGGCATTCAACGAGAAGGTAAAGTTGTTCTTCTTTGGTTATGGTGAACAGGAAGAGAGGATTGTTAACGGCCTTGAGAAGGATCTGAGAAGGTTTGATGAGACCGGAATCAAATATAGCAAATTTACCTGCCCTGGGTTCCACGAATGGACAGTATGGAGGAAATGCCTTGAAAAATTTGCAGGACTTTTGT
Source organism: Bacillota bacterium (assembly GCA_023418915.1). Lineage (GTDB taxonomy): Bacteria > Bacillota > Clostridia > Acetivibrionales > DTU013 > DTU013. Next base: position 14,975 of record JAEZYU010000019.1, read on the forward strand.
TCCGCTAAAGGAGGGTTATTATGGCACTCATGAGATTTAATTTCCTGTCTGAGACATTGAGCCTTTGTGTAGATGTAACGATTACTTATCCCACTGGCAAGTTTACGTACAGTGATGATCTATCAAAAAAAGAAGTGAGACCGCAGCAAAATGGTAAAATGCCGTACAGTGGGGGAATGAAACTACAGACAGTGTATATCCTGCATGGCGGCAGCGACGACGATACGGTACCGTATCGTTATACTAATCTTGAAAGATATGCCGAGAAGAACTGTGTCATGACTGTTGCGGCTCAGGTCAAGGACAGCTTTTATATGGACACAGCATACGGCTATAAGTATTTTACGTTTATGACTGAAGAGCTGCCTGCAGTAATACAGGCACTTTTCGCATCATCGCCCGCAAGGGAGGACAACTTTGTTATAGGTTTTGCAATGGGAGGTAACGGCGCACTCGCACTTGCGATGAAAAGGCCGGATCTCTATTCCGCCGTTGTAGATCTGTCCGGTGGTATTGGCTGCAGTATAGATACAGATTACTTTTTCGAAGAAATGGAAAATATACGGATGACAAGGTTGCAAAGCACGTTTGGGGATCTTGAGAAATTCAGGGGAAGCGAATATGACATCGGATATTATGCGAAAAAGAACATGGAAGAAAAGGTTGATATGCCGAAGCTTTTCATGGCCGTGGGTGAAAACGACTTCATAAGGGACGTCGTCAGGAAAGACAGAGATGCGCTCATTGCTCTCGGCTACGATTTCCATTATGAAGAGGCGCCGGGATTGGGCCACGAATGGGATTTCTGGGACAAATATTTTCAGATAGCCCTTGATGAATGGCTCCCCCTTAAGCGCATGCCAATAGGGAGATAGCAGAAGCATGTAAATCGCTAATCGATTATTCGTCCTTTCCGAAGATATCGGTAAGATTATGAGATAACACAACATTTCAATGTTGTGTTTTTTCGTGTAAAGGAGCGGAGGAGTTAAGAGGAGAAACAAACTTTTCATGTAGATTTAGTAAAAATTATTTACCAGATTTATTATAACAATGCGTTATAATAGAGCTAAGTGCATTATGATGGAGGATTACATATGAACGAATTTCTACAATCAAATACACAAAGCAGCTCTATATCCGAAAGAACTACATCAAGGGCTGCGCCGGACGAGATTACGGATCCTGGCTATATGTTTCCTGCTTTCTCAAATGGCGAGGTGCTTTTGGATAAAAAGCAGGGCCGTCTCCCTTCGATGGGGTGGAACAGCTGGAACGCTTTTGGCAGTAAGAACAACGAAGTGCTTACAAAGGCAATGGCTGACGCAATTGTTATGTTAGGACTGTCAGATCTGGGATATGAGTATGTAGTGCTCGATGACGGCTGTTATAAGTCTGAACGCTTAAACGGATTACTTTCAAATAATACTATGAAATTTCCAAACGGCTTTAAGGCATTATCTGACTATATACACAACAAGGGACTCAAATTCGGCATGTACAACGACATAGGAACAAATCTTTGTGCAGGCTCTGCGGTAGGCACCTGCGGCTATGAGGATGTCGATACAAGGTCGTATATTGACTGGGGAGTTGACTTTTTAAAGGTTGATAACTGCTACTACCTTTGGGACAATGCAACGTTCTCAGATCCGACGAATGCAAAATACACCTATGCTCCAAATATCAGAAGCATAACAGTATCGGGTGAAGGACTGAAAACAACCTTAAATGCAGTAAAGGATGGTGTGCTTTTAGGTCAGGGCGCATCAAAAAGCAGAGGCGACTATGTATCTAATATTGGTACCTTTGACGGAACAAACGTGGGTATAACACCTGCCGGTGACCGCTGGTGTGAGCTTCAGTTTACTGTAGATGCGCCTGCTGCCGGAGAATATGCCATAACCGCTAATTATGCAAGCGGTGAGGAGGTTGGCACAGGACGCTGGCTTCAGCTTGCAGTAGGAAACGCAGATAATGAAACTCGGTTTTTTGACGATATGCTTCCTCTTACAGAAAGTACAACTTACTTTACAGATTCGCAAGAAATAACTGTATCTTTAGATGAAGGAGAAAATTTCATACGACTTATGAACCACAGAAGGCAGGAAAATACCCTTAATTCATATGCAGCATTGCTTGATGGCTTGAACAAGGCTGACCCTGATCATGATGTTGTACTATCGATCTGTGAATGGGGCAAGACACAGCCGCATAACTGGGGATATAAGGTTGGAGACTCATGGCGTATCCTGAATGATATAACCTTCAGTGTCGGATCTGACGGAAATCCGGGCTCGGCTGCATGGAGCTCAAACAATACCGCAAGTATAACCTCACAGTATAATAAGGCGGTTATTATGGACGAGTTTGCCGGACTTGACAAGGGGTGGAACGATCCTGATATGCTGGTGATTGGTATGGACGGAATTACAAATACCATGAGTAAGACTCATATGACTATGTGGTGTATGATGAATTCTCCAATCATGCTTGGAATGGATCTAAGACGGGTTACAAGGGGTGATGAGCTTTGGCAGATAATTGCGAACAAAGGTGTGATCGCATTGAATCAGGATGCGCTGGGTGTCCAGGCAAAAAGAATCTACTGCTCTGCGGACAATTCCAATCCTGATACAGCATATATCACTAATAACAATCGTGTTGATATTCTTGTAAAGCCTCTTGCAAACGGAGATATAGCACTGTCCTTCATAAATCTCAGCGACTCAAGAGATGGAAAGGAGTATTCGGTCGATGTAAGACGTATTATCGATTATATCGGGCATAAAATGGTTAATGCAGATGAGTTTCAAAATGCAGTAAGCTACTACATAACGGACTTATGGACAGGTGAGGATACAACGAACACTTCAAGGACTTTCTCTGTTGCAGGTATTGACGCCTATGATAATGTTACCCTAAGAGTTTCTCCTATTTAGGAAGACTGACGGGATTATACATTCTGTTTCTGTGATATTTGAGAACTACACATGGATGGAAGACTTGTAAGTCTTTGTATTATTTAATAGGATCTTTAGTATGAAAAAATTATTTCAAAAGGGTATTATTAAGGGTATGAATGACGGTCTATTCCATCCCGAGGATAATGTTACTACTGAACAGTTTGTGGCAATGGTGATCAGAAACAGTAAAGGTAGTATAGAGCCAACGCGTGACGGCTGGTCATCGGGATATATGGATTATGCGTTGAATAAGGGAATAATAGAGGACTATGATATAACAAATATGTGCAAACCGATCGAGCGCCGTTCTGCTGCAAGAATAGTTCATGAAGCGCTTCTAACGGAATATGGTGAAAGAGATGAGTACGAATGGTCGGCTGCAGAATGTCTAAGAGACTTATATTTCTGTCATACCTGCGTTATGCATATAGCGCAGGTGTATATCAAAGGCATAATGCCCGGGCGTGCTAATAACGTATTTGATGCTATGGGCGGCATAACTCGAGCAGAAGCTGCAGCAATTGTCGTAAGAATGCTCAATAGGGAACAGCGTATTCCTCAGACTGAGTGCAGAAAGTATCAGAGTATAAAGCTGTCACCAGACAAAGCATGGGAGCTGATGCTGAACAATAATACTGCAATGCTTGTTGATGTTCGGCCTAGTGAGGATTACAAGGCAGGGCATATACAGGGAAGTATTTGCATACCGTTACATGATATATCAAATAACCCGTTCTCGGTATGCGATAGAAAGGACACTCCAATTATACTTTACTGTCAAAAGGGATATATGAGTTCAGCAGCAGCGCAAGTACTTATTGATGCAGGCTACAGCAGGATCTGCACAATTCCGGGCATAGAGCAGTATCAGTATGATTTGAGCAAGTAATATTATACAGTCGACCAGCTTTACGTTCCTGTACCATTTCATCCCGCCCGGCTTCTGTTTTTATTGCAAACGGAAATGAACGAAAACACAAAAGAAAACAAAAATTTTGCAAATTATTCTTGACAATAGGTAACTGGTTACGTATAATGCAATATGTAACTAGTTACCTATTAGCATTACTTTGTAAGGGAGTTGATAAAATGGATGATATGAAAGAAAAAGCCTATATATTTGGTTCCATCTTTATATTATCTAATAAGCTGCAGGTCCTGGGGGATAGACTTGACAGGACCCTGACGGTAAAGCAATGGCTTTTATTAGCGGGTATCTACAAAAGCAGTAAAGAGAACCCCACAATAAGTGAGGTTGCAGCACTCATAGGCAATTCGAGGCAGAACGTAAAAAAAATGGTCGTTATACTCGAAAAAGCAGGATTTATTACAATAGAAAATGATTCGAATGATGCAAGGGTTCAGAGAATCAAGCTGACAAAGAAATGCCTGGATTATTTAGTACAACGGGGAAAGAGCGAGCTTGATTTTATGGAGCAGCTGTTTGAGGGCTTTGAGTCGATGGAGCTTAAAGCTATGGTAAATGGGATATCAAGGCTGGAGAAAAATATTGTTAAAATGGCGAGGTTAAATAGTGATGAAGAAAAGGAGTAAAAGGATTATGTGGATATTGGTCGTAATAGTAATTTTAGCAGCGGTTGTTGTTTTCCTAAAGCTGCCCTATTCAAAGCTGCTGTCTGAATTTCGCGGCACCGTTGACAGCAGGATTTCAAGTACAAATAAGCAAGCAGATGTGTTTGCAGAAAAAGATCTGGAGGGTCTGCCTCTGCCGGTACAAAAGTATTTCAGATTCTGCGGATGGCTTGGGGCACCGAAAATGTCTTATATGAAGGCTTACCTAACAGAAGTGGATTTTAAGATGTCTGAAAAAAGAACTATAAAAATCGACTATGTACAGTATAACTTTGTAGAAAAACCGGATCGATTCGCTTTCATCAAGTCATCCATGTTTGGAGTGCCATTTGAGGGGTTCGATTCCTATAATAGCGGTATTGGGAGCATGAAAGGGGTTTTTGCCAAGGTAATTCCCCTGTTTGACCAGCGAGGTACGGATATGAACAAGTCATGTCTTGTTACCATACTTGCGGAGTGCCTTCTTGTTCCCAATGTTGTTTTACAGGATTATATAGAATGGGAGGAAATAGATGATACACATGTAAAAGCAACGATTTCATATTATGGAATTTCGGGAAGCGGTGTTTTTACTTTTGATGAAAATGGAGCGGTACTATCTTTCAAAACAAGTGACAGAACTGCAACTGATATGAATGGATCTATTAGGGAGGCTGAATGGTCGGCAGTTTATAGTGATTATGAAAATGTCAACGGAATAAAGCAGCCAAAGGTGCTAAAGTCAATCTGGCACTACCCTGAAGGAGACAGTGTTTATTTTAATGAAAATGAAGTCGGCGTTGTAATTGAGTACTATTAGAGAGGCTGGATGCATATTCCGACATCCGAGTGGGGCAGCATACTTTTGGATTTTCACAATTATCTATGTGGTAGACGGCTGTGTTATAATAGCATAAAAAAGATAAAGAGGTCTATGACTATAAAAGAAAATAATATATATAGTACTTCAAGGAAAATTATTAAGTACATAGGTTTGCTATTATATATTTTGATCATAATGGAGTTGTGGGGTTGTGGATATCAGAATAAATCTGATATATCAGCAGCACCTGAACATGGGCCCTTTCAGACCCATGAGCAGAGTCCGGAGGAAAGCCATGCCGAGAGTCCGGAGGAAAACCATGTCCAGGCTCGGGAGTCGTCTGCGGGAATGACGGAAAACAATATCGATACAATCGGGGATGCTGAAGCGACAAATATGCGAGAAGACCTAAATCAATATAGTTTTGTCCTAACATTTGCCGGAGATATAAATTTTGATGAGGATTGGATCACTATGAAGCATTATAACAAGGCGGCAAATGGGATCTATGACTGCATTTCTCCTGAATTGATACAGATAATGCGAGATGCAGATATTATGTGCATCAACAATGAATTTACATATAGTACCCGTGGTGCTCCGCTGAATAATAAAGCTTATACTTTCAGAGCAGATCCATCAAGGGTTGACATTTTAAATGAATTGGGAGTAGATATTGTAAGTCTTGCCAACAATCATGTATATGATTATGGTGAACAATCATTGATAGACACTATGGCTACACTAAAACAGGCAGGTATACTTTATTATGGTGCCGGTCATGACCTGGACGAGGCCATGAAGCCTGTGTACTTTGAAATACAAGGAAAGACCATTGCCTATATTGCAGCATCACGGGCTGAAAAATACAAGATGACCCCCCAGGCGACTGAAAACAAGCCAGGTATTTTGCGGTGCTATGATACGGAGCTGTTTATTCAGTCAATAAAGGAAGCAAAGGAGAATTCGGACTATGTTATTGCTTATGTTCATTGGGGTACGGAATTCAGCCATGAGTTAGAAAATGTACAGATCACCACAGGTAAGGAATATCTGGATTCTGGTGCTGATATAGTGATCGGCGCACATCCTCATTGCCTCCAGGGAATAGAGTTTTATAACGGAAAACCCATTATATACAGTCTTGGAAACTTCTGGTTCAACGGTCAGACGGTAGATACAATGCTGCTGAATATAAATTTCTATGGTGATGTTAATGACGAATTTATTGAGTTGAAAATCGTCCCAGCAATACAAGCTGACAATACAACCACAATCGTGACTGACCAATCTGAAAAGGAACGGATTTATTCGTTTTTAGAGGATATTTCTATTAATGCAGAAATCAATGAAGCAGGGATCATTTCACAGAGTCAGATCACAGAATGAGCGAATTGCATTAAAGCATGTTGACCTGCGGTCAGCAAAGGCTATCAGGTTTTGCGGAAACTATATTCCAGGCTGTCAGCGAGAAAGAATGGAGGCGTGCGTTTGAAAGGGTTCCGCTTAAAGAAGGCGTGGATCGAGAGAAAGCCTTTAAATTGATAATGATTACGCTGGACTATTTCGATAAGAAGTATTTTTCGGATCTGAAGGATAATAACGATCTGAAAGAAACGCATCTGCAAGAATATATTGAGGAGAGCAACACCTTTCTTTCAATGATCAGATTTGGAATATCGGGTGCCTGGCACGACACATAGACACTTATTTTCTGATGCGAATAAGTGTCTATGTGTCGTGCCAGGCACCTAAAATTGGCACCTAAAATTTCAGCCTGCACACTTTATTGCCATAGGTGGTGAAATATATGTAGTCCTCCCCAAATTCTTTACTCCCAAAGGAAATGATATGATTGCTGACAGGTTCAGTCATAGCCATCATAGACAGGTCACCATTTTCGTCAATCACCAGAATGTGGGCCATACCATCTATAGAAACGTATGCGTTACCGCTGTCACTAAAAATAATATTCAGCGGTGCACCAAATGAACCAGAATTTTTTACCGGCTCGCGAACGATTTCTATTCCCTCACCTACAGAACCATCTTCATTTATTGCATATTTGATAATTGCTTTTGAATTGAAATCTGTCAGGTAAAGGTATTTATTATCGGGGGTGAATGCCATGGAAAAGAAGGAATAATAGGAATCTGAACAGAGATATTCCGTTCTTTCCAAATCGGCTGAATATTTATATACCTTGTTTCCACTAACAGTATATATATTGCCTTCCTTATCCAGTTCCAGGCCGCTTGCTCCAAGAAAACCTTTAAAATCATCCCTGATCAGGGTCGTTACATTTCCGCCGGCATCAATTTTCAGTATTCTGTCCTGGGCTGCTGCAATAATATTGTTGTCGCTGTCGTATTTCATATCCCATATAAACGGGCTTTTGAAGTAATAATCATTTCCCTTCTCAAGTAAACTCAGATCACAGAAGGTAGTTACGATGCCGCCACTGGTTACCTTATCCAACCCCTGAGGCCGTGCAACCAGCATGCTGCCTTCCTTGTCAAAGAGTATGCCTCCACAGGCGTGAGTATCTATTTCACAAAAGTCTTCATATGCGTTTTCTGTACTCAATACAACTATTTCTTTAGGTTCTGCTTTTTTAGGTTCTGGTGCTTTATTGCTATCCTTCGGTTCGATTGAATTCATTATATTATGGTCAGTATTTTCGCTCATAGTCCCATGACCGATATTGTCTTTCTCTTCTTTCTGACTATTTGCAATTTCATTGGATGCTGAATCTGGCACTGAAGCGGAACAAGATGAAAGTAATAGTACAGCCAGGCAAAAGGGAAAGGTTCTTGCAAGTTTCTTTAGCATATTGTTTTCCTCCATGTTTATGTTTAGTTGTAATATTAAGATAAAAAATATTCCATTACCAAGCATTTCTTGCTATTATTTTGTTAAATGGAAGTTGTGATATGTGCCGGATAGGCGGAGAAAACTCCCGTCTATAGCAGGAACATGGCTGATATTCCGTGAGATTATGTTCAATTGTGTAACTCACCTGAGGAGATGCAAATAATGAGTATATTGAATGATTTGGGGGAAGCCGTAAACTATATTGAAAGGAATATAAAGAATAAAATCAGCCTGGAAGATATTGCTGCTTCTTTGTATCTATCCAAATATCATTTTCACAGATTTTTTAGGGCTGCTACAAATAAAAAACTGATGGAATACGTAAGGATGCGCCGATTATCATTAAGTCTTGATGATTTACTATATACCGATCTAAAAATAAAAGATATTGCAGCAGAATTCGGGTTTGAACATGAACAGTCCTATAGCAGATCCTTTAGAAAGGCATTTGGCATAAGTCCTTCCCAATTCCGACTGAATAAGCAGCAAGTTCCAATCGTTGACAAACTTGACCTTAGTGCAATTGTGGCATTGGATGTCGGTATAATCCTATCGCCAAGCATCGTTGTAAGACCTGAGTTTTATGTTGTCGGAGTCGAGCATTCTGTGCTGGTGGAGGAAAACTATAATACCGGCCTGGCTAATAAATTGGCAAAAGACTTCTATTATAATCATAGTAAAAGAATAATGAATGCAGTTGACCCGAATATACTTATAAGTCTGTCTGCTTATAAAGCTATTACTTCAAATGAAAGCATGTATTTACCTGCGCTGGAAGTGATGGATCTAAACTCTGTACCGAAGGGTATGATCGGGAAAAAGATACCAACGCACAAATATGCTGTATTTAGGTATATAGGCTCTCATTCTGTAAATGAGATTACATTGAAAACACTTAACGGTATTTACAACCATATTCAAACCTGGCTCCACCATTCACAGTATATTCAGAATGGCGGATTTCATTTTGAAATGATCGACAATAGGATTTCTAAGGATGATTATTGTGAAGCATCCATCTATATCCCAGTTTAGGTGCCAGGCACGACACTTAGACACTTATTCTTTCATCGAAAGAATAAGTGTCTAAGTGTCGTGCCTGGCACCCAAAATTTTGATTGCTGAGACTCTGCTGCTGACGCCAAGCTTTTGGTAGATGTTTTTAAAGTGGGATTTTACGGTTTCGTCGGAAATGTATAAACGAGCTGCAATCTCCTTTCTGCTCAGTCCTTCGGCTGCCAGAGACAGGATATCGGTTTCACGCTGTGACAGCGGTGATGAAGGATATGACAGTCCTTTGATCGTCTGCTCGTATTTCTGACAAAGTGTCAGGATATGACTCAAGTACTCATCGTTAGGGTGGTTTTGGACAATCAACTGCATCATACTCATAATGTGCGGTGCGCTTTCCACAAAGGGCATGACCAGCCGGTCGGCGCGGGCGGTGTTCAGTGCGGCTTCAAGAAAGGCTGTTCCGGCGCTTGCTCCATATAAGCCGCACTTGGCTGCCGATTCGAAAATTTGGTTGTGTATAAAACCAAGCTGGTTGCTGAAAACAGAGAAGTGCTTTTTGAACTGTACGGTCAAGGCCTCCAGCTTTGCGTACTTTTTTTGCGCCATAACTGCCTTGCCATATACAAGATAGCTATATGAGGCTCCCATATGGTACATATTGGCGGACTCCATGTCTCCTGTTTGCAGCCATGACGGGATCTGCTCGATCTGGCATAAGTTTGCAAAAATATAGCCCCTGCACAGGTCGACTGCTGTATTGTAGAACGGCCTGTTTATTCTTTCCGCATCACGCTGCAGCTGTTTCAGGAGCTCCAGAGCCTCAGGGAGCCTGCCCTGTATGATGCGCAGCCGTATCAGGCAAAACCTTGCACTGATAATGATATATATCTGCGACATAGTTTCCGCTTTAGCGATTGTCTGGAGGACGTTGTGCTGCACATTGTCGAAGTCTCCAGTCTCCAGGGCATATTCGGCCAGTGCAAGGGAATCGCAGCCCGTTCCCCAGCCATTGGAAAATTCGATGAAATCTAAACATTTGGAGGATGTGTCCGACAGTTCACTGAGGCTGCCTGCATCTCTGAAATAGATGTAAAGCAGCTGCAGGGAGCCAAAAGTAAATGTATATCCCCGAAGCAGGATGTATGAACTCTGCCCGTTCAGCAGTCCGATGATGTCTTTGTCGAAGGCTGCCATTTCACGTAAATGATTGAAATGAGTGAGCTTGCGGATAATCATGATTTCACCCAGGATCCGGTCACGATAAGCTTCATCGATACCGTCGATATTTTCGTAGTGGCTTTTGAGCTCATCCAAACGCTCCGACCATCCAAGGACCGCATTTTGCTTACCCTGTATGAAGGAATGAAAAATGTGGAGAAGATAAGCAAAAGGGTATTGAATCAATATTTCCCGGGGTATACTATCAAACATATCATCTGCACCAAAAAATCTAATTAGTACATTACGGATGTTTTGCGGGTCATTCATATGGGATAGGATTCGCTCCGTCTGTCCGGCACGGTTCCAGTACCCATAGGCCGTTTGATATTCCTGGCTTTCAAGATACCAGTCTCCAAGGCGCTCATACAATCCACAGATTTCTTTCTGTGAGAAATTTCTCTTCAGCCGCAGGTAGTCAAGGAATATGCTGTGGACCGTATAAGCTTTACTTTTCTCATCATACAAAACAAATGCATTATCCCTGCTCAGCTTCTTCAGTATCAGCGGCGCATTTATATTGCCTGTTACAAATTCAGCCTGTTCAGCCGTAAAGCCTTCCATGATAGAGAGCTTCAGCAAAAAGTCCTGAATATCTTTGTTGTAGGGGGTAAACAATGCTTTTTCGACCATTTCCTCAATAGTGGAGCACATTCCTACAGGAATACCATTTTCAAGGCTCAGCAGGACAATATATATGAAAGAGATCCATCCGTCGGTGTATTCACATATCTTATTCAGATCACTATCGGTTATACCATCAAGCATCATGCGACAGTAATTGCGCATCTCTGATTCGGTAAACTTTAGATTCTGTCTGGAAAAAACACAGCAAATGCCCTTTGAGAGCAGGTCGATGAATTCGATGTCGGTGGTATCCCTTGTGATGAGCAGTATGTGCAGCCCGTCAAGCTCCTCACGGGCAAGACGCAGGATCAGCTTTTTCAGCCCTGTATCCCGGGCATGATGGTAATCATCTAGCACCATGAGGAAGTTCTCTCCAGTGATCACACCTGACAGAATCTGCAAAACCTTTTCGGTTTGCGGTGCATCATATGGAAGGCCGAGGGACTTTAGGGCAAGCCCTGCCTGAGAGTCGATTTTTACTATTTCATCGGTGAATTTGTTCCAGAAGGCTAATTCTGAATTGCTCAAATCAGGGAAGGTAAACCAAAAGTGCTCTAATTTTTCTGCTTCAATAAATTTTTTTACTGCTGTAGTTTTTCCATAACCCATGGGAGCTTCCAATATTGCAAGAGGATAATCATAGACAGCAGACAGTACTTTGTTGATACGAGGTCTTTCCAGAAATTTTGTATTCCTCAAATTATCCCCACCCCTTAAACATTCAATTTAATTATACCAGAAGTGGACTTGCATGCCAATTATTAACGAAAAATAACGAATAATGTAGAAATAAATCCCCCGCATGGGGGATATCCGAAAAACAGCAATTTCATTAAAATAGATAGTGAATACAGATAGAAAGGCGACATTAGCATGAGTAAGATCATAAATGTCCAAGGTAGTGATGATTACAAGCTCTTTATAGACTTTGAGGACGGGAGCAGTATAACTTACAATATGCAAAAGCTGGTCAAATCCATTCCCTATCTCAGGCTGAAGGACGTGACAAGGTTTCAGACCGTAAAATTCGACGACAAATCAATTTACTGGGGTGCTGTGGATCAAAAACCGGAATATCTTCCGCTAAAACTCAGTATCGATACGATTCTGTTTTCTCTGAGGGATTGAGTGATGTGCGGACAGCCTTTTTATGGGTGAAAGTCAAGATGAATTCTCCAGGTGAGTCCGGTAGCATGAATGTTCAGGAGATATTCTTAGAATCTCATGAAAGATCAGGAGATATCCTTAGAAACGTATGAAAGTTCAGTAGGTATACTTAGAATCGCATGAAAGATCAGGTTGTATCGTTAGAATCAAGCTAATGTTCAGGGGGTATGAAAATGAAGGTCAGATATAGTAAGCTGGTGGGTATAAAGTGGGGCGGGATATTTGCTGCGGTGCTGCTGATGTGGATGATTACCGGACAGGCTGATGTTTCAGCCGCACAGGTTCATGCTGGAAGTTGGAGACGTGGGAGTGTCTGCCAGATCGATGGTGGATGGGGACATTCCATTGTGTTGAAATCGGACGGTAGTGTAGTATCCTGGGGAATTAGATATCAAGATCTAACTGATCCGATTGAGGAAGTTCAGAGCGGTGTCGTGTCAGTTGCAGCAGGAGAGCTCTTTTCGCTGGCGTTAAAATCGGATGGGACAGTAGTAGCCTGGGGAAATGATTTTAATGATGAATGTAAAGTTCCAGAAGGGCTTGATGATGTTATCGCTATTTCATGTGGAAGCACCCATTCACTTGCGTTGAAATCGGATGGGACAGTAGCAGCCTGGGGTGGGAGTAATTATTCTGGTGAATGTAATGTTCCTGATGGCTTGAATGGTGTAGTAGACATTGCAGCCGGAGGTGATCATTCACTGGCATTGAAATCTGATGGTACAATAGTAGCCTGGGGAGATGATTCCGAGGGTCAATGTACTGGTTCAGCCGGCTTGAATGATATAGTGGCAATCGAAGCCGGACGGCTGCATTCGTTGGCGTTGAAATCGGACGGAACAGTAGTAGCCTGGGGGGCGACTAATATAGTTGGTCAAAGTACTGTTCCTGATGGCTTGAACGGTGTAGTATCAATTGCAGCCGGTGGCTTCCATTCGATGGCGTTAAAATCTGATGGTACAATAGTAGCCTGGGGAGGAGATAACAAGGGTCAATGTACTGGTTCAATCGGCTTGAATGATATAGTAGCCATTGCAGGCGCTTACTCCCATTCGCTGGCGTTGAAATCAGATGGAACAGTAGTAGCCTGGGGAGATAATGAATACGATAAAGCGAAGGTACCAGAGGGATTGTCTTTGCCCGTTAAGGGAAAAGCAGTTTCGACCGGGGATGACTATACTCTTGCGTTGAAATCCGATGGTTCAGTTGTGGCCTGGGGGAATGACGAGCATGGTCAATCGACTGTGCCTGTTGAAGCCCAAAGCAATGTGGTGGCAATTTCCGCCGGAGGAGAACATTCGCTGGCGTTGAAATCAGACGGCACAGTAGTGGCCTGGGGGAATGACAGTAACGGAGAATGTACTGGTTCGGCAGGCCTGAGTGATGTAGTGGCTATATCCGCAGGATTAGGACGTTCACTGGCGTTGAAATCGGATGGTACAGTAGCAGGCTGGGGAAATTTTGGTGGCGGTGAATCCTTGGTGATTGAGAGTTTAGAAGGTGTAACGGCAATTGCAGTCGGAGGAGGTCATTCGCTGGCGTTAAAATGGGATGGTACAGTAGTAGCCTGGGGGAGAAACAATGTACTGCAGATAATGGTGCCGAACGGTTTAAGTGGAGTAATCGCCATTTCAGCGGGGTATGAGCATTCTCTTGCATTAAAATCAGACGGAACAGTTGTAGGCTGGGGGAGTAACAGTCACGGGCAAAAATATGTCCCTCCTGGACTTAATGGTGTCGTGGCAATTGAAGCAGGCGCAACGCATTCGCTGGCACTAAAATCGGACGGCACAGTTGTGTCGTGGGGGGATTTAGATCAAAGTACCGTTCCGGAAGATTTAAATGGCGTTTTGGCAATTTCCGGCGGAGAAGGATATACGCTGGCGTTGAAAGCGGATGGTACAATAGCAGCCTGGGGAGATGACAGCTCCGGGAAGGCAACGGTTCCAAACAGTGATGGTTTGAGCAAATTGACTATAGATTTGGGTGACTTGAGTCCGTCCACTTTTGACTCATCTGTTACAGAATACTCCTACAGTTATGCGGGTGCATCTGTAGCAAGCGTCAATATATCGGGAACACTGGACAACCCGGATGAAACCGAGTTGTATATATATGGTCAAAAACGAGAAAGTGAAGCGGTTGTAACTGTGCCATTGAATGAGACATCCACCGATATAATCGTTGGAGTCAAAACGTGCTTTCTGCCTGAAAAAATCTATACTGTAACTGTATATAGGGATATGAATGCACCGACGATAGTCTTTGGAACAAACGGCAGCGAGACATATACGGAAGCGGCAGCTTCAACGGTAACGGTGAGCGATGTAGTAAGCGGGGTGGATGCCTCTGTTGTGGAATATGCCTGGACCACCGGTACCGATGTGCCGGAATCAGGCTGGACTTCCTTTACCAGCGGGGATACGCTGACAAAGAGCGGAGCAGATGGCGATTGGTATCTGCATATCAAAGCCGCAGATACGGCGGGCAACATTGCATATGCGGTATCAAACCGCTTCCGCCTTGATAGTGCGGCACCTGCCGCATCCTTGGTATCTCCGTCAGGGGCAGGTGCTGCGATCTCAACTCCAAACATAGTACTTGGCTTCAGTGAAAGCGTTACAGGAGTAGAAGGTGGAAAAATAACTATTTCTGACGGTTCCGGTACATATACCTGCACCATCGGGGGAAGCGACGACTATATCACTGAAATAGAATCTGAATACAGAGCAGTCATACCTGTTTCAAGCTTTATATATGATGGTGAGCCGCTTGTTTTAGAGTATGATACTACATACACGATAGCGTTGGAGGCTGGAGTATATATTGACGTTGCAGGCAAAGAGACAGCTGCAGGTGATGTCGGAAGCTTCAAAACAGAAACAGTACCGGCTTCAACAGTGACAGTAAGTGCAAATCCGTTGGCAGGGGGCATTGTAAGCGGCAGCGGTACATATAGTCAAGGGGCTTCTGTGACAGTGACGGCAACAACCGGCAGCGGATTTGTTTTTGTCAACTGGACAGAGGATGGAGCTGAGGTCAGTACCAGCGCAAGCTATGCTTTTACCATAGGAACGTATGACAGGGATCTGGTGGCAAACTTTTCCGCAGTATCTGCAACACTCGAAAGCATAGATATTACAACACTGCCAACAAAGCTGGTATATACTGTGGGAGAAAGCCTGGATATCAGCGGAATGGTGGTGACAGGCACCTACAGTGACAGCAATACGAAGGTGGAAACAGTGACGGCAGCTCATGTAACCGGCTTTGACAGCACTACACCGGCTGCCATTCAGGTGTTGACTGTAGCAATTGGCGGAAAAAGCGATACTTATACGGTGACAATCAACGAAGTGACGGCACCGGCAGCACCGACCATTGACGTCGGCGGCTTTGAGGGCACGTTCACCGAGGACCATGGTGCGGCAGAGGCCGCTCCACTCGCCAGTATCACGGACCCAGACAGCACTCAGCTGTCGCAGATGGTCATTACCCTGACCAACCCCGAGAACGGGGGGCAGGAAATTATCCGAGTGTATGATGATGACGATGATAACATCACCGTCACCTACAACGATCTTACCCAGATAACTCTGACCGGGTTGGCAGACTTGAGCGACTATCAGAACTACTTGAGATCTCTGAAGTACGAGAACCTCTCGGACTCGCCGGAGGTTTCAATAGCACGTACCATTACTATTGTCGCCACCGACTGCGAAGGCAATACCGGTCCTGCCGCTGTCGTGATGATGTACGTGGTAAATGTAAACGACGCACCGAGTCTTGATGTCACTTACCCTAGTATGGGCTCCACTAATGAAGATACGGCAAAGGTGCTCTCTGTTTACTCATTCCTTGGATCAGTGACTGATTATGACGGCCCGATTGAGCCAACCGGTATCGCTGTCATCGGGGTATCCGGCGCCGGGGACTGGACATATTCAACAGACGGCGGCACTACCTGGACCAGTATGGCTGGGTTCAGCGAAGATGCGGCCTTGTTATTGCGCAGCACCGACCTGGTGAGCTACACACCAAATGGTACCAGGGGTGAGACTGTGGAGCTCAGTTACCGTGCTTGGGACCAGTCCGTAGGTACTGCCGGCGGCAGAGCTGATACGACAACCAATGGCGGCACTACAGCATTTTCCAGTGATATCGGCACTGCCACTCTGACAGTGACAGACGTCAATGATGCGCCGATCTTAGCTGGCGGGGAGGCCACTGCTCTATGCCCAACCGATGAGGACACGGCCTCCGGGTCGACGCTCGTATCCGACATCCTGGAAGGCATCGGCGGAGTTAGTGATGTGGATCTCGGCGCCATGACTGGCGTAGCGGTGACCGCCGTATCTGGTAACGGCATATGGCAGTTTTCCCATGGCGGCAGTATCTGGGCGGACTTTCCGGCTGTGTCGAATGACGCTGCGTTGCTGCTTCAGCCAGGAGACCTGATCCGGTATCTCCCTGACCACATCAGGGGTGAGACTGCCTTTCTGATTTTCCGTGCATGGGATCAGACCTCGGGAACCGCCGGCGACATCGCTGATACCTCCACCAATGGGGGCAGCACAGCATTTTCTACCGACAGGACCGCTGCCACTCTGACAGTGACAGACGTCAATGATGCGCCGATCCGCAGGACAGGCATACCGGCTGAAGCAGAGGCAAGCGTGACAGTGAACACGGCATATACTCTCAATCTTGATATGATATTTGAGGATGAAGATACGGATACACTGACCTACAAGGTATCGATCAATGGAGCAGATTATATTGCAGCAGATAGTAGTTACAGCTTCACACCTGCAGAGACTGGTCAAACTGTTCTGGTATTCAAAGCTAATGATGGTATAGCTGATTCCACCGATACCTACACTGTGACGCTGACAGCCAATGCAGGACAGCCAATAGCCTATACCGTAAGCTTTGATACTGATGGAGGCAGTAGCGTAGACATCCAGACAGTGGAATATAACGATAAAGCAATCAGACCGGCAGACCCGACAAAAAAATGGTATGACTTCGTTGGATGGTACAGCAATGAGACACTGACAACGGTATATGATTTTGAAAATACAGTTATCATCGAAGATACCACAATATATGCCAGGTGGACGCCTGCAACACTCCAAAGCATAGACATAACAACACTGCCGGTAAAGCTTGTATATACCGTAGGAGACAGCCTGGACATCAGCGGCATGATAGTGACAGGTACCTACAGCGACGGAAGCACAAAGGTGGAGGCCGTGACGATAGCCGATATAAACGGCTTTGACAGCAGTACACCGGCAGTCGGTCAGGTATTGACTGTAGCAATAGGCGGCAAAACCGATGTTTATACAGTAACCATAAAAGCGAAGACAAGTAATGACAATAATAATGATAACGACAACAGTAACGGTTCCGGTGGAAATGGTACCGGTGTACCGATTGGTGATACTCCGGCAGAGATACAAAAAATTCAAATAACTCTCGAAGAAGATAAGGTAACCGCTACAATGACAGTAACAGCCGGCGCTGATGATAATGGCAGCAAAACAGCTGCAGTCACACAGACACAAGTAACTGAGGCTGTCAGCATGGCATTGGAAGCAGCGTCAAATAAAGGAACCGGAGTGTCAGCTATAATTGAAGTAAAAGTAGAGGGAACAGCAGATTCAGAAGTGTATGAAGTAAGGGTGCCTAAGGCGGCAATAGATGCAATAGCAGTCAGCAGTACAGACGCGCTGACAATAATGACTCCCATTGCAGCGATCACCTTTGACGACAAGGCTATAGACACTATGTCACAAGAAGCAGAGGCCGATGTCATAATGTCAGCAGCAAGGGTAGATTCGACAATGCTCAGTGAAGAGGCGAAGAAAAAGACAGGTGACAGACCGGTATTCAAACTCCGTGTCACCAGCGGTGACAAGACCATATCACAATTTAATGGAAATGTAACAGTAACCGTACCATATACACCTAAAGCTGGTGAAGATATAAATGCTGTAATTATTTATTATGTCAATGTGGAAGGCAAGCTGGAAACAGTGACGAATGGGCGTTATGATGCCGCAACAGGTACAGTGATGTTTACCACAGATCACTTTTCGACTTATGCGGTAGGCTACAACAAGGTCAGCTTCAATGATGTGGCGGATAATGCCTGGTATCAAAAGGCAGTGACCTTCATAGCTGCCCGTGAGATCACAACAGGCACAGGCGATGGCAGGTTCAGCCCTGATGCCATGCTTACCCGCGGGCAGTTTATAACTATGGCGATGAGGGCCTGCAATATAGCTCCGGATACAGATCTGACCAACAACTTTGCAGACGCAGGGAATACCTATTATACCGGCTATCTGGCTGCGGCAAAGAGGTTAGGGATATCCGGCGGCGTAGGAAGCAATCGGTTTGCACCGGATAAAGAGATCAGCCGGCAGGAAATGATCACCCTGCTGTACAATACCTTAAACATTATTGGCAAACTGCCAAAAGGAATATCAAAAATAACCTTGACGGATTTTAAAGATGCAGAATATGTAGAAGAATGGGCAAAGGGTGCTATGGAGCTTTTTGTAAGGACTGGAGTAATAAGCGGCAGCAGCGGCAGGCTTAATCCCACAGATACGGTAAAAAGGTCAGAAATGGCACAGGTATTGTATAATTGCTTATAGGTGCCAGGCACGACACTTAGACACTTATTCTTTTTCGATGAAGAATAAGTGTCTAAGTGTCGTGCCTGGCACCTATAATACGAAACAATATGGGAAATAGAGGAAAATTTATGATACATATTGAATGATTACCAATAATAAAACATTTTACAATGATGAGTTCATCTTTCAGTACGAATGATGTTTTAGCATCGCCGTTTTTCCGGGATCAGGAATACATACAATAAAAAGATTATCGGTTAAGGGAAGATGAGGAGTGTATGTATAGGCTGCTTATTGCTGACGATGAAAAGATCGTTTTGGATTCCATAAGGTTCATAATCGAGAAAAACTTTACCGATGTAATCGTAGCCGGTACAGCGAGGTCGGGTCGTGAAGCCATAGAAAAGGCAGAAAATCTAAAGCCCGACATAATTTTCATGGACATCATGATGCCTGGAATAAATGGTATTGAGGCAATAAGAGAAATAAGATCCAGACTGAGTAATGTCATGTTTGTAATACTAACAGCCTGAGCAATCATGTTTTCCATATTGCTTGCATAAGTATTCGCTCTGCTGCCATGACCACCGTTGCACTGAAGGTCCATACCATGCGCCAGAGCCTGCGAAAACTGCTCTACTATGGTAAGCACCTTGTCGGTATACGGGTTAATGAAGTTATGTCTCGAAATGGTCGAAACCGAGTCACAGTCGCCTGTCATATGGCCCGAAAAGCCATAGGTCTGGCGCAGCAAAGTCTCAATCAGGTAGCTGCTCCAGGTACAGGGATCTCCGTTTAGTGTGCTGTATGCTGTCATGACGGAGGAAACATCAGCATCCTGAATGATGTTACGGTAAGGTGCATGCTCTCAGGGCGGTTATTGATGAAGCACAAAGTATGTACGACAGTGCGGTTGTCGGGACTGAAAACGGATGTTACCTGCAGACAGCTAAGCATATATTCAAGGCATCAATAGATGCGGCCAACGCTGTATATGCAGATGATAGCGTAAGCCAGTCAGAGGTAGATAATGCTGTGGCCGTACTGAATACGGCAATGGCAGTATTCGAAGCATCTGTGATAACAGCTGGCACTGGAGATCTCAATAACACATCAACGATCGATGTGGGAGATCTTGCAATCGTTGCATATTACTATGGAGCTGACTCTGCCAGTGAAAACTGGCCGGAAGCCATGGCTGCAGATGACAGCATCCGGTGTGACTCCGGGAAAATCTGTAACGTGGACGGTAACAGGACTTGATCTCTGTCAGCATTAATTTATACATAACAAAATGCTTCTAATTTATTAAGCATTTTTTTATTGAGTAGGTGCAGCGAAACATCCAGTATGACAATAGCTGTAACCACAGCAGTTGAGGTCGACAAGACTCAGCTAATTGCAGCAATAGACAGTGCGGAGGTTATTTATTCCGATGCGGTGGTGGGTTCACAGCCCGGCCAGTATCCACAGGCGGCAAAGGACAACTTCAGGGCTGCGATAGATGCGGCAATAGCCGTAAGGGACAACAACAGTGTAACCCAAGAGCAGGTGGACAGCGAGGTAATCTCTTTGAATACTGCCAAACAAACATTCAAAACGTCAGTTATACCAGATCCGGGCGTAAACAAGGATGCCCTTGCGGCAGCCATCAGTATCGCAGAGGGGCTCTATGCGGAGGCGGAAGTTGGTACACAGCCTGGTCAATACCCACAGGAAGCTAAAGACACCTTAAATACAGCCATAAATACAGCCAGGTCAGTATACAACGATCCGGATGCGGCACAGTCGCAGGTAGACAGTGCGGTTACAGCATTAAACATCGCAATCGATACCTTCAGGGCGGCTGTGAATAAAGATATGTCAGCAGACCTCAACAGCGATGGAAGCATTGATGTTGGAGACCTTGCGATAGTCGCCTTCTATTACGGAAGGGATTCTGCCGGCTCAGACTGGGAAGAGGCAAAGATTTCAGACTTAAATGGAGATAATAAGGTCGATATTTCCGACCTGGCGTATGTTGCATTAAGGATACTTGAATAAAGACGGGTTCCCGGCACGACACAAGACACTTATTCGATGAATAAGTGTCTAAGTGTCGTGCCAGGCACCTATAATATGGTATAATAGAGGAGGTGATGTAAACAGAAGTAATGCGGCGGACGGGGGGATGTGTGTGCCCAAAGCAAAGCAATACAATACGAAAAACCTGTACTTTCCGACTCGGATAAAGAGGGCTCTGGAGAGAATAACAGAGCATCCACTTACGATTATCGAAGCGCCCTTGGGTTATGGCAAGACTACCGCTGTCAGGGAGTATCTGAGAAATGCCGGAGTGGATATGCTGTGGCAGGGGATTTATGACAGCAGCGCAGCCGGCTTTTGGAACGGCTTTGCTTTGCTTTTTGGTGAATTTGACAAGGATCGCTCCCAGAGTCTTGCGCATCTCCGGTTTCCGGAGGATACTCGATCTATGCGGGAAGCAGTAAAATTGATCAGGGATATAAAGCTGCCGGGCAAAACAGTTTTGGTCATAGACGACTATCACCATATCAATACTCCTTATGTCAACAGCTTTATTGAGCATCTTGCAGAAAACCATATCAATGATCTGCATATTGTACTGACCGCACGTATTGCTAAATTTCAAAGGCTTGAAGAGCTTGAGCTAAAAGGCTGTCTGTACCACATAACAAAGGAAACCTTTGAGCTGATGCCATTTGAAATCATGGCGTATTACAAAACCTGCGGCATAACCCTCAGTGACAGTGAAGCAAAGCAGCTTTATGCGGATACCGAGGGATGGATCAGTGCATTGTATCTCATTATGCTCGAATATGCGGTAAAGGGCAGCTATACTCCAACAGTGAGCATATACAAGCTGATTGAAAAGGCTGTATACGTACCTCTTGCCGATGATATCAAAGAGTTTCTCTTAACGATGTGCATTTTTGACAGTTTTACACTTAAGCAGGTTGTATATATGTTGGGAAAGGAAGATGCCGGACGGTTCCTTGATGAGCTTACCGTCAGCAACTCCTTCGTAAGATATGACAGCAGGCTTAAAACTTATCATATCCACACCTTATTCACAGCATTTCTGAAGGAGGTGCTTGAGAGAACCGAGGTTAGTCATCAGAAGAGGCTGTATGGTAAAGCGGCACGGTGGTTCATGGAAAACGGCGATTACCCTTCGGCCCGGCGATATTACTATGAGTGCGGGGATTTCGACGGTATTCTGCTCACGCTTGAAGCCGGCGGATCCTATGATTATACTGCATCAGACAAGGAGCTGCTTATAAAATATATGTCGGAATGTCCGCTGGAGATCAGATCTCGCCGTCACAGTGCGCTGCTCTCCTATGCCATGCACCTGTTTGTCCATAAAGAACTGGAATTATTTCATGAGACATGCGATCAGCTCAGCGCCGGTATTGACAGCGATGAAGGCCTGGATCCTGGCATGAGGAACAGACTTTTGGGTGAGTTTGAGCTTTTGCTGGGTTTTGCCGAATTCAATGATTTGAAAAAAATGTCCGCCCGCCATAAAAAGGCCTGGCAGTTGCTGAATCAGCCCGTATCCATTTATGATACCGGAATCAATTCGACCTTTGGTTCTCCCTCGGTACTGAGTCTGTATTACAGAGAAAGCGGCAGGCTTGATGAGCATATAAGGGACATAAAGGAAGCCATGCCCCACTTCAGCCGTCTGACAAAAGGACAGGGTTCAGGTGCGGAGTATGCCATGGAAGCCGAATGCTACTTCAATCAGGGCGATTTTGAGAATGCCGAGATTTCTGCACAGAAGGCACTGCTTAAGGCACAGGCAGGAAATGACGAAAATATAGTCTTCAGCGCACAGTATTTTCAGATACTCATTTCTTTTATGAGGGGCAATTTATCAAGGGTGATAGAGCTAATGAACAAAATGCACGAGGTTATGGGCAAAAGCAAGGAAGATAATTTTATACATACCGTTGAAATATGCGAGGGCTGCATCTACGCCTTTCTTGACCAAAAGGACAGGATCCCTGAAAGGCTGCTGGAGGTTGATTTGGGAAAGCCCCAGCTGAGATTTCCCGCATATCCATTCTATAATGTAATGTATGGCAGGATGCTCCTGATCAAAGGTGAATATTTGAAGCTGATCGGCAGTGCCGAGCATTTCATATCCATTTGCTCTGTTTTTTCCAACCTGCTGGGATACATTTATACGTACATATATCTGGCTGCAGCATACAGAAAGATATTCAGGGAGGAGGAAGCACTGTCCAACTTGAGAAAGGCTCTCGAAATTGCCATGCCGGACAAGCAGTACATGCTCTTTGCTGAAAATTGCGATTACATTGAGCCAATCCTTAAGAAAATTGCGGCGGATGGCAGCTATCGGGAAGATATTTCGGCAATACTTGCGCTGTACAAGATATTCAGGAGATCCAAGGAGCAAATGATCAAAATGTACTTTACCGAAGAAAAACCGAAGCTGACAAACAGGGAAACCGAGATAGCCCGTCTGGCGGCAGAGGGAATGACCAACAGAGAAATAGGGAGGCAGCTTTTCATATCTGCCAATACAGTAAAAATGACACTAAAATCTATCTATTCAAAGCTTTCCATCAACAGCAGAGCTCTTTTGCGACATTATATGAGTGATATCAGTCAATAAAAGTCAAAAAACTACCCAATGGGTAATATTATGTCAAAAGGATCCACTATATCATATTTTATAGTGGATCTTATTTTTTATGGAGGCGCTGTATCATGACCAGAATAAAAAGTGTCATGCCGAAGGATGACTATCGGCTGGAGGTGCAGCTTGAGAACGGCAACAGCGTCGTACTGGATTTTAAGGACAGGCTGCATACCGTTCGTTTTGGTCTGCTCGACGACAAATCCTTTTTCCGGCTCGCAGTCACAGACGGCGACTTTATCAGATGGGACAATAAAATAGAGATATCTGTCAGCGAGGTATTTCAACTGGCGCAAAAAGAGAAATTCCCGTCAGCCTGATATGGCGGACAATAGCTCTTACCATAGGGAGATCAAGGAGGTTGAGATGGAATGAAAAAATCACGTAGAACTTTGCTGGTGTCAGCGGGCATGGTTATTGCCATGAGTGTTATGCTTCTTACATGCCATACGGCTATGGCGGAAGATAGTTTTGCAGGAGGTACGGGTCAGGCGGAAGACCCCTGGCTGATTGAAACCCCTGAGCAGTTGGCTGCTATTTCGCAGGAAGCTTACCTCGGCAGTCATTTTAAGCTGCTCAATGACATCGATCTTACAGACTACCTGTCTGAGGAGGGTGGTGGCTATAACGATGGCGCAGGCTGGGTACCGATCGGGACATGGGTCGGCCCAATGGATCCGAATGTTCCGTTTACCGGCAGCCTTGATGGTGATGGCCATACCATCAGTAATCTTTATATCGATCGGGATGAGACAAAGGGAGTAGGATTATTTGGTTATGCCGACGGCGCCGAAATACGGGATGTGAAGCTTGAAAATGCGTATGTTGTTGGGGAGAGCTATGTCGGCAGTCTGGTTGGATACAATCAGAACAGCATTATAGAAGGCTCCTCCAGCGATTCCGTACAAGTACAAGGCATTCGGGTTATAGGCGGTCTGACCGGGTGCAGCCAATCCAGTGTGATCAATAACTCTTATGTCAAGGGCTTTGTAAGCGGAAGCTCTTATACAATAGGAGGCCTGTCAGGCAGTAACGATAATGGACAAATCACCAACTCATACGCCGAGGTTACCGTACAAGGTGATTATATGGTCGGCGGCCTGGTGGGGGACAATTCCGGCTCCGACAGCACGATCGAAGGCTGCTATGCTGCAGGTACCGTGTCGGATATTGATGTTCCGGATCCTGAATCTCAGGGATATTTCGGCGGTTTGGCCGGAAGAAACACCAGAGAGGCAAAAATTACCGATTCTTATGCTACAGGCTTTGTCAATGGTACTGTGTATGTCGGCGGACTGGTGGGAACAAATACGAATTCAGGAATCATAACAGACTCCTACGCAACCGGTGATGTTACCGGTGAAAATTATGTAGGCGGCCTTGTGGGACATAATTTACTGGAGGAGGACGAATTATTTTACGATGAGCCGGAGGTAAACGGGTGCTATGCCAGAGGCTCCGCAGGAGGAAACCGGTACATCGGAGGATTGGTGGGTGCCAACAACATAGGCAGAATCAATCATGCCTACTCTACCGGCGCTGTCAGCGGCAGTACTGATGTCGGCGGATTGATCGGATATAATGATATCGATGCGGTCTCCGATTCCTATTATGACAGTGAAGCCGCTGGTTTGGAAGCGGGCATTGGTGAACCCAAAACTACGATCCAGATGCACTCCCCTGCTACTTATGCAGGCTGGGATTTTGCATCGGTATGGGGAATAAATCCGGAGCAGAACGACGGATACCCTTTCCTCAGATGGGAGACAGAATACACGGATGCACAGTTTGCAGGCGGTACCGGTGAAGCTGCAACGCCTTATCAGGTGGCTTCACCATGGCAGTTGGACAATGTCAGACTTTATCAGGATAAGCACTTTATCCTTACGACGGATATTGATCTGTCGGCATACCTGTCTGAAGAAGGCGAAGGTTATAACGGGGGTGAAGGCTGGGAGCCTGTCGGCATAAGTGAAAATCCTTTCACAGGCAGCTTCGATGGTGACGGGCATGTTATTGAGAACCTTTTTATAGATAAGCCGGATACAAATTATGTGGGCTTGTTTGGTTATGTGGGCGAAAATGGTGAAATAAGCGAGCTTTGTCTGAAAAGTGCAGATGTTATCGGCGGAGATTATGTCGGCGGCCTGGCAGGGTTCAACTATAAAGGAACAATTGCCGATTCCTTCGTTACGGGCACTGTCTATGGCAATGATACTATCGGCGGCGTGGCCGGACAAAACCAGGGTTCCATAGCCGGCTGCTTTGCCATAGTCGATGCTGCCGGTTATGAAAACATCGGCGGCCTGGCAGGTTTAAACTTCCAGGGCGACATAGAAAATTCTTATACTATCGGTTCAGTAATGGGTGAACACTATATTGGTGGTCTGGTGGCGTTTAACTACTCAAGCGGCAGTATCACTGATTGTTATTCAGCATGCATTGTCGATGGTGACAGTTTTGTCTGCGGGCTGACAATGAACGATGGCGGCGCCGTCACCGGCTCATTTTGGGATACCCAGATATCAAAACAGACGGGCATTTCCGGAGGTACAGGTAAAACCACTGCTGAAATGAAAACGCAGACTACTTTTACAGGAGTGGATTGGGATTTTAGTATATGGGATATCGATACGGGTACATATCCTTATCTCTCATGGCAGACCGGCTATTACGACTATGCACCTCCTGTTTTTGCAGATGGTTACCCGCAGACAGACAATGTCGTACATAATGCGTTGGATCTTCTGCTTCAGACAGATGAAAATGCTACCGCATATTACGTGGTATTATCCGATGGGGCAGATGCGCCAACTGCTGCTCAGATCATGGCGGGTACCGATGCGGATGATGCAGTATTGAAATTAGGCCATAGAGGCAGCATCGCACTAACAGCCGGCATGGAGGAAACATTATCCATTAACTTACTTGATCCGGAAACGGGATACCATATTTATGTGACAGCCGAGGATACCGTCGGCAATCTGCAGCCTGATATACTGACGGCCATGATAGATGTGGTCACGACAGAAGTGCCGGATACTACCGTCGATATAGCGGCTGTCGCAGGTGTAACACCTCCGGTATTGGGAGGGACTCCGGTGACAACTGTCACACAGACTGATCAGTATACCGGAACCGTTAGCTGGGAGCCCGATCATGACACGTTCCAGGAAGAAACTGTTTACACCGCAGTCATTACATTGACGGCTAAAGATGGCTTCACCTTTACCGGTGTGGCAGAAGACTTTTTTACTGTGGCAGGCGCGGAGACAGTAAGCAATGACGCCGATTCCGGGGTGGTAACGGCGGTATTTGCGCAGACGGGATCATTGCCTGATCCGCCCGCTACTGTCAACATAGGGGCTGTCGCAGGCGTAACTCCTCCGGTATTGGGAGGGACTCCGGTGACAACTGTCACACAGACTGATCAGTATACCGGAACCGTTAGCTGGGAGCCCGATCATGACACGTTTGGTGAAGAAACTGTTTACACCGCAGTCATTACATTGACGGCTAAAGATGGTTTCACCTTTACCGGTGTGAAAGAAGACTTTTTTACTGTAGCAGGTGCGGAGACAGTAAGCAATGATGCCGATTCCGGCGTGGTAACGGCGGTGTTTGCGCAGACGGAATCATTGCCTGATCCGCAGTATCTTACTGTCACAGCCGCAAGTCCTGCTAATGGCGCCGTCAACGTGTCGCGTACACCGACCATCGCTATTACCTTCTGCAATAACATAGAGGAGGACAGCGGTTACGACGAAATTGAGCTGAAAAACGCTGGAGATAATACTGTCAGTATAAGTAAAAGCATCAGCGGCGAAGTATTGACTATAGCTCCGGACAGCAGACTTTCCTACAGTACTGTCTACACGGTAACCATTCCCGTGACAGCAGTAATAAGTACGCATACCGATGCTAACCTGCAGGAACAATACCAAATCAGCTTCACTACCCTGTCGGCACCTCCGCCTACGGGTGGTGGAAGCACAAGCAGTAAACCTGTTTACAATGCCGTAATTACGGGCAGTAATGCAGCGGGCACCCAACTATCGATCGATATAAGCACCCGTCCCGGCAGTGCTGTGGTAAAGCTGGATGAACAGGCGGAAGATATTCTGGACGGTGAAGGAATCACGGTCATCACAGTACCCGCAGTTCCGGGAGTCAATAATTATACTTTGGGGATTCCTGGTTCTGTACTGTCAGGTACTTCAGGGGAAAATATTCTTACCTTCTCAACCGAGGCAGGCAGCATTACCATACCGGACGACATGCTGTCCGGCACCGAAATGGAAGCTAAAGACGATATTGAGATTACTATAGGTAAAGCAGATAGATTACCGGGCAGTGTGAGAAATGATATTGGTGACAGACCTGTTGTTCAGCTTATACTGACGGTGGATGGTACACAGACTGAATGGAAGAATCCTGATGCTCCTGTGACAGTGTCAATACCTTACACTCCGACTGAGTCTGAACTTGCCGACCCTGAGCATATAGTAGTCTGGTATATTGACGGAGCCGGAAATGTGGTGTCCGTGCCAAGTGGCAGATATGACCCTGGTACCGGCACTGTAACCTTTTCTACCACACATTTCAGTTATTATGCTGTAGCATATGTGCAAAAGACCTTTGAGGACCTGGACCGTGTGAGCTGGGCGAAGGACGCCATAGAGGTGCTTGCATCAAAGGGCATATTGGAAGGCTCATCGGAGATGGAATACTCTCCCGGAGAAAGCATCACGCGGGCGGATTTCCTGTGCTTCCTTGTCAGAACTCTGGGGATAGATGCCGAGGCTGACGATAATTTTGCCGACATAAGCACTGATGCCTCTTATTACAAGGAAATTGCCGCAGCCAAAAAACTCGGTATCACCAATGGCACCGGCAACAATAAATTCAACCCGGAGGCATACATTACCAGACAGGATATGATGGTACTGGTCGACAGAGCCCTAAAGCTTTTGGAAAAGATGGTGGCGAGAGGTTCGGCAGCAGACCTTGAAGGGTTTGATGATAAATCTCTTGTAGCCGGTTATGCCGTAAACAGCGTTGCATCTCTTATAAAGGAAGGTTTGATCATAGGCAGCAGCGATAACATCAATCCCCTCGGCTATACCACAAGAGCCGAGGCAGCGGTGATAATGTACAGGATGTATAACAGGTAACTCACTTTATATATCAATGATCTTTATTAGTTCCGGCAGTATTGAATATGGATTAAATCTAGGGAGATGCTGATTGTAGGCACGACACATAGACACTTATTTGCAGAAGGAAAATCCTCTTGGTACTATATAGATATAGTTACCAGGAGGATTTTTCATATCAATAAGTGTCTATGTGTCGTGCCTGGCACCATATTGGTTCTTTTAAATTTATCTATAATTGGTACTTTTAAGAACCACTTTTTTATAATATATTAAGAGTGTCGGTTGGTAAAAATTTGTTTTCTAAGGGGTTAAAAGCTATGGTATACAACAGGTTTGGAAAAATCAGTGAAAGGGTGTCGCGGTTCGGTATGGGATGCATGCGCCTCCCGCAACGAAAGGATGAGAAGGGGAACGATGTGATCGACGAAGAGGAGTCGATCAGGATGATCAGGCATGCTGCAGATGAGGGTGTCAATTATTTCGATACGGCCTATGCTTATTCCGGAAGTGAGGATGTCCTCGGCAAAGCCTTGGAGGGCGGATACAGGGAAAAGGTAATGATCGCTACAAAGTGCCCACTATCTGAAATAAAGGGATATAGCGATTATCAGAGAGTTTTTGATGAATCGCTCAGGCGTCTTGATACCGATTATATCGATGCTTATCTGTTTCATTGTCTGGACAGGAAAGGCTGGGAAAAGGTTAAGTCGACAAATGGCACAGCTTTTATGGAGGAAATGAAGAAAAGAGGAAAAATAAAGGCTGCCGGATTTTCGTTTCATGCAGAAAATGAGCTGTTCAGGGAGATAATTGACGCCTATCAGTGGGATATGTGTCTTATTCAACTAAACATACTTGACAGTGAGCATCAAGCGGGAGTAAAAGGTCTTCGTTATGCCGGACAAAAAGGGATCCCTGTTGCAGTCATGGAGCCCCTCAAGGGCGGACTACTCGGGAGTGAGCCTCCGGAGGAAGTGACAAAGCTGCTGGATAGCTATCATGAAAAAAGATCTCTTGCTGAGTGGTGCTTCAGGTGGCTTTATAGCCAGAAGGAGGTCAAAGTTATCCTGAGCGGCGTCAGTACTATGAATCAGCTAAAAGACAATATACGGATATTCAGTGATGCCAACACTGATGTTATGAGCCGTTCGGACGAGGAACTGGTCAAACAGGTAAAAGATATCTTCAGTACTAAAGTGAAAGTCGGTTGTACCAATTGCGGCTATTGTTTGCCATGCCCTAATGGTGTCAACATACCAGAAATATTTAAAATTTACAATGACTCCTCGTTATCCGGCTGGAGCGAATTTGGAAGAGTGTTTTATGATCTAATTGCCGTCAGCAATGGCAAAGACGCCTCAAGGTGCACTCAATGCCGGCATTGCGAAAAGCGTTGTCCCCAGGGCCTTCCGATCGCTGCCCTGATGGAGGAAGCTCATGAAGCTATGAAATCGAATTAATTGAGTAGAAGCAAATGGGGTGCAAAAATGTTCATAGGATTGGACAAGAATGGCGAAGTTCCGATCAAGAAACAATTGTATGACACTATTACATTCAAGATTCTTAACGGTGAGTTGGCCAAGGGCGACAAACTGCCCTCGACGAGAGAACTCGCCGATAAACTGGGCATTGCCCGTAATACCGTTATCGAAATCTATGAACAGCTTGTATCAGAGGCTTATCTGGAGGCGTTTTGCGGGAAGGGGACCTTTGTATCCGGGGGCAGGGAGGGTATCGCAGTAAATGATATTCTACCGGCGCCGGGAGTGAAAGGAAGTTTTGGATGTCTTAATGACAATGACCGCATTGATTTTGCCAGTGGAGTTCCGGACCTCAAGAGTTTCCCTCGGAAGGCCTGGCTGAGAGCTTTGAAAGAGAGTCTTGAAGAGGCTGAGGCTATTGAGTTTGGATATGGATCGGTTTTAGGTTACCAACCACTGCGTGAATCATTGTCCCGGTATCTTTTGAGATACAAAGGGATCCGATGCACTCCGGGGCAGATAGTTATCGTCAATGGGACATCTGATGCCTTGAACCTGTGTGCTCTGCTGTTTCAGAAATCTGAAAGGGAGTTAATGGTCGAATCAGCCGTTGTGAGCTTTGTTCCGGATATTTTCAGGATATTCGGCTATAATATCAAACCCCTGGAAACGGATCAGTACGGTTTATGTACAAAGGATCTGTCTGAGACAGGTGGCGGTTTGATATTTTGTTCCCCTTCGCATCAGTTTCCTCTCGGCGGAACGCTGTCAATTGAGAGGAGGCTTCAATTGGCGGATTATGCAAGAGCACACAGTCATTATATCATCGAGGATGATTACAACAGTGAGTTCATGTATACCGGCGCACAGGTCAATTCACTTTTCCAGTTGGCTCCGGAAAACGTAATCCATATGGGAACATTCAGTAAAGCCCTTGCACCCTTCCTGAGGCTTGGCTATATGGTAGTGCCTGCAGAAATGGTCCCCGGTGTTAAGGAACTCCAATCGCATCTATGCCGCCGGGTGAATATGCATGATCAGATGGCTCTGAATTATCTCTTTCAACAGGGTATATATGTAAAGCATGTCGCTGCCATGTGCAAACGCTACAAAAGAAAGATGCGGTGCATAGTAGATGCCCTGAAAAGTGAATTTGGAGAAGGTATAGACATTTATGGCACCAGTTCGGGTCTACATATCGCTGTTGCTTTCTCTGAACCGTTATTCGATGCCGGCAGCACAAGCGTTTTTTTAGGGCATAAAGTAATGGTGGATCAGTTGACAGATTACATGATAGAGAAACAGAACAAATGTGATACCCTCATACTTGGCTTCGGCAATCTTGATGAAAGTATGATTGCAGAGGGGATAAAACGACTGAAAGCAGCCGTTTCAGAGATGGGTGCCAGGCACGACACATAGACACTTATTCGATAAATAAGTGTCTATGTGTCGTGCCTGGCACCCTAATCTGGATTTTTTTGACGTTAAAAAACTCCAGATGTATTTATATCAATTTTCTTATCGATAATAATTTACCAGCATACGATAATTATCTCTATTCTGAATTGCCATAACGCAGTATAAAATTTACATTAATTAAATTATAAATGGAGGAATAGTTATGGCGAAAAAGTCAATCGTGTTAGTATTGGTGCTGGCCATGCTGGCAGTCGTTATCGCAGGCTGCGGCCAGGCGAATTCATCGGAAAAGCTCGTTGGAGTTACGATGCCGACAAAATCTCTCCAGAGATGGAACGAGGACGGCACCAATGTTAAGGCTGCCCTGGAGGCAAAGGGATACAAAGTTGATCTTCAGTATGCCGACAACAAACAGGAACTTCAGAATACCCAGATCGAGAACCAGATCACTATGGGATGCGATGTTCTCGTTATCGCCTCGATCGAAGGCGGTGCGCTGGGCGGTGTTCTTCAGCAGGCAAAGGCTCAGAATATTCCCGTAATAGCTTATGACAGACTGATAACAAACACTGACAAGTGCGACTATTATGCCACATTCGATAACTATGGCGTTGGCAAGATGCAGGGTGAATTCATTGTCAGCGAACTTGGGCTTGATAAAGGCGAAAAGGGCCCCTTCACGATGGAATGTTTCGGAGGAGACCCGGGCGACAATAATGCAGGTCTGTTTAATCAAGGCGCTATGGACGTTCTGCAGCCCTACATAGACGATGGAGTACTCGTAGTCAAATCCGGACAGACCAAATTCCCGGATCAGATAGCTATAACAAACTGGGAATCAAAGGGAGCTCAGGACAGGATGGATAATCTTCTGACGGCCTATTACGCTGACGATAACATCGATATAGTCCTCTCGCCTAATGACAGCCTTGCACAGGGTATCGTCGCTTCTCTGAAGTCCGCCGGATACGGCTCGTCTTCAAAACCGTTCCCGGTACTTACAGGGCAGGACTGTGACAAAATCAACGTAGGACAGATCATTCGCGGCGAGCAATCGATGTCAATCTTCAAGGATACCAGGGTTCTGGCGGATCAGGTCATCGCTATGGCGGACGCTATACTTGCGGAACAGACAGTTCCCACAAATGCTACTTATGACAACGGAGTTATCGAAGTTCCTTCATTCAATTGTCAGATCAAGTTTGCAAACATTGACAACTGGAAAGAGCTGCTCGTCGACAGCAGCTACTATAAGTTATCTGACATACCGGACGCAGAATAACTTTATTAACAAAATGGCGGCAGCATAGCTGCCGCCATTTTTAATACAAGAGATAGAAAAATCAATGCGTTATAAAGGAGCAGACAATGTCAGAATATATCCTTAAAATGGAGAATATCACTAAGGAGTTCCCTGGCGTCACCGCTCTCAGCAATGTTACTTTCAAAGTGAAAACGGGTGAGATACATGCTCTCGTTGGAGAGAACGGAGCCGGTAAATCCACGCTGATGAATGTTCTGAGCGGTATATACCCATACAGTTCATATACCGGTGATATTATTTACAAAGGGTCAGAATGCAGGTTTAAAAGCATACGCGACAGCGAAGCGGCGGGCATTGCCATAATCCATCAGGAGCTGGCACTCAGCCCTTATATGACAATTGCAGAGAATATTTTTCTGGGAAATGAAAGAGTCAGGAACGGTGCGATAAACTGGGACGAAACCAATAAAGAGGCTGTCGAGTTAATGAAAAAAGTCGGGCTTAATGAAAAGCATACCGCACAGATAAGGAACATAGGTGTTGGGAAACAGCAGCTTGTCGAGATAGCTAAGGCTCTTTCGAAAAACTGCGAACTGCTTATACTGGATGAGCCGACAGCAGCTCTCAATGATGAGGATTCCAACCACCTTCTCGAGCTCTTAAAAATGCTTAATAAAGAGCATGGTTTGACGTGTATAATGATTTCGCATAAAATTCACGAGGTTATAAAGATAGCAAACAACATAACGGTTCTGCGGGATGGAAAGACGATAGAGACTTTAGACAACACTGAGCATGTCAGTGAAGGCCGAATAATAAAAGGGATGGTAGGCCGTGAGCTTACGGACCGTTTCCCCAAGCATTCGGCAAGGATAGGTGAGATAGGTTTTGAAATCAAGAACTGGACCGTTCATGATCCCCTTAATGAGGAAAGAGTTGTCATAGATGATGTCAGCATGTACTTCAGAAAGGGAGAGATAGTCGGACTTGCCGGCCTTATGGGTGCGGGAAGGACAGAGCTTGCAATGAGTGTATTCGGCAGAGCATACGGTAAAAGGATCAGCGGGACGCTTATCAAGGATGGCAGGGAGATAACGCTCAGCAACATTGGACAGGCAATAGACAATGCAATAGCCTATGTTACCGAAGATAGAAAAACGGCGGGGCTTGTACATATACAGGATATTAAAAAGAATATAACGCTGGCTAATCTGAAAGCAATTACGAGAGGATCTGTTGTAGACGAAGATGAGGAAATCATAGTGGGAAAGGACTATAGAAAACGGTTCAACATTAAGTCGTCAAGCGTGTTTCAAAAAGCGGGCAATCTATCGGGCGGAAACCAGCAGAAGGTGGTGCTCAGCAAATGGATATTTGCGTCTCCTGATGTTCTTATACTCGATGAACCTACAAGAGGAATCGACGTTGGTGCGAAGTATGAGATATACAAGATAATCATACAGTTGGCAGAGGCGGGAAAATGTGTTGTCATGATTTCCTCGGAGCTGCCTGAAATATTGGGGATCACTGATCGCTTGTACATAATCAATGAGGGACGTGTCGTAGGAGAAATGAAAACGAGCGAAGCAACTCAGGAGGATATCATGTCCATTATAATTAGAAGCTCAGCGGGGCGATAGGGGGGATATATATGAACAGCATTAAGGATTTTATGAACCGTAACATACGACAATACGGGATGATTTTTGCACTGGTTGCCATTATGGTATTTTTCGGAGTCGTAACCGGCGGAAAGCTTATCTGGCCAAGAAACGTGTCGATGCTGGTGCGCCAGAACGCCTATGTGCTGATACTTGCCATAGGTATGATGTTTTGTATATTGACAGGTGGTAATATAGACCTTTCGGTAGGTTCACTGGTTGCTCTGGTAAGTGCTATGTCAGGCTTTATGGCAACGACGGTAGGTTTACCCTCCTGGCTTGCAATAATCATCAGCCTCATAACCGGTCTTTTAGCTGGCTTGTGGCAAGGCTTTTGGATAGCTTATGTCAAGGTGCCGACATTTATCACAACGCTTGCAGGTATGCTTGTTTTCCGGGGAATCAATAACATAATACTCAATGGTAAGACATTACCGCTCTCGGGTCTGTATGTAACTATAGGAACGGGTTCGGTCCCTGATATCGCACCAAATACCGTAAGGGATTTTTTACATATAGGCGATTTGCTGCAACTGGAAAACAAGCCGGAGTTTCTGAATATGACCATGCTTGTTGTAGGGATTGCATTATCCATCATCTATGTATTGTTTGTGATATTAAACAGGAAAAGTAAGCAAATGCGCGGATATGAAGTGGCGTCTTTAAAGTCGGTTCTAGTTAAGGTTATTTCATTTTTTATTGTTATTAATGTCTTCGCTTACTGGCTGGCAATGGATGATGGTTTGCCCATAATGCTGATTTTGCTGGCCGCACTATACACAATCTATACGTTTATAGCTACCAAGACCATACCCGGCAGACATATCTATGCTATGGGAGGAAACATAAAGGCAGCTGAGCTTTCAGGGGTCAATACGAAAAAGATGATGTTCCTGGTGTATTCGAACATGGGGCTTTTAGCGGGGGTGGCAGCCATAGTTACCGCAGGAAGATCAATGGCCTCCTATCCCAATGTCGGAGCAAATTTTGAGCTTGACGCCATAGGTGCATGCTTTATAGGTGGTGCATCCGCATACGGAGGAATAGGAACTATATGGGGAGCTGTTGTAGGTGCATTTATCATGGGTGTTATGAACAATGGCATGTCCATTATTGGCCTGAATGTCTTTTTACAGTCTGTCGCAAAAGGACTGGTTGTTTTGCTTGCTGTTGCATTTGACATGTACTCGAAATCAAAATCCAGACTTGGCTAGACTTAACAAGGGTGTGATATGGGGCTTTCTCTAAATCAGATTTAATCTGATGAAGAACTGCCCCATATGTTTGTAATAACACTTTAGTTTAAAGAAAAGGTGGGGTAGATCTTTCACCTTGTTATACATAATTATTTTTTTGCATCCCTTATATGGTATAATTAATAGGGATTTCAAACAGGCTGTCAGTCTGGTTTGGAGGGGGTGACGAAATGAAATGGCTGTGGAAAATATCATTGGCCCTTCTGTTTGCCACGGTGGTTACATCTGCGTCAACAGCTGCATACTATTTCGACAAGGTCAATAGGGTCTATGAAGAAAACGCAGCAAATTTGTTTGGCGAGAATCCGAGATATCATTTCTCATTGATAATAAATTCCGGAGACGATGATTATTGGCAGGACTATAAGGAAGGTGTATTTGAAGCTGGAAAAGTGCATAACGCAGCGATAGAATACAACCCGATATCTGAACCGGACAGTATAGATAAAACTGTAGAGTATGTAAATATTGCAAACAAATCCAGAGTTGACGGCATTATTGTAAACGGGAAAAATTCAGCTGAATATTCGGTTGCGATTAATAGAGCAGCAAAATCTGGGATACATATTGTAGTTGGTGTGGTGGAATCCGTAGACAGCAACAGGCTTTCGTATGTAGGAAACAACTTTTACGATTATGGAGTAAAGGCGGCAAAGCTGATATCTCAGGCATCGGACAAGTCCTTGCCGATAAATTTGGCGGTGATATTATCGGATTCAGGACACAGTGATACCGATAAGACTATAACATCACAAAGTGATATCATGATGAGCGGCATAACAAGCGTAATTGAGAGTGAGGAAAAGATAAATCTGCTGAGTACTTTATACAGAAACAGCGATCTGCTTGGAGCAGAGGACCTTACAAGAAACATATTGACACAGCACTCCGATGTAGATGTGATATTCTGCACAAACGCCAAGGATACAGCAGCGGCAGCGCGCGTAATTGTAGAGCGCAACCTGGTAGGAGATGTAGTCATAGTCGGCACAGGTATAACGGATGAGATCAGGCATTATATCAGAAAAGGGATCGTATTGGGAGTATTGGACAGAAATGGATATAGGGCGGGGTACAAGAGCGTAGAAATACTATGCGAAAGTGTCGGAGATTCATTTCAGCCAAGCTATATAAACATTGCGACAGATATCTATACAGCCATAAATATCGATCAAAAGGAACGAGGCGACACCTCACAGTTTAAAAGGTAGACGAGTCATGAAAAAATTTTGGGGCAGAATGTTCAACAGCATAAAATCCAGGATCATTGCCGTTTTTGTTCTGACAATGGTTTTGACCAGTGCTGCGAGCATATTTATTCTGGGATTATCGAGCAACATAATAGAGAAGATGGATGAAATGTTTGCCGCCAATGTTGAGATAGAAAATTTCCTCAGCGATATGGATAATGTAAATACCAACCTGACGAATTACCTTGTAACCTCTGAATCTGACAGTTTGCTTAATTACTACAAGTATAAGGAAATTTTCAGTGAGAAGGCGCAGAGCATGTTTTTCGAGCTGCACGGGATATACAGCCAGAATGATTTGATATACAAGGATATCGCATATATGGCAGATTCGTATTTCAAGGAAACGGAAGCGGCTGTGGAGGCTAAAAGAACCGATAATGCAGATGAGTATATTGCCAGATATGCTGAAGCGAACCGAATAACCGGATATATAAGGACATATACTGACCGCCTGAATCTGAGCATTTTAAACATCAATACCACTCAATATCTCAGCATGTCGGAGAATCTTAACAAGCTGCGGACATCAAATCTGATCCTTATTATATCTGTAATATTGCTTAATATGCTTGTCATTTCCTATCTGACCTATAATATGACAAAACCTATAATTAAGCTTGCGCATTCGGCAGAGGAGATGTCAAAGGGCAATTTCGACGCAGAGGATGTCGAGGTGTATTCACAGGATGAGCTGAGCATAATGGCAAACGCATTTAATTCGATGAAGCACAGCATCAGGAATTACATAAGAGAACTGCACAACAAGGCTGACACAGAATCACAGCTTTTAGAACAGCAGATAGAAAATCTGAGGATGCAGTCATTGCTTGTGGATGCGGAAATGAAGGCGCTTCAGATGCAAATGCATCCTCATTTTCTTTTCAATACATTAAATGCAGGGGTTCAGCTGGCAACGATCGAAGGAGCAGACAGGACCACAACCTTTCTTGACAATATGGCAAAGATATTCAGATACAATGTCAAGAGCCTGAACAGAAAGGTCAGGATCAAGGACGAAATCGATACAATAAGGGCGTACGAGGATCTGTTTTTTGTGCGCTTCGGAGATATAATGAGATTTGAATATGACATCGACGAAAGCCTGCTTGATATTGAAGTTCCGCCTCTGATCATCCAGCCGCTGGTGGAGAATGCCACGATCCATGGTATAGGGAACATGGAAAGCGGCGGTGTAATAAAAATCTCGCTTGAAAAAAGTGATGCTGTAGTCAAAATGAGTGTGCAGGACAACGGAGCTGGGATGAACGAAGAAACCAGGCAAAAAATATTAAAATGCCAGAGGTTCGAAAGCGAAATATCCGGGCATATGACAGGAATAGGAATATCTAATGTAGTGCAGAGGCTGAGGCTGTTTTTTAACTGCGAAGATGCAGTTGAAGTTGAGAGTGCTCCGGGCTGGGGTACAAAGGTTATTTTAAAGATACCCTGTGATTCACAGTCGGAATTTGAGATTGATTCAATATCGCTGAAGGTACAGACAGATAAAGGTGGTGATTGTTGTGTATAGCCTTATGGTATGTGATGATGAACAGATAATGATAGAATCTGTACGGCATATAGTTGAAAAAGAATTCAGTAACATAAGGATTATCGAGACAGCAAGATCGGGAAGAGAAGCGATCGAAAAAACGCTGACGATAAAGCCGGATATTATACTGACGGATATTAGGATGCCGGGCATAAACGGCCTTGATGCAATTAAGGAAATAAAGAAAGTCCATAACGATGTAAAGATAGTTATAGTATCTGTTTATGAATTCTTCGAATATGCAAAACAGGCTGTTGAACTGGGAGTCAGTGAATATCTGATAAAACCGGTCAAAAAGGAAAGACTGGTAGATACTCTGCAAAGGATAACAGACCAGCTCGATGATGAAAGGCGTAAATACAGATGGGAGCTTGAGGCGAAGGAGAGGATCGAAAAGATGCTTTCTGCCGTAGAGCATAGCTTCATTTATTCACTTCTTTTTGCACAGGTTCAAAACATAAATATCAGCAAGTATAAAAAAGAATTTTTTGATATAAACAATGATACGGGCTTCGTCTTTGTTCTGACGTTCAGCAAAAGAGGCAAAAGCAGCAATTACGAAGCAAAATTGGGTGTTAGTCTTGATAATCAGGAAATTTATGCTATTCTGAAAAACAATTTGAAATACAGGTGTAAGTGTATAATAGGCCCGGTTATGTTGGACAGGGTAGTCGTTTATGCTGCCCAAAGCATTGATGATCTGTATCAGCAGAGAGTACAGTCAATAAATTGCATAGAGGATATCACGCAATTATTGGAGGAAAAATACAGTATTGAAATCAAGGTAGGTATAGGAAGAATCCATAATGACCAGGATATTATGATATCTTATCAGGAAGCGTTAAAAGCTCTCAATTGTAATGAAGATGCTAAGATAGTCCATATAGATGACATTGCTCCCAATATTTACGACGTGGGTTATGAAATCGTGACATATGAGCATAAGCTGCTAATCGGTC
The DNA here is from genome assembly GCA_023418915.1 of Bacillota bacterium. Lineage (GTDB taxonomy): Bacteria > Bacillota > Clostridia > Acetivibrionales > DTU013 > DTU013. The sequence continues at coordinate 54,580 of JAEZYU010000019.1, forward strand.
TGGAAAACGGTGATGCTCAGAGATGCCTGACAATTTTGTCCGATATCTTTCGCAAATACCCCAATTTATTTGAACAGGAGAACATTCATTACAGAATTATAGAAATGATGGCAGCGGTCCGGCGTATTGCGACGGAAAATGGCATAAGCGATAATATCGAGCCCGGCTACTATATAAAGAAGATACTAGGCTGCAAGTCCAATGAAGAGTTTGAGCAGATATGTACAGAAGAGATAAGGCATATAGCATATGAAATAAGTGTCAGAAAAAAATGCAATATCAGTAAAATAGTTGAACAGACTAATATGCTGATTAATGAGAGGTTTAGCCAGGACTTGAATCTGGATGAGATATCGAAGGAACTGCATATCAGCCCCCAGTATTTAAGCCGTCTATATAAAAACGAAACAGGCGAGAATTTCATTGAAAGGTTAACATCGGTCCGAATTGAAAATGCCAAAAAACTGATGATGGAAAGCAGATATACTATCAAAGAAATTTGTTATATGTCAGGATACAGCGATCCTAATTATTTCAGTAAATTATTCAAAAAGCATGAGGGTATATCTCCGACAGACTATCAAAAGCAGATACAGGAAGGATTATCACCAATGGTGCGGATTCCAAAAGCATCCAAGGGAGGTGTGCTATGAAGAGGATAGCTGCTTTGTCATTGACTGTGCTCTTTATGTTTTTATACGGCTGCAGTACTGACAAGCCATCCTTTAAAGAAGATAACGAGCTGAAAATAGGCTTTATCTATGAAACGATGACTGTTGAAAGGTGGCAGCGGGACAGAGATATATTTGTAGCAAAAGCGGAAAACCTGGGGGCGGAGGTCATTGTGAAAAATGCTTATGAGGACAGCAGCCGTCAGGGAGAGATCGGTATTGAAATGATCAATCAGGGGGCGGACGTGCTCGTGATTGTCGCTTATGACAAAGACAGCCTCAAGGATCTTGTAAAATATGCGCACAGCCGCAATGTGGAGGTGATTGCATATGACCGCATGATAAGAGATGTCGATGTTGACTTTTACATATCTTTCGATAACACGGAAGTAGGCCGTTTGATGGGAATATCCGCAACGGAAAAAGTGCCTGAGGGGAATTATCTTATTCTGAATGGTTCGCGAAGGGATAACAATTCCTCCATGTTAAATGATGGATACTACAGCGTACTCATTCCGCTTATTGACAAAGGCGCAATAAATATCGCAGGTGAGACCTGGATAGATGCCTGGCGTGACGAAGGCTCTTATGATTTTGTGAGTAAGTTCCTGAACAACGGACAAAAGGTGGATGCTATCATTGCTGCGAATGACCAGCTCGCAGAGGGCGCTGTAACTGCTTTGAGCGAAAACAGGCTTGCAGGCACAGTGTTTGTTACAGGACAGGACGCCGAACTTGGTGCTTGTCGGAGAATAGTCGAAGGTACACAGGGCTGTACGGTTTACAAGCCTATTGATATCCTTGCGGAAGGAGCGGCAGAGGTTGCTGTAAAGATGGCGAAGGGTGAAGACATCGGTCCTTGTAAAGAAATGTCGAACGGGTCAGCAAATGTCCGGTATAAGGTCTACCTGCCGCAGCTTGTTACAAAGGATAACATTGATGATACTGTTATAAAGGACGGCTTTTTCACAGCTGAGCAGGTATATATACATGCGCCGTAGAAGCTTGAGTGGATAGATATTGCGCCGTAGAAGCTTGAGTGGATAGATATTCCGTTGAAAAATATCTACAAGCGTAAATTTTTTTTGAAAGATGCGTTATAATTAAGGGGACACAATATTTAAACTAATCCGGAGATATAGAATATGATCTATGCGGTTTTATATAATCCAGGCCATAACAGGGTGTATTTTGAAACATCATTAAAGCTATCGATCTCAGAGTTTAACATTGCTGCACAGAAATTATCGACAGCATATGAAAATGTGCAGCACCAAAATATCTATGGAATAGATTATTTGACCTTTCAAACAGACAATGAGCTGACTCAATCAGATATAAGAATTATCTCTGATTTATCTTTTGTTTATGCTTTGTTTAAAATAGAAAACATCAATGACGAATTATTTTTCAGGCCTATTAATAAAATGAATGAAAATTTTGTCGATGACAGCATCAGCACCATATTGAAATATACCGGAAAGACCAATGAAATTTTTACTAGAATGATGATAAATATTGCTTTTTACTCACAAAGCAATAGTGAAGATATACAATTACTTGATCCTATTGCCGGCAAGGGAACAACCTTATATGAGGGGCTAATAAAAGGCTATAATGTATATGGTATTGAGATTAGTGATACTGTGGTGAATGAGGCCTATCATTTTGTTAAGAGATTCCTGGAAACGGCTAGATATAAATTTGAGTATGCAGCTATGAAGCTATCCGGACCAAACAAATCCTTTTCGGCCTTAAGGCATACTTTTAAGACTGCCAGGACAAAGGAAGATTTTAAGAGTAAAAGTACAAAAACAATAGAATTAATTGCAGGTAATTCTCTGTATGCCAACAGGTATTACAAAAAGAACATTTTTGATATTATTGTTGGGGACCTGCCTTACGGAGTTCAACATGGCAATGTCACAAATGAGAAACAGTCATCATTGACGCGAAACCCCGCCGAACTGCTTAATTCTTGCTTGAGCTCATGGCTGGAGGTTCTAAAGCCAAATGGAATTATAGTATTGGCATGGAACAGCAATGTGCTGCCTCGTAAAAAGATGGAACAGATATTTGAAGACCATAACCTGATGGTTAAAAACGATGACGCTTACCTGCAATTTGAGCATAAGGTCGATCAGTCGATACTGAGAGATATTATTGCAGCACAAAAGAGATAGCGAAGTTAAGTATCGATTGATAGCAGGTAACACTTTGCCATTCACACATATTACCGCTTTATTTTGCCAGAAATAGATCTATTTCATTTATTGATTAAGTGACAATGCCATGATATAATTCATTTGTAAAAAAAAATCGAAAAATGAAGAATAAATTAGCAAACCATATAAAACCACAGATAAGGTGTGGATGTTTCTACGTGGCAGCCGTAAATTGCCTACGCTATGGTGTTCAGACTATTTGTCGTATTTCTATAGACAGAGAACACCATCTCATGTCTTTTTTTTATGACATACGCTGCCGGCAAACGAGACATCATACCTGGTCTGATTACTCGGGGGGCGAAATGTATGCGTTATTATGACCTAAAGGTTGTTGGTCTTGAAAGAAAACTACCTATCGTCAGAATCACCGATACGATGGAAATCGCAAGCTTTGTGATACTTGGGGATTCAGAGCTGGTGATACGTGCAGCCGAAGAGCTGAGGAACCGCATACCCCAGGTCGATTATCTCATAACAGCTGAGGCCAAAGGTATTCCGCTTGTTCAAGAGCTTGCACATTTACTGGGGATGAAGCGTTATTTCGTAGCCAGGAAAAGTATAAAGCCGTATATGACAGAACCCTTCGTTACGGAAGTCTATTCGATCACTACACAAGAAAAGCAGATTTTGTGTCTTGAAAGGGAAGAAAGCGAGCTTATTAAGGGAAAGAGGATTTTGATAGTAGATGATGTTATAAGTACCGGTGAATCAATCAAAGCCATGGAGTCGCTGGTAAAAAAGGCAGGGGGTATCTTAGCCGGCAAGGCTGCGATCCTGGCAGAGGGTGATTCAGCTAAGCGCAAAGACATCATATTCATTGAGAGGCTGCCGGTATTTCCGGTGAAACCCACCAGATAGCTGAAGCACAGCGGAATAGAGGAGACTCACCAGATATGTAAAACCCAGCGGAATAGGTAAAACCCGGCGAAATAGGTAAAACCCAGCGGAATAGGTAAAACCCAGCGGAATAGAGGAGATAGAAAATTGAGCTTTCATATAAATAACATAAGCTATAAATACAATTCAGATTCCGAACCTGTTCTAAGGCAGGTGAGCTTTGGTATAAACGAACAGGAAGTGACTGCGATCGTCGGTCCAAGCGGCTGCGGAAAGTCTACGCTTGTAAGTATTCTGAGCGGTGTCATTCCTAACCTTATGCCGTCGGGTGAATATGAAGGAACCTTCGATCTGGGACAGTCTGCCGGTATATCAGTTGTGAGCCAGTCTCCTGAAAACCAGCTGTTCGGCTATGGAGTAGAGGATGCTATTACTTTTGGCATCGAGAACATGGGAGTTGAAAGCGGGCAGGTGTCGGAGCGGTTGGAATATGTCCTGGATCTGCTCAATATTCAGCATCTCAGGCGGCGTTCGGTCGCAACGCTTTCCGGTGGACAGCGTCAGGCAGTCTGTATCGCCTCGGTGCTTGCCATGTACCCTGACATACTAATCATGGATGAGCCGGTCAGTTCACTCGATCCAAACGGAAAAAAGCTGATACAGTCTGTCCTTAGGCAGCTGAGGGCCGCCGGGCAGTGTACTATTATTATCGATAATAATCTTGACTGGTGCAGTGACATTGTGGACCATGTGATCGGATTGGAAAATGGAATGGTCATTTTCGACGGCGGAAGGGATGAATTCTTTCAGGACTTTGAGGTACAACAGAGACTGGGTGTGACAATTCCGCAGGAGGTAGAGATCTATCGGGAGCTTTCACACAGAGTTAAAGAGTTGGACCATTTTTACAATCTGGAAGACGCAAAGTGTGTTTTATCCAACCTGCTTGCCGGCAAACCAAGGCAAACAAGTATATCCGATCAGCTGCTGCCTAAGAGAAGCGATACACACCATATCCTTATTGCCGAAGGCATATGCAAAACGTTTTCTGACGGCTTCAAGGCTCTGGTTGATGTCGATGCCGGATTCGGAAAGGGAAGGGTCGTCTCGATACTTGGACAAAACGGTTCTGGAAAGACCACGTTCGTAAAGCACCTCAATGGCTTGTACAGGCCGACTAAGGGAACTGTAAAATATAAAGGCGTCGAAACTGCCGGCAGATCAGTAGCACAAATCAGTAAGGATATTATTCTGGTCTTCCAGCATCCGGAGCATATGCTGTTCGAAGAAACCGTATTCAAGGAGCTTACCTTTTGCGCAAGAGCGCAAGGAGTAAGCTTCAGTGAGAAAGAGGCTCTTGAGGTTCTGGAGCAGTATGGACTGCTGGAATACAAGGATGAGCTGCCGGTGAACCTGTCCATGGGAAAGAAGCACTTGCTGACGATATTGTCCGTTCTTTTCTCGTCTGCCGAGGTCGTTATTTTTGACGAACCAACTCTGGGGATGGATCTAAGCTTGAAAAACAAGCTTGAGGATATAATAAGGCGGCTTTCAGATAGCGGTAAAACGGTAATCGTAATAAGTCATGAAATACCGCTTGTATTCAAGATATCAGATGAGATACTGATCCTCAACGAGGGACTGAAGCTTACACAGGCACCAAAGGAAGCGCTTGTATCATGCGAGGAGCTGTTTGAGCAAATAAACATTGCTCTTCCACCTGTTGCGGTTCTATCAAAGCAGCTGGGATTATCTAAAATTTGCTGTGACGTTGAATCGTTGGTTCAGGAGGTCATGGAGCTTATAGCTTAGAAAAAACACGGGAGTAAAAATATGGGCGATTTTTTACAATATGTTGAACTGGATTCCTTTTTACACAAACTGGACCCCCGTTCGAAATTTTTGTTTTTCATAATCATGTCTGTGCTGACTTCGTTTCTTAAGACCGGAGCGGCGCTGGTTTTCCTGCTTGCAGTATTTGTGGCTGTCTGGGTGACGAGTCATATCGGGAAGTATATGATAGAACTTCTGAAACGAATAAAGGTATTGTTGATCTTCATTATCCTTTTATGGCTCATACTTGGGATGTTTCAGATAAATGACGGTCCATCGATACTCCGTGATTCGTACACGGTATTTGGACGGGAATATACCTTCAGTCTGGAGTGGTTCGACTTTTACAAGGGCGGCGTATTTGCCATAAGGATATTTTTAATGATCTCAGCATTTTACACAGTGATACTTTCAACCAATTTCAGCCAGATCATACTTGGATTGCGTTCATGGAAGGTACCATATGCGGTCGCATTTGGAGTTGGCCTTATATTTCAGATAATACCGATAATAATCAAGGAATTTTCCACTATAATGGAAGCTCAAAGCTCACGGGGACTTGAGGTTGACAAGTGCAGCGCCATAGCAAAAATGAAGAACTATGTCATAGTGTCGCTGCCGCTGCTGTTCCGCGTGCTGGGGAAGGGGCATTCGATATCGCTTGCGATGCATTACTACAAGCTGGATTTTAAGGTCAGAAGGACTTCTTACAAGGCCGTCAGGTCTTCAAGGCTGGACGCTCTGTTTATAACGGTTACTATAATTTCCACTGTAATAACGGCAATTATGCAATACCTGTTTTATATTCCGCTTTAATAATCTATAAATTGGAGGTTGCCGACTATGGTCGTAAAATGGGAAAACCTTACCAGAGATGAAATTGCAGCGATTAACAAGGAAACATCCATCGTGTTTCTGCCAACTGCAGCTACGGAGCAGCATGGAGCTCACTTGCCGGTAGGAACGGATTCAATCATACTGTCCAAACTGATCGATATGTTTGTTGAAACACAAAAGTTTGAAGAGGGCTGTCTGATATTCGCACCACAGCTGTGTATTGGAAAGAGCAATGAGCACATGGGATTTGCCGGAACACTTACCTTTGGAACACAGACCTACTATTCAATGCTTTATGATATCGCTAAAGCAATCGCCAGGAGCGGCTTTAGAAAGCTGGTGCTTCTAAACAGCCATGGAGGCAACACGGACATGCTCAATATGATAAGCCGTGATCTGAGGATAGATTTTGACATGAATGTATTTGTCTTTGACTGGTGGTTCACCCCGTTTTGGAACAAAGGTCTTGACGGCTTGAAGGAATCCGGTACCTACGGCGTTTTTCATGCCTGCGAGCTTGAGACCTCGCTGATGCTTTATGCAAGACCTGAAAGCGTGCATATGGAGCTTGCGGTTGACGAGGACCCAGTGGAGTGCCTGAGGGACAATGATTATGTCACGGTGTTCGGACCTTACAATGCCGGCTGGAAAACGAGCGACGTAACAAAAAGCGGCGTTATTGGGGCACCGACCTTTGCTACGGCTGAAAAGGGCAAAAGGCTGTTTGACTACGCTGTCAAGGAGCTCTTGGATATAATATCTGCTTTTGCAAAAACAAACTATTAGGAGGCGTATAACATGGCGGCAGTAAAAAAGAAGCTAACCTTTGTAAACATCATCTTTTTCGTGATCTTTGGTGTTCTCACCGGAGTATTATGGGCATATGGCAGCCCGATCCCGCTTATACCGGGCGCAGTTCATTTCAGGACCTTTGCTTTCATTATCGTAGCGATCGGTTTTCTTTTCGGACCTGTTACAGGTTTTTTTGCCGGCTATATAGGAACCTTGGTATGGTCGCTTCTTGGAGGCTACTTCATTGCTCCTCACACTCTGCTGGCTGACGGGATCACAGTTGGTCTTAGTGCAGCGCTGCCTGCTTTCGTTATGATGAGGTCAAAGACACTTGATGATTTAGTGGCAGAGAAGGCTAAATTCATATGGAAATCACTATTCTGGTCGATTCTTTTCGGATGCCTGATGATTTTAACGACGAGCTTGTCGCTGTCATTTTTCACTGGCCTCAGCTACTGGTATTGTGTGACCTGGATAGGTATCGCCGATGTCGCACCGATCGCACTGACTCCGTTTGTAGTATTGCTGCTGGCCCCAAGACTCAAGAGAATACAAACTATTATCCCGAGAATTTAGTATGGTGCCTGGCACGACACTTAGACACTTATTATGAGGTTAGGCAGGTACTGTAACTTCTGTAAGCGTTATTGACTATTTTTTTATTGTTTATAGTAATATGCAATGTGGGAATGAAGTTCTCCCTTGGTTTTACCAAAACCGCTCATAGAGCTGATGACTTCTGTGATTGTAAATCACAGGATCATTGGCTTTTTATTTTTTGCGAAAAGTTTGGAGAGATGAACATGCTGTTATCACTTGCTCTATTATTCCTATGTGGTATGGCGATAGGAAAAGTTTTTGAAAAGCTTAAGCTTCCAAAACTGCTAGGGATGCTGTTAACTGGTATTTTACTGGGAAGATATATGTTGAATTTGCTCGATTCTTCGATTTTAGACATATCTGCAGACTTGAGGCAGATTGCTCTAATCATTATTTTAACACGGGCGGGACTGAATCTTGATATTGAGGATCTCAAAAGGGTTGGCCGTCCGGCAATACTCATGTGCTTTGTCCCTGCCTGCTTTGAGATAATCGGAATGCGGGTTTTTGCGCCTTTGCTTTTTAGGATAACCGTATTAGAGGCTGCTATTATTGGAACTGCTATTGCAGCAGTTTCTCCGGCGGTCATTGTGCCAAGAATGCTTAAGTTAATGGAAAATGGATATGGAAGAAAAAAGAGCATCCCTCAAATGATAATGGCTGGAGCTTCGGTAGATGATGTGTTTGTTATTGCTCTTTTCACTGTTTTTACCGGACTGACACAAAATAGTGCTATTACACCAGCCCATTTTCTGACCATTCCTACTTCAATTACTTTTGGATTATTAGGAGGAGTTATAGCTGGGCTTGCTTTATCGCTGATGTTTACAAAAGTGCATATCAAAGACACTGGGAAGGTTATAATTATTCTTTCGGTTTCATTTCTGCTAGTTACTGTGGAACATTTGATGACAGTCAGCCATAGGTGGGCTGCCTTTAGCAATGGGACTTTCTTGCGGAGATATTGTTTTGACTGTGGCAATTCTTTCAATTATTATAACTGCGCCGGTTGGCGCTGCTCTTGTTGATGGAACGTATAAAAAGCTTTTGTCCAGGAACAAATAATTAGTTTCACCTGACAAGAGATCCTTGAAAACCTTGAATAATGTGTGTTTGAAGCAAGTATTTCGCCCCCAAATGTCGAGTTGTCAAAGGGAAGCTTGGAAAGCGTGTGGAGTTCGGATACAAGCTTCAAATACAAGAGATGTAAAGCGGAATCGTAACAAGCTACCAACTGTATAAAGGCAATCCTTGCGACAAAGTTTTGGTGAATGATGCACTGCAGAAGCACATTGGTTTATTTGGTCATGCCCCATCAGAGATAGCACTTGACCGAGGTTATTACGATTCCGG